>CAYSUS010000157.1:0-12830 GCA_964434165.1 uncultured Pirellulales bacterium
GCAGATGAGCTTAACCGTCTGATCATTCATGAGAAGACAAGCCAGAAGCCTGCTGATCACAGCCGGACTTGCAATGGCGGGCTTGGTTTTGCTCCTGGTCGCTTTCTTCGTGATTCGATCGGTTCGCCGAGAAGCGGCTGTCGCTCGCATCGAGGCCATGGGGGGCTCGGTGAAGATCAAGTGGGTCAACAGCCTAATTGGCCCATTTTCGTGGCGTGCCTGTTGGGTCAAATTTGATAACACCATTCTTGACGATCAGCAAATTGACGATTTGATCATTGCCTTGAATCAGATCAGCCTGAGCGATCTCCGCGTGAATATGGGGCGTACGGCCATTACGACATCGCAGGAATCTCGATTGATGGGGCCGGCATCTCATTTAAGTGCTCATCGAACCGTTCCGAGCCCGAAAGTTAGCCTCACATGGGTGTACGTTAAGGACGTTACCGAACTACCGAATTCGCAGCCGAGACTGCCAATGGCTGTGTTTTTCGAGAATCAGTCCAAACAACTCGTGAAGTTCTATCACGTCGAAGAAGACAAGCAGGAGTTTCGCGCAGAGTTGAGGCCGGGTCGCACGCTTCAGGCTGTCACCCGTATTGAGCGCTCCTGGTTGATTACCGATGAGAAGGACACGCCGGTGGGCTATTTTGCGGTCGACAAAGCTGTTCAAGGACCTGCATGTGCGGTCATCCCAGTGCTGACCCAACGCGAGTGAGAACTCGCGGGCAGGCAGACCGTACCAGATAACAACACGATGCACGCGGAGCCGCCGACACCGCGTGTTTTGATTGGATAGATCACTCCGGCGGCCCAGTGATCGTGGGCGTTCTGCAGGAATAGCAATTCGATGCCTGACGTTGCGGAACAACTTGAAGCACTGCGGCAACGAATCGCCGGCCGTAACGAGCCGGACATGCCTGGCGCGTATTTGCAACGTCTCGCGATTACATCCACTGCCAGCCAATTCAACCTGGACTTCTACGGTGAGACTCTCGAGGACAGCTACTTCGACTTGCTCGCCACGATCGCTAAGCCGGAGATTGCTCCCCACATCCGCTCGCTGATTCTTCGCGGCCCAGATGAAGGCGCAAATGGGACTCACAATTGGGACATCGGCCCCTTGCTGGAAACGGACGCCGCATTTCCAGAACTAGAGACCTTCAGCGTCCAATTGAATCAACCGGCCGACCACAACCGTTCGGTGATTGGCGCAGATTACGATGAAGATGGGATTCTCGCGAAACTTCTTGCGAAATCTCCGAAGATGCGCGAATTTACTGTTCCGTCCGCCCCCAATGCTGCATTCTTCGGTGTCGGTCAGCGGCCGATCCGATTCCTCAGCGTTGATGCGGGATACGACACGCAGGACTTCATCTCAAATCTCGCCAAGTCTTCTTGCTTCCCGAACTTGTACTGTCTCGAATGGGGCGAATACAACGAAACGTACATGGACGATTACTTGGCCAGTTGCACGCCAGTTGATCACTATCGACAGTTGTTTCAATCAGGAGCATTCGCCAAAGTGGCGCGTCTTGTTTGGCGCAACCCAGTCTGTACGGATGATGAAATCAACGAATTGAAGGAACTCAAACCAGATTTGCAGCTCCTTGTTGTTCGGTTTTCGGATCACTATGTCTGACAGCAAAGACTGCAGAACCAGAGGATGAAGCCGAGCGGAAATGGCGGTCGGGCTTCAAGCTGGAACCAACGTCACCGGCGCCATTTCCGCCAGGTTATCGTGGGCGTTACCGCCCGACCACCTACCCCCGCTTCCACGAGAGCCTCACCTTCTCCTCACGGCGACCCATCCTGTCATGTGTGGTGTCCCCGGAAATCAAGCTCGGGTGGACAGGCTCAGCCCGTTGCCCGGGGTCCCCCACGCAACGCAGCACTGCTGGACAAGCCAGCAGTGGCACCCACGCGTTCACCCCGCGTCCTCTCGCCGCAAGACAACACGGCTGGACGAGCCGGCAGGGCCGCCGGGCGGCTCCGACCCGCGGAGCAGTCCTTCGAGATCCTCAAAGAACCGCGGGTAGGTCTTGGCCGTGCACCCGGGGTCGCGGATGACCACGCCGGGCGCGACCAGGCCGGCAAGCGAGAGGCTCATGGCCATGCGATGGTCGTCGTAGGTCTCGATCTCGGCCGCGCGGAGCGGCCCGGGCACGATCGTCAGGCCGTCGGGCCGCTCTTCCACCCCCGCCCCCAGCTTGCGCAGCTCGCAGGCCAGCGCCCCGATGCGATCGGTCTCCTTGTGGCGGATGTGCCCGACGTTGGTCACGGACGTGGGGCCTTCCGCGATCAGCGCAACCGCAGCGAGCGTCTGCACCGTGTCGCTGATCGCGTTCATGTCGGCCTCGATGCCGCGGAGCCGACGGCCCTCGACCGTGATCGAGTCCGGACCATAGTCGACCGTGCAGCCCATTCGCGCGAGGCAGTCGCAGAAGGCCACGTCGCCTTGCAGGCTACGGCGGGAGAGCCCTTCGACCGTCACACGACCGCCGGTCATCGCCGCCGCGGCGAAGAAGTAGCTGGCGGCCGAGGCGTCGGGCTCGACCTCGTAGTCCGCGCCTCGGTAGGCCGAATCGCCGGGCAGAAGGAACCGGCCTCCCTCGCGCTCCTCGACCCGGACCCCAAAGGCTTCCATCACCGCCAGCGTCATGTCGACGTAGGGCCGCGAGACCAAGTGGCCGCGCACGGCGATCTCCACGTCGCCCGCCGCGCCGGGGGCGGCCATGAGCAGGCCGCTGAGGAACTGGCTGGAGATGCTGCCCGAGACCGCGGTGCGCCCACCGCGGAGCCCCGAGGCCTCGACAATGACGGGCGGGCAGCCGTTGCCGCACTCACTTCGGGCGTGGGCGCCGAGCTGCGCGAGGGCGTCGAGCAGATCGCCGATGGGGCGCTCGCGCATGCGCGGCGTGCCGTCAAGGCGATACGTTCCCCGACCCAGCGTGGCCAGGGCCGCGAGGAAGCGGATCGTGGTACCGCTGTTGCCCACGTAGAGATCGGCCCGCTCCGCCGGGGGCGCCCGGGAGCAGCCGGCAACGCGCACCTCCTGCTTGTCGGGCTCGAAGCGCACGTCGATTCCCAGGCGGCCCAGGCAATCGATCATTACGCGCGTGTCGTCGCTGTCCAGGGCCCCGCGGAGCACGGAAGAGCCCTCGGCCAGCGCCGCGCAGACCAGCGCGCGGTTGGTGATGCTCTTGGAGCCCGGCGGACGGATCGACCCGCGCACCGGGCCGCGCGGCACGATCTGGATGCGCTCCTTCACGGCGATGCCTCGCCCTGCGGGGATGCGACCTTCCACAGGTGTTCGTCGGTGCGGAAGTAGATCGCGCCGCCGGCGATCGCAGGCGTGGCCAGCGCCCCGGGATCGATCTGGCCGGAGCCGACTTGCTGGCCCTTCTCTCCCAGTTGTACGACCTCGACGCGTCCGTCGTG
This sequence comes from uncultured Pirellulales bacterium, assembly GCA_964434165.1. GTDB lineage: Bacteria > Planctomycetota > Planctomycetia > Pirellulales > Thermoguttaceae > CAYSUS01. The sequence continues at coordinate 3,442 of CAYSUS010000157.1, forward strand.
CTTGATGACGTAGAGATGCCCCCCGGCCAGGACCGGCGTGGCCCAGACACGGCCCTTGCCCTCCAGGCGGAGCTGCCACAGGCGCTCGCCCGTGGCCACGTCGCCGCAACACACCACTCCGGCGCTGTTGACGGTGTACACGCGGCCCTGGTGCACGACGGGACTGCCCGCGCCGCAGACCAGGCGCTGTTGGCGCCAAAGCAGCCTGGGTACCCCGCCGGATATTTCCAGGGCCTCCAGGCCGCCGGCCGGCAGGTAGATCCGCCCGTCGGCCGCCACGACCGAGGCCATCGAATGGCAACCGGCCTCGTGCTCCCAGACGACCTCGCCGCTGTGGGGCACGACCGCGGCGAGGCCGCGGCGCGACTGGAGCAAGGCGAGCGGCTCCGCGTCCGGGCGGGCGCGGAAGATCGTGGGCGAGGCCCACAGCGAGCCCTTCTCGCGATCGAGCCACCAACGGTTGCGCCCCGAGGCGATGTCCAGGCCGGCCGCGAACGAGTCGCCGTAGGTCTGGCACTGCACGATCACCGTCTGGCCCAACACCAGCGGCGAGGAGGCCATGCCCACATCGTTGCGCGTGGCGGGCCGCTCGTAGGCCAGGCCGCGGAGCCATTGCAGGTTCCCTTCCAGGTCGAGGCACACGAGGTCGTTGGAAGAGAAGAAGGCCAGCACGAGGCGCCCGTCGCTTGCCGGCGTGGGCGCGGCCACGGCTCCGAAAGGATGGCACACGGTGCTGCCGGTGGCCCAAAACCAGCGGTGCCAGCGCGTCTTGCCCGAGCCGGCGTCGAGGCACAGCACGTGGAGCCGGTCCTCTCGCGGGCCGTCGGAGGCGGTGACGAAGACGCGATCGCCGACGACGACGGGGCCGGCCGGACCGCGTCCCGGCAGCGGGACCTTCCAGGTCACGTTCTCCTCGGGCCCGAACCGCAGGGGGAGCCGCGCCGACGCGGCGACCGGGTTGTTGTCCGTGCCGCGGAAGTGGAGCCAGCAGTCCGACGGGGAAAGCACGCGGGATTCGACCTGCCCGGAGCCCGCCCGGGGCGCGGCGGCCGAGCGCGACGCGAACCGGACGGGCACGCCGCGGCGGGGCCGCGGGCCCCAGCCAGGGCCCTCGGCGCTGCCCGATTCGGCCGGCAGCACCGCGGTGCCCTGGTCGTCGCACACGCGGAGCTGAAAACCCCAGTGGCGGGCCCATTCCTGCTGGATGTTGTTCTGGCAGATCTTGACCAGGATCACGTTCTTACCCTTCTTCAAGGCGACGGGCGCGACGTACTGATCGAGCTGCGAGCCGGAGTGGTAAACCTCGTGCCCGGCCACCTGCCGTCCGTTGAGCCACAGCTTGACCGCGTTGTACGAAGTGAGACGAAGCTGGACCTCGCGGGCCGCGGCGGCCACGAACTCCGTGACGGCGTATCCGGCCACATCCTTCTCCTCGACCAGCACCTTGTTCAGGTCGATCTTGCCGAGGTCGTGGTCGGTCGAGTGCTCGACCCACTTGACCCGGCCGTGCTTGCCGGCGTAAGCGGCCTCCAGATCCATCTCGTTCTCGGGCGGATACGCGGCGGCGTAGCCCGTGCCGTCGGTGTTGTCGAAAGGGCCGATCACGTGCCATCGCGTGAGGAAGCCGAAGTGGCGCTGGAGATCGACCTTCTCGCCGGCCTTGCGAAGCCGGGCGGCGATCTCCTCGACCTGATCGGGGTCGCGGGCGGCGGCCAGCGCGCGACGCCAAAGGGGCACGGCCTCCTCGGCGTCGCTGAGCTCCTCCACCTGGATCGCGTCGCCAAGGACCTGTGCCACAGCCTGGCGCCGCAGATCGAGGCTCGGGTCGTCGAGCATGTCGGCCAGCAGCCGCCGCTGCATTGGCGGGCGCGCCTCGACGAGCCAGGTGTAGGCAACGTACCGTGCCCGCGGGGCATGGCGGCGGTCGCGCAGGAAGGTCTCCAGGGCATCGCAGGGCAGAGCCCGGCCCGCGTCGCGCTCGCGCTGGACGACGGTCTGCGCGGCCAGCACAAGCCAGTTGGCCGCCAGGGGATTGGCGCCGTCGATCCCGGCGAGGATCTCGGGCAATTGCGCTGCGTCGGCCTGGACCAGTTCAGACCAGGCCCGGGCGGCGGCTTCGTGGCCCGCGCCTTCCTTGGCGACCGATCGAATGGCCTCCAGGTGGGGCCGCGTTTTCACGTCCTCCGCCGCATCCGCGCCGAGCGGCAGAGCGAGCAGGGCAACCGCGATGAGTGATGTTCGCATGGGTCTGAGATCTCCCGACGGCTTCTTTGCGAGCCGCGTCTGAACCAACACGCTGCCTGTCTGTTAACATTCCGCTCACAAATGCCGAGCACCCATTATAGAAGCACGTACGGCCGGCAGAAACGCCCGTCGGCGCGGGCTGGCCCCTTGTGGCGGGGCGGCGTTCCGCGTAAAAGTTGAGGGGTCGGGCTATCCAGCGCGGGATTCGTCGCGGTCGTCTCCGGCTTCCCGCATCTGCTTGGGGCAAGTCATGTTCGTCTCGCAAGCCACCTCGTACGACTTCGTCGCACCGTGGAGGATCGTATTTGGCTGGGGCCGGCGGAGCGAGGTGGGCCGGGTCGGAAGAGTCCTCGGTCGCCGGGCCTTCGTCGTCTGCGGGGCCCAGGCGTTGATCGACCGCGGCGTGGTCGCCGAGATCGCGGAGCGGCTCGCCGACGACGACGTGGGGTCGACCGTCGCGGCGACGATCGAGCGGGAGCCGGAGGTCGAGGACGTGGATCGCCTCGCCGCGGAGCTGCGGCGCCATGGGGCAAAGGCCGGCGACTTCCTGATCGCGGTCGGCGGCGGGGCGGCCATCGACCTGGCCAAGGCCGCCGCGGCCCTGGCCGTCGATCGCCAGAGCGACACGGTAAGGGACTACCTGGAGGGCGTGGGGCGGGGGCTGGTGCTCGGCGAGCAGCCGCTGCCCGTGCTGGCCATGCCGACCACGGCCGGCACTGGGGCTGAGGCCACGAAGAACGCGGTGATCTCGTCGTACGATCCACCCTTCAAGAAGAGCTTCCGCGACGACCGGCTGATTCCGCGCGTGGCCCTGGTCGATCCGGAACTGACGTTGAGCGCCCCGCCGGAGGTGACGGCCGCCAGCGGCATGGACGCGATCACGCAGCTCTTCGAGAGCTTCCTGTCGCGCAAGGCCCGGCCCATCCCCCAGGCGCTGGCCAAGCAGGGACTGAAGATCGCCCTGCCGGCGGTGGCCGCCGCGGTCCGCGCGGGGACCGACCGGGCGGCGCGCGAGGCCATGGCGCACGCCGCGCTGCTCTCGGGCATGGCCTTGGCCAATTCGGGCCTGGGGATGGCCCACGGCGTGGCGCCGGCGCTGGGGGTGCACTGCCGGGTGCCGCACGGCGCCGCGTGCGCGCTGATGCTGCCCGTGGCCCTGCGTGTCAACCGCCACGAGCGCCAGGCGGAGCTGGCCGAGCTGGCGTCCCTGCTGATTGGTCGGGGACCGTCCTCCTCAACCGACGAGGCGGTGGACGCCTTGATCGAGGCGGTCGAGCGGCTGTGCGACGAGGTGGGCGTGCCCCGCCGTCTCTCCCAGGTGGGCGTGCGGCGCGAGCAGCTTCCCGACATCGTCGCCAGCAGTCGAGGCAGCAGCATGAGCGGGAACCCCCGAGAGCTTCCTGACGAAGTGCTCACGGCCATCCTGGAGGACATCTTGTGATCCCGGCTGCGCGACCGACCGCGGCCTGGGGGCAGCGACTCAACTTCGACCCGTACCGCGCGGAGGACATCTCATGATTCTGGCTGCCGGACTCACGCCGGCGTGGCAACAAATCCTCGCGTTCGACGCGTTCCGACCCGGAGAGGTGAATCGCGCCGACCGCGTCGCGTGGTGCGCTTCGGGCAAAGTCTTCAACGTCGCCATCGGCGCGAACCATCTCGGCGGGCCGGTGCTGGCCCTGGCGCCGGTCGGCGGCGGCGCCCGGCTGGAGATTGAGCGCGAGCTGAACGCCATGGCGCTGCGTCACCGGTTCATCCACACGCGGGTCTCCACGCGGGTCTGCACGACCATCATCGAACGTCCCAGCGGGCAGATTACCGAGCTGGTCGAGGACGGGCGCGCCATGACCGAGAAGGAGCTCGACGAGTACTACCACGCGTTCGCCGAGGAGGCCAACTGGGCCGACATCGTGGTCCTCACCGGTTCGCTTCCGATCGACGCCCCGGTGGCGTTCTACCGGAGGCTTCTGGAGACCGTGCCCTGCCCCGCGGTGCTCGATTTCCGCGGCGAGGGACTGCTGTCCGTCTTGGACTTGAAGCCTCTGGTCGTCAAGCCGAACCGGGCGGAACTGGCCGCCACGCTGGAGCGGGACCTGGACGACGAGCGCGAGCTGCTCTCCGCGATGAAATCGCTCAACGCCCGGGGCGCGCAGTGGGTCGTGGTGACCGACGGGGCCCGGCCGGTCTGGGTGAGCGCGGCCGAGGGAGCGTGGCGCATCGAACTTCCCGAGGCGGAGCAGATCGAGAACTCGATCGCCTGCGGCGACGCCATGGCCGCGGCCATCGCGTGGGCGGTGCGCGACGGGCGCGAGGTGCTCGAAGCGGTGCAGCTGGGCGTGGGCGCCGCCACCGAGAACCTCCGCCAGTTGCTCCCCTGCCGGCTCAACGGCGACCAGGTCGAAAGGATCGCCAAACAGGTCCATCCCGAGCCGGTGCTTTGAGCGCCGCAAGCAGGGGTCGGGAGTCCCTTCTCGCGTGAAGGCCTCCACGCGGCAAGAGCCGATTCAGGACAGCATCCCCGCCCCCCCTGCTACGCCGGCCCCGCCTCCGCGTCGTCGGCGACCTCGTCGCGCGGGGAGACGGGCAGCGCGACGCGGACCGTGGTGCCGCTCCCGGGCGAGGACTCGATGCGCGACGTTCCGCCCAACAGTCGCGCCCGTTCGCGAATGCCCTGGAGGCCGAAACGGTCGGTGGCCGGGGCCTGGGGATCGAACCCCAAGCCCCAGTCGCGGATTTCGATCTCCAGTCGCCCGTCGCGCTCGTCCAGGCGGAGGCGTATCCTGTCGCTGCGCCCGTGCCGCACGGCATTGGACAGCCCTTCCTGAAGGATGCGGAACACGGCCGTCTCGAGCGTCGGTTCCAGTCGCGATCGGGTGAGCCGGTGCTGGAACTCGACGCGGGGACCGCCCTGGCTCGCGGTCTGCTCGACGAGTTGTGCGACTGCGGCCACGACCCCCTGCTCGTCGAGGAGCCTGGGCCGGAGGCCCGCGATCAGGCGTCGGGCTTCGGCCAGCGCGGATTCGAGCTGCTCCAGCCCGAGCCGAAACGCCGGCTCGGCCGCTGCGGCCTCGCCCCGGTCGTGGAGCGAGCGGAACTGCCACAGCGCGCCGGCGAGTTGCTGGGCGAGCCCGTCGTGGATCTCGTAGGCGAACATGCGTCGCTCGCGCTCTTGAAGCGCGAGAACCTGGCGCAGCAGCCGCCGCTCGCGGCGGATGGTCTCGGTCGTCTCCCTGCGCCGCCGGCGGTCGGCCAGAATCCGTCCCATCTCGGCGACCAGGTATCCCAGGCGCTCGACCCGATCCTCGGGGAAGGCGTGTTCGTGGCCCGCATAGAGAAGAATCCCCCCCTCGACCCGGCCCTGCACGACGACCGGAAAGGCGAGGTTTGAGCGATATCCCAGCTCCAGGGCGTAGTCGCGCCACTGCCGAAAACCCTCATCGTGGGCGAGATCCGGGTAGCCGAACGGCTTGCGGTCGAGGATCGCGCGGCTCATGGCACAGCGGGCGTCGGGCGCACGAGGCTCTCGGATCTCGAGTACCAGCCCGTCCAGGTACCTGTCGTGGTGCCCGGCCGCGACCACGGGATGGACCCGATCCTCGGCGTATCGGCCGTACCAGGCCATGCGCAGCCCGTAGTGGGCCACCACGGCCGAGAGGAAGCATTGCCAAAGGTCCTCTTCCGACTCTTCGGGACGCACGCCCCGCACCGTGGATAGCACGGAATGGAACGCCACGTGGTCGCGGATCGCCTCCTCCGCGCGACGCTGCTCGGCAAGGGCCTGCTCAAGGGACGCAATCCGCGCGGAAAGCGATTCCGCGTCGGCTGGGCTGGTGTCTTCCGGTAGCATCAACTGGGCGCGCCCCGTCCGGTCGTTCGGGCCCAAAGGAGGGTTCCGCCGAGTCTAGCAAAGCCAGCGGCTGCGGGCCAGAGTGTAAACCACTCAGAGGCGCGGATTCGCCGGCGTCGGGCGAAAGCGCCCCGGTCGCCGCCCGCGAGATGGCCTTCCTGTGGCGCATTGGCGAGGAATCGACGGTGCGGGGGTCGTGTTTTCGTCGCGCTAGAAGCAGCGCGGCGACGGGGATACGGGGCGGTTGCGAAGCAGGAAGGCGGGAAGCTAGAATCGGGCGGTTCGGGGCCCGAGTGTTGCCACTCATCTGAGGAGTCGCTCATGGAGTGGACCCAGGTCTACGACCCCACCGGCTCGGCGGTCCTCTCGACGATTGTGGCCGCCATGCCGATTGTGGTCCTCCTCGGCGCGTTGGGGGTTTTCGGGATTTCCGCACCCAGGGCCGCCGCGGCGGGTCTCCTCACCGCCCTGGCCGTGGCCATCGGGGTCTATGGCATGCCGTGGCCGGCTGCCGCAGCGGCGGCCGCGTATGGCGCGTGTTTCGGGCTCTTCCCGATCGGATGGATCGTTTTCGGCGCGGTTTTCCTTTACTCCCTGACCGTGGAGACGGGCCAGTTCGAGAAGGTCAAGGCCTCGGTGGCCGCCCTCTCGCCCGACCGCCGTCTCCAGGCCCTGCTGATCGCCTTCAGCTTCGGGGCGTTCCTGGAAGGGGCGGCCGGGTTCGGAACCCCCGTGGCCATCACCGCGGCGCTGATGATTGGAGCCGGCTTCAAGCCGCTCCACGCCGCAGGACTGGCGCTGATCGCCAACACGGCGCCGGTCGCCTTCGGCGCGCTGGGCACGCCCATCACCACTCTGGCCGAGGTCACCGGCCTGCCCGAGATGCAGCTCAGCCAGATGGCCGGACGCCAGCTCCCTTTCTTCTCCCTGCTGGTGCCGGCGTGGATGGTGGCGACCATGTCGGGCTTTCGCGGGCTGCGCGGAGTGTGGCCCGCCGTGCTCGTCTCCGGCGGGAGCTTCGCGATCGTGCAGTTCCTTACGGCCAACTACCTGGGGCCCACGCTGGTGGACGTGGCGGGCGGGTTGATCTCGCTGGTGCTTCTCGCCCTGTTTCTCAAGGTCTGGCGCCCGGCCGAGGTCTGGCGGTTCGAGGACGAAGTCGAGCCCCCGCCCGGCGCGGAGCCGCAGCGACCCTTCACGCGCGGCGAGACGGTCTCGGCCTGGGTCCCGTGGATCATCCTCTCGGTGTGCGTGCTGGTGTGGGGGATTCCGCAGGCCCGCGTGGTGCTCGACGGCGGAATGCCCGCGGCGTCGCCCGGCGACGTGGAGGCCGTGAGTCGGCCGTGGTGGGCGGTGCCCAACTTCCTCGCCGGCCGGACCGTGGCCAGGATCGAGGTCCCGCGCCTGCATAACCGCGTGTACCGCGACGTGCCGGCCGTGCCCCAGCGCGGCGAGCCCGAAGAGGCCGTCTTCCGCTTCAACTGGCTTTCGGCCACGGGCACGGGCATCTTCGTCGCCTCGGTGCTCTCGGCCCTGTGGATGGGCGTAAGTCCGGCGCGGTTTGGGCGCGTGTTTCTTGCCACTCTTTGGCGGATGCGATGGCCGCTGTTCACGATCGCCTGCATGCTGGCCATCGCCTTCACCACGCGATACAGCGGCACGGACGTGACGCTGGGGCTGGCCTTTACGCACACCGGCGTGCTGTATCCGTTTTTCGCGGCCATGCTGGGTTGGCTGGGCGTGGCCCTGACCGGATCGGACACCTCGTCCAATGCCCTGTTCGGGAGCCTCCAGCGGGTGACCGCCGAGCAGTTGGGCCTCAGCCCGGTGCTGATCTGCACGGCCAACAGCACGGGCGGGGTGATGGGCAAGATGGTGGATGCCCAGAGCATCGTCGTCTCGGCGGCGGCGACGAACCAGCCGGGCGGTGAGGGGCGGATCCTCCGCTACGTCTTCTGGCACAGCGTGGCCCTGGCCTGCCTGATGGGCCTGCTCACGCTCTTGCAGGCCCGCGCGCTGACGTGGATGGTGCCGGGGGGGTGACGCTCCCATGGACGTCCGACCCGTTGTCCGATACATGCTGCCATGCGAAGATCGCCCGGCTCGATCCGCAGAAGTCCCGCCGAGTTGTGATCGTTGGGCAGTTCAGCAGTATCCGCTCCGTCGATCAGCCGCCGTATCCACTTCTCTATCGGGAGATGTGCGTCTTTCTGGCGCTGACCGAGGGTCGTGGTCAGGGAGAAGGGCATATCCGGTGCGTGCTCGCGGAATCCGGAGACACGGTGTTCGAGACCCCTAGACGCACGGTCCCCCTGGGACCCGACCTCGTGGACGTTGTGGGAATCCCGTTTCGCATTCGCGACTGCCCGTCTCCGGTGCCAGGGATGTACTCCGTACAGTTCTGATATCGTGGATTGAGTATCGCGGGGTGTCCCCTGCGCATGAGGTGAATCCATGGCCCTCTCCCCGGCGAGCAACAAGGGTTCTCGGATTCTGGACGAGCTCACCTGCCAGCCTGCCAGGCCGTCCGACTGCTGACAAGGACACGCATCTCGGGCAGGGTCGAAAGAAGGGGTCAATGTCACGGAGACGGAAACGGGTCGATCGCCGTTTCCTCTCGACCGGCAACGGGAGGAGGAGCTTCGATCCCTGGGATCTCGCTACCTCAGCAGCTCGCCAAGCACGCGCTCGGCCGTGCGGTAGAAGTGCAGCATTCCCAGCGTGCCGATCGTGCCGGAGAGCACGGCGGCCAGCATGGCAAGGTTCGCCTTCCGCCGCGCGGCGCCGCCGACGCGCACCGGCGTCTCCCTGATCACGCGGGCGCCCGGCGGAGGGTACTGCCCGCTGCGGTTGATCCGCCAGCCGAGCCGGAAGAACCACGCCGAGGCTCCCACGAACCCGATCGCGCCCAGCCAGGCGACCACGGCCACCACGCGCCGCAGCCGCGCGACGGCGGCAGGCAGGTCCTCCTCCCCCAGGCTGTCGATCGCGCGAAGCTCGGCGCGGATCATCGAAAGGCCCACGGCGCCCGCGGCGATCAACACCAGGGCAACGGCCAGGACGGCGGCTCGAAGACGTCGATCCGCGGGGATGAATTGCGGCTCAGTGTGTTCGTTCACGTCGTGCGATCCTTCTCATCGCGGGAGATGTCCCTTTTCCAGGCCCGCGCGAAGATCATACCGGGGGCCGGGCTCGCCTTGCAAGCTCGGCCCCACCGCGCGATCATGGAGGATTCCAAGCAGCGAAAGAAGCCTCCGCTGTCCCCACCGACGCGCCCTGACCCCTGACCCCTGACCCC
>CAYSUS010000158.1:0-12803 GCA_964434165.1 uncultured Pirellulales bacterium
CCCGGGCTGGCGAAGACGTTGATGGTCAGCACGTTGGCGCGGATCCTCGACGTGCGCTTCAAGCGAATCCAGTTCACGCCGGACCTGATGCCCTCGGACATCACGGGCACGAACGTGCTGGAGGAAGACGAACACGGCCGGCGGAATTTCCGATTCGTCGAAGGCCCGATTTTCACGAGTATCCTGCTGGCCGACGAGATCAACCGCACGCCGCCGAAGACCCAGGCCGCGCTGCTGGAGGCGATGCAGGAGCACGAGGTCACCTCGGCTGGCACAACCTACAAGCTGGAGCAGCCGTTTTTCGTGATGGCCACGCAGAACCCGATCGAGCAGGAAGGGACCTATCCCCTGCCCGAGGCCCAGCTCGACCGGTTCATGCTCTCGATCAACATCACATACCCCACGCGCTCCGAGGAGCGCGAGATCGTGATGGCCACCACGCAGACGATGCGGCGCGACATCCAGCCCGTGCTCCAGGGCAAAGACATCCTCTGGATCCAGCAACTGGTCCGCCAGGTGCCGGCAGCGCAGCACATGGTGGATTACGCCGTGGATCTGGTCCGCGCGACCCGACCCAAGGAGCCGCCCAGCCCCGACTTCGTGAAGAAGTGGCTCGCCTGGGGCGCCGGCCCGCGCGCCGCACAGAACATGGTGCTAGGCGCCAAGGCCCGGGCCGTGCTGCACGGCCGGTACTCGGTCAGCGCGGAAGACATCCGGCACATCGCCTACCCGGTCCTCCGGCACCGCATGTTCACGAACTTCAATGCGGACGCCGAAGGGATCGAAGTGGACCAGGTGATCGAGAAGCTGCTGCAAACGATCCCGGAGCCCTCGTACGGAGAGCCGGTCACGCCGCGCACGCGGACCGAGAACGTAAGCCGGCCTGCGGCGAGTCCCCAGGCGGCCGCGCCTCAGGCGTCCAGCCCGCCGCCGGCTTCCCCCGCGCCGGCCAGCCCTGCTCCGTCCTCCCCACCGAGGCCCATCGCGCCGGCCCAGCCGCAGCCCGCTCAGCCCCAGCCGGCTTCGCCCGCCCCGGCCACTCCACCGCCCGGTGCGCCTCAGCCGCAGCCTGCCCGGCCGGTTCCGCCCGGAGGGGCCGCCCCGATGGCCGTCCCGCCCGGAGGTCAGCCTGCACGCCCCGTGCCCGCGACCCCACCGCCTGGCGGTCGCACGCCGCCGCCGAACCCTGCCCCGCCGCCGAAAAGGTGACGGGGGAGTGGCCAGCGAATCGTGGGTAGCAGCCAGAGCGGCTGCGACTGTGCGGAGGACCGCGATTCGAGCTGCGGAGCATCATCCCACAAAGCGACCGAGGCGGCTTCCAGAGGAGCCGCCTCGGTTTGCTGTTGGAGCAGAAGCGAGGACGCGCCAGTGACAGCCCTCACCACTAACCACATACTCACCAAACACTCGCCCCTAATGTCCGCCGCAGCCGGGGCAGCCGCCGCTGCGGTAGTTCGGGTTGTCGATGGCGAACCCGCGGCCCATGGGCCCGTCCTGAAAGTCGATCGTGGTGCCGTCCAGGTGCAGGGCGAACTTCTTGGTGGTCACCAACGACACGCCGTGGTTCTCGTACCGCGCGTCGACCGCCGGATCGAACTGGCTGTCGAACCCCAGGGAGTACTGAAGGCCACTGCACCCGCCGCCGGCCACGCCCATACGCAGCAGCGTGCCCTCTTCCAGATTCTGCGAATCAATAATCCGCGACACCTCGGCCGCGGCGCTTTCCGTGAGTGTGATCGCCATCAGATCGAGATCCTCCTTCGAACAGGGGGCCTTGCTTACTCCACGAGGACGCTATGGGCAGAATGGACGTGCCCCGTCAATTCCACCTCGAAATCCTACGCCCGGGATGCAAGAAATCCAACCCGTGGCAGGCGCTTTGGCCGGCTTCGGACTTCCGAAGTTCAGGAGACTTCGGAAGTCTTAACGCGCCAGTCACGCCAGGCTCCGCAGCCGTTCGGCGGCGTCGGCCAGAGCGGCGACGGCCAGGTCGATCTCCTCGCCGGTGGTGAATCGCCCTAGCCCCAACCGCACGCTTCCCCGCACCAGGTCGGGATCGAGGCCCAGGGCCAGAAGCACGTGGCTCGGCTCGGGCTGGGCCGAGGAGCAGGCCGCCCCGGTCGACACGGCCACCTCCTGGCAGCTCAACAGCATCGACTCGGCATCGAGTCGCTCGAAGCTCACGCTCAGGTTGTTCGCCAAGCGCACCTCGGGCAGCGCCAGCGAGGGACCGTTGAGCACCACGCCCGGCACGCGCGACGCGAGCTCCGCGAAGAGCCGGTCGCGGAGGCCCCGGAGTCGCTCCATCTGGTGGGGCATTTCATCCAGACACAGCTCGACCGCGCGGGCCATGCCGATGATGCCGGCCGTGTTCAGGGTCCCGCTCCGCAGCCCGCCCTCCTGGCCGCCGCCGTCGATGAGCGACTCCAGACGCAGGCCCGGGCCGCGCCTGCGCACGTACAGCGCGCCAACGCCCTTGGGCCCGTGAAGCTTGTGCGCGGAGAAGCTCAACAGATCGATCTGCATCCGCTCGACGTCCACCGCGAGCTTGCCCACCGCTTGCGTGGCGTCGCAGTGCAGCGGCACGCCGCGCTCTCGGCAGACCGCGCCGATCGCCGCGAGCGGCTGGATCGCGCCGATCTCGTTGTTGGCCAGCATCACGGAGACCAGGCACGTGTCGCCACGGATCGCCTCCGCTACCTGCTCGGGGTCAAGGAGGCCGGCGCGGTCGCCAGAGGCCTGGACGACCGCCAGGAGCGTCACCTCGCAGCCCTGCCGCTGGAGCTTCTCGAGGGGTTCGAGGACCGAGGGATGCTCCGTGGTCACGCTCACCAGGTGATCGCCCCGGCGGCGGCGATACCGGGCGGCGCCGTAGAGGGCCAGGTTGTTGCTCTCCGTGGCCCCGCTGGTGAAGACGATCTCCCTGGGCCTTGCGCCGAGGGCCGCGGCGATCGTCGCCCGGGCCGCTTCGACCGCCTCTTTGGCGGCCCAGCCAAAGGCGTGCGTGGTGCTGCCCGCGTTACCGTACTCGTCAGTCATCCACGGCAGCATGGCCTCGACCACGCGGGGATCGACGCGCGTGGTAGCGTGGTTGTCGAGATAGACGCACGTCTTCGGCATGTAATCCTAAGATACGAGCAACCTGCAGCCCGATGTCTGCGAGTCGCGGGTCGGTGTGCGGATGGCGCCCGCCCCGCCCACCAGCACTGTCGCCACGGAGCCCAGCGCCCTCTCGCCGACCGACTTCCCTTCCCCTTCTTCCTCTTCTTCCCCTTTACTCTTCTCCCCTCACCTTTCTCGTGCGAACAGCGCCCGCATGCAAATCTGCGACCAGGTCTCAAAGCCCTCCAGGTCGGCAAGGATCTCGTCGACCGGGCGGAAGCCGGACTCGATGATGTCCGCCTCGCGGGGCCGCACGTCGGGCCGCTTCACGTCGAACAGGTGGACCACGCCCAGGTGGACCTTGCCCACCTCGGTCTGGTCGTCGTTGATCAGGCCGACGCACCGGGCGGCGTAGGGCGCCATGACTTCCACCTCCTCGTCCAGCTCGCGGCGCATGCCTTCCTCGTAGGGGTCGGCCCCGTCGCCTGCCGCATCCACCGCCGAGATGTGCCCGCCCACGCCCACGCTCCGCTTGCTGTGCAGCCGGCCCTCGCCCTGCCCCTTGCCGCGGGTGTACCGGAACACGCTCTCGCCCCCGTCCCCGCCCGCGTGGCGGAAGATCACGTACGGGATCAACTGCTTGAAGCCCGGGTCCTGCTCCACCTCGTGGCGAGGGCGGTAGCTGGTATGCTCCGCGTCGAACAGGTGCGCGAGGTATCGGTCCACTTCGCGGCTGAACCCCTGGAAATGGCCGATCTGGTGAAACCTTGCGGTAGGCACGACGAGCACGCGTTCGGTAGCGACTTCAGGCACGCGAAGACTCCTTTCTTGGGGGCGATTCCTTGTGGATTGTTGCGGGTTGAAGGCGGTACAGACCGCGGCAGTCGCGGGAAGGAAGGGCCGGACATGGCTGCACGCGACCGCCCGCCGTTTCAGTATAGAGGTCTGCCGCTGGACGGGCGAGCGGCACCTTCTGCCGTCGCCGCTTGGCCCGGCGAGCCACGATCCAGCAGCCGGCGTTTTCCGTGATTCGCTGATGCACGGCTATTCAGGGGTGGCAGTCGGGCGCCCGGGCGAGTAGATTCTGGGCAGAAGCGGGCCGGGGGGATTCTCGAGTCGGGTCCTGCGCCGCATCAGGCCCACGGCCACGAGAAGCCTCAAGGCCCCCTGCAAGTCCCCGCCCGCGGGCGAGAATCGCGCCGCGCTGAGGACCCACCCATGTCGCACCACTGGTTCTCCAGACGGCGTTTTCTCCATCGGGGCATCGGCGCGGCCGTGTGCGTGGCCTCGCCGTGGGTCGTCCCCGGCGCGGTGCTTGGAGAAGCCGGCCGGCCGGGCGCGGGCGAACGCATCCGCGTCGGCGTGATCGGTACGGGAATCCGCGGCAAATTCCTTATCGGCAACCTGCCGTCGGAGGCGCAGGTCGTGGCGATCGGCGACTGTCACGTCGGTCGCCTGGCCGCCACGCTGAAGCCCGGGCCGCGGACCCGCTTCGCGCCGCTGCTCGCGCCGTTCGCGGACCGAGATGCGGAGTCCTGCGCGACCTTCCAGGACTACCGCAAGATGCTCGACGCGGCGCGGCTCGACGCGGTGATGATCGCCACGCCCGACCATCATCACGTGCTCGCCGCGATGCTCGCCTGTCAGGCGGGTCTGGACGTGTACGTGGAGAAGGCCCTCTCGGTGACCATCGCCGAAGGACGGGCCCTGGTCCGGTGCGCTCGCCGCCACGGGCGGGTCGTTCAGGTCGGCAGCCAGAACCGCAGCATGGAGATCAACCGCTACGGCTGCCGGTTGATTCGCGACGGGGGCATCGGCAAGGTCTCCCTTGTGGAGATCTGCAACTACCCCGGTCCCATGCGGTACGAAGGGCTGCCCGAAGAGCCGATCCCCGAGGGGCTCGATTGGGAGGTGTACTGCGGCCCGACCGAGTTGCGGCCGTACAACTGGCGCTTGTGGCAGAAGGACGAGCGGCGCTGGGAGGGACGCAACTGGCGCGGTTGGGACATGTGGCGTGCGTATTCGGGCCACCTGATGACCAACTGGGGCGCGCACAGCGTCGATATGGTCCAGGCCGCGCTGGGAACGGACGAGACCGGGCCGGTCGAGGTCTGGCCGTTGACAACGGGCCACCGCGGCGAGATGCGCACCTGCCCGGTCGCCGCGCGCTACGCAAGCGGGATCGAATTGCGCTTCGTGCTCGGCGTCGCCCAGAAATGGACATTCCACGGCGAGCGGGGCAAGGCCATGATGCGCCGCAACGAGCTGTTCACCGACCCTCCCGAGCTGATGACCGATGCCCCCGATTTAGCCGAGGGCCGCCGCGCCTGGCAGGGACACCACGAGCTTGCTCGGCCGCACGTTGAGAACTGGCTCGATTGCATTAGGACCCGCGGCGTGCCCAACGCGCCCGTGGAGTTCGGACACCGCTCGGTCTCGATCTGCCACCTGGCCAACCTCGCCCGAGAGCTGGGCCGCAAGCTCCGCTGGGACCCCGACAAGGAGGTCTTCGCGGGGGACGAGGAGGCCAGCGGCCTGCTTGCCCGCGAAAGGCGGCGGGGATTCGAGCTCCCGTCGGAAGGGTAACGGCTGATCGTGTCAACCGACTTCATTTCCTGCCCGCATCCTCCCGGTGCGGCCCCAGGGCATCCGGCTTGCGGCGGAGCATCACCGACCACGACCGGCGGTGGGACTTGCCGTCGCGCCCCTCGATGCCCGAGTCGCGAATCCACTCGAACTCGAACAGCGGCCCCAGGTCGGTTCGCATATGATGCTCGCGCACGCCGGGCGGGCCGTCGCGGTCGAGCGAGAGGACCAGGAAGCGAGATCTTGGCTTGGAAAGCCGCCGCACCGACTCGATGAAGCTCTCGGCGTCCACGTACCGCACGTTGTGGTAGCAGCCGCGGTCAAAGAGGAACTCGAACGGCTTCAACTCAGGCGGCCTGAGCACGTCGGCCAGCAGCCAGCGAACCTTCACGCCGGCCTTGGCCGCCTTCTCCTCAGCGATCGCCAGGGCCGTGGGCGCCACGTCGATCGCCGTGACGTCGAACCCCTTCTCCGCCAGATAGATGGCGTTCGTGCCCGACCCGCAGCCGAGGACCGCCGCGCGGCACGGGCGCACGATCCCCTTCTCCAGCACCCTCTTCAGCTCCGGGGCGACCACGCCCGAGTCCCAGGGCGGGCGCCGTCCGTCGCGATACGCCCGGTCCCATCGCTCGATGAGCCGCGCGCCCTCGGGCCCGTGCGGCAGGATGCCCGCGGCGAGCGGGCGCTCCGCCACGAGCGTCCGGGCGCCGACCTGTTCCACGGCCAGGTGCCCGGGCTCCGTGCCCGGCGGCGGCAGAGTGAGCCGATAGGTCCGTTTGCCCGTCCGCAGGCGCACCTCCAGTCGGCCCTCGCGTCCCTCGACGGCCCCTTCTCTCACCTTGAGCTGGCCGTCCGCCGACGGGAGCTCGAGCAGGTGCAGCCAGCGCAGGTCGCCCGAGGCCGCCCTGGGGCTCACCTCGACCTCAAGCAGGCATTCGATTCCTCCCCCCTGGGCGCCGGCGCTGGCGAGCTTCGCCTGAGGGGGCCACAGAGCGCGACCGATCATCTCCCGCTCGCCGCGCGCGATCCGGAATGTGCTCCCCACCACCCGCGGCTCAGCACGGCAGCGGAACACCCCCCGCGCCGGCGTGCCGGCGGGCGTTTGCTCTAGCCGGTCGTCGATCAGCACGAGGGACGGCTTCAAGACCAGAACCCTGCGCAGGAGCCGCGCCTTGCGCTGACCCGCCGCGGGCTCGCCAGTCCCATGCAACAAGGCCGAGGCCTCGGACAGTGCGAAAACGAAGCGGTCGTTCTCCTCCAGGGCGAGCATGCTCGCCCCCTCCGGCAGTAGGCGGCTTGACCATGGTTGGTCCGCGGAGCCATCGGGCGGGTCCGATCCGAGGGTCACGGCGAAGCCGTCGATGAAGTCGGCAAGCGGCTGGCAGGCGGCATCCAGGGCGGGAAACTCCCGCGCCGGCGTAGCGGTCGGCGCCCGCGAGGGCGCGCTCGGCTCTTTGGCGTGCAGCCCTGTGCCGAAACTCGAAAGCGCGGCCACGGCCGCTGCAACGACTAGACACTTACGCAGCGCTCGATTCAGCGGCTGTAGAACGGGGCGACTGGTGCGTGTCCGGTCTCGGTGGCATTCTCTCGTCTTCATCGCTACTCCGTCTTGGCGAAGGTGTTAATGCCATAGGGGCGGGCGGAGGTGGGCGTTCTCGCCGAAGTGTGGCCCGCGAGTGGGAAGGGCGCTGGTGGCGTTGAAGGCGAGTGCCCTGCGGGCGGTTGAACTGGAGGAGTCGGAGAGGCGAAGGTGAACCGGTGGCCTTGGGCGGCGGCAAGCCGGGAGAACAGATCCATTTTGTCGTACCTGATCGTAGCCGATCACAGTTTCGCCAGCAGCGAGGGTATGGGTTGAGCGGAGAGATGGGCTTGCAGGGATGCAAGAAAGAAGTCGAAGACACGGCGACCTTGCTGGGCGCAGTTTGCCACGACGGTCCAGGCTCGCTCGCACCAGCGCATGCCCCTGTCACCTCGCGTGCCTTGGGTGATGCGGCGGTCGCCGACAATCGCGGCCCGATCAGCCCAGCCGTGACGACCTCCCGCGGCAACGGCGTCGTGTGAATCCTGCCGGTTCGCGGATCGAGATAACGTTGGGCACGGTGCTCCGTGACGATCAGCGGTCGCTCGACGAGTTCGACTTGCTGGACAATGCGCCCCTCATCGAGCGGCTGCAAACCACGGGCATCTTCCTCGGTCAACTCATATTCGACGGTGTGGTCGATCTCGTGCGGGGCAAACGCCTTTCGTTCATGCTTGGCGTGTCCCGGCAACCCGCCTTGCCGGCGTTTCGCGCGACTCTTCTTCGAAGGCTTCGGCCGCGGCGGTTTGACGATGTCGCTCGACGGCGGCTTGGAGGAAGTCGACGAATCCTTACGCGCAGTCGCCAACTGCTTCTCCAACTCGGCAATCCGCGCACGCAACGGCGCAACCGCCTCGGCAATCAACTCGCGGACTTCGTCTTCCGTGAACAGGCGGGCCATGCCCCCTTCATAACCCATCCTCCCCGAACGCGCAATACCAATCTGGGCACAACACCTCCCTCGAATCCTCTGTTCCAACGAGCGACGGGAGAAGAAATCGGTCGGGATTCAGTCTAATCCGAAACGGTGTCCGAGCAACCGCATGGGATCTAAGGGCGCATCCGGCCGTTCGGTTGGCCACTGGGACCAAACCCAAGTCTGTTCCGCAGCGACTCGGCCACGGTACACTGGAGTCAGCGAGGCGAGTCTGCGTGCCGGTCCGCGCGCCGACGCGCGAGGTCGCCCTGCCGGGGATGGAGCACAACGGCCCCGGGACGCCTCGCAGGTCCGGCGTGACAGCGGCGCGCCTCGCTCGGAGTGAACGCGGGACGCAAGTGGTTGACTGGTTTGCCTTTGTAAGCTGCGTGGTTTATAACTTTACAGAAAGGGGCCGGTTTCGCAGTGGCTGGCTGGGCCCCGGGGGAGCAGGCGATTTGGCTGGACTCCGCTTGCCGCTCACCGGGAGCCGCTTGTGCAGGCCGCCCCTCACTTTCGACCGGAATCGAGGAGTTGCACGTCATGCGTCGCTTTTCTGCGCTTCTGATGGTTCTGATCGTTTTGCCTGCCATGCCCCGCGCGGGCGCCGTGGCCCAGTCATTCCGTCGGGGGGGCACGGAGCTGAACGCCCTCCGCAAGGTGACGGTGGCGGCCGACGAGCTGCGGCCGATCGTGGTCACGGAGTTTTTCCACCACGGGGAGATCCGGCCCGACGGCAAGAACGTGCTCGTTTTGGGCCGCGGCAGTCAGCCTGTCGCCTCGCGCGTGCTCCAGCTCGGGCCCGGCGACTTCTGCCGGCTGGCCTTCGAGTCGCAGCAGGGGCAGACCACGTACGACATCTACTACGGCGGTGAGCCGCCCGAGGAGGACGCCGTGCCCGCGTGGACCAACCGCGACGGCCTGCTGCTGGAGACCCGCAAGTACAAGCAGTGCAATCCCAACCAGCTCGACTCGGTGCGCAAGGCTTTCGAGTCGTCCGAGCGCATCGGCGCGGACTACGTTGACAACGTGCACCACTCGAGCAACCCCTTCTCGCTGAAGGTCCAGCCGTTTCTGAGCCACTACTCGGGCCGGCTTCACATTGGCTCCGCGGGGCGTTACGGGTTCTTCACGTCCAGCCAGGACGCCAGTTTCCTGCTGATCGACGGGAAGGAGGTCGTCTCGCACCCGGGCAGACACCGGCCGCAGCGCCAGGCGAAGCCGGGCTTACGCAAGGACATCCAGCTATCGGCCGGTGCGCACAAGTTCGACTACTACCATCTGGCCATGGGGCCTGACGCGATCATGGCCGCCGCGTGGGAGCCCTCGCCGGGACCGCCGGACAAGGCCAAGCCCCAGGCGATCCCCACCGAGGCGTTTCGCACCCAGGCGGTGGGCCGCTCACTGGCCGGTGCAGTGCAGCTCCGCGAATTGAAGATGGTGCCCGACTTCCTGGTGAACATCGTCGGCGACGTGCCCCTGCCCGACAACGACCAGCCGCTGATCGGCGTGGCGTTCAAGGACGTTTCGCCCAAGGCCCTAACCGGCGGAGGCCTGGCCCGCTGGGACTTCGGCGACGGCCAGACCAGCGAGAAGAACGACCCCGTGCACGTCTATCTGAAGCCGGGGATGTACACGGTCAAGCTGTCCACCGGGAGGCGCACGGCCAGGCCGCTGGAGATCGCCAACCGCGTCTACATCGACCGGCCCACGCTGACGCGCAAGGACGAGAAGAACTTCCACAAGCTGGACGATTACCTGCCCACGCTCCAGACCTACGACCCCTCGAAGCTCGACGTGGGCTCGCTGCGCCAGCTCGTGGAGGCCTACCAGTACAAGGCCGTCCTGGTGCAGACGCCTCCGGAGAACGAGAGCCCCGAGGCCAAGCCGGACGAGGCCGCGCCGGCCGAGAAGCCCAATCCGGAGACCACGGCCGAACAGAGGGAGGCCCTGCGCGCGGAGGTCAAGAAGTGGATCGGCAAGGCGGTCGAGGTGGGCAAGGCGCCGTTCCTCGGCGGCACGGGCGAGGCGACCGACGCCGACCTCTACGCCCTGGTCCAGTTGATCGGCCCCATGGCCCGCGACCAGGTCGGCGACTCCAAGCTCGCCCTGGAGATCTGGAAGGGGGCGGCCGCGCGGATCAAGACCCCGGCCATGAAGGGCCACTGCCTGGCCGAGGCCGCCGACGTGGCGATCAACGACCTCTTGGACGTCGCCGCGGCCAAGCCGCTGCTCGAGGCCGCCGAGAAGCTGCTGGCCGCCAAGCCCACCGGGCCGGCCGCCAGCCGGCTCCATTTCGTCTGGGGCGATTACCTGGCCGCCACGGGCGAAGGCAAGGAGGCCCGCAAGCGCTACGAGAAAGCCGAGGAGGTGATGGCCTCGACCAAGTCGCACTTCGAGCGCACCGCGTGGCGCGGGGCCCACAGCCGATCGACCGAGGACTTCATCAAGTCGGGGGAGCTCGCCCGGGCGGCCGAGCAGATCCACCAGTGGCAGAAGGAGTTCCCCGCGGAGAAGCTCGACGGATACATGGTGCTGATGTACGCCCGGTACTGGGCCGGTCGCGGGATGTACGCCCAGGCGATCGCGCAGAACGAGCAGCTCCAGAACGTGGCCCCCGACTCGCCCTACGCTGACCAGCTGCTGCTGCTCACTTCCGAGTGCGAGCTTGCCCGGGGCGAGAAGGATCGGGCCCTGGCCACGCTGCAGGGCTTCCTGCAATCGTACCCCGGCAGCCCGCTCGTGCCGGTGGTTAAGGACCGCATCCGGCGGATCGAGGCCGGAGAGCTGGACGGGCCGCGGAGCCCGCGGCGGAAGTTGTGACGGGGTGACGGGGTGACAAGGTGCCTCGTTCCCACGCTCCGCGTGGGAACGGCTTCAGAAGAAGGAGGGTTGATCCATGAATCGTCTTCACGGCTTTGTGATCGGCGGCATGGTGCTGGGTTTCGCGCTTTCGAGCAGCAGCGCGCGGGCGGCCAAGGTGACGATCGAGCTGGGGGGCGCGGGTGCCGTCAAGTCGGTCGGCGCGATCGCCCGCTACGACCAGGACGGCAACCTCCGCAAGCAGGTCGATCCGAAGGCCAAGATCGACGCCCCCGTGTGCAATCACCACGCCAAGCACACGGGCGGCGGCAAGTGGGTGTTCGACGACCTGCCCAAGGGTCGCTACGACCTGGTGATCATGGCCGACGGTCGCGTGCGCGTCGAGGGCTTCGAGTATCCGCCCGTGCTGGAGTTCGACCCCTTCATCCCGGGCGACGTCACGTTCGACAACGAGGACGACCGCGACTGGATCCTCAACGACATCAAGAAGTCGCGGCACTACGAGAACCGGGTCGTGCCCCTGTGTATCGCGCGGAGCAAGGAAGACAAGAACGTCGCCCGGGTGCTGGTGATGCTCATCCGCGACAAGCCGACGAGCTACGAGGGGCATTTCAAGGGCGCGGCCACCATGCGGCACGAGGTCTGGCAGTACGACTGGAACTACGGAGGCTGGGTGAAGAACAAGCGGACCAAGGTCCTCGACCGCGTGATGCTCCACCGCGACGACCTCCGCCAGTGGACCTGGCTGTGGGACGCCCGGCTCGGCGGCGTCCAGGTGAAGGACCAGCCGATCACCATCCGGATCGACCTGGCCGACGCGGTCAAGTCGAAGAAGCTTCCGGGGCTGTACCCGTACTGACCGTGGTCTGGCTCTTCCCGGCGCTGCGCAGGCACCACGAACGGGCGGGGAAGCGAGTCTGCGTCAAGGCGGAATGGAGTCAGGGGCCGGACAGGGGCCTCACCGCGCGCCCTTCATCGCCTTCACGTGCCCGTCGGCCGTCCCGATGAACAGGCGCCCAGAGCCGACGCTCATGCCGTCGAAGGTGGGCAGGTCGTCGAGCTTCATCTCGGCCAGCTTCGTTCCGTCCTTGGCCGAGACGGCCCAGAGCAGGGCCCCCTTCGCGCCGGAGTACACGGCGTCCTGCTCGGCCAGGGCCTGCATCGCGTCGGGCTGCGGGATCCGCTGCACCATCTCCTCTTCGTCGATCAGGTCGGCCGGACCGGTCAGCAGCAACACGTCGCCGCTCTTGACCATGGCGCGGACCAGGATCGGCACTTCCACGCTCCAGGTGAGCTCGACGGCCGGACGGCCGCGATTCTTCCCTCCCTTGGCGGCCCTCTTGCCGACCGGCCTGGCCGCCGACGCATTCGCGGCCACGTCCATGCGCGGCGAGGCGAACAGGTGGAACTCCAGCGGCGTGATCCAGCGGTAGTACTTCTGCTCGCGCCCGTAGGCGTACACGTTCGTGTCGTCGAACACGACGGCGCGGCCCGAGGGGAACATCTTCCCAGCCCTGGGATAGCCGCCGCACCCGCCGAAGTAGTCCTTGCCGAACACCCAGTAGGCCCGGTGGAACCACGAGTCGTCGAGGAATCCGTACGGGGCGAACAAGTGGTGCTCCCGCGTCTTAGTGCGGTTGCCGTCGCGGTCCATGAGCTGGGCCCGCATGAAGACCGAATCGCCGGAGGCCCCGAGGATGTCGGGCAGGGCCACGGGCATGTCGAGCCCGCCTTTGGCCTGAAGCTCCTGGCCGTCCTCGCCCAGACCGGGCACGAGGATGTTGCGTTCGTACCGTT
>CAYSUS010000159.1:0-12800 GCA_964434165.1 uncultured Pirellulales bacterium
CATCTCAACCCCTGCCCCCTGCCCCCTGCCCCTGACCCCTGACCCTGCCCCCTGACCCCATGCACGCCTTCCTCCGCTCCGACGGCCGCAAGGGCATCCGCAACCTTGTCGTGGTGGCGTATCTCGTCGAGTGCGCCCACCACGTCGCCCGGCAGATCACGCTCGGCTTCCCGGGCCAGGACGTGCACCTCGTCGGCTTCCCCGGCTGTTTTCCCAGCGCCTATGCCGACCGCATCATGCGCCGGCTCGCTACGCACCCCAATGTGGGCGGCGTGCTCTTGGTCTCGCTGGGGTGCGAGAGCTTCGATCGCGTCGGGCTGGCCGAGACCGTGCGCGCCTCGGGCCGGCCGGTCGAGACGCTGGTGATCCAGGAGACGGGCGGCACGCGGAGGACCATTGAGACCGGGACGGCGTGGGTGCGAAACACCCTGGATGCGCTCGCCGACGCGCCGCGCGCGGCGATGGGCGTGGACGAACTGATCGTCGCCACCATCTGCGGCGGATCGGACGCCACCAGCGGGCTGTCGGCCAATCCGGCCGTGGGCCGCGCGTTCGACCTGTTGATCGAGGCCGGGGCCGCCTGCATCTTCGAGGAGACCGGCGAGCTGATCGGCTGCGAGCAGCTCATGGCCCGCCGCGCGGCCACGCCCGAGCTGGGCCGCCACATCGTCGCGGCCGTGGAGAAGGCCGCGCGGTACTACACGATCTACGGCCATTCGAGCTTCGCCCCGGGCAATGCCGAGGGCGGGCTGACCACGATCGAGGAGAAGTCGCTGGGGGCCTACAGCAAGAGCGGGCGCTCGCCGATCGCGGGCTTCTTGAAGCCGGGCGACGTGCCGCCGGGCGGCGGGCTGTACCTGATGGACGTCGTGCCCGACGGCGAGCCCCGCTGGGGTTTTCCCAACATCGCCGACAACGCGGAGATCGTGGAGATGCTCGCCTGCGGGGCGCACCTCACCCTGTTCACCACGGGGCGCGGGTCGGTGGTCGGGTCGGCCATCGCCCCGGTGATCAAGGTCTGCGCCAACCCGGAGACCTATCGCCGCCTGGCCGACGACATGGACGTGGACGCCGGGCGGGTTCTCCAGGGCCGGGCCACGCTGGATGAGGTGGGGCGCGAGATCCGCGACTTCGTCCTCGCCGTGGCCGGCGGCCGGACGACCGCCAGCGAGCGCCTCGGCCACCAGGAGTTCATCCTCACCTACAAGTCGTTCGAGCCCATCGGCCCGAGCTGCCTGGCGTAGGACGAAGCCCCCGCCCCCTCCTGCGCGGGGCGGCCTCCGCGACGCACCCGACCCGCGTGGATCTTGGCCCAAAAACCGACCCTGGACCGGGCGGGGTCCTTCCACTAGGTTCAAGGTTGCCCAGGTGCGCTCGGGAAACGCCGCATCGCATCGAGGCAAGACAGGTCGAAAGGGGAGCCTATGGACGCCGTGCGCGGAATCGCCACTGAAGACGGAGGGCAGGCGCTGGCCGACCGTTGGATGGCGCGGAGCGGTCCCCGCCGCGCGGCCCACCCCGCCGAGAGGCGCTCGATCGCTGCCGGGAGGAGACGCCGAGGGCCGCCGACCTGGAGAAACGCGAAGTTGATGACCAAAACGTTCCGCCCGCCCGCGGTGCCCGCCTCGGCGCCCTCGACGCAAGTGGTTTTCAGACAAGACGATAGGCATCTCGCGCCGGACCGGATCGCAACGCGTTCGCGGCGGGCCGCCGGGCGCGCGCACCCCTACCTCGGTGCTATATTCCGCGGTGGAGACTGCCCCCTGAGGAGGGCCTGGCGCGCATTGGGGCCCTGTCCGGGAAGGGGCGGCCGAGCCGATCAACGGTCGCGCGGTCTGAGCGAAGCAGCGTGCCGCAGGCCTGGCAGCCGGGCTGACCGACCCTCGCTACTCGATGTGGATGCGGAAGGGCATCAGCATCAGGGTCGGCTCGGCGAACAGGCGCCGCAGCGTCGCCGCCTGGCCGATCGCTTCGGCCGCGCCGGGCATGGCCGTGCGCATCTCCTCGCCCATGGCCGCGTCGCCGAAGAGCTGCTCGAAGATCGTGCGCGGCTTGGGCAGGACCATCAGCTTGACCTTGTCCTTGGGCTTCAGTCCCGCCGCCTTCTTCGCCGCGCTGACCGCGTCGGCCAGCGTGCCCACCCCGTCGATCAGGCCGTTGGCCGCGGCCATGCGCCCGGTGTAGATGCGGCCCTGGGCGAGCTTCTCCAGTTCCCCGCGGGGCATGTCGCGGCCCTGGGCGGCCTTGCCGACGAACTGGCCGTAGATCTCCCTGAGGATCTTCGTCATGGCGGCCCGCTCCTCGGCCGTCCACGGGTCGTTGCTCGACAGCAGGCCGCTGACCTTGCCGCGGCTGATGACCTCGGTGGAAAGGCCGATCTTGTCGTAGAGGCCGGCCAGCGCGAGCTTGCCGCTGACCACGCCGATCGAGCCGGTGATCGTGCCGGGCTCGGCGAGGATCGTATCGGCGCCCATGGCGATGTAGTAGCCGCCGCTGCCGGCCACGTCGCCCATGCTGGCCACGATCGGCTTCTCGATCCGCACGGTCTCGCGCCAGATCAGGTCGCTGGCCACGGCCGACCCGCCGGGGCTGTCGATCCTGAGCACGATGGCCTTGACGTTCTCGTCCTTGTCGGCCTTCTGGAGGGCCTCGACGAGGGTGGTGGAGCCGAGGACCTCATCGCCGAAGATCGAGCTGGTGCTCTTGCCCGGCATGATGATCCCCACCGCGTACACGACGGCGATCTTGGCCTCCTTGTCCGTGGGCTCCTTCTCCTTGTCGCCGCCGAACATGAGGTTCATCATTTTCACCAGCCCGGTGATCCCGGAGAAGTCGGTGTCGATCTTCTTCTTCCTGTACCTGGTGACCAGGTCGATCTCGTCGGCGTCGAGGTGCTTCTTCAGCGCCCCCTCCAACTGGTCGGCGTAAAGCACCTGGTCCACCAGCCCGGCCCGCCGCGCGGCATTGGCCATGAACACGCCCTCGTCGATCAGCGTCTTGACGCGGTGGTCCTCGGTGCCGCGGTCCTCGGCGATCGTCTCGGCCAAGCCGTCGTAGATGTCGTCCACCACGGCCTCCATGCTCTCGCGCAGCGGAGGGCTCATCTCCGAGCGCGTGTAGGGCTCCGCGGCGCCCTTGTACTTGCCCATCTGCATCATGTCGGCGTGGATGCCGAGCTTGTCGAAGAGCCCCTTGTAGAACGTCATCTCCGCGCGCACGCCCGTCATGATCAGCGAGCCGGAAGGCACCATCACGATCTGGTCGCAGGCCGAGGCGAGCAGGTAATCGCCGGCGTCGGCCATGGCGAGCTGCGCGAAGACGGGCTTGCCGGCCTGGCGGCATCGCTTCACGGCCTGGCGGATCTCGTGGATCTTGCCGCGCCCCAGCGACGTCCCCTCGATGCGCAGGACCAGGGCATCGACGTCGTCATCCCCGGCAGCCTCGTCGATGCGGCGGATCAGGTCGGCCAGGGACTTCTGCACCTCGCCCAGAAGCGAGTCGGACGAGGGACCCTCCGAGTAACTCCCGCGAAGCGTGAGCTCGACCACCCTGGCCTTCTTCTCCGCCTCCTTCTTCTCCGCGCTCTTCGACTTCGGGGAGTTGGGCTTGTCGGCAGCCCCGGCGGGCGCGGCCTTCCTGGCGTCCTTGGTCTTCGCGCCGGCATCCTTCTCCGGCTTGGCGACCTGCTTGGCGGCCGGCTCGGCGCGTTCCTTGGCGGCGGCCCCGGGCTTGGCGTTCTTGACTTCCTTCTTGGCCTCCTCGGCCAGCGAGGGCATGATGCACACCAGAAGAACAAGTGAGCCGGCGAGGACTGCGCGTTGCATGATCTGGGTCCTTGGGGACATCGAGGGTGAATGGATGAACCGGGAGAGAGGCTTCAGTCTAGCTCGATCGGGCGGGACCGTCCACCCGGGGCACCCCGCCCTTCCGCGACGCAGGATAGTTCGATCACGCGACGCGGCTCTTGGAACCCCGCATCCATCGCCGCGAACGGGTCAGGCCCGGTGCGGCGAGGGCGGGCCGTGCCGGTCGCCACGGGATGGTTCGGATCGGGCCGCGCGCGATGCCGCGCCGCCGAGCGAGCAGACCGCTGGCCGCCCGTTCTACCCCGCAGCCGTGGAGGAAGAGCCGCCGTGGGCGACGTGAACCAGCTTCGATTCGTCGCGCAGCACTTTCGCCGGCTCAGCGGCCCGTACCTGGAGGTCGGCTCCAGGGACTACGGCAGCACGCAGGACCTTCGCCGGCTGGCCGGCCCGGGCGCGGAGTACCTGGGCGTGGACCTGGAGCCGGGCCCCGGCGTGGACCTGGTGCTCGATCTGGCCGGGCCGTTCGGGGAGATCGACGCGGCGCTGGCCGGGCGGCGCTTTGGCACGGTCTTCTGCCTGAGCGTGCTGGAGCACTGCGCGCAGCCGTTTGCCATGGCCGAGAACCTCACGCGTCTTGTGCAGTTGGGCGGAGCGGTCTGCCTTTCCGTGCCGTTCGCCTGGAAGTTCCACGGCTTTCCGAGCGACTACTGGCGGTTCACCCAAGAAGGCGTGAAGTGCCTGTTTCCCAGGTTGAAGTTCGATCCGGAGGCATGCGTCTGGGCCACGTCGCGCCCCAACGACTTCCACCCGATCGACGAAGAGATCGGCAGGATTCACTTCGGCGCGAAGGCCCACCGCCGGAAAGGGCGGCCGGCGCGGGCCCTTTCGGCAGGGGTTCACAGGGCGCTGGCACGGATCGGCCTGTTCGGCTGGCTTGCCGGGTACCGCTACGTTCTTGCGCCGACGAACCTGATGATGATCGGCACGTCGGCAGAAGCGGGAAAGGAGCCGGATTGATGCAACAGGAGCAGCCTTATCGGGCTTCGACGGACCTCACGCTCCGCGACGAGCTGGCCATCGACCGAACGGTGCTGGCCAACGAACGGACGCTGCTGGCCTACCTGCGCACGGCGCTGGCATTGGTCATCCTGGGGGCCACGTTCCTCCATTTTCTCCAGGCCGCGATCGCGCACGTGGCGGGCTGGACCTGCGTCGTGTTGGGCCTGGTCACGGCGGTGCTCGGCGCGGTCCGCTTCCAACGGATGCGCATGAGACTCCTGGCTATCGACAAGAAATCCACGAGTCGCGTCGGCCCTCGTGCCGAGTAATAGGCGAACAGATCGTCGTTTTTCCAGGGCGTTAGGGCGCCGCGCTCGGGAGCATTTGGGGGGATTGACACAAAGGCGGAACCCCGTTCTAAAATGCCGTGGTACACGTCGGGCGCATCGGGTGGCGTGTACTTGAAATGGACTGCTTTGCGACTCGGTATTCTCACCGCTCTCACACGGCGGGCGTGTTTGGTTGCGCGCTCGGACAACGTAAGGAAACGAAGAGGCCAGGCGATAAGGATGTCCCAGCTCGTTCCCCGAGTGGCCGCGGCCGGTCTCTACTTCGACCCCGCGTCCTTGGTCGCGCGTGAGCACGATACCGGAAGCCGGAGAAACGAAATGGACATTCGCCGCGGCGATCGCGTCATGGTTAACCTCGCCCCGTTCATAGGCTCCAAGAACCGCTGCCGCGAGTCGATCCCCTGCGAGGTGGTCAACGTGGGCGCAGACCGGTTCGAGGTGGCCACGGGCTTCCCGTACCGCCGTTGCGTGCTGTGGGTGGATTCCTGCTGGATGGGAGAGGTGGTGCACCGACCGGAGGAGCTGATTCACGCCTGAGGGGCGCGCAAAGGCGGCTTTGCTTCACCCGTCGCCGCGGGCGGTCTCCATCGCCCTGGTGATGCGGCGGGCCCAGGGCGTCTCGGCGAAGCCCAGCAGGCTGCCGCCGGGTGAGATCATGCGGAGCGTCTTCTGACCCCACGGCTCCTCGCGCGGTGCCTGGGCGAGTTGCTTTCCGCCCCGCTCCAGGCCCGCGGCGGTCTCGCGCACGTCGTCCACTTCGAATTCGAGCGTGAACCCCAGCGGGACGCGCTCGGCATGCTCGCGGCTGCCCAGCGTGCACTCCGCCGCGTGGGCCCTATTCCATATGCCGAAGTGCAGGATCCCCGGCGCGGCGAGCACGGCGTAGTCGGGCCCTTCCTGTTTCACGACCGACATGCCCAGCACGTCACGGTAGAAGGCGGTCGCCTCGCCGACATCGTCCACGATCTCCGCCACGCCAGCCACGTGTCTGAGCATCGGTCTTCGCCCCTTGCGTGCGTGAGGTACAGGTCGCGGCTGCGGCGGATCGTACCGCGCACATCGCGGTGCCGCAAGGAATGGGCGCGGCCCCAGGGCGCGATCCGCAGGTCGCCGGGATCGGCCGCGATGCCGTCTGACCCGTTCTGCGCGTCGCAGGTCACCGCCGCCTGCGCCGGCACAAGGCGGCCAGCGCAGCCAGACCGGCCAGGGCGAGAATCGCGGCCGAGGGCTCGGGCACGCGCACGGCCTGGTCCCAGGACGTTCCCAGCAGGATCTGGTCGTACCAGACCAGCTCGCCGTCCTCCAAGTCGCGGTGCGAGAACGCCAGAGTATCGAGCGAGTCGAAGCCGCTGTCGCGGACCACCGAGAAGTCCGGGTCGGCGAAGTCGGCGTAGTCCGGGTCGAGCCAGAACGACACGGCGTTGTAGGTCTCGCTG
The DNA here is from genome assembly GCA_964434165.1 of uncultured Pirellulales bacterium. Lineage (GTDB taxonomy): Bacteria > Planctomycetota > Planctomycetia > Pirellulales > Thermoguttaceae > CAYSUS01. The sequence goes on from CAYSUS010000159.1 coordinate 6,592, forward strand.
CCGCCCGACTTGAACACCCGCGCCACGAGCAGGTGGTCCACGTCGGGATCGAACTGGAGACCGGACGGCCCGGCCGGCTCCCCGGTGCCGAGCCCCATGAAGAAGTCGCCGCCTGAGGCCGCGAAGTCCCCCTTGATGCCGAACCGGGCGACCTGGTCGGCGCCGCTGAGCAGGCGCACGTCGGCAAGGTCGTCGGTCTGGAACTCCCCATCCCAGCGGAGCAGCGTGCTGATGAACACGTCGCCGGTCTGCGTGCCATCCAGGGGGCGCCTGACCCAGTACTCGCCTCCGTCGGAGCCAATCGCCTGCAGTGCACGGTCGGCCCCGTTGTGCAGGACGCCGGTCGCGCTGAAGGAGAGCGGCTCGCCCGGGTCGGCCACCGCAAACGCCTGATTCGCTCCGTCCGGCGCCCAGGGGCCGCCCCATCCGCTGCCCCCGTTGAGAGGGCCCGGAGTCAGGTTTTGGGGACTGCGATAGCTTTGGAAGCTCTCCGACGCGATGGGCTGATCGCGGATGGCCACGTCGCCCCAGGCCGTGCCGGCCCGCATCTGGTCGTAGCTTGCCTGGTTGCCGAACCCGCCCGACGCGAACACCAGGCGCTCCAGGCGCTGCGGCTGCGACAGCGCGAAATCGACGAATTGCAGGTCGGGCGGGCCGGCCGCGGCTTCCGACGTGATGTCGGACGGATTAATCCACACGCTCACCAGGTCGTTGCCCGTCGTGATCGGGTCGATGACGTCCATGTCGATCTTGAAGAGCACGAAGTAGGTCTCGCCCACACTCACGTCGGAGATCAATTGATCGACCAGCATCTGCTGACCCTGGTTGCCATTGGCAGAATCGCGGTCGTAGCGATGGCGAAGGACCAGATCGATCTGGCTGCCGGTCCCCTGGAATCCCCAGGCGAGCCCTTCCTGATCCTTGGCCGTCTCCTCGCTGAAGAAGCTGTCGTCGCTCAGGTTCTTGTTCTGAAGGAATCCGCCGACGTTCAGTCCGCCGTCCAGATCGCCGTTGCTGTCGAGGCGCACGAGTCCGCCGAGGTAGAAGACCGGGCTGCCGGGCGGAGCCGAATACGGCGTGACGTTTCGAAACACGCGGCGGTTGCCGTCGTATCCCGAATAGGTGACCCGGCCGCCCGCCTCGCCCTCCAGCACGGGGTCTTCCAGCCCTGCCGCTCCGACCGCCCAGGTGGCGGTGTTGTTGGAGCCGTTTTTCCAAGTCCCGGAGAAGCCCGGCACGTTGGGGTTCTGCAGCAGGTCGCGAGCCAGCGGATCGACCGTGTAGGCGCCGAGTCCGCGCTGGGGGCTGGTGGCGAACGGGTCGGCGGCGATCAAGCCGACCACGGCATGGGCCACGGCGCCCGAAGCGAGGACCGCGGCGAACGCGAAACCTGGCACAACAAAGCGGATGGACGTGCGCATCTGTCTTCCCCCAGAAGAAGATTCCATTGAGTGGCCGGCGCCGCGCGAACGGCTCCGACCACAGAAACAGGGGCACGTGGCCGACGTCCCGCGTGCCATCGGCGGCCGACTTCGTGCCAGAAAGGCCTGAAGCAGCGATCCTTCGCGCCCTGCCCCAGACTACCAAGCCGGCCGGGTTACTGTCCAGAGTCTGATGGCCTCTCCGCGGACCGACCCAAGCGTAATCCCGGTCGAGCGGAGCCGGGAGAGAACACGCAGTTCCCGGCCCGTCGGGGGGGCAATGGGGATGGCGTTCCACTGCCGTTGGCCCCAGGGCCTTCATCCCTCCGGGTCCGGCTCGGCGGGGAGCGGAGGGTAGAGGTCTCGGCCGTCGAAAAAGGGGGCGGAACTTGGTTCGGGCTGTTGCAGAACAGCGAGATGCCTACTACGCTTAACGTCTATAGCCCGCCCTCAATCCAACCCACAACGCGCCGGTTAAGACCCAGCCTTCCCAGCCGCATCCCTCGACGCGCCTGCGAGGGGGAACCTTGCCAGCGCCACTCCACGGACCACGATACGCGCCCGTCAACCTGGCGCGTTCGCTTCGACTGACGCCCCTGACAAGGTCTGGACGAAGGCCCTGTCTCGAAGATTCGGTTTCGGATGCGGAGTACTACGAACCGCGTGAATCGGTAGGGGAGAGGGGTCAGGACCCTTTTTATGCGCAAGGCACCCTTCGTGCCGCTGGGTGGAGAAGGGTCCTGGCCCCTTTTCCGGGAATCGCAGAGCGCGATTCAGTGAGAGATTCCTCCATTCTCTAGGCGACTTGCGATGAGAATCACGACGATTTCGCCCTTGATGGTCACCCTTGCGACCTTGCTTTGCCCCTCCACGCACGTCGGCGAGGAAGCCAAGCCGTCGGGCGCTCAGGCCGCGACCGGCGAGGAGGCCAAGGCGAGGGCCGAGTACGAGGCGGCCGTGAAGGCAGCCGAGGAGGCGGAAGCCGCGCTCGTCCCCTTGAGGGCCGCGATGCAGGAGGCGGATAAGGTATACGCCGCGGCGGCGAACGACGCCAAGACGAAGCGACAGAAGGCGACGTCGGCGAAGGACCTGGCCGGCGAGCCGGGCGTGAAGGCCCTCCAGCAGGCCGAGGCCGCCGTGCCTGCCGCCATCAAGGCCCTGGACGACGCGACCAAGGCGAAGCCTCCACTCGACAAGGCGCTGGAGGAGGCCAAGGCCGCCGCGCTTCCCTTGCAGCAAGCCTACGATGCGGCCGAGAAGGCGGCTCGGGAGGCCGAGGCCGCGGCCAAGGTCGCCGCCGACGCGGCCAACGAACTCGACATCGAAGCCAAGGCGGCCGCGGCCAAGGCCGACGCCATGCGCCGTGCGGCGAATGCGGCCAGGAACGCGCTGACGCGAGCCCAGCAAGGTCAGCAGCGGGCTCAGACCCAGGCGAAGGACGCCGCAGAAGCCCTGAACGTCGCGACGGCGCAGCAGAAGTCGGTCGACGCGGCCCTGGCCGCCGCCAAGGAGCGCGCAGGCGCTGCCACCGCGGCTGCGAAGGCCGCCGAGAAAGCCGCGCAGGAGGCCGCGGCCAAGGCCAAGCAGGTTTCGGAGGATAAGGCCAAGCCGGACGCGGAGAAGAAGCAGGCCGCCGACGAGGCCGCCGCCAAGCGCAAGGCGGCCGACGCGGCCAAGGCGGCCCTGGCTGAAGCCCAGGTAGCCCAGCAGGAGGCGCAGAGCGCGGCCGACGCCGCGGCCCAGAAGGTGGCCCAGGCCGCGTCGCAGAGGGAACTGGCCGATTCGCTCGTGGCGGATGTGAAGAAGCAGGTGGACGCAGCCGCCGCGGCCTTGGCGGCGGCGGAAAAGGCGGCTGCCGAAGCCGAAAAGGCCGCAGAGGGGAAGCAACAGGTGGCAGCACAAGCCGCTGCAAAACGAAAGGCTGCCGCCGACACCGCGGCCGCCCTGGCCGCCGCGCAGAACGCCGAGCAGCAGGCTCAGGCCCAGGCCGCGGCCGCGGCGAAGAAGGCGGCCGAAGCGCAGGCGCACAAGCAATCCGCCGACACCGCCCTTGCAAACGCCAAGAACAAGGTGGCTGCCGCCACCACGGCTTCTCAAGCCGCTGTGCAGGCGGCCCAGGCCGCCGAGGCCAAGGCGAAGCAACTTGCAGCGGATGCCTCCAAGCCGGAGGCCGAGAAGAAACAAGCCGCCGCCGAGGCCGCCGCCAAGCGCAAGGCGGCGGACACGGCCAAAGCCGCGCTGGCCCAAGCACAGCAGGCCGAGAAGGCGGCGCAGACCCAGGCCGCGACCGCCGCGCAGAAGCTGACCGAGGCGGAGACGCAGAAGAAGGCCGCGGACGCGGCTCTGGCGAGCGCCAAGACCAAGGTGGCTGCCGCGACCGCCGCAAGCCAGGCGGCCCAGCAGGCGGCGGGGCAGCTCGCCCAGCTCGATGCGGCGGCCAGGAAGGCTGCTGCGGAGGCCGCCGCCAAGCGCAAGACGGCCGATGCGGCCAAGGCGGCTCTGGCCCCCAAGGCGAAGGTGCTGGAGCAGGCGGTGCTCAAGGCCAACGCCGCCGCCCAGAGCCTTACCAGGGCCGAGGCGAGGAAGAAATCGGCCGAAGCGGGGCTGGAGAGCCTCAAGAAGCGGATCGCCGCCGCCAAACAGACCCACGTGGCGGACGAGGAAGCCGCCAAGGTGGCGGAGGCGGCTGCCGTTCCGCTGAAGGCCGCCGCCGACAAGGCCCGCCAGGCATATCTGGCTGCCAGGAAGACGGCCGAGGACAAGCGGGCCCTGGCCGAGCAGGCCAAGGGCAGGCTGTACCGGCTGATCGCCGCCAGGAGGGTGCCCAACATCATGGAGAGCTCCGAGCCGCCGAAGCCCGGCGGCCGCATCGATGAAATCGTGTTCGCCAAGCTCAAGACGCTGGGCATCGAGCCGGCCCTCTGCTCCGACGCGGTGTTCGTGCGCCGGGCGTTTCTTGACCTGACGGGCCGGCTGCCCACCGCGGATGAGGCCAAGGCGTTCATCGAAAGCCCGGACTCGAACAAGCGCATCGCCCTCATCGACCGTCTGCTCGACCGGACGGAGCATTTCGATTACTGGGCCATGAAATGGAGCGATATTCTGAGGGTTAAGGCGGAGTTCCCGGTCAAGGTCTGGCCCAACGCGGCGCAGGCCTATCACCGCTGGATCTGGCAGTCCATCGCCCAGAACAAGCCGTACGACCAGTTCGCCCGCGAGCTGCTGACCTCCAGCGGGAGCAACTACCGCGTTGGGGCGGTCAACTTCTACCGCGCGATCCAGAACAAGACCCCCGAGGGCATCGCCGCGGCGGTGGGACTGGCGTTGATGGGGACGCGGACCCACTCCTGGCCGGAAGACCGCCGCGCCGGCACGGCCGTGTTCTTCTCGCAGGTCGGCTACAAGCCCACCAGCGAGTGGAAGGAGGAGATCGTCTTCTGGGACCCCCTCAACTCGACGGCCGTGCCCGGCTGCACCGCGCCGGGGATCGACGCCGTGGACAAGTCGGTGACCGTCACCAATCAGATCCCCGGGGCGCTCGAGGAACCGTTGAGCCAGAACGGGCCGCTGGAGGCCGTCTTCCCGGACGGTACGAAGACCACGATTCCGCCGGACCGCGATCCGCGCGAGGTGTTCGCCGACTGGCTGATCCGGCCGGAGAACCCCTGGTTCGCCAAGGCGATCGTCAACCGCACGTGGGCGTGGGCGATGGGTCGGGGCATCATCCACGAGCCCGACGACATCCGCGACGACAATCCCCCCAGCAACCCAGAGCTGCTGGCGTACCTGGAGAAGGAACTGGTCTCCAACGCGTACGATCTGAAGCACCTGAAGCGGCTGGTCTTCACTTCCACCACGTATCAGCTCTCTCCCATCCCGAGGTCCGATCGGCCGGAGGCGGCAGCCAACTTCGCCAGCTACCAGCTTCGACGCGTGGAGGCCGAGGTGCTCAACGACGCGGTGAACCAGATCACCGGGAGTTCGGACCTTTACACCAGCGCCGTTCCGGAGCCGTTTACCTACATTCCCGACGAGATGTCCGCGGTGGAGCTGGCCGACGGCAGCATCACGAGTTCTTTCCTGACGCTGTTCGGGCGGTCTGCGCGTGCCACGGGGATGGAAAACGAGCGCGTCAACGAGCTTGCCTCGACCCAGTGGCTGCACATGCTGAACTCGGCTACCCTCCAGAGCAAGCTTCAAAGCGGCCCGAAGCTCGCGGCCATTGTCTCCTCGGGCGGCGATCCGCGGGAGATCGCCGAGAGGCTCTACTTGACGATCCTCTCGCGGCTGCCTACGGAGGCCGACCTCCAGGCCGCGGAGCAGTACGCCAAGGCCGGCGTGGCCAGGGGACGCGACGTCTGGATCGATCTGGCTTGGGCGCTGATGAACAGCCCCGAATTTCTTCTGCGGCATTGATCGTGAACGAAGCGGTGGCACAGGGTGCGAAACGACCGATTTCCCGGCACATTCAAGGGCGCGAAGGGAGGACTGACATCATGACTTCGAGAAGGAATGCGGACGGACAGGAGCACCTGTCCCGGCGCGAGGCCTTGCGGCGCGGCGTGTGGGGTGCGGCAGGGGCGATCGCCGGCGGCGGTTTGGGTTCCCGCGTGTTCGCGGCCCCGGCCAACAAGACCCCCGATGAGGATCTGGCCGAACAGAAGGCGGCCCGAGACGCGGCGGCCCGAGAGAAGGCCAAGAGCAAGGGCAAGATCAAGTCGGTCATCCAGATCTTCCTGTGGGGCGGGATCTCGCAGAACGATTGCTGGGACCCCAAGCCCGGCACGG
>CAYSUS010000160.1:0-12746 GCA_964434165.1 uncultured Pirellulales bacterium
ATCTTGATGCGGGAAAGCACGGCCCTCATCAGTCGGCGCGGGGGGTTGTCGCGCGCCACGAGCACCCCGTCAATCCGGTAGCGGACCCGAATCCGCTCTTCAAAGGGCTCAATGTGAATATCCGAGGCGCGAAGCTGCACCGCCTCGGTGATGATCAGGTGCACCAGTTTGACGATCGGAGCGCTACTCTCGTCGATCTCCTCGTCCCCCGCCGCGGCCTCATCCTCGGTCTCGGTGAAGTCGATGGCCGTGTCCGTGAACTCCTGGAGCATGGAGTCCGCGCTCTCGCCCACCGTCTGACCGTAATGCCGGTTGATGGCCTCCAGGATCGCCTCGCGCGGGGCCAGGGCGATCTCAATGCGCCGATTGAGGATGAACTGAAGCTTGTCGAAGGTCTCAAAGTCGTTCGGGTCGCTGACGATCACCTTCAGATCGCCGTCCTCCTCGGCCAGGGGGAGCACCACGTTCTCTCGGGCGACCGACTCCGGCACAAGCTCCACCACCGAAGGGGGTATGGCGACTTCACTCAGGTTGATGTACTCGCAGCCGTGTTGCTCCGACACGGCCCGCATCACCTCCTCGCCGGTCGCGTAGCCCAGTCGGATCAAGGCGTCGGCGAGATTCATGCCCGAGCTGTCGGCCATCTCGTGGGCCTCGCCAAGCTGCTCCGAGCTGACGATCCCACGACGGATAAGAATGTCGGTGAAGTCCCCCTTCTTTCTGGCGGCCATACGGGGCTCCCACAAATGGAGAAAAGCGATGCATCAGGCCCCTGGCTTGGCCTGATGAGGGAGGAAACCCTACTCGGTGGCGAACGCCTCAGACGGCACGGGCGCACAGGGATCGTGCCGGCGAAACGCCGTGCTTTCTCCAAATTAGCGGGCCCCAGCCGCCGTGTCAATCAGCCGCAGCAGCCGCGATCCACCCGACAGAGGCGAAAACCGCGAACCGGCCTAGACGAGCCCACGGCCATCCAGGTCCGTCGAAATCCCCAAGCGGGTGGGGGACGCCGGACCGCGGGGCGATCCCGGCAGATCACTGCTTCCGCCGCACGGACAACAGGTCGATCTTGGCAGCCACGATGAAATCGTTCTCCGACAGGCCGCCGATGGCGTGGGTCCACAGCTCGACCGCCACGTTGCGGTAGCCCTCCAGGTGGAGGTCGGGGTGATGCCCCTCGTCCTCCGCCACCTCGGCCACGCGGCCGAAGAACTCCATCGCCGCCATGAAGTCCTCGACGACCCACTCCTTTCGAATCCGCTGCCCGTCGTGCGCAAGACGCCACCCCTCAACCGACGCAAGCTGCTGCGTGGCCTCCTCGACGGATAACTTCTCGACGCCCCCCTCGCAGGGTCGGCACCTCTTGGACCGTAGCTGCTCGGCACTCTCGGTTCGTAGCATGAAATCGGTCTCCTTCCAACAGACGTGCCACTCCGCAGCGGGCAAACGCCACGGACGGGCCGGAATTGCAGACGGGTTGACCTGGGGCGACCTGCCGCCGGCAGCCCGTCGCAAGGCCTGCAAGCGGTGCCCCAAGGGCATTGTCAAACGCCCGACGCTTCGGTCAAATCGCTCAACGGACCGCGGTCCGCTCGGAGGCCCCTCCAGGCCGCCTCCGAGAGGTCAGCTCCTCGCCGACCCTCCTGAAGCCATCGCGCTCGACCCACGATGCGAAACGCCGAAGTCCCTGACTACCAGCGAGTTAACGATCGCCTCACACGGCTGGAGGAGATGCTCATGCACATGCAGCGGACGCTCGAGGACCTCGACGCCGCCGTGCTGCAATTCGGCAATCGCCTGCAGGCAGCCGAGGAGGAAATTGCCTTGCTGCGTGCTGTGATCGACCGGACCAGCCGTCTGGCCGAGGAGCCCCGCTGCTTGGAAGACGACCGGCCGCCCCATTACTGAAGGGCGTCAGCGCGCACGCCTGCGTGCCGTGGGCGCCGCGGGCGGGAGGGGGCCTTTCCCACCGGTGCTGGCAGGGGTGATATTGCCCTGATTTCTTGGCCGCGGGGTGTCAGCAAGCTGTCACCGGGCGTCGCTAGAATCGTGCGCCATGCACGAATCCCGCCCACCGCAGTCCGCCACCGCTGTCCGGCTGATCCTGCTCGTGGATCGGCCGCTGCTGGCCGAAGGGCTGGAGGCCCTGTTCACCCGGTCCGAGTCCATGCAGGTCGCGGCCAGCCCGCGACGTCTCGACGACGTGGCTGCCTGCGTCCAGGAGCATCCCGCGGACGCGGCCCTGATCGATTTCAACCTTGCCAACGGCACCGCGGTTCTGGCCCCGCGCCTGTTCCGGCGTCTCGCGCCTGCCGCGCGCCTGGCCATGCTCGACGACCGCTTTCACGAGTGCCGCCTGTTCGCCGCGTGCAGATTGCGAGTGCCGGGCTACTTCACCCAGGACGATCCGTTCGCCGCGCTCTGCGCCGGCCTGGCCAAGGTGGCGGCCGGAGGCACCGCCGTGTCGCCCGCGGCCGAGCCGTTCCTCGGGGCCGAAAGGAGCGACGCGGCCAGCGTGGGCTCGACCGATTCGCCCGTGCTCTACCGCCTGACGCGGCGCGAGCTGGAGATCCTGGTCCAGCTCGCCCGGGGGTTGAGCATCAAACAGTGCGCGCAGTTGCTCGGCATCTCGCCGAACACGGTCGATAACCACAAGTCGCGCCTGATGGGCAAGCTCGGCGTTCACAAGTCGGCCGACCTCGTTCGCCTGGCCGTGCGCGAGGGCCTGCTCGACTGAATCGGATTGTCAAGGATCGATGCGCCTGCCACGGTGCCGACCGCCTCCTCTCGCATAGGCGGGAAGATCAGCCGGAGCCGCGACCGTGAGGGAGCGGGGAGTCCTCGGCATCGAAGCCCCAAGCGTCAGCGAGGAGGCAGGGGCGCAGGGCGTAGCGTGGGTGAGCGCAGCGAGACCCATAGCCGTTCGATGCTTCCAGCAATGGTGGGTTTCGCTGCGCTCACCCACCCTACCATCGACCGGCTGCCCTCTGCCTGCTACGGCTCGCGGCTTGCGCCCCTGATCTTCGCCAGGTACACCAGGGCCACGAAGTCGTACGCGGCGTGCGCGGCGACGGGCACGAGGAGATTGCCGGTGGCGATCCACAGCCAGCCGAGGTAGGCGCCGATGAGCCCGGCCATGAGGGCGTAGAACGGCGTCAGCCAGTGCAGCACGCCGAACACTACGCTGACCGCGGCCAGGGCGATCCAGATCCCGTGCGGCCCGTCGATCCAGCGGGCCAGGGCGTCCTGGAGCACGCCGCGAAAGAGCATCTCCTCGCCCAGCCCGGCGAGAACGGAGATCATCGCCAGCTCGGTCACGGTGCAGGCGCGGAACAGCGGAGCCAGGAGCTGATCGACCACGCGGACCAGACCCGCCCAGGGCCAGATTGGGTAGTGCACGAACACCGCCAGCGCGACCAGTGGCGGCAGGCTCGCGCCCAGGCCGATCGCCAGAGCCGGCGGGGTCCAGGCGATCTTGGGCAGCGGAGCCTCGCCGAGCAGCCAGCCGAGCAGGGCCGCCACGAAGACCAGCCCCCCTTCGAACACGCCCGCCGCGACGACCAGCGCCCGAGACTCCGAGGGCGGGACATCGCCCGGGTCGGGGAGCGGACCCTGCGGCGGAGTCTGCGGCGTGGGCTGGTCCATGCGGAGCGAGGCCGTAGCGGTTCCAGGTCTCCGGGTAATCCGGTCTCCATGCAATGCGGCTCGCCTGCCCATCGGCTTCCGGTCGGGCGGCCGAGGTGGACGGCGCGGTCTCTTCAATCATAGTGATCCCGCTCGGGCCAACAACGGGGCGGGGCAGGTCCCGTCGCGGTGGGGCCGGTGCGCCTGGCACCGGGAGCCGGGCTGGCCGATAATGCACGGCTTGGATGAGTGGGCCGGCATGTCTCAGGTCGGCCTCCTCCAAAGACTCCCCCACGGCCCGAGCCACTCGCCTGCGGATCGAACATGGAGATCGCTCAGCTTCGACGGGCTTTGGAGTTCCCCGAACAGGCGGAGCCGCTGCTTGGGGCATGCGGCGTGGTGGACACCCGGCGGGGGCACGCCAACCTGATCGAGATGGCCTCCACGGGGCTGCCCCTGGACCTGTTGGCGATCATCTGCCGCCAGTTGACGGAGTGTCTGCCGGCCACGGCCGATCCGGACATGGCCCTGAACAACCTCGCCCGGTTCGTGGCCCAGGCCCGCAACCCGCTTTCGATGGGCACGCTCTTCGAGCGCGATCCGGATGCCCTGCCCACGCTGCTGCAGATCTTCGCGACGAGCCAGCACTTCAGCGACCTGTTGATCAGCGACCCGGAGAGCTTCGACCTGTTGCGTCTGACCGAGGGCCAGCCGGTGCCGCGGCAGGCCCTGGTCGATGAGATCGTGGCCGAGGTCGAGGCGATCGAGCACGACGAGGCCGTGATGCGCACGCTGCGCCGCTTCAAGCGGCGCGAGACGCTACGGATCGCCTACGGCGACATCGTGCGGCAGTTGCCGCTGCGGAGCGTCACCTCGCAGATCTCCTTCCTGGCCGACGCGATCTGCGAGGCGGCCCTGCGCGCGGCGTGGCGCAAGCTCCGCCGCGACCGCGGGCTGCCGCAGGACGCCGAGGGCCGCCCGGCCCGATTCGTCGTGCTCGCCCTGGGCAAGCTCGGCGGGATCGAGCTGAACTACTCCAGCGACATCGATCTGGTGTTCCTCTTCGACCGCGACGGCCGCACCGACGGCCGCCGTCCCTTGGACAACCGCGAGCTGTTCGCGCGCCTCGGGCGCGAGCTGGTCCGCTACCTCACCGAGCCGACCGAGCTGGGCTCGCCCTACCGCGTCGATCTCCGGCTGCGCCCCGAAGGCCAGCGCGGGCCGATCGTGCTGAGCGTCGGCGCCGCGCTGAGCTACTACGACACGCGCGGTCGAACGTGGGAGCGCCAGGCGTTCATCAAGGCCAGGCCCATCGCGGGCGACCTGGAGCTGGGAGCGCAATTCCTCGGCCGCTTGGGCCCCTGGATCTACCGCCGCTATCTCGGCCGCGCCGACATCAGCGGCATCAAGGCCCTGAAGCGCCGCATCGAGCACCGCACGTACCACCAGGGCGACGGCAGCCGCGACGTGAAGGCCGGCGACGGCGGCATCCGCGACATCGAGTTCGTCATCCAGTTCCTTCAGCTTCTCAACGGGGCCGACCTGGAGCAGGTGCGCACGGGCAACACCCTGGAGGCCATCGTCCGGCTGGCCGGAGCGGGCTGCCTGAGCGACCAGGAGCGGGCGATCCTCGAGCAGAACTACACCTTCCTCCGCCGCATCGAACACCGTCTGCAGATCATGTTCGATCTGCAGACCCATACCATGCCTGAGGACCCCGAGGAGCTGCGACGATTGGCGCTGCGCCTGGGCTACGAGGACACCCCCAAGCACACGGCCCTGGCGGCGTTCCAGGCCGACTACCGCAGCCGCACCGAGCTGAACCGCCGGATCCTGGACCACTTGCTCCACGACGCCTTTGGCGACGACGCGGCGACCGAGGCCGAGGTCGATCTGGTGCTCGATCCCGACCCGGACGCGGAGCGGATCGAGGAGGTGCTGGGTAGGTACCCGTTCCGCGACGTGAAGGCGGCCTACCGCCACCTGATGGCCCTGGCCGAAGAGCGGATCCCGTTTCTTTCCCCGCGGCGGTGCCGGCATTTCCTGGCCGCGATCGCGCCGCAGTTGCTCAGCGAGATCGCGGCCACGCCCGACCCCGACTCGGCCCTGGTGAACCTCGACCAGGTCAGCCAGTCGCTCGGCGGCAAGGGCGTGCTGTGGGAGCTGTTCAGCTTCAACCCGCCCTCGCTGAAGCTCTACGTCACCCTCTGCGCGTACAGCCCGCACCTGTCGAGCATCCTCACGAGCAACCCGGGCATGCTTGACGGGCTGATGGACAGCCTGGTGCTGGACAAGCTTCCCTCGCGCGACTTCCTCCGCCGCACCCTGGCCGAGCTCTGCGGGGGGGCCGAGGACCTCGACCCGATCCTGCACAGCTTCAAGAACGACCAGCAGCTCCGCGTGGGCGTGCGCGACCTGTTGGGCAAGGAGGACCTCCAGGCCACCACCCGGGCCCTCTCGGAGATCGCGGAGACGTGCCTGGCGCAGATCGTGGACCGCGAGCACCGCCGCCTGGTGGGCAAGCTGGGGCGGCCCACGGTCGAGGCGGGGCGCCGCGCCGGCCAGCCCTGCGAGATGGTCGTTCTGGCCCTGGGCAAGTTCGGCGGCCGCGAGATGAGCTACCAGAGCGACCTGGACATCGTGTTCCTCTTCGAGTCCGACGGCCACACGACGCACGCCTCCGGCCGCGGCGAGACGACCACCAACCAGCACTTCTTCAGCGAGCTGGGGCAGCGGATCATCAAGACGGCCAGCCGGCTGAACCAGTACGGACGCCTGTACGAGATCGACGCCCGGCTGCGGCCCACGGGGCGGAGCGGCGCGCTGGCCTGCTCGCTCGACGAGTTCGCCCGCTACTTCGCCGAGGGGCACGGCCAACTCTGGGAGCGCCAGGCCCTGTGCAAGGCCCGCGTGGCCTACGGGTCGGACCGGGGGGCCAAGGCGGCCATGACAGCGGTCGGCAAGGCGGCCTTCGAGCACCGCTGGCGCAAGCGCGACGCCGACGAGATCCGCCACATGCGGTCGCGCCTGGAGCAGACGGTCGGGGGCGGCGACCTGAAGCGCGGCGCCGGCGGCATCGTGGACGTCGAGTTCCTCGTGCAGATGCTCCAGCTCAAGCACGCGCGGCGCGACACGGCGCTGCGCAGCCCCAACACGCTGGAAGCCCTGGCCGCACTGCACCAGGCCGGCCACGTGGAGGACGACGACTTCGGCTTCTTCACGCGAAGCTACCGGTTCCTCCGCGCGGTGGAAGGACGGCTGCGCCTGATGAACTTCACCGCGCGGAGCAAGCTGCCCGACGACCCCACCGACCTGGCCAAGCTCGCGCACCTGGTCCGCGCGCCTTCCAGCGGCGAGCTGCTCGTGCAGTTCGAGCAGTCCACGCACGAGACCCGCGCGCGGTTCGACCGGATCTTCGACCGGGAAGGAAGTGCGAAGTAGGGGCCAAGTTCGGCGCAGCGCACTCAGCGGATCGACGCGCGGCTCGAAGCTGCCACGTCGATGGCCGCACGCTCCTTTCCCTCTCGGTGCCGCGGGAGTGCCTGGAGCTTGACACACAGACCCGGCCACGAGGGAGCGGACGGCTTGCATCGAACCGTGCCGCGGCCTACTGTAACGCATGGGCCCTTACCTGCCGGCTGCCGTGGAGATGCCCACGATGATGCATCGACGCATCCTCCCCCTGATCCTCATCCTGCCCACACTGTCCGCCTCGCGCGCCGAGGAGGCCGGCCGGGCGCCGGTCCGCTGGACCGCGCCGCTGCCGGACCTCGCGAAGCCCCACGCCGGGTTCCCACGGATCGAGGGCGTCGAGCACTTCGAGATCTTCCACGCCACGCCCGAGATCGGCGCGTACAGCCATCACAGTCAGTTGGCCCATCACGACGGCGTGTTCTACGCGGCCTGGTCGAGCCACCGGTTCGGCGAGGACGGCCCGGGCCAGCAGGTGCTGCTTAGCCTGTCCAAGGACGGTCGAACCTGGAGCCCGGCTGCCGTTGGCTTCGCGTCGCGCGGCCCGGTCAAGCCGGTGGAACAGATGGGCCGCGTGCTTACGGCCAACGGTTGGGTCCATGTCGAGGGGGCCATGTACTGCATCGCCGAGGTGCACGACAACGTCGGCTTCGTCGCCGTCGGCGGCAGGGAAGTGGTGCCCAAGCGCCGGGGACCTTTTCGGCGCCGCGCGCGCAAGGGATTCGGACGACTGGCGCGGCGCGTGTCGCCCCAGGGCGAACTGGGGCCGGTCGTCTGGCTGGTTGACGATCCGCCCGCGCCGCTGCCGGGCTTCGACCCGCTGCCCGACGCAGGTGATGCGACGTTCACGAAGCTCGCCCGGAAGATCAACGCCGTGCTGGACCAGCCGCTGAACATGCCCAACTGGGACTTCCGAGGATCCGGGGAATCCTCCCAGACTTCCGACGTCTACGTCAGCCACGCCACGGCCGCCGACGGTCATAGCCTCTGCGAGCCGTCAACGTATCGCCGGCCCGACGGCGTGCTCGTCCGCGTGTATCGCGATCATCACCCCTCGCATCGGCTCTACGCGTCCCTCAGTCGCGACGGGGGCAAGGCCTGGACCGTGCCCGTGCCGACCGACATCCCCGACAGCCCCTCGCGAACCGCGGTGGGCAGCCTGCCGGACGGCACGGTCTTCCTCGCCGGCAATCAACTCAGTGAGCCCTTCGAGCGGGCAAAGCGAACACACTATACGCGCGACCCCCTCACGCTGGCCCTCTCGGAGGACGGGGTCGCCTTCGATCGCGCGATGGCGGTGCGCAGCGGGTCGCCCGCGATCCGCCTGCCGGGCAAGGGAAAGGGACGCGGATTCCAGTATCCCTCGGCCGTGGTGGTCTCCGACGCGATCTGGATCATGTATTCCGTGGGCAAGGAAGACGTGGCCGTCAGCCGCGTTCCCTTGGCGCCGCTGACCGGGCGGTAACCAACCGGTCTCTCTGGCCAACAATGCGAAACGCGCCGCCGGGGCACCCCGTCCGGACCGGATGGGCACCCGCGTGGAGCGGGTGGGATTTGCGTGGGAGCAGGGGATAGTGGTCGGCCGCTAAGGGCCAGGTTCACGCGGCGGGCGCGCGGTATTGTGATTTCATCTCTTGCGCTCCCGCCCGCTCGCGTGGAACGCCTAGTTGGCTCACGCTCATTTACTGCAGAGATGCCTCCGCTGACGCCGCAGCTTGCCATAGCGAAAGGGCGACTGAGTAATGCGGATCAGTCGGCGGTAGAACCTCGAGCGGCGAAGGAGGGGCAAACCAACCCCTCACCCCCTCTTGATCGTTCTCCTTCAAGGCCGTGACAACGGCCTGAAGAAACTCCTGGCCGTCAAGCTGATCTGGGGTAGCGTTGACCAAGTCGCCAAGAACAGGATGAGCGCCTTCTGTGGCTTGGTAGAGATTCGCTGCGGCACAGTTGGCTGTGTTCCACGGTATTGATGCGAGGCAGTCCCTGATCATTGTCGCCAAGACCTCCGTGCCCCTGGCCCGAATCGCTTCGCCTGCAGACTGTGACCAGCGCGTGGCTGCGAACATGATGTCCTCGCCAACCGCGTTGGCGCTGAGCGAGTCCTCAGTGAAAACGCGTCTCTCTCTGGCGAGCATATCCGACAGCAAATCAAGGTACTCCTCATGCTGAACCCACCCACCTAGCATGGCACCGAGCTTCCTGACGATGTGGTCGCTATCGCAAGCCATGCTTTCGGCCAGCCAAGCAGCCGCGTGCGGGTACTTCGCCAATGGCGCGAACACAGCGCTTTCGCGGCCCTGCTTCGCGAACCCGCACCACAGTACGTTTAGCGAATCCCCCGCTGCTGCAGCCAACGCGTCCCACGGATCGGCCATGTTCAACTCACGTCGATTGTTCCAAGGCGCCGGTACCCGCTTTGCGAGCTAACGAATGGATGACGGGCGGGGAGGACTGCCAGAGCGAAGCGGCGGCAGTTCTCACCGTCCTCGTCCATCCTCCTTGTTGTGTTCCCGTATCTCGTTCCTCGCTGTGGCTCTCTGAGCGACATACGCGCCGATTGGGCGCCCTGACGCCGATTCCCAGGCACTGGCCCACAGAACACGGTCACCGTCAGGCGACGGTACAGCATGAGCTTCCGTCAGATAATCTGTTCTCTTTGTGTGCAGGTGGGCGATTCTCTCAACCGTCATGCTTCCGTCGAGCTTCACGGCAACCACTTCGTCCCAGTACGGTGGCCATGTAGGCCCACGATGCTGGTACGTCACGTAGACCCACCCAGGACGTTTGGTATTCCGCGCAGACGTGTGGCCCGCATATCCCCCGTGTGTCAAGACAGTCACTTTCCCGTCGCGTAGACGGCGTTTGATTACGCGTCCGTCGTCCGGCTTAGACTTCGAAACGCCTACGGCGACATCATCACCGTGGGCGTCGATCGCAAGGTCGTAGTGACTGGGACGGCCGTATTCGCTCCAAAGCTCGCCACTCCCGTTGCCGTCAAGATCGAAGACCTGCGTCTGGTCTCCCCTTTCGCCATTGATCCGACCGTTGAGCACAATGTACTTGCCCGATGCGGACACGGAGACCCAGTCAACCTCGAGACCCGCGAGAAGAAGATCTCGATGCTTCCGCCTCTCCCGCAGGTTGTAGGCGAACGCAACGCGCTCCTTTCCCTTCTTGCCATCGACCACAATGAGCTTGCCATCGATTGAGAGGTTGCCCTCCCAGGGTCCAATCCTGAAGTCGGAGTACCCGTCGAAAACGACAGCAGTCTCCACGCTGTTACTGCGAACATCCCAGTAACCAATGGCATTGTTCTTCACGAACACCATGGTGTTCGGTTTCTTCGGGTGCCACCGTGCCTCGGTACCGGGCGGCTTGTTGCGTCCAAAGAGGGGTTCGTAGGTTATGCCGTCCAGAAACAACATGCTTGGATATCCGTGATGCCGTCCGAGGAGTAGGATCGATTGATCACAGTTCCAGGTCGCATCCTTGGAGTAGTGATGCCGTGCGATTTTGTTCCATTTGCCTTTGGTGTTCGGGATATCGGTCCCGGGGTTTCCCGTGATCCGGGTAACCTTCGAGCCAAAGACTGGATCCATATATGACTCTAGGTAGCCCGGTTGGGGGATTTTGGGGATTTCCACTGTGTTGATATGGGTCACCGTCTGACCATTAGCCAGCGCCACGGACACAATGGCGAGGGATAGCAGGCTTCGTGCGCCGATCTTCTCCATGGCTTGTCCTTCAAGACACAACGACCAGCCTGAGGATTCGGCGCGGTTAGCGACGATATCCTCCAGGCCCTGGTTAGGTGTCTTCTCTCATCTGTTTCACGTAATCGTCGTCCCGAAGGGCTCCGCCCTCCGCACCGTAGAATTCGCCAAACTTGGCTCCGCAGTGCGAGCAGTAATGCACGCAATGACTTGCCGAGAGCTTGACATTGGAGATGCCGATCTCTTCCAAGGCTGCGGACGCAGCCTTGGTTGCGCCGAGGACATCGGAGTAGTCGCGACGGTGCGCCATGTTGAACCCAGCGAAGAACCAGACTTCACCCACGTCGGGAACTAAACCGGCGACAAGATACTCGCCGTACGTGTTTCGTTCCTCGAATCGGTTCTTCGCGGAATCGCAGCACCATTCCATCATTCATCCTCACCTAACGTCCAAGTTCACGCGGCGGGCGCGAAGTGACTTTCCATTCTTGACACGCCCGATCGGCGGCTCGGGTGCATGCACTGGTTCGTCGGACTTTCACGTTAAAGGTGGAACTCACCTTGGTACGTCGAAGGATGCAGGACTTCTAATTTCTCTCCGTCCACCTTTCGAGTCGCGGCAATCATTGTATCAAGCAGTCCTGCCTCTTGCAGGAGAGGCTTGCATAGTTCCAATGCGACCGTGGGATTACGAGTAAAAACAAAGATGTCGATCGCGTCACCAATCTCGTTTCCGTCCACGATGTGATCGGCATTCTGGTCGTCCTGCGGATTCCCAATGGCCTCAGCAATTTCGTCCTCAATGTCTGCGCTGGTCAGAGGCGACTCGGATGGAAAATGCAGAACGAGTATGAACGGATGAGGCATTGATTGTCCTGGCGTGTGGGTGCCCTTGTCCGACGAACGGTTCTTGGAGGTCAGCGGCATGGCTGGAGGCCATGTCCGCAGCGGCGACAAGTTTATCGGCGCGACCGTCCAGTCACAACCGAGCTGGAGCCTCGTCGGGGTGACCGCACGTGCGTTACGCTCTTGGCCGTCTGCGTCAACCCGCCGGATTACGCCGCGGGCGTTGAGCGTAACGCTATTGTCAATGCTGCAACCCGACTGTCAATCACGCCCACCTGCTCTCGCCGTCTGGCTAAGTCCGATAACGATCAAGCTCACCGGCGGCAATGGAGCGCAGCGGAGTTGCCGTCCCGTGCAGCGCCTTGTTAGGCCATTTCATTGATGAGCTTGATCCTTCGATTCTTTGCTTTGTATTTTTCGATGCTTCCACGTTTCTCCAGAGAGTCAACGCTCCGCATGACTCTCCTTTCGAACTCTGACCGGGGATTTCCACGAGTTAGAACACCCACCTCCTTTAGGACGCGCGAGGTCACGGAATGCAACGTACACGACTGATTCGGACACTTCGATAAAGCAGAAAGGATAGCGTCCTGAATCTCTGCTGCGGTTATTTCCCCCGCTCGGCGGCCTGATGGACTGTAACCATTATCTGAATCGCCGACTGAGTCGTCTTTATCGCCATAGACGCTATCATCATCTTCGGCAGTATCGCCGTCAAATTCGTTGCCATCGTTGCAATCGTCTTCGTAAGGCGCATTCCCACATCGTAAACCTGAAAAGATGCCTCGGTCCTCCAGCGCTTGCCAGAGCCCGGCGAGCGCGTTGTCCTTGTTGCAGTAGAAGGCCGACTCTCTGACCCGAAAGAATTCCAAATCGCAGCGCTCCAAGTCGCGCTGGCGCTGCATGTCCGCTTCGTAACGGTCCGCGCCGTGCCAATTGTCGCCGTCGCATTCGACCGCGAGCCGCGACTGTCCGCCCTCGACCACGAGATCAATACGTTTGCCCGCGATTTCATGCTGGGCTAGCACGGTGAAATGCTTGCGAAGCAGTTCCAAGGCAACATCTACCTCGAACCAGCTTTCGAATGGCGCG
>CAYSUS010000161.1:0-12283 GCA_964434165.1 uncultured Pirellulales bacterium
GGCCTACGGGGTGGGCGGCGGGTCGGTCAAGGGATAATCGAACGCGTTCTCGCCGCCCTTGGTGACCTCCGCTTGGAGGATCGTCTCGGTGTTGTAGCAGGCGGGGATGTACGACTCGCGGGGGGCTGCGCCCATAATGGGATCGACCTTGCCCGTCTCCCGCGTGGCACGAATCTCCACGCGCTTGGGGCCCGGCTTGACCCGGGCGGTGTAGCGGCCGTCGCGGATGGTCCCCGGATCCGGGACGCCCTTCCCGTCTTCGGGAACGAAGAGGATGCTCCCCTCCGGCACGGGCTGGCCGTTGAAGGTCACCGCGCCGGTGACCGTGCAGGTCTCCGGGCCACCGCCACAGCCCAGGACGGAGGCGAAGACCGACAGACAGGCATAGGCCCAGATCGCCGACCGCGCCTTGGCTCGGCGAGCCCCGGAGGGGCAACCGTCAATAGCCTGGTGCGCAAGCACCTGAAGGAAGAATCGGCCCGCACCTTCAGGTCGAGCCCCGGCAGGGGCGGCACAAGCGGCGGGCTCTCTGTCGCCCCTGCCCGGGCTCCCTGAGCAGAGCGAACCGTGCCGAACAGTCCCAGGGCTCACGCCCTGGCCTCCTGGCGATCGCCCCTTCAGGGCTGAGCAGCGCGCCTGTTGAAACCGAGGACACCTCGGAGATCGTAACGCCATTCTTGGCCCCCGGCCGAGTTTCCTAGTACTCCTGGGGCACCTCCATCCCGTCGCGGCTGCCAAGGGCCCGGAACACGAGTTGATCGACGGTCTCGGGCACGAACTGCACCGAGCCGTCGGCCAGGGCCAGGTTCACTCCGCCCGGGTGATAGCTCCGCACGGAGACATACATCTCCTGGCCGATCCACTCGCACGGCGCGCGGGGGAGCTGGTCTTCCTTGTTGGAGCACCAGTTGAGGTGATCGGGAATGAGGTTGTTGGGCGGGTAGAGGGTGCTGAAGACCACGCCGCCGTGGGCCGGGTTATGGTAGCGGCCGCGGATGTCGTGCGAGCCCTTGTCGGGCGTGAGGATCAGCTCGCTGAGCATCGCCGTGTTGGACGAGCCGTCGAGGATGTCGTCGATGCGGACCTTGGAAATCGCGAAGAACAGCCCGTCGAGCTCGGCCGACTTGACGTAGCCGTCCTCGTCGTTGAAGTACTCGCTGGAAGCGCATGCCACGTAGTTGCCCGAGAAGCCCTGGGTCGGCGTGCCGATGCCGCCCCAGTAGGTGTGCAGCTTGGGGCCCGCCGGATCGGAGGGGCACATCAGCGTCTCGATGACCGTATCGTGATCCGGAAACCCCAACGCACTGGGATGATCGCGCATGTACCGGTCGAACCGCTCGTAGAGCGGTCCCTGCTCGATGTAGGGCAGGATGTCCTGCATCCAGCAGCGGCGGTCCTGCATGTCGCCGCCGCCGGTCCCCTGCATGTTGCCGTAAGGGGGCGGCGTGTAGTGGGTGCTGTCGATGTAGTTGTACGTGCCGTGGGGGAGGTGGCCCCGCGCGGCGTGGAAATTGTGCGCCGCCAGGGCGAGCTGCTTCAGGTGGTTGGTGCACTGCGCGCGGCGCGCGGCCTCGCGCGCGGCCTGCACGGCGGGCAGCAGCAGCGCGATGAGAATGCCGATGATCGCGATCACCACCAACAGCTCGACGAGCGTAAACGCCCGGCGGAAGGCCCTCGCGCGCTGCATGGCCGTCAGCCCCCCCTGGCTTCGGAAGAGAAGCAACCAGTCGGCGATCCATGGCCCCGTCGCTGCCCGGTCGCTGGACAGGCAGAGGCCGTGTCCCGCCCGGCATGGTAGCAGCTTCCTTGGCTCGGCGGCAAGGGAGCGACCCGGCGGTCCCCGGTCGGGCGGCGCCACGCGGCAGCCGGGCGGATTCTCCGGGGTTTCGGCAACCCGCGCGCAGCGCTCGTTGCCTCGACCGTTCGGCACACGCAGGACCTCGATCGCCGACGATTTCCCCGCCGCGGGGGGCGGGGGGTGTTCGACGCCGTGGCCGGCTTCTGCTATTGTGGAGGTTTTGGGGTCCTTGTTCCCTGGGAGCCGTGCCATGGCCGTACGGTTGGGCGATCGGGTCGTCCGCGGTGAGATCCGCAACACCTCGCACTACCACGTTCACGGGTGGATCGAGGTTCGGGGACGCGAGCATCCGATCCACGTCAGCCTGACGGGCAACTGCGGTCCCGATCTCGCGGGCAAGCACTTCCGCTTCGAGGCCCCCAACGCCGCCGCGCTGGAGCGCGACGGCGAGGCGGAATCCGACGACCTGGACTTCCTCGCCGCCGAGCAGGTGGGACCGACCGGCACCATGACTGCCGAGCGCCAGGTCAAGACCGCCGACTGCTCCGGCCAGGAACTCGTGCGGCGCTGCGAGCTGGGCGAGCCGCCGCCGCTGGCCTGGCGGCCGTGCTTGACGCTGGAGTGGTTCGGGCAGAACGGCCGCGTCCTCATCGAGCTGCCCGACCCCGTGCTGGAGTTCGTCGAGGACGACCAGGACGACCCGAGTGACGCCTCGGGTGCCGAGGAGGGCTCCCCCGCAGACCTGGCCGACCTGGACGAGGAGGTCCTCGAAGGCCTGGCCCTGTTGGACGAGGTGGCGGAGGAGGAGTCCGCCGAAGCCGCGTCCGAAGCGGAGTCGTGGTCCCTCGAGGAGGACGCGGACGACGAGCCCGACCCCGACGACGAGGACCCCTACGGGCTTCTGCCGGAAGACCTGCTGGCCCACTTCGACGTGGAGGCCAGCGAGGTGGACCGGGCCGTGCGGAGTGGCGAGGACTCGGAGGTCTGGCGCGAGATGGAGTTGATGGACGACCTCATCGAGAGCGGTCCCGGCGTGGAGCTGGTGGACATCTTCGACGAGCCCTTGCAGTTGCCGTCCCCCGATCAGTTGACCGACGAGCACCAGGCCGAGACGGCGCTGAAGACGCTGCTGGCCCAGTTGGCCCTGTACGGCATCGCCCTGGACGTGTGTGAACACTACACGCCCATCGAGGCCTACCGCCTGCTGATCGAGAGGATTTGCCGTGAGGAGACGGCCTACCCCGAGCTTCGCGGCACGGGTTGGGTGCAGCACTTCGCGACCAGCGACTTCTGCACGGAGTGCCAGGCCGAGTTCGAGCGGGAGTTCGAGGAGAGCGAGCGCCGCCGGCAGGACCACAACAGCGACTCGCCCGGTCCGGATCCGAACGACGACACGCCCTTCTGAGCGTGGAGGCGTCTGAGTCGCGCGTCCGCTGGAGGTTGGCGCCTGGGTGAACGGTTGTGTTCACTGCGGGCGCTTCTGTTCATGCCGCGTGTGCACCCTAAGCGGGCTTCGCGCGCCAAGCGCGCATCGTAAGTTGCTTTCCGAGAATCTCTTGCGCCTTCCCGCCGGCGCCTCGCCATGACTTGGCACACGGGTTGCAATGTCCAACGCGGCTTGGTTTCCCAGGCATCCTGCCGGGCTCCCGCGCGTGGGCAGCCCCACCCCTCGATCATCGTCACGGAAGAAGAAGGAGCATCTCCCCATGACCACCCTGGTCCTCAGTGCCCTGGTGCAGGTCGCCGTGCTGGGCAGCGCCGACGAGCAGTACATGGCCGCGTACGATCGCAGTGCCCGATCGGGCCGGCCGCTGCTGGTGCTCTTGGGCGCCGACTGGTGCCCTGGCTGCCGCGTGATGAAGAACCGGGTCCTGCCGCAGTTGTCCAGGACGGGCGGGCTGCGCGACGTGGAGTTCGTGTACGTCGATTTCGATCGCCAGCGCGAGCTGGCCAAGCAGCTCTCCCGCTCCAAGACCATCCCCCAACTCATCTGGTTCGTGCGCACGCCCGACGGCTGGCGGAGCGCCATGCTCAACGGCGCGCAGTCGCCCGAGGAGGTCCAGAGCTTCATCGATGCCGGCGTGGCAAGGACGGCGTCGCACGCGCGCCCCACCGCCACGCTGAGCCATTACAGCGAACCGGTCCAGGGCGACGGCCGGTAGCGGATGTCCTTCCCTGCATCTCGCAGGCCGAAGGCACGCTCCGCGAACGTCTCGGGCCCGCGGAGCGTGCCGCTTGATTCTGGGGCTCGCGTCGATGCGCGAATCCGGTTCCTCGCGCGGCCCACTCAGCGGAAGACTCGCCAGCGCGAGGGCGGCCAATACACGTGCGTCACCACGCCGAGCATGTGCGACCGCGGCACGGCGTACGGCGGGTGCCCCGGCGCGCCGGTCTCCCACAGGCGCGAGTCCTTCGACCGGGCCGAGAAATCGCCGAGCACGAAATACTCGTCGGGCCCCAGCCGCAGCGGCCCCGCCCAGCACGACACCGCGGGCACGTGCTCGATCTCCCGCAGATACTCCAGCCCGGCGATCTCGGGCGGCTTCTCCAGACGCACGCCGTCGATCCACACGTCGCCGTCTCGGATTTCCAACTCCTCGCGCGGCAGTCCCACGAGCCGCTTGACGTAATTGACCTGGGGGTCCTCGGGCAATCGGAAGACCACCATGTCCCACCGCCGCGGCTTGAGGAACTTGCACGCCAGGAACCGGTCGGCAGTGTGCGGAGGGACGCCCTGGACCGGGATCTCGCAGGTCTTCAGGCAGTCGCCGCAAATGCCGAGTTGATGCGACTCGGGGGGGCCGAAGCGCGGGTCACGAGGCGGCGAGGCGAACACCGTCCCGCCGCACCCCGTGCAACTGCCCCGGCAGTGCTGGCCCAGCAGGGCGGGCGCCATGCTGTTGGCCACGACCGCGTAGCCTTCGAAGAGGAATGGATGCACGACGAACAGCATCAGTGCGTAGGCGAAGGGCACGGCCGCCAGGGTCGGCAGCCAGGCCAGGATCGCCTTGGCGAGCGTGGTCCGCAGCATCCAGCGCACGATGGCCCAACTGACGGCCAGGGTCACCACGAACTGCGTCGCCGCGAGCGCCAGTTCGCACGCATCGCTCGTCCCAGGCGGGGCGAGGCACGCGACGTACACGAGCGATGCCGCTCCGTTGAGCAGCAGAACCGCGCCCGCCGCCCTGCCAAACCCGAGCCGCGGCGTCTTCGCCCAGCGGGCCCCCAGTTGCAGCAGCAGGGCATTGACCGTGACCGTGAGGACCAGCAGGACGATGGCCGTCAGCATCGCGAGGGACGTGGCGGGCATGGAGGGACTCTCATCGTTTCCCCGGCAAGCATCAGCGCGCCTCAAGACCCCGCTGCGCGAGCTTGCGCAACCGCTCCGCGCAGTGCATCAGCGCGCGGCCGTTGTGGTAGGCCGCCTTCCACGGCGAGGCCTTCGCCCGGCCCGGCTCGGCGTGGCCCTCCGCGGAGACCGCAGCACACCATCCTCCGCGGCGATGGTCGATCTGGTGGTTCCAAACGAAGGCCCATTGCTTGAGCAGGGCCTCCCAGTACCTGGGCGTCTTCTTCCCGTGGGCCTCGTGCATGGCGAGCAGGGCGTTGAGCCCCTCTGCCTGGGTCCACCAGACCTTCTCCCGGTCCCACGCGGGGCGGAAGGCGGCGCCCTTGTCGTAGAACCCGCCGTGCTTTCCGTCCCAGCCCCATGCCAGGGCGTGGTCGGTGAGGCTCCAGGCCACGCGCAGGGTCTTCGCGTCATCGGTCTGTCCGAGGGTCTCGGCCGCCTCGAGAAGGAGAAAGGTCGTCTCGATGTCGTGACCGAAGGAGTCGTGGTCCGGCACGGCGCGCCAGTCGGGCGTGAAGTAGAGATTCAGGCAGCCCGGCTCCACGGCCACCTTGTCGCGCACCACGCCAAGCATCTCGCGAAGCCGCCCCTCGACGGCCTCGTCCGGCCACACGCGGCGCAGCGCGGTCAAGGCCTCCAGAAGGTGGATGTGGCTGTTCATCGACTTGAAGCCGTACTGCGTGCCCAACAGGTCCATGCCGGATGCGCTGCCGGACGGTGGTGCGAGGAGCCGGGTCCCGTTCCGGGCATAGGCCTCGTAGTAGCCGCCGTGCTCCCGGTCGCGGGCGTGCTCTTCCAGCCACAGGAACGTGCGCTTGGCCAGGTCGAGGGCCTTCTCGTCCCCGGTCGCCTCGTACGCGGCGGCCGCGCCGTACAGTCCGAAGGAGATGCCGTAGGCGTGCTTCTCCCCGCCGCGGATCGGCGCGTCTCCCTCCGGCTCCAGGCCCCAGTAGAAGCCCCCGTGCTTCTCGTCCCACAGCGTGGCGGCGAGGAAGTCGACGCCGTGCCTGGTGTATTGAAGGTACCCCTCACGAAGCTCGGGATAGCGCAGGGCGACCTGCGCGGCGACCCAGGTCATGCGGGCCTGATAGACGATCGTCTTGTCGTTGCGCTCGCCGCGGGTCCAGTCCTCGCGGAAGTGGGAGTAGAAGCCGCCCCGCTCGCGGTCGATCGAGGCCGGAAACCACTTCGGCAGGAGCTGCCCCTTCCAGTGGCGCTCCATCTGCTCGGCCAGGCGGCGATAGGTCTCGGCCGCAGGTGGGCCGGCCACGGCCGGCTCCGGCGGCTCGGCCGCCGACGTGCCGAGCGCCGCCAGCATGACGCACGGTGGCAGGAGCCTTGGAAGCAGCTTGCAGGCGGTCATTGCTGGCAGTCCTTGCGTTAGGGCGTTACTGAAAGACCTCCGACGTTTTCGAGACTACGGAAGTCTGGAGATACCTCGATTCGATGCTCCGCGTGGGAACCTGAGGAAGGCTAGCAACCCGCCCCGGCGGCCGCAAGCGCCTTGCCCGCCATCGATCGCGATTCCCGCGACCCCCTCCAGCAGAGGAGACAGCTCGGCGGCGTGCCGCGGCATGGCGCGTTGCGCGGCGCGGCATAGGGCCGCCATGTTCCCCGAGGGGCCCGCGGCGCTTTCGCGCGACCGGATCGCCCCCAACCTTTGGTTGACGGCATTTCGCGGGCTGGGTACGATCCCGGCCGAACGCGTCCCCCCCGCTGCTGATCGACCTCCGCTTGAGGAGCCCTGCATGGCAGGTTCCGCGCCCCCCGAAGTCACGCGCCTTCGCACCCCGGCCGAGCGCTCCGTGCCCGGGGCCTGGATCGCCCTCGCGCTTCTGATCCTCATCAACCTGTTCAACTTCATCGACCGCCAGATGCTGGCCGCGGTCGAGCCGGAGGTCCGCGAGGCGCTGCTTATCTCCGTCGATCCGGACGCGGAGAGCGCCCGATTCTACTCGGGCCTGTTGGCCATGGCGTTCCTGGTCACCTACATGCTCTTCTCCCCGGTGTTCGGCATGCTGGCCGAGCGCTACCCGCGGTGGCTGTTGATCGCCATCGGCGTGACCGTGTGGAGCCTGGCCAGCGGGGCCAGCGGGCTGGCCACGGCGTTCGGCGTGATGCTGCTCACGCGCTGCCTGGTGGGCATCGGCGAGGCGGCCTACGCCCCGGTCGCGCCGGCGCTGATCGCCGACCTGTTCCCCGTGTCCAAGCGCGGCCAGGTCCTGGCCTGGTTCTACCTGGCCATGCCGGTCGGCGGCGCCCTGGGTTACGCGCTGGGCGGACAGATGGCCAAGATCGATCCGGCCGCCGAGAGCTGGCGCTGGGCCTTTTACGCCGTGGTGGCGCCGGGCCTGCTGCTGGCCCTGTGGGCCTTCCTCATGCGCGACCCGCCCCGCGGGGCCGCCGACGCCCTCGCCGCCGCGCCGCGCCGGCCCAGCTTCCGCGACTACCTGGTCCTGCTCCGCAACAAGTCCTACGCCATCGACACGGCGGGCATGACCGCGATGAGCTTCGCCATGGGGGCCCTGGCCTGGTGGGTCCCCGACTACCTCAAGACGCATGAGGTGCCGCCGGCCTTCGGCGCGATCGAGCCCCGCACGTTCTTCGGCATCCTCACGGCCGCGGCCGGGCTGACCGGCACGCTGGCCGGCGGCATCGCCGGCGACTGGCTCCGCCCGCGCATGCCGGGGTCCTACTTCTTCGTCTCCGGGGCGGGCCTGTTGATCACCGCCCCCTGCATCATCGGTTTCCTCCTCGTCCCCTTCCCGGCGGCCTGGTTCTTCGTGTTCCTCTCCGTGTTCTTCATCTTCTTCAACACGGGCCCCAGCAACACGATCCTGGCCAACGTCACGCACCCCTCCCTGCGCCCCACCGGCTTCGCCCTGAACATCCTCATCATGCATCTGTTCGGCGACGCCATCAGCCCGTTCATCGTGGGCGGCATCGCCGACTATGTGAACTGGCGCTACGACACGACCGCCGGGCTGTCCTACGCGTTCGCCGCGGTCTCCGCGTTCCTCGTCCTCGGCGGCCTCGTCTGGCTGTGGGGCACCAAGCACCTGGAGCGCGACACGGCCAACGCCGTCCGCCAGTTGGACTGAACGCGCCTGGCCCCGGCCCTCGACGCGATTTGGTTGACCTGGACATGGTCCTCGCCAGAGTGCTTCCAGGCGCACTCGCCGAAAACTAACCGATTTCTCGCAGTTGGACTCTTGACCGGCGCCACGGGTGCGGGGAAACTGTTTGCCGGTGCAGAAAGGCCCCACCCTCAGATGGTGCGTCTGCGGCGGTGGGAGTGCCCGCAACAATCTCGACTGGGAGGTCGCCGCCATGAGGAAGTGCGTTTTGCGGTTCGGCGTATGCGCGGTGGTTCTGGCCATCGCGGGCTCGGCATCGGCTGAGACGATCGAAGTGATGGCGATGGGCGGATTCCCGGTCGCCCCCATGGATACCAGCGAGAGCATCGTCACGGTCCTGCCGCAGTCGGCGGTCGTGCTCTCCGACGTCCCCACGTCCCGGTGGTATCACGGTTGCTCGGCTACATCGGCGGGCATGATCTTCGGGTATTACGACCGTATCGGTTACTCCAACATGTACACCGGGTCGATCAACGGCGGGGTGGCCCCGCTGTACGACCTCGGGCACACGACACACCTGGTCGCGTCGAAGCAGGGCGTGGACGGTTACACCGCCAGGGGACACGTGGACGACTACTGGATCTCCTATCAGAGCACCGGGCCCGACCCCTGGGAGGGAAACTGGACCGAACACACCTGGGCGGACTGCACTGCGGATTTCATGGGGACCAACCAGTGGAAGTGGGACTTCATCGGCAACGACGGAGTCAAGGACTTCAACACGGACGGTTCCACGGCCCTCTTCTCCTACACCAACAGCCCGGCCAAGCTGTACGACCACATCCCGGCGGCCGGCGCGGGACTGCCGCAAACGGCGCTCGCGCACGGCCTGCGCCTGTTCGCCGAATCCCGCGGGTACAGCGTCTCTCATGACGGGACGAACTACCAGAACTACACCCAGAAGACCGACAACCAGGTGACCGGAGGTTTCGGCTTTGCGGACTTCCGCGCCGAAATCGACGCGGGCCGGCCCGTCATGATTCAGGTCACGGGGCACTCCATGGTGGGCATGGGCTACGACGCTGCGAGCAACCTGGTCTATCTCCACGACACTTGGGACAACAACGTCCACTCCATGACGTGGGGGACCTCCTATTCGGGAATGGACCTCCAGGCCATTACCGTGCTCCAGTTGGGCCCCCTCGATTCCCCGGTACCCGCGCCGTCGGCGCTGGTGGGCCTGGTAGGCTTGGGACTCATGGGTCTCGTGTTCGCTCGGCGCCGGCGTAACCGACGTCCCCGGGCCTAGCTGCCCGAGGCGGCCGCTTCCGCAGCCGCCGAGCGCTGTCTGGATCGAACGCCCTGCTGGCCGGGGGCGGTCAGATGGCGGGGGCGTTTATCTCTTCGGTCCGCTCTGGCAAGGCCTTCCTTGTCAATGCTCTGCCGGCTCGCCCAGGGCGTCGAGCGGCTCGACGATCTGGAGCTTCTCGCCCGCCACGGCCGCCAGGTCCGGCAGGTCGTAAGCCAACAGGGCCGCGTGGACCAGGCTGACGAAGGGCGTGTGCGCGTAGCCGCACTCCACGACGTTGGTCCAGGAGACCAGCGGGCGCACGAGGCGGACCTTGCGGAACAGCTCCGGCTCCAGGGCGGCGGCATGCACGGCGGGCACGGTCATGTGCCCCACCGCGACCAGCTCCAACCCCGCCGGCTTCTCCCACCCCGGCTGCTGGGAGAGCCACCGCGCGGCAACGGCGACGTCCTCCGCGCGCATGCCCACGTAGGTCCGGGCGAGATGGTAGGCGATGTAGAAGTCCTGGCCCTCCTTCCCGTGGATCGAGGGCGTGAAGTACTTCTGGGGCTTCTGCTGGGTCTCGCCCACGCCGCGGAGATCGACCGCCAGCACGACCTTGCCGCCGAGCACGAGCTTCTCGATCGGCCCGCCCGGCGCGGCATCGACGTGCTTGCCGTCCTGGTGCAGGTATAGCACCGCTCCCTTGGAGCCGCCTCCCTCGGGCACCATCCACAGGGCGGGCAGCACGATCCCCGCCTCGGGCTCCAGAAGCAGGCGCTCGATCCGATAGCCATTCCGCTCTATGGCTTTCAGCTTGCGGGCTTTCGGCTGGGGCAGCTCACCGAGCGCCCGGATGCCGGCCAGCTTGCGGACTCTCTCGAGCATCTCCTTACGGGGCGTGTCGGCCCAGAGCTTCTTGCGCGTCTCGGCCAGCTCGGCGGCGTAGTCGCGGTTGAGGTCATAGACCGATCGGGCCCCTTCCAGGAGCATGACCTGCCCGCGCGGCGTGCACTGGATCTCGGCGTCGGTGAGGACCGTAAGGTCCTCGGGCTCGAAGATCGCCTCGTCGCGCCCGTCGAGCCAGCGGAGCATCCACCGCACGGCGGCCTCGCGCAGTCGGAGCGAGAAGCCGTGCTTCTCGTCGGTCTCCACGAGGCACATGCGGTCGCCGTAGCCCATGCGCGTGTAGAGCCGCTTGGCCGCGCGGAAGCTCTGCCAGGCGTCCTCGATGTTGAAGAAATCGTGCGTGGCCGTGCACAGGAGCGTGGGCTTGGGGGCCCGCATCATGCAGTAGTCGGCGTGGTCCATGCCGAAGGCGAGCTGCACGAAGATGTTCTGCTCGGCGTCCTGGGCCCCGTTCTGCTTGAGCAGGCGGCCGAACAGTCCGCAGATGTAGCAGGCCGGGGCGGCGGCGTCGATCCGCTCGTCGAGCGCCATGAAGTACGAGGTCTGCGTGCCGCCGCCGCTGTTGCCGGTGCAGCCGATCCGCTCGGGGTCGACCTCGGGCCGCGACTGGAGGTAGTCGATCGACCGCATCCCGTCCCAGATCTCGTACCGCGCCGTGTTGCGCCCCAGGAGGATGCTGCCGGCGCCGATCATGTTGTGTCCCCGCGTTCCCACCAGGCGGGGCTTGCCATGCTCGTCGAGGAGCTGGCCGCGCTCGCCCTGGTCCACGGGGTCGAAGATCAGCGCGGCCAGGCCGTTCAGCGCGGCCAGCGCACAGACCCGCTGGTAAACGTTCATCGCCTTGCCGTTCGAGGAATGGCCGCAGGGGACAAGCACCCCGGGATAGGGCGGCTTGTGGCGCTTCGCGTCGGGCAGGAACAGGGCCGCGGAGACGAAGTGCCGCGGCTGGCTCTCGTAGATCACCTTCTCCACGCGATAGCCGTCGCGCTCGATCTTCTCCACCACGCGGGCCTTCAGCGGCGTGCGCTCGGGGAAGCCGCCGATCGCCTCGGTGAACCTCTGCTTCAGCCGCTTCTGATACGCGGAGATCTGTTCCGGCGTCTTGCGGCTCTCGTACTCCTTGTTCCATCGCACCTGCGCCTTCTCGACCTGGCCGAGCAGGTAGCGGTTCATCATGTTGTGCGGGGTCTCGAAGTCGATCTCTGCAAGCAGCGACGCAAGCGGATCGGGCGCCGGCTTCTCCTCGGCCGCGACAGGGGAGACCACAAGACACAGAGCCACAGGAAGCAAGAGGGCACGCATGGCGGGCTCCTGGGGGGAAGGTGGGAGGGATGCCGCGCTTCGCCGGGACGGCTCACGGCCGATCCAGGCACGGCTGTATGGTAATCCCTCGCCGCGACGGGGCCAAGGTTCGGCGGCCCCCTTTGCAGGAAGGAGTGCCCTCTCCGTCCGGCAGGTCAGGTCCGCTGGGGCTCGGATGAGGAGTCGTCGGGATCAGTCGGGCCGGAGCGGCACTCAACGCCCTGAACCGTTTTGGAGGGCGGCTCGGCGACGCCGCCGTGCTTGTCACGGCGGGGGTAAGCAAGAGGGTTAGCGGCGCAGCGTGGCACTCCACCCTGCGAGGTGGGGCGGCTCAGGTGTAGTCCGTCGGGTCCTTGCCGCAGATGTACTTGCGCCAGCCGTCGAGGTGCTCCTTGGAGAGGCTGTTCTCGCGGGTGAACTCGGTCTCCACGCGCGAGGGCGTGTTGGGCACCTCGACCTTGACCTTCAGCCGGCCGTTGGTGAAATAGTGGAAGTACACGTCCACCGGCGACTTGGCCGGCAGGTCGGCGGGCAGTTGGCGCACCGAGCAGCGGCCCAGC
>CAYSUS010000162.1:0-12024 GCA_964434165.1 uncultured Pirellulales bacterium
GATGAAACCCCACAACCCTCCATAGGTTCCGCTAACTCTGAATCAGAACACTAGGCTATCGGAACGTGTATATGCTGACCGACGGCCTGGCGGGGTTCCGCGAGCGCGTGCTCAAGCCGGTCTCGCTCCGCGACGAGCCGCTCTCCGACGAGCAGGCCGGGCGGGTCCGGGCGTGGCGGCAGTTCTTCCTGGCGTCGGAGGCGGGGGCTGCTGCGCCCCAGGGGTCCGGGGCTGCGCCGCATGCGGCCGCGTCCGGGAGTGAAGACGCTAAGGCCCTGCCCAAGATGATCGACACGGCCTGGCTGGCGGCCAATCTTCAGCGGCCGGACATGAAGATCATCGACGTGCGCAAGCAGCCCGAGTACAACACGGGCCACGTGCCTGGGGCGCTGGCCCTGAATCCGGAGAGCCTCCGCGGCAACGTGGGCGGCGTGCCCAGCGTGCTGTTGCCCGGCGAGCTGATCGCCGCGCAGCTCGGCCTGATGGGCATCCGCCCTGACGACACCGTCGTGATCGTGGGCGGGGAGAAGCTCCGCGACGCCACGCTGGTGGGCATGGGCCTGGACCGCGTGGGGCACGCGCGGTGGGCGATCCTCGACGGCGGCTTCCCCCAATGGACCACCGAGAACCGGCCCACCACGGCGGCCATCCCCAAGGTCGCGCGCGCCGACTACCCGACGCCAAACGCCATCGACGCCTTCACGGTGGACGCCCAGGCCGTGGCGGCCAAGGCCACAGGCGGCAACACCGCGATCCTCGACGTGCGCCCCGCCGAGTACTTCACCGGGGCCAAGTCGGACGAAGCCCGGGCGGGGCACATCCCCGGCGCGGTCAACCGCCCGTACAGCGAAGACCTGGGCGAGTCGGGCTACCTGAAGCCGGCTTCCGAGCTGGCGGCGGCCTACGGGAAGGCCCTGCCGCCGAAGGACACGCCCGTCGTGGTCCACTGCCGCACGGGGCACCAGGCGAGCCAGAGCTACTTCGTGCTCAGGCACGTGCTCGGCTACCCGAATGTGCTGTGGTACGACGGGAGCTGGACCGACTGGGCTGCGCGGCCGGACTTGCCGGTGGAGAAGGAGTGAAGTGCCAGACTTCCGAGGTCTTGAAGACCTCGGAAGTCTCCGGTCGCGGAAGTCTCGCTCACCGGCACCGGCGCAGCAAGTCGCGGAACCTGGCCGCCATTTCCTCCCCGCCCAGCTCGGGGTGCAGGACCTCGAGCTGGGTGAGGATCTGCGCGGCCTTCTGCTTGTGGCCCAGGCGCGCGTGGGCCAGGGCCACGCCGTACTTGGCGCGGAACCAGAGATCGCTGCCTTCCTGAGTGTTTCGCTCCAGCTCGCGCCACCGGGCCAGGGCGGCCTCCAATGACGGCCGATCGGGCTGGCCGAGCAGCAGTTGGGCGTAGCCCTCTTGGATGCGGGCGTCGCGCGGGTACCTTTCGGCCAGGGACTGGAAGGCGGCCAGGGCCGCGCCGGTCTGGCCGTCGTCGGCCAGGGCCTGGGCGTGGATGCGGGCAAGCATCCGCTGGACGGCCGGCCCCAGGTCGGCCTTGCGGGACTCGAGCATGCCCACCGCGCGCAACTGGATTCCCGCGATCTCCTCGCGGACCTCGGGCGCGGCCCCGGCCGCCAGCCGGGAGAGGCCGTCGAGCATCACCAGGATCTGCTCCGGATTGCCGGCCGTGATCCCTTCGAGAACCTCGACGGCCTCCTCGCCGCGGCCGGACGCCGCCAATGAATACACCAGAAGCGATCTGGCGTCCGACCTCCACGTATCGCCCGCGTCGGAGGCCCCTTCGAGGGCCGCCGACAGAATCTGTCCGGCGCGGACGTGCCCGGCGGACGTGTGGTCCAGCCACAACCGCGCGGCGACCAGCGCCGCCGCCTGCTGCGCGGGGCTCCATCGCTCGGGAAGGCGGCCCTCCGTGCCCGTGATGACCGACTCGAACCACGCGGCGGCCTCGGCCGCGGTCTTCTCGACCGGCTTGCCCTCCGCCTTGCGCTCGGCCAGCCATCGCTCGCAGCAGCGCCCAGTGGCGCGGACGGCCTCGGCGTAATCCGGATCGGACGGCGAGATCTCGCGGTAGGCCTCGATCGCGGCCGGCCAGTCGCGGTTCAGCTCGGCCAGGCGGGCCGCGCGCCATCGCACGCGGTCGGTCGAGGGCTCGCGCGGCCACGTGCGACGGTGCTCGGCCAGAAGGGAGGCGTAGCGCTCCAGGTCCTCCTGGTCGCCCGAGCGGGCCAGCTCGGCCGCGTGCTGGATGGCCACCTGGTGGGCCAGCGGGGCCTTGGGGTGATCGGGCAAATGCTCGATCGCCAGGCTGCGGTAGCGCGTCAGGGCCTGCTCGTGACGGCCCCGCTGGTGCTCGATCGTCGCGGCGATGTACCCCAGCTCAAAGGCACGATCGCGGTTCCGCTGCGCCCGGGCCAGCTTGAACGCCAGGTCGTACGCGGCCAGGGCGTCGTCGGGGCGCTGGCTGCGATAGTAGCCCTCGGCCGCGCGCACCAGGGACGCGAGGTCGCCCGACTCCGTCGCGCCGCCCATCGAACCGGCCAGCAGCGTCTCCGCGCGCCGCATCCAGTATGGGCCGTACTGCCGCTCGATGCGGCGGACCTGGTGGGCCGCGTCGCGATACAGGGTCTCGGCCTTCTCCTGGTCCTCCGCCTCCCTGGCGGCCTTCCACTCGGCGATGAGGGTCTCGAGGATCGCCAGGTCCAGGTGCGGCGAGGTCACGCCGTCCAGCTCCCGGCCGGCGGAGAGGATCTGGATGGCCTTGGCCGGAGCGTTCTCCGCCAGGGCCAGCCGCGCCTCCTCGGCCCTGGCCCGTAGCGTGACGGACGGGGGCGGGTTGCGCACGGCCAGGGCCTCGAGCCGCTGGTAGGCGGCGCGGAAGTCGCCCAGCAGCCGGTAGCACACGATCTGGTCGATGCGGCTGGGCCACGCCAGGGGATGCTCGGCGTCCAGCCCCGCCGCCAGATGGAGCAGCTCGACCGCCTGGTTCAGGGCGTCGGCGCGGTCGGCGCTTCCTTCCGCATAGCACTGCCCCTGGTTGCGCAACGCCCGGGCCAGCTCGTAACGGACGTTCTCCAGGATCGACTCCAACTGCCGCGCGGACAGCCGGTCCGCCGACGCCCCGGCCCCGAGCAGCTCGTCGCGCCCGAGCTGCCGGCGCATCGTCTCGGCCTCCTGGGCGACCTCGCGCAACTGCTTGATCGCCGCGCGGAGATACGCCCGGGCCTCGTCGAAAGCGCCCTGGCCGCCGAGCGACAGCTCGGCCTCCTGCCGGGCGAGCTCGCCCCGGGCCAGGGCGTTGAGGGCCGACTGGAGACGGACCTGGATCAGGCGCGGGCTTTCCGGGTGCTTCGCCGCCAGCTCGTCCACGACCTGCTGCGCCCGCTGCCACAAGGGCGGACGCTTCTCGGGCGGGGAGCTGACCGCCTCGTCGGCCAGCGTGAGCGAGAGCTCGATGGTCAGTAGCGCCCGGCGCGACGCCGACAGCTCGGGCTCGGCCAAGGCCTGGGTGCAGAACCGCTCGGCCAGGGCGTACAGCCCGCGCTGGCGCAGCCCCGCGAGGAACCGCTCGTCGGCCGACGGCTCGCGCTGCCCAAGCGCGAAGTGCGGCGCGAGCAGCACGAGACCGAGCATGGCCAGCCGAGGGATGGGCGGTGGTTTCATCGTGCGAACTGCGGTTCGGCGTCAGACTTCCGAAGTCCCCCAGACTTCGGAACTCTTGGGCCCCGGGACTCGTCTCGCGTCAGACTCACAAAGCCTTCGTGTGCTCATCCAAGCCCTCCCGACGCCGCGAAGCGGATCCTCTCCAGGCCCACGCGGCGGCAGAGGTCGTACAGGTCGATCACGTTCTCCATGGGCACGCGCCCCTCGACGTCGAGGATCACCGGCAGGTCCTCCTGCACGCGCCGGACGATGGCCCCCAGTACGCCGCCCACCTCTTCGAGGCGCCCATAGGCGCGGTTGTTGATCTCCCAGCGCGGCCGGCCGTCCTCCCAGGAGAGCTTCACCACGACTTCGTCCAGGTCTTCCAGCTCCGGCTCTGCCTTCACCTTGGCGTCCACCGAGCCGGGCAGCGAGAGGCTCGTGGGCAGTACCTCCTCGGTGGCCTGGAAGCTGGCCGTGCAGAGGAAGAAGATGATCAGCAGGAAGACCACGTCGATCATCGGCGTCATCGGCAAGTCAAGCCTTGAGCCGCGCTGTCGGCTGGTCGGGGATCGCATGGTTTCCTCAGCCGGTCGTTGAGACTTCGGAAGTCTGGTTCGATCGCGAGTTCACTTCTCCGCGATCACGGCAAACGTCACCTTCCACACGCCGGCCTTGGCGCAGGCGATCATGATCGGCTCGACCAGCCGGTAAGGCACGCGGCGGTCGGTGCGGATGCGGACCTCCACGTCGCGGTCCGCGCGGGCGCTCTCGTAGGCGATGATCTCGGCCGCCCGGTCCGGACCGACGACCTGCCCGCCGAGCTGGATACGCCCCTCGGGGAGCACGTTGACCACCACGCGGCGCACGTCCTCCTCGGCCGGACGCCGCCCGGTCGCGGCCGAGGGCAGGGCGAGCTGTACCTGGGTCTCCTGCCGCGCGAGATGGCTGGCCACGAGGAAGAAGATGATGAGCTGGAACACGATGTCGATCATCGGCGTCATGTTGCAGCCGTACTGGGCCTCGCGCCGCTGCAGCGGAGCGCGCATCACGTCCCCCCTGCCGCGCTCGGCGGCGGTGGCGGAGGCGGCGACTTGATCCTCGCCGGCCCCCGCGCGCGGCGAAGCGGGGCGAACACGTGCTGGGCCATGGCCGCGGCCTCGGCCATCAGCTCATCGACCCGGTTGCGGAACGCCGCAAACGCCGCCAGCGACGGAATGGCCACCAGCAGCCCCTCGATCGTCGTGACCAGGGCCAGGTAGATCCCCTCGGCCAGGTCGGCCGCGCGGGCCGCGCCCTGCGTCTCGGCCACGCGCTTGAAGGCCGTGACCATGCCCAGGACCGTCCCCAGCAGCCCCAGCATGGGCGCGATGTTGCCGATCACCGCCAGGTAGTCCACGCGGCGCATCAGCCGAGCGGACTGCTCGGCCAGGGCGTCCTCCACCGCCTTCTCCACCACAGGCCAGCCGCCCTCGGCCTCGGCCAGCCCCGAGCGGAGCACGTAGCTGAACATGCTCGGCTCCATGTTGCAGCGGGCGTCGGCCGCGGCCACCTTGCCCGCCGCCAGCAGCCCGTGCACCTCCTCGCCCAGGTTGGGCGGCATCAACACGGGCTTGCGGAGCGTCACGAGCAGCTCGATCACCAGGGCCACGGCCGCGATCGACAGCAGGATGATGCACGCCCCGGTCCATCCGCTGGACAGAACGATCTCCAGAAATGACCACTCCTTGGGGCCCGCCTCCCCCGACTCGGTCGCGGGCGCGCTGGCTGCTGCGGCGGCGGGCTGATCGGGTGCCGGCCCGGGGCCCTCGGCGGCGGCGCGCCACGTCATCGCCAGCCACACGGCACTCACGGCCGCCAACAGCACCCACGCGCGGCGGGGATGCCGCAGTGCCCCGTTCCCTCGCGGAGCTGCACCGTTCCCACACTCTGCGCGGGAACGAGGCTGAAGCTGCGAGCGAATCGACCGAATAGGCGAGGTGACCATCCGTTGTCCCCTGACTGGGCTTAGCGTCTCGGCGCGCGAGCGCTGTCGATCTCATCGAGTCGTCCGCCCGCCTCTTGCGCCGATCGGGTTTCAGGATACGACGTCTGCAATTCGCGATAAAGCCGGGACGCGCGGTCCGGCTGGGCGAGCCGCTCCAGGGCGCGTCCGGCCTCGAGCAGCGATCGGGCGGCCAGGGCCCGCTGCCCTCCAAAAAGGATCGGCACGCGCAGGAAGGCCAGCGCCGCGTCCTCCCAACGCTCGCGCTGCCCCAGCGCCCGGCCCAGCACGAAGTACGGCCCGGCTCGGTAGCTCTCGGGCATGTTCTCAATCGCCCGGCTCCACCGATCCAGCTCCGAGTCATCGACGTGGACGGCCGTGCGCCAGGTCTGGGCGTACGCCAGTTGCGCCACGCGCCGATCGCGGCTGGTGGCCAGGCGCTTCAGCCGCTCGAAGGCCCCGGGGCGCTCGGAGGTCGAAAGCAGGTGGCTGGCCCCCAGCAGCACCGCGGCCGGCGACTCGGCCTCGCTCCGCGCCAGCCACGATCGCGCGGCCTGCTCCAGCTCCGGCGGAGGCTGGCCCGGCACCCACGCCAACGGGATGCAGTCGAAGTAGGGCGTGTCCGGATCGCTCTCCAGCAGCAGCAGGAACGTCCGACCGGCCGCCGCGAACTGGCCCAGCCCCCGGTAGCAGCGCACGATCTGCGCGAGGATCAGCCGCCGCACCCACAGGCGCGGCTCCTCGTCCACGTCCAGGGCCCTGCGGTACAGCGGCAGGGCCTGCTCGAAGCGGCCCTTCTCCCACAGCGCGTCCGCCTGCTGGTGATGCCGGCCGTACTCCGTCTCCACGCGGAGGACGCGATCGCCCGGCACCTCCTGGCGCCGCGCGCCGGGCAGTTCGAGAATCAACTGCTTGCCCGTGTAGTCCACGACCTGGCCGACCAGTCGCGCGCGGCCCTTTCCCCCGCTCCCCGCGGTGGCCACTTCGACCGTGTCCACGGCCAGGGCCCTCCCCGCAAGGCTCGCAGCGATCAAGAGGGCCGTCCCAGCGATCCGCATCCGCACGTCCAGGATGTGTCTCAGGAAGTCAATGACAGGAATCCGCCGCGAAGGCACGGCGCTCGGCCCATTCAACGGTGTTTTCCGCACGGCTGGCCAAGCCAGCCACGCGACTCCATTTATCGTCGGCTGCGGAACCGGGTGATGTCCACGTAGCCGTACTGCCCGCCGTTCTCCGCGGCCAGCACCTCCAGGAAGCTCCCGCCGCCGGGCTTGGGCCCCATGCCGAACTCGATCGCGTTGATGCTGATCCCGCCGGCGCGGCGGTGAATCTGATCGAGCTGCGCGCGGCTCAGCCGGGGCTCGTCGCCGTCGGTGAGGAAGAAGATCACGTCGGGCTGAAGGCGGATCGCGGCCTCGATCGCCTCCTCGTGCCGCGTGCCGCCGTCGGCCGTGATCGAGCCGATGAACCGCTTCCCCTTGGTCTTGTTCTGCTCGGTGGCGAAGGCCAGCCTGCCGGCATCGCCCGCCGGATTGAAGATCCACGGGCGCTCGTTGTAGAAGATGATCTGAAACTGGTGGATCCTGTCCAGGCTGTCGATGCTGGCGAGCATCTCGGCCTTGGCGGCGTCCAGCGGGCTCAGGCCCGTTCCCTCCATGCTGGCCGAGCGGTCGAAGACGTACACGAAACGGCTGCCCTCGGCCTCGACGTTGAAGATGCTCGTGCGGACCTTGCCCTCGCCGCCGCCCAGACCCTTGCCCGGGCCCACGCCGGGGCCCTTGCTCGCCTTGCCCGCGTGCCCCAGCGCGCCGTGCTCCAGGGCGCTCGGGCCGATCGAGTTCGGCGTCCTGGGCAGCACCTGGCTGGGATCGATCGCGTGGGAGTCGCTAAGGGCGTCGGCCAGCGAGGCGACGTGGCTGGTCGTCTCGGCCGCGGCCAGGGCCTCCGGTCCGCCCGACTCCTCCCCCACGTAGTACGACCGCTCGCCGTCCTCGGCCTTCAGCACGATGCCCACCTCGGCCGTGCGCTCGCCGCTGGAGGCGGGCCGCGGCGCCAGCCGAAACGTCAGCCCGAGCACGATCAGCACGATCATGTGAAGCACCGCCGAGACCAGCCACGACGGCACCTCCAGGCGCCAGGGAAACAGCCGGCCCTCGGCCTGCGCGCCGACCGTTGCCACCTCGGGCGGGTTCATGCCTCGACTCCTTGATGGTCCCGCAAGACAAGCATTTCCGGCAGAGCCGGCGGTGGCCCGCGGCCGCGGAGGAATCCCGGCGGGGCACGCGCCCGGCAAGCAGCCACCGGCACCCGGCACCGCCCTTCGTCCGACCCCGGCCTCCCTCTATAATACAGGAAGTCCGTTGATCGTCGGGAGTGCAAAGCAGTGCGCATTGTCAAATACCCCCATCCCACCCTTCGCCATAAGTCCAAGCCCATCAAGCGAGTCGATCGCGAGCTGCGGGACATGATCGCCCGCATGTTCGAGCTGATGTACGAGGGCAACGGAATCGGCCTGGCCGCCAACCAGGTCGACCTTCCCTACCGGCTGTTCGTGATGAATGTGCTCTGCGACCCCTCGGCCACCGACCACGAGCACGTGTTCATCAACCCGCAAATCATTGCCCGCAAAGGGCTTGCGGAAAAGGAGGAGGGCTGCCTCAGCCTGCCGGGCGTGTACGCCCCGGTGAAGCGGTCGGAGCGGGTCGTGATCCAGGCCTACTCCGCGAGGGGGGAAGAGCTTGAGTATCAGCTCGAAGACCTGCCCGCCCGGGTGGCCCAGCACGAGATCGACCACCTCGACGGGGTGGTCTTCATCGACCGCCTCAGCGAGTCGAGCCGTCTGAGCGTCAAGGAGTCGGTCTTCGACCTGGAGCAGCAGTTCCAGACCGACCGCCGCATGGGACTGATCCCGGACGAGGAGCTGATCGCCACCCGGCTGGCCGAGCTGGAGTCGGTTCGGGCATAATGGCCTGGCCCGCCGGCGGGAGGCCTTTTCGTTGCCCGCCGCGCCGTCGGCGCGATAGCCTCTCCGGGGTCAAGGCCATGTCTCCGACGCGCTTGGGTGCCACAGCTGTCTTGTCCAGCAGTGCTTGGTTTGACGGCAACTCCGAGGAAACGAGCCACTCGGCCGGCAGGCTTCGGGGGCCGTCCTCGTCCTTCACGCGCCTCATCGTAATGCCGCAGGAGAGAGGCAGGCAAGGTGGCCGTTAGCTTCACGCTAAGAGGCGGCTGGACGAGACTACCCAAGTTCACCCCAGCGCGTCTCCGCGCAACACGGCACCGCTGGACAAGCCAGCCGTCCCACCCGGCGCTTGCACGCCGCGAAGCAGAACTGCTCCGGGCAAAAACAGGACACATCCCACGGACAACCTGCTGTGGCTGGTACCTCAGTCTCCGCTTCGCGGTGTGGTCGATACGGCTTCTTGGTTGAGCATTTCTCACTTTCCTGTCAGAGCGCTTTCAACTCCTCCAGCAACTCCAGTAGGTTCCGCGTCAGGATGACGGACGAGTCCTTTTCAAACCGGGATGTGCCGAGCCAGGTTTCGTAGCCACCCAGTTCGTGTTGCCGCGGACACGGCAGGTACCCGTAACCGCCGTTGGCCAGCTCGATCAGGAACGTGTGCGGGAAGGGGCTCTTCTCCTTAATCTCCAGCCCGATCTCCACCAGCACCTCGAATGGCATCGACACGATGGCCTGATCGCCAATCCGAATAGCCTGGACGATCACGTCTTCCGTTTCGGGGTATTCCGGGTCGGCGAAACGCAAAATGTTGTTGGCATACTGCGTGGCTCGCTTGTGAAGTTCTTCGCGTTCTTTGCGCGGTAGTTCCAAAAGTTTGTGAGCCCGTTCGACTTGGG
The DNA here is from genome assembly GCA_964434165.1 of uncultured Pirellulales bacterium. Lineage (GTDB taxonomy): Bacteria > Planctomycetota > Planctomycetia > Pirellulales > Thermoguttaceae > CAYSUS01. The sequence continues at coordinate 9,494 of CAYSUS010000162.1, forward strand.
CTTCGGTCGGATGCCGGTACTTCAACGTCACCTCGCGTTGAAGCACGGCTACAATGGGGTCTTCGTCATACTGCTCGATCCTTTTCACAGCTCGCCAGGCAGCATCAGCCGCTTTTGTGGCGACAACCTGAACCTGTTCAAAGGGAGCCCGTGGCGGACGTTTCCCGTAGAAGTCGATGTTGTTGATGTCGCCGCTGGCGCCATTTGTCATCATGGCGACGAAATTGTCCGGCGGATTCGCGCCACCGATGCGATAAGGCATGATGCGCGCGAACTGGCCAAAGTAATCGGCCGACGCCATGCCCACGACCTTCCCATCATCTTCGGTCACCTTGGGGATACCACCCACGTAGTGCAGGGCATAATTGGTGATCAAGCCTAAAGCTCGGCCCCGACTCGTGCGCACATCCACGACGCAGATCTCCGGATCGATCGGCCCGGCCGGCTTGAGCAGATTCTGGCGCGGCCCGTTTGTTCTCACCTGATCCAGCTCCCCAAACGGGTTTGGATCCATCGTGCCCGGCTTCATGAACCAGCGGCGGTTGCAAACCTCGCTCGGCTCTTCGTCCGAAGCGAACCCCACCTTGGCCGGTTCGAGCGATTCGATGGCTCCGGTCAGGGCCTGCACGATGCCGCCCGATCGTTTTTCTTCGTAAGCGATCCTGCCCGGCGCCGTATCTCCACCTTTGGGAGCGCTATGTGTGTGAGTGGCGCAAACCAGCATTTCCGTAGGCTTCCACCCGGTCTTCTTCGCGACGATGAATTTAGCCTCGTCGCAAGTCTCGCGGCCCACGCCTATCGCATCCACCACCGCGATGACCGCACGGCCCTTGCCGTTTTCGAATGCGATGGCCCGAACATGGAGCGGATCGTGGACGTAATCGGACGGCCCCGAGCGCAGTTGGATCGGGAACACCGTGGGCGAGATATCGACAACCGCCGTACCAGCGCGAAAACCGGGGCCACCCTGGGCTACCGCGGCTAAGGCCGTCAAACTCAGCACACCGACGAGCGTTTGAATCCGGAAGATGAGGAAATTTATCATAGCCACTCCAGCCAAGGTAGGATGCTTCCTGAGGGTAAAGCCAGTTCTGATCGAGGTCGTCCGGCTTCGTCGTGCGGGACTTCCGCCGGGTGCACGTGACAGGAGCTGGGTGCCATGGATGGCTTGTCCACCCTTGTCGAGGGTCGGTTGCAGCCGACCCCTGGCGTGGTCGGCGATCGGCCTCGCATGCGTCGGATTCTCGGGAGCACGCGGCTGCACGGATGGATTCGGCGCGTGATGCGGCCAAACTCTCCTGCGGACAGCCTACTGCACCCAGCGAGGGCGGACAAGCCGCCCATGGGTCTGCCTCTGACGCTTCGGGCTCCGAGGCCCAAAAGTGCCCCTTGCATCGCCGCAGACACTCGTCAGAATGGCGGGTGCAAATTGGGTACTCGAAGAGTCCTGAGAAGACTCAGCGTATCTAGAAGGGCCCGGCGCCGAGAGATTCCTCCTGGGGTCGGGCTCTTGGTGTTGAGCCGTCGGGTGCGTTTCACGCACCCGACGCGCTCACGCCACGAAGCAGGGAATGCAAGAGATCGAGCCGAATCCCTACGCCTCGCCGAAGAGCGAGCCGCCCGCGATGGCCTCCTCCCGTACCGGGGCCGTCGCGTGTTGGGCGGTTGTGGTGGGAAGCGCCTTGGGCTGCTGCCTCGGCGCCGTGGTCGCTCCCATCGTGATCATCGCGGTTGTCCTGCTGATAGGTATGGCGCTCGGCCTGGATCTTGACCCGCCCCCCGGCGACGAGCCGATCGGGTGGTTCACCCTGCCATGCATGGCCCTGGTTCTCGGGCCGCTCGGAGCCCTCGTCGGTGCGCTGATGGCCGGACGGAGGACGGAATCCCACGACGAAAGCGGTTCTGCGGTTCTGGAAGATCGGCCACGCGAAGGGGCTTGAGAAGCCGGGCGCGACGCGCGGCCCTGGGCCGCCTCAGACCACGCCCCGCGACTTGAGCGCGGCCACGACTTCGTCGGCGAGGCGCCCCACCTGGCCGAGATCGAAGTAGCGACGGGCCTCGGGGCCGCACGCGCCGGCGGCCTCGCAGGGGAAGCCCTCCTCGCGGAGCAGGGACCAGAGCGTGTCGTGGAGCTGGGCCAGGGCCTGGCGGTGCTCGTCGGAGAGCGGCTGGCGACCCGTGCCCGTGTGAAAGCCGCGGATCGCCAGGGCCACGCGCACGCCCTCGGGGAAGTCGGCCGAGTAGAGGAGCAGGTCGAAGAGCTGCCGGAGCCGATACTGCAGGCGCCGCGCCTCGTCGATCTGGCCAGTGCGGGTGAGGTCGTAGAGCTTGCGCGTGATCTCCGGCACCACGCCGGCCGAGGCGTTCGTGCCGCCGTCGCACCCGATCACCATCATCGGCATCAGCACCGAGTCCCACCCGGTGAGGAAGCTGAAGTCGGGCCGGTTGGGGCGCACCGCCTCGATCATCCGCATCATCTGCGAGACGTCGCCGCTGGAGTCCTTGATGGCCACGATCCGCGGGCACTCCTC
>CAYSUS010000163.1:0-11983 GCA_964434165.1 uncultured Pirellulales bacterium
GGCCCCCTGCCCCCTGACTCCTGCCCCCTCCCCCATGTCCTCTCCCGCCGTCAAACCGATGAGTTTCTGGATCGCCGGGCTGCTGCTTGCCGCGGTCGTGGTGGGCGGGGTCGCCGCGTGGCAGTGGGATCGTTGGGGCGATCGCGGGGACAAGCTGCCCGACGCGTTCGACTACGACCTGGAGCCCTACGAGACCATCGACCCGGCGCTGTACCTTTACGAGCCGGCCGGCCGGTTCGCGGCGGACGTGGGTCGGCCCCGGGCCGTGGCCGTGGACGAGAAGGATCGGATCTACGTGGCCGGCGACGAGCGGCTTCGCGTGTTCTCGCCCCAGGGAAAGCGCCTGGCCGAGGTGGTTGTGGAAGGAACGCCCTACTGCCTGGCCGTGGCCGGGCCGGATCACGCCCTGCCGGGCGCGGCGTACGTGGCGGTTGGCGGCCGCGTGCAGGTGCTCGATGGGGAAGCGCTGCTGCGCGGCGAGGCCGTCACGTTGGCCCAGTGGCCACTGCCGGGCGAGCGGGCGCGGCCGACCTCCATCGCCCTGGCCGACAAGGACGTGCTGGTGGCCGACTTCGGCCAGATGGTCGTGCTCCGCTTCGACCTGGAGGGCAACCTGCTGGGTCGGATCGGCGAGGCGGACAAGGCCCGCGGCGTGCCGGGCCTGGCCATGCCCAGCCCGTTCTGCGACGTGGCCGTGGCCCCCGACGGCTTCGTGTGGGTCGTCAACCCGGCTGCCCTGCGACTCCAGGCGTTTTCCCTCGGCGGGCGCATGGAGCTGTTCTGGGGCGAGGCCTCGTCGTCGATCGAGGGCTTCTTCGGCTGCTGCAACCCGGCCAACTTCTGCATCCTGCCCGACGGCCGGTTCGTCACCGCCGAGAAGGGCCTGCTGCGAGTCAAAGTGTATTCGCCTCATGGCGGTTTTCGGGGCGTGGTGGCCGGGCCCAGGGAGCTGGATTCGCCCGGGGCCGCCGGGGAGGACGGGGTCTTCGAGCGCGAGCACAAGGCCGTGGACGTGGCCTGCGACAGCGCGGGGCGCGTGGTCGTGCTCGACCTGACGACAGGCAGCGTGCGGCTCTTCCGGCCGAAGGCGGGCAGCGCGGAGAAAGGGGGTACTGATGACGCGTCCTGAAGCCCAAGCCTCCAACCGCCGCGAGCTGTTTCGCGCCGGGCTCCGCTACGCCGGGCTGGCCGGGCTGGCCGCGCTGAGCGCGCACCTGGGCGGGCGGTCCTCCGGCGGACCATCGCAAGACTGCCGGTCGCCGGGGCCCTGCCGCCGCTGCGCGGCCTTCGCCCGATGCGCAAGACCCCCAGCCGTCGCCCTGCGCCGGCACAAACCGAGGTGACCTCGATGTCCGAAGCCCAGACCAGGACCGACCGCCGCAGCTTCCTGGGTGACGGCGCCCGCTTCGCCGGCGTCTTCGTCTTCGGCGGGGCCGCCGGCTGGTTGGCCACGCGCGACGCGCGCGACGCGCGCGACCGCGATCACGAGGCCTGCGTCTGGCAGCTCGATCCCGACCTGTGCATGGCCTGCGGCAACTGCGCCACGCACTGCGTGCTCGACGAATCGGCGGTCAAGGCCGTGCAGTTCTATCCCCTGTGCGCGATGTGCGACGTGTGCACCGGCTACTTCGATCCCTCGCACTACCACCGCGACACGGGCGCGGAGAACCAGCTCTGTCCCACCGGCGCCGTGATGCGCGCGTTCATCGCCGACCAGGCGGGCGTGCCGCGGTTCGAGTACCACATCGACGAGCCCAAGTGCATCGGCTGCGGCAAGTGCGTGGAGGGCTGTGCGATGATGAACGGCTCGCTGTACCTCCAGGTCCGCCACGACCGCTGCGTCAACTGCAACCAGTGCTCGATCGCGCTGGCCTGCCCCACGCAGGCCTTCCGCCGCGTTCCGGCCGGCGATCCGTACCTGTTGAAGAAGAAGGCCCGCCAGATGCTCGCCGCCCAGGAGGAGAGCGCATGAGGGCCGGCTGGCGCGTCGTGCTTTTGGCGGGAATGCTCTGGGCGGTGCTGGCTCCCGGGCTGGCGGCCGAGGAGATGCTCTCGCGCCCCGAGATCCCGGGGTACGAGACGCCCGACTGGCAGGAGGCCGAGCAGCGCGCCCAGCCGCGCTCTGTGTTTCGCGAGTGGCTCGACGTGGCCGCGCTGGCCGGCGCGCTGGCCCTGGCCAGCTACCTGGCACTGCGGAGCCGGTCGCGCAAGGGGCTGTTCGTCCTGGCGATCGCGTCGCTCCTGTGGTTCGGGTTCTGGCGCCAGGGCTGCGTCTGCTCGATCGGGGCGATCCAGAACGTAACGCTCGGTCTGGCCGATCCGGGGTACCTGGTCCCCTGGAGCGTGCTGGCCTTCTTCGCCCTGCCGCTGGTGTTCACGCTCTTCTTCGGGAGAACGTTCTGCGCGGCGGTCTGCCCGCTGGGCGCGGTCCAGGAAGTGGTCGCCGTGCGTCCGGTGCGCATGCCGGCCTGGCTCGAATCGGCCCTGGGGCTTTTCGCACACGTTTACCTGGGGGCCGCGGTCTTGTTCGCGGCCACGGGCACGGCCTTCCTGATCTGCGAGTACGACCCCTTCGTGGGGTTCTTCCGCCTCAGCGCGACGGCGAGCATGCTCGTGCTCGGGGGCTGCTTCCTGGTGGTGGGCGTGTTCGTGGGCAGGCCGTACTGCCGGTTCCTCTGCCCTTACGGGGCGATCCTGGGCTGGCTCTCCAAGGTCTCGCGCCGTCACGCGACGATTCCGCCCGAGGAGTGCATCCACTGCCGGCTCTGCGAGGACTCGTGCCCCTACGGCGCGATCCGCGAGCCCACCGTGCCGCAGACCGCGGCCCAGCGCCGGCTGGGGCGCAAGCGCCTGGCCGCCGTCCTCCTCGCCGTCCCGGTGCTGGTGACGATCGGGGCCGTGCTGGGCCGGTTCATGGACCGGCCGCTGGCCTGGATGCATCCCACCACGCGACTGGCCGAGCGGGTCCGCCTGGAGGAAGCGGCCGCGGAAGAAGGCGTGGCGATCGGCACGACCGACGCCTCCGACGCCTTCCGCCAGACCGGGCGCCGTCCGCAAGCGCTCTACGCCGAGGCCCTCGGGCTTCGCGACCACTTCGCCTGGGCCGGGATGCTCTTCGGCGCGTGGGTGGGGCTGGTCGTGGGCGGGCGCTTCGTGCAGCTCTCCATCCGCCGTCGGCGCGAGGATTACCAGCCCGACCGGGCCATGTGCGTCTCCTGCGGCCGCTGTTACTGGTACTGCCCCCTCGAGCAAGTGCGGCGAGGATGGATTCGGGACGTTTCCGAAGTGGTGGACGCGGATAAGACGAGATGCGAAACACGGAATACGAAATACGAAGCAAATCCGAATAGCGAAGCCTGGAGTGACAGAAACCTCGAAGATCACGACCGCGCTTCAGAACGCCACGGAGTTTGAGACATTCGGCTTCTGCTTTTTGAATCTGCTTCGGATTTCGTGTTTCGTGCTTCGTGTTTCCGACCGAGGCCGTCCTTCACGCGCTCGTAACGACATCTGATCCATGCACACCACAACTCCCGAATTTTCCGATACCGCCGCGGCATTCCGGCTCGCCCGCAATATGGCCGTCGTCGCCGGGGTGTTCACGGCCATCGTCTGCGCGATCCTGCTGGCGGACTTCGGTCGCCGCATGGCCAAGGACCCCTTCGAGCAGCCGGAGTTCAAGCGTCTGAAGGCCGCGCAGGCCGCCGATCCGACCAACGAGGAGTTGAAGGCGGACCTTCGGCAACTGGACCTCGAGCTCCGCCGGCGATACTTTCTTCACCGGCGGTTCGCGGCCTTCGGCGCGGTGCTCCTGTTGGGCGGATCGATCGTCACGCTCGCCGCGGGCAAATGGGCGGCTACGCTTCGCCGCCGCCTCCCCGCCCCCGGTCCGCAGACCGGCCCGCAGGACCGGGAGACCGGGCGCCACGAGCTGGCCCGCGTGGCCGTGGCCGCGGTTCTGGGGATCCTGGTGGGCGGGGCGCTGGTGGCCGGACTGGCGTTTCCCACGCTCTTGCCCGAGGAGGCGGAGCTTGCCGCGATCGAGGCGCCCGGCCCTTCGCTTCCGGCCGACGCGCCCGCGCACGGCCCGGCCCCGGAGGACGGCGAGAAATCCCCACCGGATGGCGGCGATGGGACCGGCGCGGCCGCAGCCGTCTCCGCCGCCCCCACCGAGCCTCACCCCGATGCCGACCGCGACCCGGCGTTCGCCCCCATAGAGGAGCGGATGAAGTACTGGGGCCGCTTCCGCGGTCCCGGCGGGGCCGGCATTTCGGCGTACGCGAAGGCCCCGACCTCGTGGAACGACGCGACGGGCGAGGGCATCGTCTGGAAGACGCCCGTGCCGCTGCCCGGCAAGAGCTCGCCCGTGGTGTGGAAGAACCGCGTGTTCCTCACCGGGGCGACGCAGGAGAAGCGCGAGGTGTACTGCTTCGACGCGGCCTCGGGCAAGCTCCTCTGGGCCAGGGCCGTGCCCGGCACGCCGGAGAGCACGGCCAAGGAGCTGGAGGTCTCGGCCGACACGGGCCTGGCCGCGCCCACCGCGGTGACCGACGGGCGGCGCGTGTTCGCCATCTTCGCCAACGGCGACGTGGGGGCGTTCGACTTCGAAGGCCGGCTCGTGTGGGCCCGCAGCATGGGCGTGCCCGAGAACCACTACGGCCATGCCTCGTCGCTGGAGGTCTTCGAGAACCTCGTGTTCGTGCTGATTGATCAGGGACGGCCCAAGGACGCCAGGTCCCGGCTCTACGCCCTGGAGGCCACGACCGGCAAGACCGTGTGGGAAAAGCCCCGCGAGGTCGAAGTCTCCTGGGCCACGCCCGGCGTGGCCTACCACGACGGCAAGCCGCAACTGCTCACCGCGGCCACGCCCTGGGTGATCGCCTACCGCCCCTCCGACGGCGAGGTCCTCTGGCGGTGCAAGAAGATCGAAGGCGAGCACGGCGTCTCGCCGGTCTATAATAAGGGCGTGGTCCAAGTGGGGAGCGAGTACTGCGCCTGGTTCGCCATCAAGGCCGACGGCCAGGGCGACGTGACCGAGACGCATGTCCTTTGGGAGGGCTACGACGGGCTGCCCGACCAGTGCAGCCCCCTGGCCTTCGACCAGCACGTGACGATCCTCGGCACGTGGGGGACGCTGACCTGCTACGACGCGGCCTCCGGCGACGTGCGGTGGACCAAGGAATTCGACATGGCGAAGTTCACCAGCTCGCCCGGCCTCGCCGGCGGCCTGGTGTACTTGTTCGGCGAGGTCGATACCGAGGAGGAGGACGCCGAGGGCAACGTGATCGTGCACTCCAAGGCCTGGGTCTTCAAGCCGGGCGAGGAGGACGCCGAGGAGGTCGGCACCGGCCTTCTCCTGGAGGGCTGCGTCACCAGCCCCGCGTTCCAGGATGGCAGGATCTTCATCCGCGGGAGCAAGCACCTCTATTGTCTTGGGAATGACGAATGACGAAAGCCAAATGACGAAGGAAATGCGAATTCCAGAGACCGCATAGCGCGGCGGCCACCCCGTTACCCCGTTACCCCGTTACCATGTCCCTCGATCTCAGCTTTGTCGATCAGACCATCGAGCGCCTCGGACGGGGCCGCGAGCAGGTGATCCCCGTGCTTCAGGCGATCCAGGGGCACTACCGGTATTTGCCCCAGGAGGCCCTGGAGCGGGTGTGCCGGCTGTCGGACATCACGCCGGCCGCGATCACGGGGGTCTCGACCTTCTACACGCAGTTTCGCCACCGGCCGGTCGGCGACCACCTGATCAGCATCTGCCACGGCACCGCGTGCCACGTGAAGGGATCGGGGCTGATCCAGGAGGCCTTCGAGCGCCACCTGGGCATGACCAACGGCGACGACACCGACCCCACGGGCCGGTTCACTATCGAGCCGGTCGCCTGCCTGGGATGCTGCACGCTGGCCCCTGTGGTGCAGATCGACGGCGTGACCTACGGCCGGCTCACGCCGCACAAGGTCCCCGAGGTCGTGGCCGACTTCCTCCATCACGGGCGCAACGGCGGCCCGAGGCGCCCCAGGCGCGAGGCCGCGGCCCCGGCCTCCGGCCCGCTGGGCGAGATCCGCATCGGGCTGGGCTCCTGCTGCGTGGCCCAGGGGAGCGGCAAGGTCCACGAGGCGATCGGCCAGGTACTGGCCGAGACCGGCGCCCCGGCCGCGGTCAAGCGCGTGGGCTGCGTGGGCATGTGCCACCAGACGCCGCTCGTGGAGCTGGTTCCGCCGGACGGCCCCCCGAGGCTCTTCGCCCGGATGGCCCCCGAGGACGTCCGCGCCGTGGTGCTCAGCCACTTCCGTCCCAGGGGCTTCTGGAACCGGATGGGGTTTTCGCTCTCGAGGCTGCTCGACCGCGTGCTGACCGACGAGGTCGAGGAGCCGGTGCGCCGCCACGCCATCGACGTGCGCGACGGGCCGGTCTGCGCGTTCCTCGGCCGGCAGAAGCACATCGCCACGGAATACTGCGGCCAGATCGACCCGACCGACGTCGAGGAGTACCTGCGCCACGACGGCTTCCAGGGGCTGCGCCGCTCGATTGAAGAGCTTGCGCCCGAGCGCGTTGTCGAAGAGATCCAGGCCTCGGGCCTGCGGGGCCGCGGCGGGGCCGGGTTTCCCTCCGGGGTGAAGTGGGAGCGGGTGCGCCTCGCGCAGGGCGAGAAGAAGTACATCGTCTGCAACGGCGACGAGGGCGATCCCGGGGCGTTCATGGACCGCATGCTCCTGGAATCGTTCCCCTACCGGATCATCGAGGGCATGGCCATCGCCGCCCGGGCCGTGGGCGCCGACGAAGGCTTCTTCTACATCCGCGCCGAGTATCCGCTGGCCGTCACGCGGATCCGCGAGGCGATCCGCGTCTGCCACGCGCGGGGCATTCTGGGCGAGAACGCCCATGGCGGCGAGCTCCGACTCCGCCTGGCCGTGATGGAGGGGGCCGGGGCCTTCGTCTGCGGCGAGGAGACGGCGCTTCTGAATTCCCTTCAGGGCGAGCGGGGCATGCCGCGGCTGCGCCCGCCCTATCCGGCCGAGGCCGGCCTGTGGGGCAGGCCCACCCTGGTCAACAACGTCGAGACCTACGCCCTGGTCCCGTGGATCATGCGCCACGGGGCGGCGGCCTTCGCCGCGCTGGGCACCGAGAAGAGCAAGGGGACCAAGGTCTTCGCCCTGGCCGGCAAGGTCGCCCGGGGCGGCCTCATCGAAGTGCCGATGGGCAGCACGATCCGCCAGATCGTCGAGGAGATCGGCGGCGGCGTGGCCGGCGGCCGGCGACTGAAGGCCGTGCAGATCGGCGGCCCGTCGGGCGGATGCGTCCCGGCCCACCTGGCCGACACGCCGGTCGACTACGAGGCCCTCTCCCAGGTCGGGGCGATCATGGGCTCCGGCGGCCTGGTCGTGCTTGACGACACCGACTGCATGGTCGATATCGCCCGCTACTTCCTCAAGTTCACCCAGGACCAGTCGTGCGGCAAGTGCACCTACTGCCGCGTGGGCACGCGGCGCATGCTCGACATCCTCGACCGCATCTGCACGGGCGGCGGCAAGCCGAGCGACCTGGACGACCTGGAGCAGCTCGCGCGCACGATCAGCGCCGGCAGCATCTGCGGGCTGGGCAAGACGGCGCCCAACCCCGTGCTCTCCACGCTCCGCTACTTCCGCGACGAGTACGAGGCGCACCTGGCCGGCCGCTGTCCCGCCGGCAAGTGCAAAGACCTCATCGACTACCGGATCAACGAGAAGTGCATCGGCTGCACGCTCTGCGCCCAGCACTGCCCCGTGGACGCGATTCCCATGACCCCCTACGTGCGTCACCGCATCGATCTGGACGCCTGCACGCGCTGCGACACCTGCCGGCAGGTATGCCCCGAAGAGGCGGTGGAGGTGGGAGAGAGAGGGTAGAGACTTACCGCGGGACGTGAGTGCGTGATGCGCGCGTGTTCGACCGAGCGACCAACGGGAGCGGTCCAATTGAGGGAGCATTCCCCATTCGGTTGCGGTCGTACCGCATTAGGGATTGGAGACCTGCCAGTTCGGCCGCCCCACTAACCACGCGCCACGGACCACTGACCACTCGCCACTCCATGCCTCGCATCACTATCGACAACCGCGAAATCGACGTCCCCCAAGGCACTACGGTGCTGGAGGCCGCGCGTCGGTTGGGCATCGACGTGCCCACGCTCTGCTACTTCGAGGGCTACAAGCCATCGACGTCTTGCCTGGTGTGCGTGGTGAAGCTGGCCCAGACCGGGCGGCTCGTACCCTCCTGCGCCACGCAAGTCACCGATGGCATGGAGGTCGAAAGCGAGACCGACGAGGTCCACGCGGCGCGGCGCACGGCCCTGGAGCTGCTGCTGAGCGACCACGTGGGCGACTGCCTGGCACCGTGCCACTTCGCCTGCCCGGCCCACATGGACGTGCCCGGCATGCTCAGGCAGATCACGCACGAGGACTTCCATGATGCCCTCGTGACGGTGAAACGCGACATCGCGCTACCGGCCGTTCTGGGGCGAATCTGCCCCAAGCCGTGCGAGAAGGGCTGCCGCCGCGCGGCGGCCGACGGGGCCGTGGCCGTGTGCGGGCTGAAGCGGTTCGTGGCCGACGTGGACCTGGCCTCCGACGAGCCGTACCTCCCCGAATGCAAGCCCGACTCGGGCAAGCGCGTGGCCGTCGTCGGCGCAGGGCCCGCGGGCCTGGCCGCCGCCTGGGAGCTTCGCCAACAGGGCCACGCCGTGACGCTGCTGGACGAGGGGGAAGAGCCGGGGGGGCGCCTGTGGCGCGAGACCACCGAGGAGGAGCTGCCCCGCGAGGTGCTCCGGGCCGAGGCCGGGCTGGTCCTGCGACTGGGGGCCGAGATCCGCGCGCGGACCAGGGTCGGCGAGGCGATCCCGCTGGACGAAATCCGCCGGCAGTTCGACGCCGTGCTGCTGGCCTGCGGCGCGATCCAGAAGGACACGGTCGAGCGCTGGGGCTTGAAGTCTTCGCCCCGCGGCATCGCCGTGACCAAGGGGACGTACGAGACCGGCGTGCCTGGCGTGTTCGCGGCCGGTAGCGCGCTGCGCGGCAAGGGGATGGTCGTGCGGAGCGTGGCCGACGGCAAGGAGGCGGCCCAGTGTATCGGCCAGTTCCTCCGCGGCGAGGCGGTCACCGGCCCGCCGAGCGAGTATTCCGTGCGCGCCGGGCGCATGGACCGCGACGAGGTGGCCGACCTGGTGGCCGCCGCCAGCCTGGCCCCGCGCCACGACGAGGACGCCGCCTGCGGCTTCGACGCCGGCGAGGCCGCCGAGCAGGCGGGCCGCTGCCTGCACTGCGACTGCCGCGCGCTGGCCGACTGCAAGCTGCGCCGCTACGCCGCCAAGTACGGGGCCGAACCGAATCGCTTCCGCGGCGAGCGTGCCCGGATGCTCCAGGACCACCGCCACGGCGAGGTGGTGTACGAGCCGGGCAAATGCATCAACTGCGAGCTGTGCATCCAGATCGCCGCGGCCGCGGGCGAGCCCCTCGGTCTGACCTTCATCGGCCGCGGTTTCGACGTGCGCGTGGGCGTTCCCTTCGACCGCTCCCTGGCCGAAGCCCTCAGCCGCGTCGCCGCCCAATGCGTCGCCGCCTGCCCCACCGCCGCGCTGGCCTTCAAGGACGACCGGCAGCGGTCGGAGCTGCCGATTCTCGGGGATATGCCGTAGGACGGAGTGCCTCCTCCGTCCGGTGTCAACCAACGGCTGGCGGGACGGAATGGGCAGTCCGTCCTACGAGACCGGTTCGCACTATCGCGCTCTCGTTTCCAGGCTCCCGCTGGCGGGAGCCTGGAAACAAGGCGCTGTGCGGCAAGCTTGGCCCAAAACTGCCCCTTGATGCGGCGATACACGATGCGCAGAATGCGCGGGGCAACTGTCCCTCAAGCAACAGGGCCCTAGGACGGAGCGCCTACTCCGTCCGACAATTCAGGCGATTCGACGGGACGGACTGGCAGTCCGTTCGACGGGGGAACTGCAACGTGACGCGGGTATTATTTCACCATGGCAGCGACCGGCTCTCGGAGAGAGCTGCCTACGAGAGCGCTGCGGAAAGGCGGTCGATTCCTCCTTCGGAATTTCCCGAGCGGAAATTCGCGAGTTTGTTGTACAACTCCCGACCGCTGCAGGACGCGACCGCCCGCGCAAACCCCGCTTGTCAAGGTGCTTGCGACGCGCGGCCCCAGCGCCGCAGAGCGAGCGCACTCGTGCGCGCAGCCCCTCCTTCAGCGGGGCGTTTTCGCGAGTTCTACCCCACCTCTGAACGCATTGCCGGAAAGGTTCTGAAGTCGGCGCGAGGCAGAGCCTCGAAGGCAGGGCGTTTCCCAGGCGGGAGCCTGGGAACGCGCTGATGCGGAAGAAAGGTCCGCCGCTCATGCCTCCTGCCCTCGGAACAGCAGCCAGTAGACCACCGGGATGACGAGCATCGTGAACACCGTGGAGGCGAAGATGCCGAAGATGATCGCCCAGGCCAGGCCCGAGAAGATGGGGTCGAGCGTGATCACCCAGTTGCCCAACAGCGTGGTGCCGGCCGTGGCGAGGATGGGCCGGGCACGCACGGCCACGCTGCGGATCACGGCCTCGCGCAGGGGCAGGCCCTCGGCCTGGCCGTGGTGGATGAAGTCGATCAGCACGACCGAGTTGCGCACGACGATCCCGGCCAGGGCGATCATGCCGATCATGGCCGTGGCCGTGAAGAACACCGGGTTGGGGTATCCGCCCACCGGCACGTCCACAATCCAGTTCAGAAGCCAGAAGCCCGGCATGATCCCGATCATGGTCAGCGGGATGGCGAGCATGATCACCAGCGGCATCAGGCGCGAGCCGGTCTCGAACATGAGGATGATGAAGATGCCCACCAGGGCCGCGCCAAAGGCAAGTCCCAGGTCGCGGAACACGTCAAGCGTGATCTTCCACTCGCCTTCACCCGCCCACACCACGGTGAAGCCCTGGGGAAGCGCCCAGGGATCGCCGCCGCCAGGCTGGAACCAGGTCCGCTCCGAGGCAGGACGCGGCTCAGCCGGCTGGGGATTCTCGCCGTCGGGCTTGCGGTCCAGTTCCATGTCCATGATCGCGTCGGCGGGCGGGCGCCCGGCCACCTCGCCATAGACGAACACGACCCGCTTGAGGTTCTTGTGGTAGATCGTCTGGTCTTCGTGGATCGGTCGGCCGTCGGGCAGCGTGTTGCGGAAGGTCCCCAGCGCGCCGAGCTGCACGATCTCGCCCGACTCGCCCTGGACGTAGATCTCTTCCAGGTCGTCGATGGCCGAGCGCATCCACCGCGGCAGTCGAAGCTCGACCTGGAGCGGATCGACCTCGCCGGGCACGTGCAGCACGGTGGCCGGCATGCCCTCCAGCGCGAGCTGCAGGGTCCGCGCGATGGCCTCGGTCGAAACGCCGGAGAGGGCCGCCTTGGGCTTATCGGTCTCGAAGACCCACTTCTCCTGATTGGCCTCGGCGCTGGTGTCGACGTCGACCACGCCCGGCTCGCGCGCCAGGCGCTCTTCCACGCGTCGGGCCGCGGCCACGAGGTCGCGGTATTCGGCCTGTGGCGGGCCATAGACTTCGGCGGTGATCGTGGCCAGGACCGGCGGGCCGGGCGGGACCTCGACGAGCTTGATGTTCGCCCCGCTTTCGGCCGCGACCTCGGCAAGCCGGTCGCGCAAGCGGAGGATCAAGGCGTGCGACTGCTGGGCACGGAAGTCCTTGGGGGCCAGGTTCACGCGGATGTCGGCCACGTTGGCCCCGCGGCGAAGGAAGTAGTGGCGAACCATGCCGTTGAAGTCCATGGGCGAGGCCATGCCCACGTAGACCTGCAGGTCCTTGACCTCGTTGACCGTGGAGAGGAAGCCGGCCAACTGGCGCGCGGCCGCGTCGGTGTGCTCCAGGGTCGTGCCCTCGGGCATGTCGACGACCACCTGGAACTCGTTCTTGTTGTCGTACGGGAGCATCTTCAGCGGCACGACGCGGAAGGCCGGCAG
>CAYSUS010000164.1:0-11965 GCA_964434165.1 uncultured Pirellulales bacterium
ATCCAGCAGTACCTACGATACGACGTCGATCTCGTGTTTTGAGACAAAGCCTAGTCAAGCACAACCCGATGTTGGCCTTTGTAATCCCGCTGGTGAGTCCGCAAATGTCGCGAGACTGGAGCCTCGTTGCCCGACTGACTCGGCGGACGCTGGCCTCCGCGTGTCAACAGGAGGCCGGCTCCTACATCGTATTGCTGGTCGGCAACGCGTTTCCAGATCACCTGCCGGGAGACCCGTGCGTGGAGTGCATTCCAGTGGACTTCGCGCTCGAGTTGAGCGTGAGAGATCCCGTGGAGTATCCCAAGGATCCCAACTTGGAAGTACGCTTCACGGATAAGGGCAGGAAGATGCTACGCGGTTATCTTCGAGCCCGTGAGCTTGGCGCGACACACATCATGTTCCTAGACGCCGACGATCTAGTCAGTTGCCGGCTGGCATCTTTGATTGGCCGTAATCCCCATGCACGCGGTTGGGCGATCGAGAAGGGATACCGATACGTGGAAGGGAGCGATTGGGTCTACGTCAAGCGCCGAGGATTCCATCGCGAATGCGGATCCGGCGTGATTGTGCGCGCGGATCTCGTTCCGGTTCCGACGCCGGAGTTCGACAGGGGGTTCTGCCACTATCGCTTTTTCATCAACCACCAGTATCAAGGAGACAAGATGCGGCGAGCCGGGCAGGGGTTGGCGAGACTCCCCTTCAGGGGAGCAGTCTATGTCATCCACTCGTCCAACACGTATGCGCGGAGACACCACTTACCTCGTCGATTGGGCGAAAGCCTCTTGCGTGCAACGAAGAACCTCTTCAATACTCGAAGGATTGGCAGGCGAGTACGCGAAGAGTTCAATCTCCACCCATTGGAGTATCTCGACGTTGCCGAAGGCGCATCCCGTGCAGGCCAATTTGCGAGCTGAGTGTCGCACTCGGAGACAGCTCACGTTGCCCGATTCCTACCGCCTTGGGATCCTCACCACCCATCCGATCCAGTACCAGGTCCCCTGGTTCCGGCGATTGGCGGCGCACGGTGAGATCGACCTGACGGTGTTTTACTGCCAGATTCCGGATAAGATCGCCCAGGGCGACGGCTTCGGCGTGGCTTTCGAGTGGGACGTTCCGCTTCTGGAGGGCTACCGGTACCGCGTGCTCAAGAACGTAGCCCGAAAGCCCAGCGTGACTCGTTTCAGCGGAAGCGACACCCCGGAGATCCGCAGGATCGTCGGTCGGAGAGAGCTCGACGCGGTGATCGTCAACGGGTGGGTGGCGAAGAGCTGCCTCCAGACGCTCTCCGCGTGCCGCCGCTTCGGCGTGCCGTGCCTGGTTCGCGGAGAGGCCAACGTGCTCCGGCCCCGTGCGTGGTGGAAACGTGTGATTCATCGCTGGCTCGTCGGGCACTACGCCGCCTGCCTGTACATCGGCAAGAGCAATGCTGCGTTCTACCGGCGGCACGGCGTGCCCGACAGACGGCTCTTCCCGGCCCTCTACTGCGTGGACAACGAGCGATTCGCGCGACAGGCCGCCGCAGCCGGCGGGCGTGATGCGGCTCGGCAGCGGTGGGGCATCGACCGGGACTCCGTCGTCTATCTGTTCTGCGCGAAATTCATCGACAAGAAGCATCCTTTGGGACTGCTCCAGGCAATGCAGCAGGCCCATCATCAGCGGGCGCACGTCCACCTGCTGATGGTCGGCGACGGGGAGCTTCGGCCCGAATGCGAGCGGTTCGCCGGGGAGCACGGTCTTCCGGTCACGTTCGCCGGCTTTCTGAATCAGGGGGAGCTGGGTGCGGCGTACGCGGCCGCGGATTGCCTGGTTCTCCCCTCCGATCACGGCGAGACGTGGGGGCTGGTCGTCAACGAGGCCATGGCGTGCGGGCTGCCCGCCATCGTCAGCGACCAGGTCGGGTGCGGGCCGGACCTGGTCGAGCCCGGCGTCACAGGCGACGTGTTTCCGTTCGGGGACTGGTCGCGACTTGCGGGGCAGATGGCGGAGATGGCCTCCGAGCCGCAAAGGCTCCGACGCCTGGGCGAGAACGCAAGAGAGAAGGTCCGTCCCTATTGCTTCGACGCGGCTGCTCGCGGGACCGTGGAAGCCGTACGCTTCGCGGCAGGCTCGCGGCCGCGCGGGAAGGGCAATTCGAAAGCGATCGGCCGCCATGCTCGTTGAGTACGCCTTTTACGGTCTGGTCGGCGTGGCGCTGCTTCTGGCGCTGACCAACTGGCGGGCGGCGCTCTACGTCTGCATCTTCGTGGACATCCTCCGCGACCCGGTCCGCAAGCTCGCCGAGGGCCATTCCGTCTGGATTACGCAGTCTGTGAACCTCGTGTGGGTTGCGGTGGGACTGGCCGTGCTGCTGGGCGAGCAGCGCCGCATGGCCCAGTTCGGCGCGCACCATCCGCGCATGAAGACGGCCGCCACGCTGCTCTGCGTGGCGCTGATCCCGGGGGCCGTGATGTCCCTGACGCAGTATGCGGCAGGCTGGAAGCTGGTCCTGCTCGGCAGCGCATCTTATCTGGCGGTGATTCCGGGCATCGTGGCGGGCTACGCCTTCGCGCGGAGCGAGAGGGACGTCACCCGGTTCCTGGCCGTGTACTGCGTCGCCAACTCCGTGGCGTTCGTCGGGACCCTGCTGGAGTACGCCGACTTCAGCTCCCCGGTGCTGGGCGGGATCGACATGGATTGGATTCGCTATCGCACGGGTCACATCGTCGAACTGATGAGCGGCGTCTATCGCAGCCCGGACCTGCTCGGCCTTCACGCCGCCAACGTATGCGTGTTCGCCTGCGTGTTGGGCGCAAGGCGAAGAGGCGCGGCCCAGTTGGCCTGGTACTCCGTGGCGCTCTGGGCGGTCGTGTCGCTGATGCTGTCGGGACGGCGCAAGATGATCGCCGTTCCCCTGGTCTTCGCCGCGAGCTTCCTGTTCCTCTACTTTCGCAAGGTCCGCCGCGTGTCGCACGCCGCGTGGTACACGCTCCCCGCCGCCGCATGCCTCGCCGCGGTCTTCCTGTTCAGCTCCGAGACCTCCGAGTCGGATGAGTACACAGAGTACGCGTCCACCGTGTTCGGTGACGAGGGCGTGGAACGGGCCTATTGGAGTGTGGTCGGCTCCCCGACGACCACCCTGCAACAGTCCGGCGTGCTCGGCAAAGGACTGGGCTCGGCGACCCAGGGATCGTACCACCTCGCCGCCCGAGACAGGCCTCGAACCTGGCAGGAGGATGGGACCGGGCGTCTGTTCGTGGAACTGGGACTTCTCGGCGGCATTCTGGCCATGGTCGCGGCATGGCTTGTCGTGCGATCCTGCTACGAAGCCTCCGGCCGGTCGAACTTCAGTCTGGCAGCCGCGCGCTTCCAGGCGGGCATGTTCAGCGTCGTTGTGGCCAACGCCGCCTCCTTCATCGTTTCGCATCAGGCGTACAGCGGCGACCCGTCGTCGGTCTGCTTCGTCCTGCTTTGCTTAGGGTTTGCTTTCCGTGTGAGCGCACACGGCATGCCGCGGCACACCGGTCGCTACACGGCCGTCCCTGTCGGTCACCCCCCCGTACCACATCCCCACGCGCGAGTTGGGCGCCGCCCGGGCCCGCGACCGATGGGGACCTGAGCGGGTCGCCCCACGGCGGCCGGCCGAAGCGAAACAAGTCATGTCCTCAAAGACGACGGAACTGCAACGAAGCCCCGCGCGGCTGGTTGCGAACGGGCAGTCCAAGGCAGTTCTCGTCGCTTGCCATACGTGGTTCCACGAGCTGATCGGCGGTTCGTCCAAGGTCGCCACCGAGCTGGCCGAGCACCTCGCGGCCGAGGGCCATCGCGTCTGCTACGTTTGCGGGACGCACGAACCGGAACCGGTTGCTCCGTCGGTGATCGACGGGGTCGAGCTCTGGCGATACCCCTTCCCGCGCGCCCGCTCTCCGCACCCGGCCAACGTCTGGGGCCACATCGCCCGAACCTATCGACTCACACGACGGATTCTCCGCCAGAGTCGCGTTGCTTGCGTCAGCGGGCATACGCCGCTCCAGTTCCTGGGCGCCTCGCTGGCCGCACGCGGGCGATGCGATCGCCAGGTGTACAACGTCCACTCCCCTTTCGACGAGGAACTGGCGAGCAATCGGCCGGAGCCCGTCGTGCGTCTGCGCGACCGGCTCGCGCTTCACGTGGCGCGGCGCATCGAGGCCGCCAATTGCCGGCGGGCGGACACGGTTCGATGCGACTCCCGCTACACGGCCGCACTGCTTGCCGAGAAGTACGGGGAGCGTGTTTCGAAGAAGACCGACGTCACCTCCCTGTGGGTCGATACCGAGGTGCTGCGGCCGGTGGCCGACGCCGCCGCCACGCGCGCGATGCTCGGTCCGCCCTGGCGCTCGGACATACCCGTCTTCTTCACCGTGCGCCGTCTCGAAGCCCGCATGGGCCTCGATGCCCTCGTGGACGCCGCGGCGATCCTCAAGAAGCAGGGGTTCGGTTTCCAGCTTCTCATCGGAGGGGGCGGCTCCATGGAGGAGACGCTGCGAAGCCAGATCGTCCAGCGCGGCCTTTCCGACACGGCCCACCTCCTCGGCCGAGTTCCGGCGGAGCAACTGCCGCGGTGCTATGCGGCGGCCGATTGCTTCGTGCTGCCGACGCGGGCCTTGGAGTGCTTCGGCCTGATCATCCTGGAGTCCTACGCGTGCGCAAGGCCGGTCATCGCCACGCCGGTCGGCGCGATTCCCGAGCTGGTCAACGAGTACGGATCGGAATGGTTGACCTCGGGGACCTCCCCCGCCGACCTCGCCGATCGCATGGCGGCCTTTCTTCGCGGAGAGCTGAAGAGCGATCCGGCAAGGCTGCGGGCCCTGGCGGAACGATACAGCGCGGACGCGGCCCTTGCGGCGCACCGCAGCATTCTGCTCCCCGAATCGAGCGGCCGCGCCCCGTGAGAGTCCTGGTCAACGCCCTCTCGGCGACGGCTCCCAGCGGCAAGCAGGTGCTGCTGGGGCATCTCCCGCGCCTGGCGCGTTGGACGGCCGGCAAGCACGAGTTCCACGTTCTCTACCACCAGCAGAATGCCGACCTCGTGCGAGACCTGGGGCCGAACGTACGGTGGATTCAGGCCCCGGCCAAGACCGCGCACTGGATGCATCGGTCGGTGTGGGAGCGGACCTGCCTGGGGCGAACGGTCCGCAATCTCCGTGCGGACCTCTACTTCACGCCGTCGGGCACGGTCGCTCGAGGCCTCGGCATCCCGCAGGTCTCGCTGGCCCTGAATCCCTGGTGCCTGGTCCCGCGGGTGCATCGCGGGCTTCCCGATCGAGTGAAGGCCAGCCTCCAGCGGCAAGCGTATCGGGAGGCCGTGCATCGTTCGACGCTCCTCGGTTTCGCGTCGCGGTACCTCCGCGATGCCTACCGCCAAAACGCCGGCCGCGAGGAGCAGAGCTCGGAGATCGTGTACTGCGCGCCGGACGACCGTTCGGCAGCGGTATTCGAGGATCGGGCCCGATTCCCGCGGCCGGATGCGAACCGTATCGTGTGTGCCTCCGTCATGGCGCCGCACAAAGGCGTGGAAACCGTGGTCGAGGCGCTGGCCCTGCTCCGCCGCGAGCACCACGTGCCGGCCACGCTCTATCTGGTCGGTGGCTGGCCCGACCGCAGTTATCAACAGCTCATTGGCGCCGCGGTGTCCCGACTCGGTCTGGAGCAGCACGTCCACCTCACCGGGCACGTCTCCCGGGAGGAGTTGCTCGATCACTACGCCCGCGCATCCGTCTTCTGCCTGATGAGCTGGTGCGAATCGTTCGGCATTCCGGCCATCGAAGCCCAGTCGCTCGGCACCCCCGTGGTCAGCTCCAACTGCTGTGCGATTCCCGAGGTCTGCGGCGAGGGAGGGCTCTATCCCGAGCCGGGCGACGCGGCGGGAACTGCCCAGGCCCTGGCGCGCGTGCTGACCGACCAGGCGACCCGGGATCGCCTCTCCGCGCTGGCGGTCGAGAATTCCACGAGGTTCCGCTATGACATCACCAGCCGACCTCTCCTCCGGATGTTCGACGTCGCTTAGCGACGCCGAGCCCGCTCCGGAGACCCGGCCGGCGCAGCTACGCGTCGGACCGCGAGACTGCCCGAGCCCGCACAGCCTGGCCAACAAGCTGGGGCGCGTCCTGTGGCATGCCGTCTGGCTCCTCCTGTTTCGGCCCTCGCCGCAGTTCTTGCATCGCTGGCGGGTCTTCCTCTTGAGACGGTTTGGGGCGACGCTCGGCCGGGGCGTGAAGGTGTTCCCCTCCGCCCGGATCTGGGCGCCCTGGAATCTGACGATGGCGGACTGCTCGACGATCTCGGCTGGCGTCGATTGCTACAGCGTGGCCCCGGTCTCGATCGGCGCCCACGCGACCGTCTCGCAGGACGCATTCCTCTGCACGGCCACGCACGACGTATCCGACGCGAACATGCGCCTCGTCACCGCGCCCGTCACGATCGCCGACCAGGCCTGGGTTTGCGCCCGGGCGTTCGTGGCGCCGGGAATCACCGTCGCCCAGGGCGCCGTGGTGGGAGCGATGGCGGTGGCGAGCCGGGATGTCCCGCCTTGGACGATCGTAGCGGGAAACCCCGCCCGGGTGATCGGCAAGCGGGAATTGCGTCCACGGGCATGAAGCCTCGCGGCACGCACGGCCCTCGCGCTCTGAGCCCACTTCGCAGCGGGCCGCCGCCGCGACGAAAAGCCGTTTCCTTCCGCCGCGCTGGTCCACAGCGCCCTCGCGAACCGGCACGCGAAGACTGAACCGCGCTCCGCCGATGAAATCCCCGCCCGTCTCCGTCGTCGTCATCGCCAAGAACGAGGCCCGCAACATCGGTCGTTGCCTCGATTCCGTCCGGCCGTTCGACGACGTCGTGCTCGTGGACGACTACTCCGACGACCAGACTCGGGAGATTGCCGAGGAGCGGGGGGCGCGGGTCGTGCAGAATCGGTTCGAGAGCTTCGCGTCGCAGCGGAACTGGGCGCTGGGCCATGCCGGGCTCCGCCACGCTTGGGCGCTGATGCTCGACGCCGATGAGGCCTTGACCCCGGCCGCAGTCGATGCGGTCGCCGCGGCGATGTCATCACCGGAGCCCCGAATCGCCGCGTTTCTGATGTGCCGCAAGACGATGTTCCTCGATCGCTGGCTGAAGCGATCCGACGGCTATCCCGTCTGGATCATGCGGTTGGTGCACCGGGATCGAGCCAGGTTCGTCGACTCGGGGCACGGCGAGGTCCCGGCTCCTCCGGTCGACGGCGTGTTGGGCAGGATACGCGAGCCTTTCCTTCACTACCCCTTCAGCCATGGCGTGAGCCACTGGCTCGCGCGACACAACGTTTACTCCACGCGCGAGGCGGAATTGGAGTACTGCGAGTCGCCCTGCTGGTCGTGGCGGGACGTCCTGCGAGGCTCCGCCCCGCAGCGGCGTCGAGCCCTCCGCAACCTCAGCCGCCGGCTTCCCATGCGCCCGCTGCTGCGGTTCTGCCACCATTACTTCTGGCAAGGCGGAATCCTCGACGGCCGCGCGGGATTGGCTTACAGCCTCCTCATGGCCTGGTACGAAGGGATGATCGTCCTGAAGCGCTGGGAGATCCAGGTCGAGGCCGCTCGACAGCGCTCGGCGCGCCCCCCGAGGCCCACGCCCAGTGGCCTCCCCTGAACCCGTACCGCCCGTAGCCCCTTCCCCCTTCCTTCCCCCGGAGCACCGCCTGCCATGTGCCTTGCGCCCTGGGACTACCTGATCGTCACCGCGGCCAACCCGCGCCAGGCCGAGGCCTACGCCCGGCAGATCGACCTGCGGCGGCGTCTGGGGCTGCTGGCCGGCTTCCGCGAGGCGCTGGTGGTCTGCGATCCAGGCGGCCGGCGCGTGGGCAGCGGCGGCAGCACCCTCTGCTGCCTCGTGGAGGTGCTCCGCCGCGAGGCAGCCTCCGCCGACGGGAACCCCGGCGCGCCGGGCCACTGGCAAACGGTCCTTGAGCGGCTCCGCACCCTCATCGTCCACGCCGGCGGCGATTCCCGGCGCCTGCCCGCCTACGGCCCGTGCGGCAAGCTCTTCGTGCCGCTGCCGGGCGAGAGCGACTCGGCCCTCGGCCTGACCCTGCTGGAGCGGCAGTTGCCCGTCTATCGCCGCCTGCCGGCCCCCGGCGACGGTTCGGGCCGCACGGTGATCGCCTCGGGCGACGTCCTGCTGGGCTTCGATCCCCACGCGGTGGACTTCTCCACGCCGGGCGTAACCGGGCTAGGGTGCGCGGCCTCGCCCGAGCAGGCTTCGCGGCACGGCGTTTACTGCGCCGGCGCCGACGGTGCCGTGCGGCGCTTCCTTCAGAAGCCGTCGCCCGCCGGCCAGGCAGCCGCGGGGGCCGTCGGAGGCGACGGCCGATCGGTTCTCGACGTGGGGGTAATTGCGTTCGACGCCGACTTCGCCGCCCGCTTGCTCCGGCTGTGCGGGGCCCGGCCCGAGGACGAAGTCCCGTTCCCCTTCGGCGGTCCGGTCAGCAGCGCGATCCACGAGCGCGGTCTCGACTTCTACCGCGAGATCTCCTGCGCGCTGGGCGAGGAGACGACCTTCGCCGACTACGCGGCCGCGGTGCATGCCGGCGGCTCGACCTGGGACGAGTCGCTGCTGCGACCGCTCTTCGATGGTCTCCGCGCTTCGCCCTTCCGCGTCAACGTCCTGCGCCGCTGCGAGTTCCTCCATTTCGGCACCACCCGCCAGATCATCTCCAGCGGACAGCAGTTGACCCGGCACGGCGAGGGCTTCTCCACCCCGAGCCCCTGCCTGAGCATCAACAGCCGCCTGGACGCCGAAGTGCGACTCGCCACGGCCGGGGCGTGGATCGAAGGCTGCCACGTGCGCGAGCGCCTCTCGCTGGGCGGCGAAAACGTCGTCGTGGGGATCGACGTCGATCGGCCCACCGACCTGCCGCCCGGCGCGTGCCTCGACGTTCTGCCCGGGCGCGACCGCGACGGACGCCCGGTCCGCTTCCTGCGCCTGTACCACGTGGACGATCGGTTCGACGCCGCGGCCGACCGGGCGACCTTCTGCGGTCGGCCGCTCCTGGCCTGGCTGGAAGACATCCACGCCGATCTCGCCACGGTCTGGCCGCCGGGCCTGGCCGCCTCGCAGCGGTCGGCGTGGACCGCGCGGCTCTTCCCGGCCGCGGACGATCCTCGCCAGCTCCAAGCCTGGCTGTGGCTGCTTGGCGACACGCAGCCCAACGCCGCGCAGATCGAGCTCTGGCAGTCGGCCGATCGCTACAGCCTCGGCGAGATGGCCGAGCTGGCCGACCTCGGCGAGTTCCACCGCCGCCGCTGGATGCTGCGCGCCGGCGAGATCCGCCGCAAGTGGCGAAGGCTGTTCGGCCCGCAAAGCGGATTCTCGGCGGCCGATCTGGCCTGCCTGCTGGCCAAGACCCGCGAGCCCGAGACCTGCATCGCCGAGGTCGCCGAGACCGCCGCCGTGCTCGCCCACGAGGCCCGGGACGCCACCGCCGCCGAGGCGTTCCTCGCGGCCCGCGTGATGCACACGCTCGGCTCGGCCGCGGCCCGGCTGGCCGAGACCGAGACGCCCGCCCCGATCGAAACCCTGCCCTCGCTCGACCGGCTTGCCGGTCGCGACCTCGCGGGACCCTCGCGGGGCGAGAGCCGCGCCGCGCCGGCCCGCACGGTCCTGGACGACTGGTGCGAATCGGCCCGCGACATGGCCTTCCGCGAGCTCCAGCGGCGGATCATGACCAGCGGCCACGCGTCGCCTCCGCCCCCGGCCAGCGCGCTGCGCTCCGACGAGATCGTGTGGGGCCGCGCCCCGGCCCGCCTCGACCTGGCCGGCGGCTGGACCGACACGCCCCCCTTCGCCCTGGAGCGCGGCGGCTGCGTGCTCAACGCCGCCGTCGATCTGAACGGGCAGCCGCCGATCCAGGTTTACGCCCGCGTGACGCCCGAGCCGGTGGTGCGCCTCCACTCGATCGACGTGGGCAGCGACCTGGTGCTCAACTACTGGGACGACCTGCTCGACTACGGCGCGGTGACCGGCGAGTTCGCCCTGGTCAAGGCGGCGCTCGTGCTTGCCGGATTTTCACCCCAGTCTTCCGGCGGCGGACAGGCG
Organism: uncultured Pirellulales bacterium; assembly: GCA_964434165.1. Classification (GTDB taxonomy): domain Bacteria; phylum Planctomycetota; class Planctomycetia; order Pirellulales; family Thermoguttaceae; genus CAYSUS01. The sequence continues at coordinate 10,081 of CAYSUS010000164.1, forward strand.
GGACCCGGCACGCTCCGCGACGCCCTGGTGCGCTTCGGCGGCGGGCTGGAGGTCACCACCCTAGCCGCCATCCCCAAGGGCAGCGGGCTGGGCACCTCCAGCATCGTCGGCGCCGTGCTGCTGGCCGTCATCCACCGCGTGCTCGGCCGCCGCCTCTCCTCCGCCGAGCTGTTCCACGCCGTGTTGCGGCTGGAGCAGGCCCTGACCACCGGCGGCGGCTGGCAGGACCAGATCGGCGGCGTGGTGGACGGACTGAAGCTGATCACCACCCGGCCCGGCCTCGTGCCCGACGCCGTCATCCGCTACGTCCCCGCCGACGTCCTCGACCCCAAGCGCAACGGCGGCTGCACCCTGTTGTACTACACGGGCATCACGCGCCTGGCCAAGAACATCCTCAAGCAGGTCGTGGGCCGCTACCTCGACCGCGACCGCCAGACCGTGGCCACGCTCCAGAACATCCACGCCCTCGCCCCGGCCATGGCCGAGGCCATCGCCCGCCGCGACCTGCCCCAGTTCGGCCGACTCGTGCACCAGGCGTGGGAACTCAACAAGCAGCTCGATCCCAACTCCACCAACGAGGAGATCGAGGCCCTGCTCGCGCAAGTCCGGCCGTACCTGTTCGGCGCCAAGCTCCTGGGGGCGGGAGGCGGCGGGTTCCTGCTCCTGGTCTGCCGCTCGCCGGAAGACGCCGCCGCCGTCCGGACCATGCTCTCGGCCGAGCCGCCCAACGAACGGGCCCGCTTCTTCGACTTCGCGCTGAGCGACCGCGGCCTGGTCGTCAGCGTCTGCTGACGCAAGGGGGCTGCCGCTTTTTCGTGAACCGCAGCGCAACGAAAGCGGGGCTGTCCCCCTCCAAAGTGACTCTCCCGCGCCAGGCGCAATCCCCACGACGCTGCACCCCTCCTGCATGGCCTCATGCGCCGAAGATCACCAGCCGGGCCGACTCGGCCCCGCTCCGCATCGTCCATGATCCGCCCGACTCCGCATGGCCGCTGATGCGTCGCTGAGCCCCCGGCCCGAGGAGCCGCCAGCCCCGCCCGCGCCCCGCCGCTCGGGGCGGTGGACGCGGCGACTGGCCGTCCTCGGCGCCCTCCTCCTCGTCGCGGGCCTGGCGCACCCGCTCGTGCTCCGCGCGCTGGGCCGCGTGCTGGTCGTGGACCAGCCGTGCGAGGCGCCCAGCCATGTGCTGCTGATCGGCGGCGACTCGGCCCACGACCGGGCGGCCGAGCTCCTGCGCGACGATCCGCGGCGCCGGGTGCTGCTCATCCCCTGGCGACCGGGCCGGCTGACCCGTGTCGGGCTGCTCCCCCCGGCCCACCAGATCGCGCGTCGCGCGCTGCTGGAGCGGGACGTGCCCGCGGAGGCGATCCACGTCCTTCAGGGCCAGGCCCGCAGCCAATGGCAGGCCGCCCGGCTGCTGGACGACTACCTGGCCGCGCATCCTCGCGCCGAGGTCGTCGTGCTGTGCGACCGGTTCGCTAGCCGCCGCCACCGTCTCGTGCTCGACCGGGTGCTCGATCCCCGGCGTGCTCAGCGCATGTCCGTGCGCGGCCTCCGCGACCGCCGCTACGATGAGACCGACTGGTGGCGCGTCCGCCGCGGAGCCAAAGAGTTCCTCACCGCCGGCATCGTGCTCACCCACGCCTGGCTCGCAGGAGAGACCCCGCCTGCGCCGGAGTGGGACCCGGACGAGTACGAGCGCGAGCTCGTGAGTCGGTGAGTGGCGAGTAGGTGCGTGGTCCCACCAATCTCCCCTCTCCCGCAAGCGGGAGAGGGGCCGGGGGTGAGGGCGGCATGATCCGCCATGCTCATGCCTCCCCTCTCCCGCAAGCGGGAGAGGGGCCGGGGGTGAGGGCGCGTCGGGCTGGTGGCGTGTCCGCCGTCT
>CAYSUS010000165.1:0-11820 GCA_964434165.1 uncultured Pirellulales bacterium
ACGTCGATTTCACCGTCGAGGTCGAGCGAAGCCTCCGCGTGCTCGACGGGGCCGTGCTCGTGTTATGCGCGGTGGGCGGCGTTCAGGCCCAGTCGATCACCATCGATCGCCAGATGCGGCGCTATCACGTTCCGCGTCTCGCCTTCATCAACAAGATGGACCGCACCGGCGCGCATCCCGAGAAGGTGGTCCAGCAGCTTCGCGAGAAGCTCGCCTGCGACGCGGTCCTCCTCCAGTTGCCCATCGGGCGCGAGGCCGATTTCGAGGGCATCGTGGACCTCGTCGCCAACCGGGCCGTGTACTTCGACGGCGAGCGCGGCGAGAAGCTCCGCCACGAGGCGATCCCCGCCGCGATGGCCGAGTCGGCCGGCCATGCCCGGCAGCAGATGCTCGAATCGTTGGCCATGTACAGCGACGAGTTGATGGAGCTTCTGCTGGCCGAAGAGCCGGTGCCCGAGGAGCTGATCCACCGGGTGGTCCGCCTGGCCACCGTGCAGCAGCAGTTGACGCCGGTCCTGCTGGGGACAGCCTATCGCAACAAGGGCGTCCAGCCGCTTCTGGACGCCGTGGTCCGTTACCTGCCGTCGCCCGCCGAGGTGGAGCAGCGGGCGCTGGCCCACGACGATCCGCAGCGCGAGATCCCGCTGGTCGCCGACGCGGAGCGGCCGCTGGCGGCGATGGCCTTCAAGATCGTCGAGGACCCGTACGGCTCGCTCACGTTTCTCCGCATCTACCAGGGCCGCGTCGTCAAGGGCGGGACCTGCTTCAACCAGCGCACGGGGCAGAAGGAGCGGATCTCGCGCCTGGTGCGCATGCACGCCGACCAGCGCGAGGACATCGACGAGGCGACCGCCGGCGACATCGTGGCCGTGCTCGGGCTGGACTGCGCCAGCGGCGACACCTACGCCGCCGAGCCGAAGTACTGCACCCTACAGAACATGCACGTGCCCGACCCGGTGATCCAGCTTTCCATCGCCCCCACGAAGCGCGACGGGGCCGACCGGCTGGCCAAGGCCCTTCAGCGGTTCCGCCGCGAAGACCCCACGCTGCAAGTCACCTCCGACCTGGAGAGCGGCGAGACGCTCGTCGCCGGGATGGGCGAGCTCCACCTGGACATCTACGTCGAGCGGATCCGCCGCGAATACCGCTGCGAGGTCGAGGTCGGCCAGCCCAAGGTCAACTACCGCGAGGCCCCCGCGCAGGCCGCGGAATTCAACGTCCGCCACAGGAAGCAGACCGGCGGCTCCGGTCAGTACGCCCACATCGTCGGCCGCATGGAGCCCCTGCCGGACGACGCCGAGGAGACCTTCGTCTTCGAGGAGAAGATCGTGGGCGGGCGGATTCCCAAGCAGTTCATCCCCGCCATCGAGAAGGGCTTCCGCGCCGTGCTCCACCAGGGCTCCGTGGCCGGGTATCCGATCGTGGGCCTGAAGGTGATCGTCGAGGACGGCTCCTACCACGAGGTGGACAGCTCGGAGCTGGCGTTCCAGGTCTGCGCGCGCACCGCGCTGCGCGAGACGCTGCCGCGCACCAAGCCCATGCTGCTGGAGCCCGTCATGAAGGTCGAGATCGAGTGCCCCTCGCAGTTCCAGGGCGCCGTGGTCGGCGACCTGACCTCGCGCCGCGGCATCGTCGGCGGCACGGAAGTGACCGGTCCGGACTGCCGCATCGAAGGCGAAGTCCCCCTGGCCGAGACCTTCGGATACTCCACCGACCTGCGGAGCCTGACCCAGGGACAAGGCACCTTCACCCTGGAGTTTTCCCGCTACAAGAAGACGCCGGCGAATGTCGAGCGCGAGGTCGTGGCCGAGCGCAAGAAAGGCCAGTTGGCGGGCGCCGTGTAGGCGCGGCCGCGCGAGGAAGGGAGGCAGGGGTCAGGAGGCAGGGGACGCGTGCGAAGTACGAGAGTACGCGGTACGACCGGCGATCACGCGCGCAGGTGCTCCCGTCCTTCGTATCACCCACTCACCCCGTCACTCCCCGGGCCGGACGACCGGGCGTCCGATACTGTAGTAGGTGAAGCCCGCCTCGCGCATGCGCCGGGGGTCGTAGAGATTGCGTCCGTCGAAGATCACGGGTCGGCGGAGCAACTGGCGGACCCGGCCCAGATCGGGGTGGACGAACTCCTTCCATTCCGTGACGATGGCCAGGGCGTCGGCGCCCTGGAGGGCCTCGTCGCGCAGGCGGCAGTACGCGAGCCTGTCCCCGTAGATCCGGCGGACGTTCTCCATCGCCTCCGGATCGTGGACGCGGAGCGCGGCCCCGCGCTCCAGGAGCCGGTCGATCAGCACCAGGGAAGGGGCCTCGCGCACGTCGTCGGTGCCGGGCTTGAAGGAAAGGCCCCAGACGGCGATCGTCTTGTCGGCGAGCTGGCCGCCGAAGTGCTCCAGAACCTTGGTGGGCAGGACCGTCTTCTGCCGGACGTTCACGGCATCGACGGACTCGAGGATCCGCGGCTCCACCCCCACCTGGCGCGCCGTGGAGCACAGCGCCCGCACGTCCTTGGGAAAACAACTCCCACCGTAGCCCGCGCCGGGGAAGAGGAAGGCGAACCCGATGCGGCTGTCGTGGCCGATGCCGCGGCGCACCGCGGCGATGTCCGCGCCGCAGCGCTCGCAGAGGTTGGCGATCTCGTTGATGAAGCTGATCTTGGTCGAAAGCAGGGCGTTGGCCACGTACTTGGTCATCTCCGCGCTCTCGGGGGTCATCACCAGCAGCGGCTTGTCGGTGCGGAGGTAGGGCTGGTAGAGGTCGCGGAGCACGTCGGCCACGTCCTCGCGTCGGGCGCCGACGACCACGCGGTCGGGCTTCATGAAGTCGTCGATGGCCGCCCCCTCCTTGAGGAACTCGGGGTTCGAGGCCACGGCCACCTCGCGTCCAACCCGTTGGCGAAGCCGTACGGCCACGCGGGCGTTCGTGCCCACGGGCACCGTGCTCTTGATGACGACGATCGCGTCGTCTCCCAGGTGCGGAGCCGCACCCTCGATCACGGACCACAGGGCGGAGAGATCCGAGGAGCCGTCCTCGCCCGACGGCGTGCCCACCGCCACGAACACCAGCCTCGAGGCGGCCGCGGCCGCGGCCAGATCGGTCGTGAAGCCGAGGCGCCCGGCGGCCCCGTTGCGGCGCACCAGCTCGGCCAGCCCCGGCTCGTAGATGGGGATCTCGCCCTCCACGAGCATGTCGATCTTGGCCCGGTCGCAATCGACGCAGATCACGTCGTTGCCCGTCTCGGCCAGGCAGGTTCCGGTGACCAGCCCCACGTAGCCGGTTCCGACCACGGCGATTTTCACGGTTGTCGGACCCCCGAGTGCGAGGACGATGGAACGCGCCGCATCCGGCGCGGCGGTGCGCAAGTGTAGCTTGCCGGGCGGTCGGCTACGGCTGGGGCGCCTCTTCGTCGCCGCCGTTCTCCTCGGCCGGCACGCGCTTGACGGCCACCAGGCTGTCGCTCTCGTCGAGGGTCATGATCCGCACGCCCTGGGTGTTGCGTCCCACGATGCTCACCTCGCCGGCGCGAATCCGCTGGATCTTGCCCCGGGCGGTGATCATCAGCAGCTCGTCGTCGTGATGGACGCGGACGATGCCGATCACCGAGCCGTTGCGAGCGCTGGTCTTGATGTCGCGGATTCCCTTGCCGCCGCGGCGCTGGGTGCGGTAGCTGCGTTGCGAGGAGCTGGTCTCGGCTTCCTCCGCTTCGTCGGGCTCCTCGCCGGCGTCCCCGTCGGGAGCGCCGTTGCCGTTCGCCTCGTCTCCGGGCGCCTCGTCGAGATCGCCCGGGACCTCACCCGCGACGGCCTCGGCCAGATTCGGGCCGAAGGGGGTCCGCTTGCCAAACCCCTTGGCGCAGGCGGTCAGGAGCTGGCCTTCGGGGTCGGCCACGACCATGCCCACCACGTGGTCGTCGCCCACCAGGGTAATGCCCTTGACGCCGCTGGCGTTGCGGCCCATGGGCCGGACGTCCGACTCGGGGAAGCGGATGGCCATGCCGCGCGACGTGGAGAGCACCACTTCGTCCGACTCGCCGGTGACGACCACGTCCACCAGCTCGTCCCCTTCGCGGAGCTTGATGGCGATGATCCCGGAGCGCAGCGGACGGCGATACGCGGACAGGGCGGTCTTCTTCACGAGCCCCCGCGCGGTGGCCATCACGAGATAGTGGCCTGGCTGGTCGAAGTCGCGCACGGCGCGGCAGTCGGCCACGCACTCGCCCTCGGCAAGATTCAAGAGGTTGACGATCGCCCGTCCGCGGCTGTCGCGGCCGAGCTGGGGCAGGTCGTACACCTTGCGCCAGTACACCCTGCCGAGGTTGGTGAAGAACAGCAGCCAGTCATGGGTGCTGGCCACGAACAGGTGCTCGATGGGGTCCTCGTCCTCGGTCCTGGCTCCCTTGAGGCCCTTGCCGCCGCGGCGCTGGGCGCGGTAGGCCGTGATCGGCGTTCGTTTGATGTAACCGCTGGAACTGATCGAGACGACCATCGTCTCTTCCTCGATCAGGTCCTCCAGGTCGATGTCGCCGATCTCCTCGCCGCTGATCTCGGTCCGCCGCGGGTCGCCGTGCTTGCGCTTCAGCTCGCGGCAGTCGTCGCGGATGATGTCCAGGATATTCTGGCGGTCGGAGAGGATGCGGAGGTACTCGGAGATGTCTTCCAGCAGCTTGCGATGCTCGCCGCCGAGCCGCTCCTGCTCCAGGTTCACCAACTGCCCGAGCGTCATGCGGAGGATGGCGTCGGCCTGGACCGGGGTGAGCGTGTAGGCCTCGTGCAGGCCCCGCTCCTCGGCGAACACGGCGAAGCCGTCCTCGCCCAGCGCCTTCCGGAGCATGGCGGCCGGGCACTCGATGGTCATCAGCCGCTCCTTGGCCTCGGCCTGGGTCGAGGAGGTGCGGATCGTGCGGATCACCTCGTCGATGTTGGCGTGGGCGATGAGCAGACCCTCGACGGTGTGCTTGCGCTGCCGGGCCCGCATGAGCAGGAACTGCGTGCGGCGGCGGATCACCGTCTCGCGGTGGCGGATGAACTCCTCCAACAGACCCTTGAAGGAGAACACCCGCGGCTTGCCGTCGGCCAGGGCGAGGAAGATCAGCGAGAACGTGTCCTGAAGCGGCGAGAACTCGTAGAGCTGATTGAGGACGATCTCGGGATCGGCGTCGCGCTTCAGGTCGATCACCAGCCGGACCGGCTCCTTCAGGTCGCTCTCGTTGCGCATCCCGGCGATGCCCGGAATCCGCCCCTCGTTCCACAGCACGCCGATCCGCTCCTCGACGCGGTCGCGGGCCTGCTGGAAGGGGATCTCGGTGATGACGATGCGGTACCGGCCGCCGTGGACCTCCTCGATGCGGGCCCGGGCGCGGACCACGACCGTGCCCCTGCCGGTGTGATACCCCTGCCGGATCCCACTCCGCCCGCAGATCACGCCCCCCGTGGGGAAGTCGGGGCCGGGGCAGATCTCCAGCAGCTCGTCGATCGACACGTCGGGGGCGTCGATCACGCGGACGATCGCGTCGCAAATCTCGCCCAGGTTGTGGGGAGGGATCGACGTGGCCATGCCCACCGCGATGCCCGTGGCCCCGTTGACCAGCAGGTTGGGGAACCGCGAGGGAAGCACCGCCGGCTCGCGGCTGCGCTCGTCGTAGGTGGGGATGAAATCCACCGTGTCGAGCTGCAGGTCGTCCATCATCACGGCTGCGATGGCCGACATGCGTGCCTCGGTGTATCGCATGGCGGCCGGCGGCAGCCCTGCGATCGAGCCGAAATTCCCTTGCTTGTCAACCAGCACATGGCGCATGTTCCACTCCTGGGCCATGCGGACCAGGGTGGGATAGATCACGCTCTCGCCGTGGGGGTGGTAGTTGCCGCTGGTGTCGCCGCAGATCTTCGCGCACTTGACGCGCGACGCGCCGGGCGAGAGATTCAGATCGTTCATCGCTACGAGCACGCGACGCTGCGACGGCTTGAGCCCGTCGCGCACGTCCGGCAAAGCCCGGCTGACGATTACGCTCATCGCGTACGTCAGGTAGCTTTCCTTCAGCTCGTCCTCGATGGACAGCTCGATGAGGCGGGAGGCGACGGGGGCGGGCGGGCCGCCTTCCGGCGACTCCCCCTGGGGTGGTTCGGGGGGATCTGGCGGGAGGTTCGAGTCCGTGGACAAATGGATTCCTTTCGGCAGGGACAATCCACAGGGCGGGGCGGCGACCCTGGCTCGGCGTCAGGGGCGCCCCGGCACAGCCTCTGCGGCGCAGATAATCCGGTATTTTAGCGATTCGCAAGCGTTTTCACAACGCCACTGGGCCGAAAAGCGGCCTCGCAACCCTAGGCCTGCCAATAACTTGCGGGAGCAGCCCCGGCGGCCTCTCCACCGGGCCTCGCCACGGGCGCCCGACCGGGCCCGCGGTGGGAAGACGACGTCGGTCGCGCGCCGACGATCCCCTCCAAGGCATGGGCGGAGTGTCCTCTCCCGACCGACGGATCGCCCCTCCAGCCGAACGGCGTCTCCACCCCTTCCGAGACCCCCCATCCGGCTCAGCAGGACGTGCCGGGATCGGGGGTCGCGCGGCGCTTGGCCAGCGTGATCTCGTTGCCCGAGGCGTTGAACGCCACCTCGTCCATGAACGTCCGGATCAGCACCATCCCCCGTCCGAAGCCGTCGATCAAAGGCGCGGGATCCTGGCGGAGGTCGGGCAGGTCGTCCGTGTTGAAGCCCGGCCCCTCGTCGCGGATCAGGAACCGCGCCTCGCGGGTCGTGATCCGCGCGTAGAAGTGAATGCGGCGGCTGTTGTAGGGCGACTGGTCGCGCAGCGCGGCGATCATGTGCGCGTCGGTGTCGGTGAGCTGCTCCCCGTCCTCGAACTCGCCCAAGGGCAGTTCCAGGTTGCCGTGGAAGATCGCATTGCGCAGCGACTCGGCCAGGGCGCGACCCAGGCGCACGGCGTCCGTGGCGTCCACCACCCCCATACGGAGCGCCGACTCTCGCACCCGGCCGACCAGAGGCGGGATCAGCGTCACGTCGTTGCACAGCTCGTAGTGAAGTTCCTCGTAGCGCAGGCACGATCGCAATCGTCTTTCCGAGTCCCCGTCGACCGGGGCCCCCAGAACGTCCCGGATCGACTCGACCAGCTTCGCCGCCAGCCGGGTCTTGGGCACGTAGTCGGCCGCCCCCAGGCGCAAGGCCTCCGCCGCGATCTGCTCGCTGCCGTCGCCGGTCATGAGGATGACGGGCACGTCCGGAAACCGCTGCCGCACCGTGCGCACCAGCTGCATGCCGTCCATCTCGGGCATCTTCAGATCGGTGATCACCACGGCGGGCGACGTCGCGCCGATCTGCCGGAGGGCCTCGGCCCCGTTGACCGCGAACTCAAGCTCGAAGTCCCCGTGGTCCTTGAGCATTCGACCGACCAGCTTGCGATCGACGGGCGAGTCATCGACGACCAGGATACGGCTCATGGCACTTGCATTCCTGAATGGGCCGGTCCAGAATCCGTGCGGCCCCGTCCTTTGGCGCAGTGGGCGAAGGAACCCGACGGGGCATGCAAACGGCTAACGGCCAATCTGGAGTGCGAGGCCCGGTTGTGCAAGCCGCACTCAACAATTCCACACACGGGGCTAACCGACGGCTAACGGACTGGCGGATAATGCGCAGATTGTAGTCGTGTTTCTTGAGTGCCGAATTGCGCGCCGCCCCGGCAAGAAACCGCGATCGTCATGCCCAAGCAGCTTCCCCCGCACATCGCGAACCAGTTCACGCTGGAGGTCCGGGACTACCTGGTCATCGCCGGGGTGGTGCTGCTGGCGCTGGTGGTCATCCTGCAAATCGTGATTCTCGTGTTGAAGCTTCGGTCGCGCCCGAAGCAGTCGGAGCTGTCGCCGGAGGCCGAGGATCTTGCCCGGCTGGCGGCCTCGCAGTCGGGCGAGACCCACGGGGTCAAACCGGCCGAAGGGGAGCGGGCGGAGGAGAAGTCCAGGAAGCAAAGCGGCAAGGCATGGCAATGGGCCTCGGCGCTGGCCACCGCGGTGATCGAGCCCTTCAAGAAGAAGCCCGAGGAGCCGATCCCCGAACCGCCGGTGATCCTCGAATCGGCCGGCACGGCCGGGTCGGATCAGATGGCGCTGATCCGCGCGCGGCACTCGCCGGGCTTCATGCCCGCCCGGTGGCTCCTGGCCGACGTGCTGTTGCGGCGTCCCACGCTGCTGTCGCTGGACTACTCGGCGGGCACGGTCGCCGTGCGCTACCAGGCGGACGGCGTGTGGCACAACGGCCAGAAGCTCCAGCGGCACCTGGCCGAGCCGGCCCTTCAGTCGCTCAAGGTGCTGTGCGGACTGGACCCCGCCGACCGCCGCGGCTTGCAGCGCGGGCAGTTCGTCGCGCTGTTCAACGGCACGCGTTACGAGGCCACCATGGCCTGCCAGGGCGTGGCGGGCGGCGAGCGCGTCGTCATGCAGTTTTCCGGCCCGACCGAGGCCTTTCAAACGCTCCAGGACCTGGGCATGTCCGAGGAGCACCGCCAGACGCTGGATGGAATCCTCCGCCGCGGGAGCGGACTGCTTCTGCTTTCGGCGCCGCCCTCCTCCGGACTGCGCACGACCACCGAGGGGGTGATCCACGGCATCGATCGCCTCCTGCGCGACGTGGTCAGCCTGGAGCAGGAGGAAAGCCCCTACGCCACCGTGGAGGCCGTGGAGGCCAACGTCTTCCGCACGTCCCAGGGAGAGAGCGCGGCCGCGGCGTTGGAGAAGCTCTTTCGCCGTGAGCCGGACATCGTGATCCTCCGCGAGCTGCCCGACGGCGGGACCGTCGATCTGATCAGCCGCGAGACCGCGCGCAACGCGCGCCTGGTGATCAGCACGATCCGCGCCCGCGACTGCGTCGAGGCCCTGCTCCGCGTCCTCGCCCTGCGCGTGGACCGCGGCCAGTTCGCCCGCATGGTCACCGCGGTGCTCAACCAGCGCCTGGTCCGCAAGCTCTGCCCGGTCTGCAAGGAGCCGTACACGCCCTCGGCCGAGGACTTCGCCAAGCTCGGGCTGGCCCCCGGTTCCGCGCGGCTCCTGTACAAGCCTCCCCGCAAGGCCGAGAACGTCTGCCAGGAGTGCGGCGGGACCGGCTATCGCGGCCGGACCGCGCTGTTCGAGATGCTGGTGGCCGACTCCGCGTTTCGCCAGTCGCTGGCCGCCGCCCCCCGGCACGAGTTGATCCGCGAGGCCGCGCGCCAGGCGGGCATGAAGACCCTGCGCGAGCAAGGCGCCCGCATGGTCGTCGAGGGCGTGACTTCGCTCCGCGAGATCCGCCGCGTGATGAAGCTCCACGACCCGGCGAAATCCCCCGCGGCCATGTGAGACGCCAGGTGCCGGGGGCGATCTTCAAGCCGGATTGATCCATCGCGCAGAAAGGGGATCGAAAACGCCGGCGTCTGCGCGCCGCCCGGTCGGCGTTCAACTCCGCTGAATCGACGCGAGGCGATCCTGCCCAAGCGGTCCGAAGGGTGCTTCGCACAACAGGGTCCCGGCCCGCGGTGAACCGGATCAGATGGCGAGTGAGCACCATGGGCCTGATGAACGTGGGACGCACCGAAGGTTCGGAGATCATCCAACTGTTTGGGCGCGGCGTTCGACTCAAGGGCCATGGCTCTAGCTTGAAACGGAGCACGAGGCTGGAGGGGATCCTGCCTCCTGCCTCCTGACCCCTAACCCCTGACTCCTGACTCCTGCTTCGCCAGCCAGGCGGCGTAGTAGAAAAGGTTGAGGGTGCCGTCCGGGTTCTGGGGTGCCCCGTGGTCCAGATCGGCGGCGATCTGCTGGGCGGAGACGGGCTGGCCGGCGGCGGAGAGGAGCTCGGCCGCCTGCCTGGGCGAGACGGCGAGGATGGAGGGGCTGGCCACGCGCTGGCACCGCGGGGGAGACGGTTGAGGTGAGACCTCCAGTATAGCGTCCCTGCGCAGGGCAAGCGGGCGAAATTGGGCCAGGGCCGACGCGGGGCGCGGGGAGTTCCTAGGCGCGCCCGCGCCCCGATATTGGGAGCAGGCGACTGGCGTGAATCGACCTTAAGAGCTTGCATGCCCGGGGATTACCACAGCTCGGGCGGAGAGCCTCTGGGGTAGATGGGCGGCACCGGCGCGCCGACATATCGGCAGGGGCGTCATTTGGCGGGGGGCCGGAGGGGAGATCACGGGCGCGCTGGCGCCTCGATAATCCGGCCCCCCCGGGTTCGCGCCAGGGCGGCTAACCCATTGCTGGGCAGAGGCTTCTGCGGTACGATCGCCCGATAGCGGCTCGGGCGCTGTAGTGCACTCGCGCGCCACTTGAATGCCCTGGGCGCGCCCAATGAACTAATAGTTCGGCGAGGAGAGGCGGGCGGTGGCGTTCACCCTTGACTACGACCAGTGGATTCACCTCGACGCCGAGGATTTGGCCGAGGCCGGTATCGGCGAGGCATACGAGCGGCTGTTGCCCGAACTGCGGGAGTACGTTTCGCAACCCGCGAGGGTCGAAGAGGTGATCGACAACGAGGCACCGATCTACTCAGTGCGGTGCGGGGGCAAGGAGTACGCCATCTACGGCCCCCACCTAGCCGAGAAGGGCGGCGGCAATTGGGGACGAGCCACCGTCGCGTTCTTTGACATCGTCAACGAGCAGCTCGCCGGCACCGCGTACCGCTTCTACGCGATCAACGGCGGGAACGACCTCGGGGGCATGTTTCTGACGCCGGCTCAGGCACAGGAGTCACGGGCGTTGCTGCCGAGGCCGCAGGATTGGCCATATCTTCCCAAGGATGAGCAGCCGTGGTATGGTCAGCACCACTGAGCGGGGCGGCACAGACGCCGAACCAGCGCATCCAGCCGACGGGCACGCGATCGGCTTTTGTGGTAATTCGAGTCAGTCGTCGCGTGCCCGGCGGCTGATGCTGAACGTTCGGCAGGAGAGGAGACGGATATGGAAAACAAATGGCGTGCTGGGGTCAGGGTGCTCGGCTGTGCAGGGATTCTTGCTTGTCTCGTCCTATTCGTGTTCACCGTGGACAAGCCAGGCGGAGAACTACAGACTCTTGACTCAAACTGGTGCTTGGTGGCCGGGACGATCATGTGGAGTGGCTCGCTGATTTCGCTGGCCCTGTCTCTGCTCTCGCGCACAGCAAGGGAGAACGAGTGACGTCCGTAGCCGAACAACACCGTGCAGGCACCCTCCAAACGTGAAATGGCCCCCCCGTGGCGGAGACCGGAACGGACGGCCAGCCAGCTTGAAAGCTGGCCGTCCATTCCGCCCATCCACCACGGGAACTGACGGTACCACTCGTATTCCTGAAAGGCCGCGGACGGCCTCTCAGAAAACGGTGACAGTGGGCGTTCGGGCGGGAGGAGATATGAATCGCAGGCAGTCCATTCGGACGTGCGGTGCTGCAAGTTGTGCCTGTTTGGTCTGCGGCGGCGTGCAGGCGGGCAACGCCGAAACGAAGACCATGCCACTGGCCGCATGCGGTCTCGACTGCAATCGCTGCGGCCTGTTCCAGAAGAAGTGCGGCGGGTGCCACGGGCCGGACGACCGGGTCTGGAGTCCGCAGTGGAAGATGAGGTCGTGCTGCCACAAGACCAAGGAACTCTCAAACTGTAGCGAGTGTGACGCATTCCCGTGCGAGCATGTCATCGCGTTCGAGAACGACAAATACCCGCACCACAGGAAGGCTATCGCTCGCCTGCGTGCCATGCGGAAGCGCAGGGAAGAGAGCCCGAACTAGCCGTCGGAGGGTACGCGCCGGGTGCCACTGGCTGCTTGTCAGCCAGTGCCGTCGGCACGAGGCCGGGGACTGGTGTCACGGGCCCTGCCGTCGAGTTCT
>CAYSUS010000166.1:0-11729 GCA_964434165.1 uncultured Pirellulales bacterium
AATCGGCCAGCCGGTCCGCCTGGTGCCGACCCGGTTCCAGGCGTGGTACCCGCCGGAAGTGCTCCAACGGCGCGGCGCAGGACCCGCCACGGACATCTACCTGGCGGCGAAGAGCCTGATCTACATCGCGGGCGGCGACCCGGCGCAAGGCATCATGCCCGAGGGGGTACCCCGGTTGATGAGGCAGTTCGTCCGGACGTGTCTCTACGAGTCGCCCCGCATGCGCCCGCAGAGTGCCTGGGACCTGCACGAGGAGCTCGACGAGCTGCTCGAGCGGCTCTACGGCCCGCCCGCGTACCACCACCTCGTGATGTGAGCGACCCCGCATATCGTCTTGTCCCTGTTTTCTTTCCCAGCTCTTTTCCAAGGAGAACGCCATGGGCGGAACCTACTGGAGCGACGACCACTACCGGGAACGGGCCTCTTTCCTCCGCAAGGCGGGAAGGAGCGCGTTCGAGTACCACGATACGGTCTCGCGATTGCCGTATCACAAGCGCCGGGTCCACAAGAAGATGAACCCGCTCGGCGTAACGGTCCGCGAGAGCCGCGACAGCGAGGCGCACCCCGAGAGCCGCGCGGTGGCCGTGCTGTTCGACGTGACCGGGTCGATGGGCTTCGTGCCCCGGATCGTGCAGAAGAACCTCTGCCAGTTGATGGGCCTCCTGTTGCGCAAGAACTACCTGGCCCATCCGCAGATCATGGTCGGCGGCATCGGCGACGCCACGTGCGACCGGGCCCCGCTGCAAGTCGGGCAGTTCGAGTCGGGCATCGAGATCGACCAGGACCTCGGCCGGCTCTGGCTCGAGGGGGGCGGCGGCGGCCAGCAGACCGAGTCCTACGAGCTGGCCATGTACTTCATGGCCCGCAAGACCTCGATCGACTGCCTGGAGAAGCGCGGCCAGCGGGGCTACCTGTTCATCATCGGCGACGAGATGCCCTACCGCCGCGTCAAGCGCAAGGAGGTCGCCAGGGTGGTCGGCGACAAGCTGGGCCAGGATGTCCGCGTCGAGGATCTGGTGGCCGAGGTGGAGGCGATGTACGACACCTACTACATCCTTCCGAACCTCACCGCCTACTACGACGATCCCAAGGTCCATCGCCGCTGGGTGCGGCTGTTGGGGCAGAACGTGATCCGCCTGGAGGACCCGGAGGGCATCTCCGAGCTGATCGCGGCCACGATCGGCCTGGCCGAGGGTGCCGTGGACCTGGACGGGATCGGCGCGGACCTCGAAGAAGTCGGCCGGGAGGGCGTCACCGAGGCCGTCACCCGGGCCCTCGTGCCGGTCGCCGAGGCCGGGCCGCGGACAAGTGCGATCGCACTTCCCACGACCGAGGGCACCGGGCTGACGAAGCTGTGAGGCAGGACGGAGTGCTGCTCCGTCTTCGCGCGGGTGGCATGCGCGCGCGACGCGAAAGCGTCGGGCGAGCATGCTCGCCCGGGGCCAACCATTCCCGCCTGGCCCCGTGAAGCATGCCCACGCTCTGCGAGGGCATGCCACCCTTTGGTCTGCGACGGCAAGAACTCTCGGGGAGGACCCGCCCATGAAACGTGCGGTCATCGTGCAAGGTCTGGGATTCGGCGACGAGGGCAAAGGGGCCACCGTCGATTTCCTCGTCCGCGAGCTCAGCGCCGAGCTGGTCGTCCGCTACTGCGGCGGCAGCCAGGCCGCGCACAACGTGGTGCTGCCCGACGGACGCTGCCATACGTTCTCCCAGTTCGGGGCGGGCACCTTGGCCGGCGCGGCAACCTACCTGGGCGAACAGGTGATCATCGACCTCCAGGCCATGCACCGCGAGGCGACGCACCTGGAGGAGCTGACCGGCCGCGACCCCTTCCTGCGCCTGGCCGTCCATCCCAGGGCCCTGGTCACCACGCCCTACCATCGCGAGCTGAACCGGCTCCGCGAGCTCGCGCGCGGCGACGGCCGCCACGGCTCCTGCGGACACGGGATCGGCGAGACGCGCCACTACTGGCTCAAGCACGGTCGGGACGCGATCTTCGCGGCCGACCTGAAGACCCCGGGCACCCTGGCCGGCAAGCTGGAGCTGCTGCGGCAGCGGGCGCTACAGGAGGTGCAGGACTTCGTCCAGCGCGTGCCCAAGAAAGCGCAGGGGCGCGTGGCCGTGTTCATGGAGCCGGCGTTGACCGTCGCCCGCCGGCTCCGGGCGTTGGGCGCGCCCTTCGCCCTGCAAGGCCGCGCGCCGGCCTGCCGGACCGCGGTCTTCGAGGGGGCCCAGGGCGTATTGCTCGACGAGTGGCGGGGTTTCCACCCTCACACCACCTGGAGCACGGTCACCCTGCATCACGCCCTCGGCATGGTCGAAGCCGCCGGAGCCGAGGAGGTCTGTACCCTGGGCCTCACCCGGGCGTACCAGACCCGGCACGGGGCCGGGCCGCTGCCCACGTGGGATGCGGATCTCGACGCGCGGCTGTCCGACCCGGGCAACCCGCCGAACCCCTGGCAGGGCGCCTTGCGCCACGGCTGGCTGGACCTGGTGCTCCTGCGCTACGCGGCCAAGGCGGCCGGCGGACCGCTGGACGGGCTGGTGCTAGGCGGCCTGGACCAGATGGAAGGCCTGCGACCCCGCCTGTGCACGGGATACCGCAGTGAGAAAGAGGTGGTGCGGCATCTGCCCGTGGCCCCGGTCCCCTGCCTGCGGTTCCAGGAGGGACTTGCGGCCCTGCTGGAGCGCGCGGAGCCGATCTACGAGGCGACGTCCGCCGCGGCGATCGAGGAACGACTCGCCTGTGAGATCGCCCCGATCGCGATCACCGCTCGCGGTCGAACGGCCGAGGATCGCGTGCTGCGGGAGCTGCGGTTCCGGCCCCTCGACGAGAACCGGTCCGCGGAAAGGACCGCGCGAGTCCGCGAAGCGACTTCCGAAGTCTTCGAGACTTCGGAAGCCTGACTGGCCACCCACGCTCCTTACCGCCGCCGCTCCCCACGGGCCTGACCGCGACCTGGCGCTTGGCCAGCCTCTCAGAGAGGGCCGCAGTCGTGGCGTTGCCGATGTTCAGGCGCCGCCCCGTTGGCCTCCCGCGGGTCCAGATCGGCGCCCGGCGTCGGGGCATCGGCCACGCCGAGGGTCTTGCCGAATACGGCCAAGACTCGGTTGACGGCATCCAGCCGGGCGGTCTCCTTGTCCCGCTCCAGCTCCGAGACGAAGCGCAGACCGGCTCCTGCCAGCTCCGCCAGTTGCCGCTGGGTGAAGTTGCTCGCCTTGCGCCGCTGGCGAACGAACGCGCCGATTTCCTGGAGACGATCCACGGTCGCAATGACTCTGTTTCTTGGTGCCACATCATCCCGATCGGGAAGACCAACCGGGTTTCAGCAGTCTCTCAAGGCAGAAGACACAGGAAACCGGCGAGATGTTCCCGATCGGGATTGTTGTGGCGGATTTCTCGGATACATCCCATCAATCGCATCTCGGACCATCCGGAATTGCCCCGAACGGGATAATTCCGTGTGGCCAGAAGCCCTCGGTCGCCACTGCGTGGAAGGCCACGCAACCGTGAAGCCGCGCGGGGCTCTACCGCCCCGCCGCCCCGTCCGGCAACAGGCTCGGCGGGCTGCCGTCGATGAACGCCCGGTTGAGGGCCTGGGCCTTCTCCTTCGAATCGTACTCGGGATAGGCCACCGGGTCGGTCACGCCGTGCCGGGCGAGGATCCGCGTGCACTCGACGCGGCACTGCCCGGCCAGATCGATCGCCGCGCCGAGGGTCTGCGTGCAGAGCTGCGGGCTGTGGAAGCCCATGCCGTTCTGGGCGGCCACGTAGTCCCAACGCAACTGCGCCGCGCGCACGAGGCCGCGGACCTCTGTCAGCTCCTCGTCCCTGGCCCCGGCCTGGGCCGCGGCCGCGATGTCGAAGTGGGCCTGGACGATCGCCCGCTCCGCCCGGTCGCGCCCCTCGCGGACCTTGTCCTGGATCCCTTGGACGCGGGCGCGGAGCTCGTCCTCGCTCCAGCGGTGGCACACCGCGCAGCTGTTGTTGATGTCCAGCAGCGGGCTCTGGATGTGGTGGTCCGTGAACTTCACGCCGCCCTCGCTGCGGAAGGGCATGTGGCAGTCGGCGCAGGCCACATTGCGATAGGCGTGCACGCCCGTGGAATACACCTCGTAGTCCGGGTGCTGCATCTTGACCATCGGGGCCTTGCTCACGGCGTGCGTCCAGTCGGCGAACTCCGCCTCGTCATAGTACTGCTCCATGGCGTCGGGCGTCATGCCTTCGTCCCAGGGGAAGGTGAGGTAATCGCCCTCGACCTTGAAGTAGTATTCGACGTGGCACTGCGCGCAGACGAGCGAGCGCATCTCCTGGTGCGACACGGCTTCGATGTCGCGCCCGCGACGCGCGAGGGCCTCGCGCAAAGCGGGCCGCGTGATACGCAGGCGCATCGTGTTCGGCTCGTGGCAGTCAAGACAGCCGATGGGGTGCGTGATCTGGGCCTGGAGGTCGTTGAAGCTCGAACTGTAGAATCTCGCGGCCCCGGCCATGACCGCGTCGATGCCCGTGCCGCCGCCCCCGTACTCGGCCATCCGCCGGGGCACGTCGGGGCTCTTGCAGGTCCAGCAGGTGGCCGGGGTCTTCTCTCCCACGCGCTCGGTCTGCGTGACGTCCTCGACGGCATAGACGTGACCGCGGGCCTGGCGATACTCCCTGGCGAAGCCGTACCCGGCGAAGAGGATCACGTTGGCCGGCGTCTCGTCGAGGTAGTCGCGCGGAAACGGTCCGCCGTACTTGGTCCTGGCCTCGTCCTGCTTCATGCGGAGATAGGCGTCGTACTGGCGCGGAAAGGTCTCGCCCCATACGGCGCTGTCGGCCTCCCAGGCGTCGATCTCCTTAAGCGGCGGCCGCGGCCTGGCCTCCTGGCGGCGCTCGAGCACCGACGCGGCCAAGAGGCCCAAGAGGAACGTGCCGGCGGCGAAGAGCAGGAAGAACGCCCAGCCCCGCCAGGCCGACGCCGCGGTCGGCTTCTCGCGATTGTCCTGTTTCTCGCGTTCGGTGTCGTTCACAGTCTGGCTCCTGGAGGGCACGTTACTGGTCAGCCGGCCGCGGCCGGCGCCCGCTGATGGCCGGCTGGCGATCGCGCTGACTCACGTCGGGCAGGCGCGGCTGGAACACGGTCGGAGCCGCGGAAAGGCTCCTCGCGCGGCCGTGCGGCACCTGGCGGTGGCAGTCCCAGCATCGAAAATCGCCGGCCTGGTGCACGGCCAGCGACACGCCGTCGATCACCTGCTCGTGGCAGCGGCGGCAGTTGGACTCGACCACGGGGATGGCCCCTTCGGAAAGCCGGATCACTTGCGGCTCCCATCGCATGGTGAACACCGTGGCGTGCCACAGCCCGTCCTTGGCCTTGAATCCGTAGTGCCTCACCACGTTGTCGTGCGGCACGTGGCAGTCGTTGCAGGTGGCGGCTTCGACGTGGCTGCTGTGCTGCCACGAGATGTACTGGGTGTTCATTACGTGGCAGTTGATGCAAGTCTCGGGCGAATCGCTCAAGTACGACGGCGCGCGCGAGACGTACAGCACGAACGCCCCCAGCCCCACGAATGCCCCCAGGACGACGAAGCTCGGAAGCTGCCAGGCACGAGGAAGAAAACGCAGCCCGGCCAACCGGGCAACGAGATTCCTCAGCCGGGCGATCATGATGCTTTTCCTGGAAAACGGCTGCCCGATCGGTCGCGGACTTCCCGAGTCTTCAACAGACTTTCGAAGTCTCCAAGAATTCGAAAGTCCCACACAAGAGAAGTCTCACCCAGAAGACCCTGGGGCGAACCGGACAGGCCTGATTGTCGAGAATGCCGGAGCCGCAGTCAACGGGTCGCCGCCCCGAACGGGCCTTGAGCCCTTGGAGCTGCGCGCCGGAGGGGGTACCGTGTTGGCTGGTCAAATCACCATGGCGCGCCGCCACGCGAAGGAACGGCCATGGATCCCAGCATCCCGCCGCACCAACTGCTCCAGCGACAGGCGGTCTGGCTTGCGCCCGCCCGGGCGCGGCTTCTGCGCCGCGTCCACGTGGCCCGGCGCCGGCGGATCCTCGATCTGGGCTGCGCCAGCGGGGCGGTCACGGCCGAGCTGGTCCGGCGCGGCGGCGGACCGGTGGTGGCCCTGGATCGCCATGCGGAAAGCCTGGGCACCGAAGCGTGCGCCTGCTCCGGCGCCCTGCGCGTGTGCGGCAATGTGTCGCGGCTGCCGCTGGTTGACGGGGCGTTTGACCTGGTCTTCTGTCAGTTCTCGCTTCTGTGGATGGATGCGGCGAGTGCGGCGGCCGAAGTGCGTCGCGTGCTGACGCCGGGCGGGGTGCTGGTCGCGCTGGAGCCCGACTACGGCGGCCTGATCGAGCATCCGCCCCGGATCGCGGCGCGCCCGATCTGGCTGGCGGCCCTGCGCCGCGCGGGCGCCGATCCGGAGATCGGGCGCCGTCTGCCGGGCCTGTTGAGCGCGGCGGGCTTCCGGGTCGAGGTTGCCCTGTTGGACCGGCTGATGCCGCCTGAGCCGGAGCGATTCGCGTTTCTCCGCCAGCTTCCGCTGGAGCCCGACGAGCAGACCGCGCTGGCCGAGATCGAGCGGCAGGACGCGCTGGTTGCGCCACAGTCACGGGTCGCGCACCTGCCGTTGCTGCTCGTCACGGCCGTGCGGCCCTGACACTCCCCTCTCCCGCAAGCGGGAGAGGGGCTGGAGTGAGGGCACTTCGCCCGCGACTGCCTCGACAACGGCAAGCCCCATTCCGAGCCGGGGCGTGGCGTTGCTGGGGTCCGCGTCCCCGCGTTATGATGGGAGGGTCCTGCCCCAAGAGCGCACCAGCCATGTCCGTCGTGGTCCACGATCCGAACATCGCCGATCGCTTGATTGCGGAGCGCCGGGCCTCCGGCGCCGACCGGTACGACGAGGTCTGGGAGGGCGTGTACATGATGGCCCCCATGCCCGACATGGAGCACCAGGAGTTCGTGGGGGCCCTGACCGGCGAGCTGGGGACCGTCGTCATGGAGCCCGGCCTCGGCGTAGTCCTGCCCGGGGCGAACGTGAGTCCCCTGGAGGCCGGGTGGAATTCGGCCGATCGCGTGCCGGACATCCTCGTGTGTGTGGGGCGCCGCGCGACGAAGAGAAAGACGTACTGGTCCGGCCCGATCGATCTGCCGGTCGAGGTGGTCAGCCCCGAGGACCCGACCCGCGAGAAGCTTTCCTTCTACGGCCGGCTTGGCGTGCGCGAGCTGCTCGTGATCGACCGCGAGCCGTGGGGGCTCTCACTCTACCGTGGTTCGTCGGGCAAGATGCGCAAGGCGCGGGAGAGCCAGCGGATCACGAGCGCGGCCCTGGGGCTCTCCTTCCGACTGGTGGAGGGCAGCCCGCGGCCGCGCATCGAAGCGACCCACGACGCGAGTCAGCGGACGCGGCTTGTGTGACGCTGCGCGCTTTCTCCGGGCAATGAAGGAGCAATAGGTGAATCCCAAACAGACCGCTTTGCGATACGGCATCGCCCTGCCGGCATGGATCCTTCTGGTTTTCGCGTCCGCGCTGCCCGCGCCGGGCGCGGGGCTCGGCGGCGCCGAGTCGCTCCGCGCGGCGATCGAGGATCTCCGAGCCACGTTCGGCGACCGCTATCCCAGGGCCCGGCACTTCCTCGCACGACTGGAGCGCCTCGAGCAACAAGCCGCTGGGGCCGAGGGAGAGAAACGGCAGCAGCTCGCCGCGCAGCTCGAATCCCTCCGCCGCGAGGCGCTGGTGGCGAATCCCCTGGTCAGCGGGCGGCCGATCCTGTTCGTGGTCCGCCACCAGTACCGCGGGGACCATCACAACACGGCCACGATGTTCCAGACCGGGGAGATCAACGCCGGCAAGTTCCAGGGCGGCGGCGCGATGAAGGTCCTCGATCTCGGCGCCGGCGGCGACGCGCGGGTGAAAACCCTGCTGGACCTCGCCGAGGGCGTGGCCCGCGATCCGGACGTCCACTTCGACGGCGACTCGATCCTGTTCTCCATGCGTCGCGACCTGGAGGACGACTATCACGTCTGGCGGATCGACGCCGACGGCAGCGGGCTGGAGCAGCTCACCTTGGGCCCGGGCGTCTCGGACATCGACCCGATCTGGCTCCCCGACGGGCGCATCCTGTTCACCTCCACGCGCGAGCCCAAGTTCTGCATGTGCAACCGTCACATCATGGGCAATCTGTTCGTGGCCGAGGCCGATGGGACGGGGATTCGCCAGATCGGCCACAGCACGCTGCACGAGGGCCACGCCGCTCTGGCGCCCGATGGCCGCGTGCTCTACGACCGCTGGGAGTACGTGGATCGCAACTTCGGCGACGCCCAGGGGCTGTGGTCGGTCAACCCCGACGGCACCAACCACGCCATCGTCTGGGGCAACAACACGAACTCGCCCGGCGCCGTGCTCGACGCCCGATGGATTCCCGGCGCGCAGCGCTTCATCGCCACGTTCTCCTCGTGCCACGACCGGCCCTGGGGGGCGCTGGCCATCGTGGATCGCCGCCTGGGCCTCGACGGGCGCACTCCCGTGGTGCGCACCTGGCCTGCCGACGCGATCGAACTGGTGGGCAAGGGCAACTACGACACGTTCCGGAAGGTCTCCCCCAAGTACGAAGACCCCTACCCGCTTTCCGACAAGTACTTCCTCTGCGCCCGCATGGTCGAGGATGCCGGCCGGAGCAAGAAGGCCACGGAGCAGATGGGGATCTTCCTGGTGGACGTGTTCGGCAACGAGATCCTTCTGCACGCCGAGGGTCCGGGCTGTTACGATCCCATGCCGCTTGCCTCCCGAGCCCGGCCGCCTGCCATTCCGCCGCGGACCGATCCCGGGCGCCAGGAGGGCTATTTCTACCTGGCCGACGCCTACGTGGGCTCCGGCATGGAACGGATCGAGCGGGGCGCGATCAAACATCTCCGCGTGGTCGAGTCGCCCGAGAAACGGTTCTGGACCGGGGCGAACTACAACGGCGGCACCGGCACGCAGGCCCCGGGCATGGCCTGGGACGACTTCAACAACAAGCGGATCCTGGGCACGGTGCCGGTCGAAGCCGACGGCAGCGCGTACTTCGCCGTGCCGGCCGATCGTTTCGTGTACTTTCAGCTGCTCGACGAGCGGGGGATGATGGTCCAGTCGATGCGGAGCGGTACGATCGTGCGGCCCGGCGAGACGGCCGGATGCGTCGGCTGCCACGAGGAGCGGCGCTCGACCGTGCCCGGCATGCCCGGACGCCTGGCCATGGGGCGGGCCGCGAGCCGGCTGGAGCCCTGGCACGGGCCGTCGCGCCTGTTCAGCTACGCGGCCGAGGTCCAGCCGGTGTTCGACAAGCACTGTGTCTCCTGCCATGATTACGGCAAGGAGGCGGGCGCGAAGCTCAACCTGGCCGGCGACCGCAACCCGGTCTTCAACACGTCGTACACCGAGCTCCGCGGCAAGCGCTACGTGCAGGTCGTCGGGGCCGGCCCCTACCCCGTGCAGGCGCCGTTGAGCTGGGGCTCGCATGCCAGCCCCCTGGCCGAGGTCCTTCTGGAGGGCCACGGCGACGCGGAGATCGACGATCAGGTCCGGCTCGACGCGGAGGGCTTCGACCGGATCGTCACCTGGATCGACATCAACGCCCCGTACTATCCCGAGTACGCCAGCGCCTATCGCAAGCACCGCTACGGGCGGTCGCCCCTTTCCGACGGGGAGCTGAAGCGGCTCGGCGAGCTCTGCGGGGTGAACCTGCTGGACACGAAGAAGATCGCGATGGTCAACTTCACGCGGCCCGGGCTGAGTCCCTGCCTGGCCGGGCTATCCGACAAGTCGTCTCCGGCCTACCGCGAGGCGCTCGCATTGGTCCGCGCCGGCAAGGAGCGCCTGGCCGCGATGCCCCGGGCGGACATGCCGGGCTTCCGCCTGACCGACCCCGTGGAGATCGCCCAGCAGGAGAAGTACGAACGCCTGGTGCGTTCGGAGGAGGCGCGTGGGGAAGAGGCGGCCGAGCCGGCCGAGCCTGGCGCGCGGTGAGAACCGCGCGGCCTCACGCGTTCCGCCTCACAGGTCCCCTACCGCGCGGTGCAGGCGGAACGTGGCCAGGACGGCGTCGTACACCGCGTTGTAGTAGTTGTTGTAGCTCACGTTGCGAAGGGCTTCCGCGTCGAGCACCTCGGTGTAGTTCGACTCGCCGTTGTTGAAGCGGTTCCGCGTTACGCGGAGGTTCTCCTCGGCCTGGTCGATCGCCTTGCTGGTCACGTCGATGCGGCGCCGGGTCTCCTGTTCGTCGAGCCACGCCCGGCGCACCTGCAGGGCGATGGCCGTGGCCGCGTCGGCGCGGAGCCGCGCCAGGGCGCTGGCGTCGTGCAACAGGGCGTTGGCCTTGGCCCGCGTCATGCCCGCGTCGAACGGCTTCCATTCCACGCCGAACGTGAGCGACCAGATGCCCTCCGGATCGACGGACCGGTTCTCCAGGAACGTGAACCCGCCCACGGCCGCGGCCTGCGGATACTGCTCGGCCCGCACGCTCTCGGCCTTGCAGCGAAGCGCGCTGGACTGCGCCGAGAGCTGCGCCAGCTCGGGACGCGTGCTGAGGGCACGGGCGGTCAGGGCGTCGAGTTCGTCGAACGTCGGCGGCACGCGGAGCTCGTCGATGTGCACGGGCGTGAGCATCGGCCGCCCGAGGAGCCGGTTGTACGCCGAGCGCGCGGCGTCCAGGCCGTTGGTGGCCTGGATGAGCTTCTGCCGGGCGTCGGCCAGGGCGACCTGCGCCGACAGGAGGGCGTTCTTGGCCACCAGTCCCTGGTTGAGCATGTTCTGCACGTCGCGCTCGTTGGCCTCCAGCGAGCTGACGTTGCTCTCGGCGACCTCCACGGCCCGTTTCGCCCGCAGCACGCCCACGTAGGCGGCAGCCACCTCAAGCTTGATGTCCAGGGCCGTGCGAGTCTGCTCACGACGCGCCGCGTTGATGGCGAATCCGGCCGCGCCTACCTGACCGCCGATGCGGCCGAACGTGTAGATCGGCTGCCTGACCAACGTGGAATTGGCCACGAAGTCCTTGTCCACGATGGGGAAAGCCCCTTGGACCGGGACGGGCAGCCCAGGCAGACTGAAGTTCACCTCCGGCGAGTCGGAGAGGAAAGTATAGCCGGTGTAGTTCGTCACGTTGGGCCAGTAGCCTGCACTGGCCGCCGCGTGGCTGCACTGCGCCGAGCGCACGCGATCGCGGCTCGCCTCCAGCCGCTGATCCACGGACAGCGCCGTGGACCACGCCTCTTCGAGGTTCTCCCCGCGCGCGACCGACGGGGCGAGGAAGGCAAGCCCAGCGATGGCCCCCAACAAGGACTTCGTGACTCGGGACATTTCGGGTGCCTTGCGTGTTTTCGCCGTCGCGGCCGGAGGGACGCTTGTCAAGAAACGCAGGAGACCTGGGCATGGCTGCCCACGCTCCTCAATATCGGCACACAGGCTGGCCCCAAACACAGGTCGGTGGCGGAATCCGAAAAGCCTTCGCAGTCTCCCTGCTTTCGCAAGCGGTTCGACACGGTCGTCCCGGCATGGGAAGATGGAAGCTGGCGCCTGCCTGACCCGCGCGGCGAGCGCGTCCCCGGCCCGCTACGTCCGAATCCGCGTAGAGGATCCCTCCATGAGAATCACCCGACGCCAGGCCACCCGCACGCTTTTCGCTTCCGCCGCGCTGGGCGCAGGCGGGTTTCTGGCCGCCCCCTGCCAGAGCTCCGAGCCCAAGCCCGCGGCCGCGCCCGACGAGCGG
>CAYSUS010000167.1:0-11651 GCA_964434165.1 uncultured Pirellulales bacterium
CCCTCTCCCGCGAGCGGGAGAGGGGAGGTTGCCTTGCCCTCACCCGCTCGCGGGAGAGGGTGGCCGCGCAGCGGCCGCGTGAGGGCGGCAGGTGGGCGTCAGGGCGATCGGTCCCTGCGGGCTCGATGCGTGGCCGTGTGGTCTTCTTCAGCTTGCGGATCGACACCTGCGTGTTGCGCGTGATTGGCAATTACGCACCCATCGGGAGCCGACGAACGCAAATCCGGTCAGTGGTTACAGAGACCGCGGCCCCGGCATCCAGCTCGGCACCGGCGACGGTCAACACGCGCTGGAGGATCGTCGCCAGCGGCTCACCTTTGAGACCTTCGATTCGGATGCGCACAACGGACGGGCTGGCAGCGCGCGACGTCGGCAAAAGCGCGTGGAAGTCGGCATCCAGCCTGACGACGATGGCTTGCCGCTGACGTCCGGCTTCCAGGATTTCGGCGTCGGTCGCCGTGGCCATGCCCAAGTCGCCGACGTGCTCGGCCGCAATGTCCATTTCGCCCAAGTGGCGAACCGCACTGCGTGGCAGACCTTGATCCAAGAGCAGTCTCATGGCGCGGCCCGCAGTTCAACCACCTTGTCGTCGAGATTCGCCGCGGCGTATTCCAGGGCCTGGCGAATGTCTTCATCCTCCAGTTCCGGGCATTCCGCCCGCAACGCGTCCCGGTCGGGATAGGTCGCCAAGGCTTCAAGCACCCGCCGGACCGTCAACCGCATCCCTCGGATGCACGGCTGGCCGTTCATCTTCGCCGGATCGGACGTGATTCGATCGAACTCGGTCATCGCTGAGACTCCCACTATCAAGGCCAGTAGTGGACGTTTCCGCAAAATGTAGTCGATTCCGCCGGACGAGGGAGGGCGAACCAGGGCTCCCCAGAAGCCAACTTGCCACCCCCGTAAAAGGATGAGGGCATCGGCCGTCCCGATTGCGGCCGATCGCTCCGCGGCACGGCTGGCCTGGCCCGCGGGAGCAGAGGCCAAACTTCAGAGAGGCGCGCGGCTCGGAGAAATGGGGTCAGGACGTTTTTCTAGGTCAGGAGAGAAAACAGGTTAAACAAAGAGTCCTGACCCCTTTTTTTAACGCTGGAGAAAGTGGCCGCCGTAGCGTGGCACCCATCCGCGGGGTGCGGCGGCGAAGTTGACAGGCGCCGGCCGGGCTATTCTATTGGTAAGCGAGGGGCTTTCACCGGGAAGTCCGCAAATGGCAGGCTCGGCGCGCCGAGGCATCCCACCTTCGGCCTCACAGGGCCGCGGAGCCGAGTTCCCTCCACACCCTGTTCGGGAGATCCTAGCGATGAAGAAGTGGTACGTGCCGGCGGTGGCCGCATGCGTGGCGCTGGGCGTGGTCCTCGGTCTTGCCGCGCGCCAGGCCAGGGCCATCAACCAGTTCAAGAAGGAGTTCGAGGCCAAGTACGTCAAGGAAGACAGCGAAGACCCCAAGGAAAAGGCCTTCGCCGAGGCCGTGGCCGCGGCCCGCTGCTACGTCTGCCACGGCAAGGGCAGCAAGAAGAACCGCAACCTCTACGGCCAGGCCCTGTCCAAGCTGCTCAGCAAGGACGACGACAAGGACAATAAGGAGAAGATCCAGAAGGCCCTCGACGAGGTGGCCAAGGAGAAGTCGAAGCCCGACGACGAGAAGGCGCCGTCCTTCGGCGACCTAATCAAGGAAGGCAAGCTGCCCGGCGGCGATCCCGAGGACGACGGGAAGTAGCCGCGATGGGGGCGGGCCGGTCGGAGGACCGGGCCGTAGCTCGGCGAGGATACCGCGTATGGGCCGGTCGGAAGACCGGCCCATCGCATGCGCTCCGTGTGGTAGTCCGCGTTGATCCGCACGTACTCGGCCGTGAGGTCCGTGGTCCATCGGGCCAAAGGCTAGAGGGGTGGGGAGTCTTCACGGCGTCTTCGTTCAGCCCAAGCCCCCTCCCCCGAACACGGCAGAGCTGGACAAGGCCGATCTTGTTCGGCATGGGATTTGCGCGGCCGGCGACAGGCGAAGATGAAGGCGGTTCGGCAACATGTGAAGAACAGGTGATATTGCGCCCACCGCCCGTTTCTGGCGCGTTCTCGGTCATGACCGGGAACAAGCGCAGAGCGATCCGCAAGCGCGATATCCGCGGCTTGAGGTGCTTCGACTTGCGCGCGACAAGGCGGGCAACCGCCCGTTGCACGGCGACGAGCACGTCGCCTTGCTCCCGCGGTTCTTCTTCGATCCGGTGGTCACCTCGCTGCGCGGGTTGCAGAACGCCGGCGCGTTGAAGAACGTGCAACGGAAGCTGGGTTGCCCGCGCGCGAGCCTCGGCTCTCTCGGAAGCTGCTGGGGTCTTCGATCCAGACACCCTCCTGCGCGTCGCGTGCGGCTCACTCCTCCAGCTCGATCACGGAGAGCGTGGCCGGCTTGTTGTACTTCTGGTTGATGGCGTCGGGCACGATGGGCCAGTCCATGTTCGAGACGATCACCTCGCGGCCGCGGAGCATGGGCTCGCAGGGCTGGTCCATGCCGCCGTCCATCCCGTCGGTGTCGCCGCTCTGGGCCAGCACGCGGACCTTGCCGTCGAGGCTGACCGCGTGGATGGCGTTCGCGATGGAGTCGGCCACGTAGATCGTCTCGGTCTCGGGGTCGAAGTCCATGCCGTCGCAGCACTTCATGAACGGGGCCTTGGCGAAGACCACGTTCGAGCGGACCTTGCCCTGCTTGTTCAGCACGAGCTTGTGCACGGTGCCGTCGGCGAAGTTGCCGATGTAGATGTTGCCCTGCGTGTCGAAGCACAGGCCGTCGGCGCCCAGCCCGAACTCGTCGTGGCACTCGATCGTGGCCACCAGGTGCGGGTCCTGGAGCAGTTCGTCGGCCAGCTTCACTGGCTTGTCGGCCCTGAGATCATCGAGCTTGAAGCGGAACAGGCCGCTGATGGAGGGCGCCCCCTCCTTCTTCTCGATCATCGTGTCGGTCACGTAGAGATAGCCGTCGCGGACCTTCACGGCGTTGGAGACGCCGAAGCCGGTGACCACGGGCACGGTCTTGACGGCCTTGCCGTCCTTGACCACCACGCGCGCCACGCGGCTCTTGCGCTCGCCTTCGGCCTGGAAGTCGGCCACGAACAGGTCGCCGCACGGGGCCAGGCACACGCCCAGGGCCCCGAAGGGCTTGCCGGTCTCCGGGTTGTCCGGCAGCTTGCAGAACAGCGCGGCCTTGTTCTTCGGCGAGATCTTCAGCAGCACGGGCGGCAGCTTCGTGTCGTTGAAGTTGGGCACCGAGAGGATGAAGCTCCCGCAGGGGAGCATGCACATGGCGTCGGGCGTGTTGCAGAGGCCCTCGGGCAGGACCATCAGCAGCTTCGACTCCTTCATGGGCTGGGAGCAGTCCTTCTCTTGCGCGCACGTCTTTTCGGCCCCGGCGGGCGCGGCCATCGCAACGATCGCCGCGGTGAGGATCAGGGTGGGGACGGCTTTCCAGGTGCGAGTCATCGAGCGTTCTCCGGATTGCAGGGTTGCGGGTTCACGACGGGGCACAGTCCGCCGGCGGGAAAACGCCGGACGGTCGCCTCGATATTGTGGACCGGGGCCGCGGGACCTGCAAGCGTCGGTCGCGCGGGCCGGCGCATGGAAAAAGGACCCGCGGCCCGGCGTCCGCAAGTCCTTCATTGATAGCCATTTAAGCAGTGCCCAGAAGAGGACTCGAACCTCCACCCGGTTAACCCGGACTAGGACCTGAACCTAGCGCGTCTGCCAATTCCGCCATCTGGGCATTCGCGTCGCGGGGGCCGATTCTCCCCCCGGCGGCCCCCACTCCAACCTCTTAATTTTTAGATTAGCGCGGGCGGATATGCAAGGGGACACGCCGGCCAGAGGTGCGGTTCGGCTCGTGGAGGAAGGCGCTGCTGGCTTGAGGACGGCGGAGCGACCACATGGCAGCAGTTGCACCCCCCATGCGAACCATGCCTAGATCTGGTCGGTGGATTGGAGAAGGCGATCGCGCATGCGGCGCCCGGACCCGCGGGCGGCGTCGTGCAGGACTCGCTCGCGCGACAGCGAGACCGGGGAAACCGCCTGGCGGAACAGGGTCCAGTCGGCCTCGGCGGTGTGGGTCTGCTGGGCAAGCCGTTGCAGCCAGGGACTCGCGTAGGCGTCGATCATCTCCAGGCCGGCTCCCATGGCCTCGGTGTGAGGCTCGTAGCAGACCGAGGCGTTGCCGTCCGCCTGGCACTCGGCCACGCCCTCCCGGACGCCCGGATGCGCCAGCCTCAGCAGGTGGCCGACTTCGTGGACGGCCGTGATGTGCGGAACGCCGCGCGGACGGGAGAGGAGGATGTCGCGGTTGTCGTACAGCCGGCTGTGGGACCGCATCGCGCGCTCGTCGTCGGCCAGACGGACGCAGCGGATCCGCGCGTGGCGCCGCTCCGTCGCGTTCTGCACCAGGTAGATCCGCAGCCGGCACTGGAAGTTCGGCCGATGGGTGGGCCTGGCCAGCGGCAGGTTCATGTCGTTGAACGAGGCGGGCGGCCGGTACCAGAACTGGTGGCTCCACCAGTGTTCGCAGATGTGCTTGTAGAGGTAGCGGAACCGGTTCCACTCGCCCGAATCCCAGGCCTGGGTGCGATACGTGCTGTTGTTGCGAGTGAAGGTGGTGCCGTTGACCTGCACGAGCAGGAGCCGCAGCTCCAGCCAGATGTTGCAGTTGGCGGGTCTCGTGGAGTCTGGGATCTCGAGCCTCGAATCGAATCGGTTGTTGGTGACGCGAACCGTGACGTTCATGACCGGCTCCGTTAAACGAGGGACGCTGGATGCTCCGCGCCAAGAGCGGGGATTTCATGCCCGACACCTGGCATTGTCGGCCGGTGCTCTTGGATGTTGCGTGGTTTGTCGATTGCCGGCGTGGAGATGGTGCGGGGTCCTGTCCCGGCTTCCCGGCCGTTGCAGCCCGCTCTTCGCCGGCCTAGACTGGGGGGTGCGCGCGGCCGGACCCCGCGGTCGCCCGACCGGCCGCGCGGAACGTCCCGCCCGAACCGCCTACCCGCCAAGGAGCCCCGCCATGCCCAGACCCGCCTCTCAGACCTCGCGACGCGACTTTCTCAAGGCCTCGGCCGCGGCCGCCAGCGGCCTTGCGCTTTCGCGGTCGGCCCATGCCCAGGGGAGCGACGTCATCCGGGTGGGCCTCGTCGGATGCGGGGGGCGCGGGTCGGGCGCGGCGGCCAACGCCATGAACGCCGATCCGGGCGCGCGCCTGGTGGCCATGGCCGACATTTTCGACGACGCCGCGCGGTCCAGCCGCGAGCGCCTCGGGAAGATGAAGCCCGAGCAGGTCGCCGTGGACGACGACCACCTGTTCGTCGGATTCGACGGCTACCAGAAGGTGATTGACTCCAGCGACGTCGTGCTCATCGCCTGCGCCTCGCGGTTCCACCCCGAGTACCTGAGGGCCGCGGTGGCCGCGGGCAAGCACGTCTTCTGCGAGAAGCCGCACGCCCTGGACCCGCCGGGCATCGAGGTCGTGCGCCAGGCGTGCGAGGAGGCCAAGGCCAAGGGCCTCAGCGTGGTCTCGGGGCTCTGCTGGCGCTACCACACGGGAGTGCAGGAGACCATGAAGCGGGTCCGGGACGGGGCGATCGGCCGCATCGTGGCGATCCAGGAGACCTACATGCGCTCGCCCTACCGGCTCATCCCGCGCAAGCCCGGGTGGAGCGAGATCGAGTACCAGTACCGCAACTGGTATCACTTCAATTGGCTGTCGGGCGACGACATCGCCCAGTCGCTGATCCACAGCATGGACAAGGGCTCCTGGGCGCTGGGCGATCGGCCGCCCGAGTGGTGCTACGGGGTGGGCGGGCGCGCGGCCTCCTTCGGCGAGGTCTATGGCGACGTGTTGGACCACAACGCCCTGGTCTTCGAATACCCCGACGGCGTGCGCATGTACGCCGTGGGCCGCGCCCAGAACGGCTGCTACAGCGAGGTCTCCGACATCTTCCTCGGCACCAAGGGGCGCTGCGATCTCCTGAAGCACCGCATCGAGGGGGAGACCGAGTGGCGGTACGAAGGCCCCAAGTGCAACATGTACGACGCGGAGCACGCGGCGCTGTTCGCCGCCATCCGCGGCGGCCAGCCCATCAACAACGCTGCGTACATGACCACCAGCTCGATGCTCGCCATCCTCGGGCAGATGGTGGTCTATACGGGCCGCAAGATCCCCTGGGACGAGGCGGTCAGGGCCACGTACCGGCTGGGGCCCGACCAAACGCGCGGCTTCGACACCGAGCCGCCGGTCAGGCCGAAAGAGGACGGCACCTACCCGATTCCGGTGCCGGGCGTGACGAAGATGGGGTAGGGCCAGGAGACTTCCGAAGCCCGGTCATCACTCCGCGCGCACCCACCGGATTCTCGCCAGCAGCAGGTTCCCGCGCCAGCCGCCGTGCGGCAGGGTCTCGCCGACCGTGACCCAGGACTCGTCGGGCGAAGCCGCCGTGACGTGGAAGTTGCCCATCCGGGCGACGTGCTTGGGGTCGTTGACGCCGTCGCCGGCCAGGGGGAGCACGAGCCGCTCCGTCGAGCGAATCAGCCGCAGCGTGCTCAAATCCACCTGCGCCATGAACAGCGGGGCGCGCCAGCGGAACACGTTGACGTTGCTTTCCGCCTTGCGCGTATAGACCAGGAGCAGCGCGCCCGGTCGGACAAGCCAGTGCTGCTGCGTCGTGGACATCGTCAGGGGCTGCCCGTCGTCCCATGCCCAGGGCTTGGGGGGCTGCCAGGTGAGCCCGTCGTCGGAGACGGACACGTACCCGCGCCCGTCCTCGGCGCGGATCGTCATATAGTAGCGTCGTCCTACCGCCGCGAGGGACGGCTCCAAAAGGCCTCGCCCTGCCCCGTTGCGGAGCTCGGGGCCGACCTGGGCGATGGCGAGCGTGCGTCCGTCGAAATCGCACAGGGCCGCGGCCACGGCCCGGTCGCGGCGTCCCTTGGGGCCGAAGGACATGGGCAGCAGCACGCGCCCGTCGCCGAGCATCACGCGCTGCGAGCAACCGCTGGTGTAAATCGCCGACCCGCGGGGGTCGTCCCACCGGAGGCGCTGCGGTCGCGACCATTGACCCTCACGGTCGCGCACCACGTAGACCGGCCACCGTGGTCCCTGCGGCCTGGCCAGTACGCCCCGGCGGTAGTAGACGTTATGTCCCATGGCCAGTACCGTGCCGGTCTTCGCGTGGCAAGTCGGCACCACGTCGCACACGCCCATCTCGAGGCCGTCTTCCACGCTCTCGCGGCCCAGCCCGGGGATCGGCTGCGGTTTGCTCCAGGTGCGGCCGAGATCTTCCGACGCGGTGACGTGCACGTGGCCGAAGACGTCCGAGCCGCCGATCGTCTGCATGGTCATCAGTGCTGTGGGCGGCGTCGTGCCCGGGATCACGCATGCGCGGGGGTGGAACCACGTGGGGATGCCGCCGCCCCTCCTACCCTCCCAGAGCACTTGCGTGGTGATGCTTTCGATCTTCGTTTCCGGCGGAAGGGCGGGCGCGTTGGCGGCCCGGACCCATGCGGGGCATGCCGCGGCGGCCGACGCCAGACCGGCGAGGAAGCTGCGGCGGTCGAACTGCGGACGGTTGAGGTCGAGGCGCATGGCGCTGCCTTGCGGGGACGGGGTCAGGGGCCGCACGGCCGGTCGCAGCCGTCCCAACAGAAGGTGCAGAGCCGGTGCTTGGGCAGCCCGATGGCGGTCACGAGGTCGTCCAGGCGCTGGTAGCGGAGCGAGGTCAGGCCCAGTCGCTGGCCGATCCGCTCGACCATGGCCGCGTGGGCCGCGGTCGTCTCGTCGGCGTACTCGGCGAGCCGCTGGTCGGCGTCCCCCTCCAACTCCTTGATCGCCTTGCGCGCCGCCAGGTCGTGCTCCGACCGCGACCGCGAGAAGTTGAGGAACTTGCAGCCGAAGACGAGCGGCGGGCAGGCCGGTCGCATGTGGACCTCCTGGGCGCCATAATCGTACAGCCGCTGGATCGTATCGCGCAATTGCGTTCCGCGCACGATCGAGTCCTCGCAGAACAGGATTCTCTGGCCCTGGATCAGGTCGCGCACGGGGATCAGCTTCATGCGCGCGACCAGGTCGCGGACCCGCTGGTCCTGCGGCATGAAGCTGCGGGGCCAGGTCGGCGTGTACTTGACGAACGGCCGCCGGTAGGGGACGCCAGCCTGGTTGGCGTAGCCGATGGCGTGCCCCGTTCCCGAGTCGGGGATGCCGGCCACGCAGTCGATCGCGCACTCGTCGCGCTGAGCCAGGGCCGCGCCGCAACGGTTGCGAACCACCTCGACGTTGATGTCCTCGTAACTGGACGCGGGGTAGCCGTAGTACACCCACAGGAAGGCGCAAACCTGCATGGCCTGGCCGGGCGGCTTGATCGTCTCGAAGCCGTCGGGGGCGATCCGCACGATCTCGCCCGGCCCGAGGAACCGCTCCAGGTCGTATTCCAGGTTGGCCAGCGCGCAGGTCTCCAGCGTGGCGCAGCAGGCGCCGGGCTTGCGGGCCAGCGCGATCGGCGTGCGGCCGAGCAGGTCGCGCGCGGCGTAGACCGCGTCGCCGTGCAGCAGCAGGAGCGAGCACGAGCCTTCGATCGCCTCCTGGGCGCGGCGGATTCCCTCCTCGAAGGAGTCCTCGCGGTTGATCAGCGCGGCGATCATCTCCGTGGGGTTGATCGTCCCGCCGCTCATCTCGGCGAAGTGGGCGGTGCGGCTATCGAAGGCTCCCTCGGCCAGCTTCTCGAGGTTGGCCACGCGGCCCACCGTGGCCAGGGCGTACACGCCCAGGTGCGAGCGGATGATCAGCGGCTGGTCGTCGGTGTCGCTGATCACGCCGATGCCGAGGCTGCCGTGCATCCTGGGCAGGTCGTCCTCGAACTTGGATCGGAACTGCGCGTTGGTGATGTCCTTGATGAAGCGGATGAAGCCGGCGTCGTTCTTGACGACCATGCCGCCGCGAACCGTGCCCAGGTGCGAGTGGTAGTCGGTTCCGTAGAACAAGTCGGCGACGCAATCGCCGTCGGCCGCCACGCCGTAGAGTCCGCCCATCGGTTGTCCGCTGCCTTTCTTGTTTAGGTGCGATCAAGCCATGCCGCCCTCACCCCCGGGCCCTCTCCCGCGCGCGGGAGAGGGGAGGCCTCATGGATTCGCGCGTGCTCGCCACGGTGCGCCCGGCCCCTCTCCCGCGCGCGGGAGCGGGGAGGCTGCCACCCACCGCTCAGCCAGTCCCCTGGTCAACTCGTCACCCCCTCACCGCCCCTTACAACACCCTGATGTCCCCGTGGTACGCCTGCAAGCTCTTCACCTGGCCGCGCCCCTGGCGGAAGGCGGCGATGCCCTTGGCGGCAGCCAGGGCGGCCGAGAGGGTGGTGACGTAAGGGATCTTGCGCTTGATGGCCGTGGTGCGGATGTAAGCGTCGTCCACCTTGCCGTGCTTGCCGCGCGGCGTGTTGATGACCAGGTCGATCTGGCCGTCCATCATGGCATCGACGAGGTTGGGCCGGCCCTCGCGGGTCTTCAGCACGGGCTCGCTGGGGATGCCATGCGAAGCGAGGAACTCGTGGGTCCCCTGCGTGGCTTTGATCCGCAGGCCCAGCTCGTGGAGCCGGCGCGCCACTTCCAGGGCCGCGGGCTTGTCGCGGTCGGCCACGGTCAGCAGCACGGCCCCCTCGGCCGGCAGGCGCTGCTGGGCGGCCTCCTGCGACTTGTAGAAGGCCAGCCCGAACGAGTTGGCCATGCCGAGCACCTCGCCGGTCGAGCGCATCTCGGGCCCCAGCACGGGATCGACCTCGTGATACATGTTGAAGGGGAACACGGCCTCCTTGACGCCGAAGTGCGGGAACGACTTGGGGCGCAGATCGAGGTCCGCGATCTTCGCCCCCAGCATGATCTGGGTGGCCAGCCGGGCCATGGGGATGTCGCACACCTTGGACACCAGCGGCACGGTGCGGCTGGCACGCGGATTGGCCTCGAGCACGTAGACCGTGTCCTGGTAGATCGCGTACTGGATGTTCATCAGGCCCACCACGTTGAGCTCGATGGCGATCTTGCGGTTGTACTGGTGGATGGTGTCGACGTGCTTGGGGGGAATGCTGATCGGCGGGATCACGCAGGCCGAGTCGCCGGAATGGACGCCGGCCAGCTCGATGTGCTCCATCACGGCCGGCACGAAAGCGTCCTCGCCGTCGGCGATGGCGTCGGCCTCGACCTCGATGGCGTTGTCCAGGAACTTGTCGATCAGGATCGGCCGCTCGGGCGAGACGCCGACCGCCGCGGCGACGTAGCGCTTGAGCATTTGCTCGTCGTGCACGACCTCCATCGCGCGGCCGCCGAGCACGAACGACGGGCGGACCATCAGGGGGTAGCCGATCTTGGCGGCGATTCCCAGAGCCTCGTCGAGGTTGCTGGCCATGCCGGACTCGGGCTGCGGGATGCCAAGCTTCCGCATCGCCTGGCGGAACCGGTCGCGGTCCTCGGCCAGCTCGATCGCCTCATGCGAGGTGCCGAGGATCCTCACGCCCGCCGCGGCCAGCTCCGCGGCGATGTTCAGCGGCGTCTGGCCGCCGAACTGGACGATCACGCCCTCGGGCTGCTCCTTCTCGTAGATCGACAGCACGTCCTCCACGGTCAGCGGCTCGAAGTAGAGCTTGTTCGAGGTGTCGTAGTCGGTCGAGACGGTCTCCGGGTTGCAGTTGACCATGATCGACTCCACGCCCAGGTCGCGCAAGGCGAAGGCCGCGTGGACGCAGCAGTAGTCGAACTCGATCCCCTGGCCGATGCGGTTCGGCCCGCCGCCGAGGACCATCACCTTGCGCCCCGTCGCGCTCGGGCTCGTGTCCGCGCCGGCGTAGCTGGAGTAGTAGTAGGCCGCGTTCTCCACGCCGCTGACCGGCACGGCGTGCCAGCCCTGGACGCAGCCCAGCCCCTTGCGCCTCTGGCGGATGCGCCCCTCGGGCACGTCCAGCAGCTTGCCCAGATAGCGGTCGCTGAATCCATCCGTCTTCGCGCGGACCAGCAGGTCGTCGGGCAGCTCGCCCCCGCGATGCCGCAGGATCTCCTCCTCCAGCTCGACCAGCTCCTTCATCTGCTCGATGAACCAGGGCTTGATCCAGGTCCGCTCGTGAAGGGCCTGCACCTCGGCGCCCTTGCGCAGGGCCTCGTACATCTGGAACTGGCGCTCGCTGGTGGGCGTGGAGAGCATGGCCATCAGCTCTTCGAGGGAGCGCTGGTGG
The DNA here is from genome assembly GCA_964434165.1 of uncultured Pirellulales bacterium. Taxonomy (GTDB): domain Bacteria; phylum Planctomycetota; class Planctomycetia; order Pirellulales; family Thermoguttaceae; genus CAYSUS01. The sequence goes on from CAYSUS010000167.1 coordinate 11,229, forward strand.
TAGTCCCGCGCGAACCCGAGGCCGTAACGGCCGATCTCCAGCGAGCGGATCGCCTTCTGCAAGGCCTCCTTGTAGCTCTTGCCGATGCTCATCACCTCGCCCACGGCCTTCATCTGCGTGCCGAGGCGGTCCTCCAGACCGTGGAACTTCTCGAAGGCCCACCGCGCGAACTTGACCACCACGTAATCGCCCCACGGCGTGTACTTCTCCAGCGTCCCCTCGCGCCAGTAGGGGATCTCGTCGAGGGTCAGCCCCCCGGCCAGGAGCGACGAGACCAGGGCGATGGGAAAGCCCGTGGCCTTGGAGGCCAGGGCCGAGGAGCGCGAGGTCCGCGGGTTGATCTCGATCACCACGACGCGGCCGTCCTTGGGGTTGTGCGCGAACTGGATGTTCGTCCCGCCGATCACGCGGATCGCCTCGACG
>CAYSUS010000168.1:0-11502 GCA_964434165.1 uncultured Pirellulales bacterium
TGAGAACACTGCTCGATCACGGCCACGCCGACGCCATCGTGCAGCTCGGCGAGGAGCTCATGCAACGGGGCACCGATCAGATCGAGCAGTCGCATGACGAAGGCGAGACGGCGCGCGCGATCGTCGTGGGCGCCGAGCGACCCGGGCCGGCGGGGGAAGACGCCGCCCGCGCGCCGCGTCTTGCCCGCCGCGGAGCGGCGGATTATAGTCGAAGCCCTCGGCTGGGCAAACGCCCGTTTTTTGCCCGCGCGCCCGGCGGTGGGGCCGTCTTCCGGAGCCCCCCGCGGGTTGTCTGGCGGGCCACCGTGGTCTAACTTGGATGCGGTGGAGGAAGCAGCATGTGTTTGATCCCCTTGAGGAACCCGCCCGTGAGACGCTCCTGGCCCGCCCTGCTGGTTCTCTGGATTGCGGGGCCGCCCTTTGCCCTAGGCGAGGGGGGGCTCAGCGACCTGCCCGCCCCCGACCGCGTGCGGGCGCAGCTCTACGCCACGGGGTTCGAGATCGCCGAAGGGCCCGCCCTGGACCGGCAGGGCAACCTCTACGTGGTCAACTATCGAGGCAACGGCAATATCGGGCGGATCGCCCCGGACGGCACCGCCGGGGTGTTCTGCGATCTGAGGAAGCTCGCGCCCCTGGAAGAGCGAACACCTCAGGCCAACGGGATGAAGATCGACAGCCAGGGCCGGCTGGTCGTGGCCGATGCGGGCGGGGCCCGGCTGTTGCGCGTGGCCGCCGACGGGAAGAGCGTCGAGGTGCTCGCCGATCGATGCAACGGCAAGCGGTTCCAGATGCTCAACGACGTGGCCCTGGATCGCAAGGGCAACATCTACTTCACCGATCCCGGGGCCCCGGACGCCGAGAGCCCGCCTGGCGCGATCTACCGCTACGACGTGGCCACGGCAAAGATCGCCCAGCTCGCCGCGGAGCTGGCCTACCCCAACGGCCTGGCCGTGACGCCCGACCAGCGCCACCTTTGCGTGTCGGAGAGCGCGGCGGGGCGCGTGCGGATCTACGAGATCCGGGCCGACGGCTCGCTGGGAACGTCCCGCGTGCTCATCACGCTGCCCACCGAAGATCGCGGCTCCGTTCGGGGCGGCGATTTCGAGCCGGACGGCATGATCTTCGACCGGGCCGGGCGCCTCTACGTCGCCATGTGGCGGGGCGGGCTGATCAACGTGGTCGAGGTCCCCTCCGGCAAACTGCTCCGCCAATACGACGCCGGCGGCATGAATTGCACGAACTGCCATTTCCACGACGGGTGGCTTTACGTCACGGTCGCCGACAAGGAGGCGGTCTTCCGCCTCAACCTGGGCGTCGAAGGATTCGATTATCACCCCGCGTCAGGATCGTGAACCGTTATGGCAGATCAGCCCCCGACTTCGAATAGCGACTCGCAGGACCCCATCAAGGCAATCGGGCGCCGGCTCGACCGCCTCACCGTGGCCGTCGTGCTGATGGCCCTGGTCACGTTCCTCAGCGCGGCGACGGTGTACGGGCTGTTGACCCACTACTTCGCCGGCGAGGCGGTCCTGGTCGGCGGCGTGGGGCTCGGCGGCTCGCTGCTGGGGTTCGGGCTGGGCTGGTTCGCCGGGCGGCGGTTCGGATGAGCGGACCGCCGTGCGCGAACCGGTCGGCCTGGTAGCCGCATCCACCGGTGCGGCGAACACGCATCAGGGCGCGTCGGCCAAGCGCTGCTTCAGCGCGTTGGCCTCCCGGACCATCGAAGCACTCTGCGAGCGTTGCGCGCACTCCAGGGCCAGCTCGGCCATCTGACGCGCCGCCTGGGGCTGCTTCCGGTCGAGGGCCTCCTGCCCCACGGCCATGGCGACCTGGGCCGTCTCCTTGTGGCTGAGCAGCGTGCGGCAGGCGTCGGCCACCTCGCGCAACGCCTCGACTTTTCGGGCCAGCGGATCGATCTCGAAGTACTCGGCGGTCACGTCGATGGCCTCGCACGCGGTGGTCGCCTTGCCGGCCGCCGTGGCCAGGCGCCGCGCTTCCTGGAGCATCACGTAGCGGGCCTCGGCGCTCTCGTCGGTGCGTCGGACGTCGTCGAGCAGCCGGCGCGCGAGCTGGAACATGTCGATCGCCGACTGGGCCCGCTCGTAGTCGCGCTGGTAGGCGTCGCGCACGAGCCGCTCGGCCTGCGCCAGCGCGCCCTGGTCGCGGGGCGGCGGAACGCGACGCGCCGCGGGTGTGGCCGGATCGGCGGTCCTGCCCTCGGCCGCGGCGTTGCGAACGGCCCTGATCTCCTCGATCAGCCCGGCCGTGTCGAGCCCCGCGCGGGCGGCCTCCTGGAAGAGCTGCCGGGCCCGATCCGGATCGCCCTTGGGATCGACGGCCAGATACGCGGCGATGGCCGCTTTGGACGCCGGGCCCTGGTTGAACCACCGAGCGGCCAGCGGCATGACGAGCACGGGCGGGATCTTCTCGATGTCGTAGCGGCGGTTCTTGCCGGCGGCCTTGATAATCAGCTTGTGCTCGTCGGCCTCGACCACGGCGACCCGCGTATCGCCCACGATCAGCTCCTCGGCCGCGCCGAGCGAGGCCACGCTCTTGCGCACCCCGCTCCAGAACTCGGCCAGGTAATGGCGCATCGCCTTCGCACGCTCCAGGTCGGCTTCGTCTTCGGACGTCTGCACGTTGGTGGCCGCGATCTCCAGGTGCTGGGCGGCCCAGTCCAGGTCGTGCTGGCGAAGCCCCGCGCGGGCCTGCTCCAGGGCCTCGCGCAGGGCGGCCTGCTTTGCCGCGTCGATCTTGGGCACGGGCGGCTGCGTCGGCTCCGGTTGGTCCGGCTTGGTCTTGGCCCCGGGCCCGGGATCGGCTGGCTTCTCGGCCTTGCCCTTCGGACCGGGTTTCTCCGTCGGGTCGGACGCGGTCTTCGGATCGGGATCGGATGCCGGACCCGGCTTGACTGGGGGCTTCTCGCCGTTGGCCGCCGACTTGCCCGTCGCGTCCCCGTTCGGGCCGGAGCCGTTGGGATCGGCCGGTTGCTGCCCGGTGCTCTCCTTCGACCCGTTCGACGCGGCCACTTCCCTGGACCGGTGGAGCGCGTCGCGGATCAGGTATCCCAGCCCGCCCACGGCCGCCACCAGCAGCACGATTACCAGCAGAAGCGCGGGCGAGGTGCGACGCCGTGGAGCGGGCCGCGCGGAGGTTACGACCGCCGCGCCCTCGTCGCCTCCTCCGTAGTCGCGGGGCGACGGCTCCGAGGCAGCCGGCATCGGCACGGCGCTGGGCGGCGCGGGGCTGCGAAAATCCGCCGGGGGCTGCGGCGGGATGTAGTCGGCTGCCGGTCCCGCGGGGGCGGCGCTCCACTGCGCGTGCGGAGGCGGCGCTGGCGGCGGGGCTCCGTAGGCGTGTCCCGGGTAAGGCTCCGTGTAGCCGGGCGGCACTGCACCGCCGTGCGGCATCGGGGCCGGGGAGGAGGAATTCCAGTCCGGCGGCGCAAGGGGGGCCGCGTCAGGCGGGGGAGCGTAGCCCGGCGGGGTCTGCGAATAAGTCGGCGCCGGGCCCGGCGGCATTGCACCCGGCGGCGGCGATGGGGGAAACGCTCCTGGCGGAAGCGCCTGCGGCGGGACCGCGCCGAACGCCGGATTGGCCGGGGGCATCGAGGTCGGCGCATCAGGACCGGGCCCAGGGGGGGCTGCAGGGCCGAGTGGGGCCGACGCGGGCGCTGGCGGCGTGGCCAGCGTGGGCGGCACGGCCATGGGCGGGTCCGCCGGTGCCTGCCGCGGCGGGCCTTGGCCCGCCTCCGGCCCGCCCGGCGACGGGGAGGCGGGACGCTCGCCGCGGAGCGCCGCGTCGTAGGCCTGCTTGCGGCCCGGGTCGAGCAGACACGTCTTGGCCTCGTGGAGCTGGTCGAGGAGCTGCTGCCATTGGGCCAGATGCTGCCCGGGCCGGATCTTTCGAATCTGGCCACGCAGGTTGTCGGCCGCCCGGGCGATGGCTTCCGGGTCGGACTCCTGCGGGGCGATGCCCAGTATCTCGTAGTGGTTGCCCGGGGGGCGACCCGGCGGGAACCCCAGCCACTCGACATAGGGGTCGAAAGGTTCGTTCACCAATGCCTCTCCTGCTGCTGACGGTTCATTACGCGCGTGGCGGGTCGGCCGGACTATCCATTAGTACCCCGAGCGGCGGGAACTCCGCAAGCGTGCTCCTGCGTGCTCCGAGCGCAGGGCCCTTAGGACAGTGACGGGGCCGCCAGTCTTCAGCCCGTCGGGAAAACAACACGGAAGTGGGGGTGGCTCTCGTGGGCCCAGTCAGCCCGGAGCCACAGCCACGCCGTCGCAAAAGGCGGCTGCGTGCAGGCTTGTGAAAACGGAGGCAAGTGCCGCACCTCGCTGTTGGTCAACAGAACGCGCTTTTTCCAGGGAGGTCCCCTCCAGTGGAGGATTACGATCGATAACGTCTTGCACAGGAATGGGTTGCGATCGAAAGGCCTTCTCGTCTGGAACACGGTCCCAAGGCATCGCCTCCCGGGCCACGGGCCGGGTTTGGGGATTCAAGCACCGGGCGCTGGGTCCGAACCGCGAGATTCGGCCCAAGGCCATTATCCCAACGCGACCGGGCGCCTGCAAACGCGGATTTGGGCCAGTAACGGCGATGGCCGCGGGTTCGGCGACCCGGTTGAATTCGGCGCGCAGGGAGTCTATATGGAAAGGCTCGGCCGCAAGGTAACAAAGCCCCCTCCACTGCTCGGGAGAACCGTCGCCATGAGAGCCGTCTTGATGATCGCATTGCTTCTGACCGTGGGAATGTGCCATGCGGCGGGCTCGGAAAAGGAAGCGCCGGACGATCCAGTCCAGAAGGTGATCGAGCGCGTGGAGCAGCAGTGCATGAAGCGCCGCGTGCCCATGGTCGGACGCAAGAAGGCCGAGCGCCTTGCGGAGCTGGTGCGCGCGTCCAGGCCCAAGCTGGTCGTCGAATGCGGCACGGCGATCGGCTATTCGGGCCTGTGGATCGCCCGCGAGCTGAAGAACCTCGGAAGCGGCAAGCTGATCACCATCGAAATCGACGAGAGGTCGGCCAAGGAAGCCCGGGGCTACTTCCGCGACGCGGGGGTGGCCGACATCATCGAGGTCAAGGTGGGCGACGCCCGCAAGATCTGCAAGGACATCGAGGGTCCGATCGACTTCCTATTCCTGGACTGCGGGTTCTCCAACTATCTGCCTTGCTTCGAGGCGGCGCGCGACCAGCTCGCCGACGGTGCGACCGTGGTGGCCGACAACGCGGGCATCGGCGCCCGGGGCATGGCGGAGTACCTGAAACTGGTCCGGTCGAAGTACCAGAGCCAGACGGAGTGGTTCGACATCGACCTGCCGTGGGCCAAGCGCGACGCGCTGGAGGTCACCGTGCTGCGCCCTGGGAAGTAAGCCGGCGGTCGGGACGGCGCGCGCCCATCTGCCGGTAGCCCCTTCTCGGCAATCCGCAGCTACCGGGAGAACCGACGGGACGAGGACTCCACCCCTGTTCTCGGCAGCCCCGGGGGTTGCGGGCTCGCGTCATGCGCGCCGTGGTTGCGCGGCGCGCCATGCGACGCCCCTCGAACCTGTTTGCCAGTCCCAACGGCACTGGTACAATCCAACCATAAGCGCGACGCAGCGGTCTCCTTCCGCGCAGCGACCGACATCGCGGGCGGCGCGCGCGAGGCATCCGGCGCACCCAGCGGGAAAAACACACCATGTATGCGAACGTCGTGCTGGCAGGCGGTGGCGTGAAGGGAGCAGTTCTTGGCGGGTGTCTGAAGGCCGCGGAGGATATCGGATTTACGAGAACCCCGTGCCCCTGGAGAAGGTGGCCGAGGGATTGTGGGTCGCCTCGTCCGTCGAGACGGCGCCCATGACCGAGGACCACTTCTTCCGTGCGACGGGCGTGTTCAGCAAGCTGGTCTCCAGGCCTGAATCCGAGCTGGAGACGGCGGAATCGCGCGGGCGAGCCGCAGACCGCACGTAGCCGGTCCTCTTCACGCGGCGTACCTAACATAGCGGCACAATGGCCGACATCGCGTAGGCTACCCCAGCCGGTGCAAGTCTCCGCGCCCGGCGAGACGGCCTACTCCCCGCGGAAGCGGAGCGTCAGACGCCAGCGGAGGAGGCTCTCGTAGGCCCGCATGCTGCCCACGCGCTGCCGGGTCTGAGGATTGCCGTCGAACAGAAGCTGCATGCCCGGCCCCTCGGACGCCGGGTCGCAGCGGGTCTTGAACGCGATGGCCAGGGCCAGGAAGCTCTTGGCCCGGCTGGGGTGGCGGGCAAGGCCCGCCGCGCCGAAGCGGAAGGTCTCCTTGTCGATCTGCAGCCGCACCCACGGCTCGTAGCAGACCACGTCGATCAACTCCCGCCACGCGGTCTCCAGCTTCAACCGGGCGACGTCGCGCCAGGCCACGCCCCCTTCCCCCGCCTCGACCATCTGGCGGTCCGCCGCCACCGTGGTCTCGGACGTCTGCACCTGGACTGCGTCGAAATAGACGATCTCCTCCCACGGCGCGAGCGTCGCCGCGCCGCGGTGATGGAACAGGAATCCCTCGGCGGTCACCTGGGCGCGGCGGACCTCGATCAGCGGCGGCGCCTCCACCACGTCGGCTTGCGGCACGATGAGCACCGGCACGCCGTCGCGCCGCAGATCGGCGGCCGCGTGCAAGGCAACGGCGTGGGCGACGTCGGAGGCCAGGATCCCCGGCTGCACGGCCAAGTCGCGCTGGAGGTCGGCCCGCACGCGGCCGAGGATCGGCGCGAGGACCTCCGCGGTCCGAATCACGTCCAACTCAACGGCCTCGCACCGCAGGATGGCGTAGCGTTCGTCGGTCGCCTCGCTCACGGCTCGGTCTCCCCGGCCGGACCGATCAGGGAAGGGGGATCGTTCCAGGTAGGAGCATAGAGGGGACGGGCCGTCGGGACAAGGGCTCGGCGGCGGCCAGGCGAGCGGGCCGCCCCGGTTTCGCCCAAGCCTAACGCGATGCAAGCGGCGCGTTAACCGGGAAGCCGCTCGGGCCCCGGCGGCCGAAGAGGCCGGCGCTGGCTACTTCCGCGCCCCGCCGGCCCGATTGACCAGCATGCGCTGCCGCGCCTGGGGCGAGGTCCAGCGCCCCTGGAGAACGTCCTCCTCGCGGAACCGGGCGAGGAGGATCTCGGCATCGGTGTAGCGGTTGCGGTCGTAGAGGATGAAGATCGTGCCGTCCGGGGCCTGGAAGCCGTCGGGATACGACACGCCCACGCGCTCGTCCAACACCAGCCCGCCCTCCCAGTTCTTGCCGTCGTCCTCCGAGAGCATCGCGGTCAGGTGCGACCGCCTGGGCGTGCGCTGGTCGATGCGTCCATGCTTGACCAGCAGCAGCCGGCCCGATTCGAGGCGGCGCAGGAAGAACCGCGCGTTGATGTGCGGGAACCTCCGCCGCGGAGGCGTCCACGTGCGGCCGCGATCGTCGGAGCAGGTCTCGAAAATCCCGTCGAGCGTTCGCGCGAGCATCCACAACCGGCCGTCGCGGAGCTCGACGACCATGTGCTCGTCGAAGTTGAAACGCGGAAACCGCACGCCCCCACGGCGCTTCCAGGTGCGCCCTCCGTCGCTCGAGGCGAACAGGTGCGCCATCCGCATCGCGTCCAGCTCGCGGAACCGGTCTCTGAAGTCCGACGGGACCGCCGCGCGGTCGAAGGTCTTGCGGTGCTTCTCGGTCGAGGCGTGAATCATGCCCCGCGACCAGAGCGAGATCGGCATCAGCCACTCCCCGCTGTTGAGCACGAGCGGCTTGTTGAGCGTGGCCCCGTGCCAGAGGCGCTGCGGCGGCGACCAGTTCGGCTGCCCGGCGTCGGGGTTTTCGCAGGTGATCGTCCAGGCCCCGGCGCGGCCGTCGAAGAACCCCATCGACTGGTCGAAGAAGAGCCAGAGGCGACCGCGGGGGTCGGTCCAGAAGTTGCCGACCAGCGCGCGGCGGGGAAGGCCGGACGGGGCGTCGCCCGGATCGATCACCAGGCGCGGCCGGGACCAGGTTTGGCCGTCATCGTCGCTGGAAGCCGCGACGAGATAGCCGAGCTCGCTGTCCCCTCCGCTGATCCAGGCCGCCCAAATGTGCCCGCCGGGAGTGCGGTCCATGCCCAGCACCATGTTGACGTCGCGCGAGTCGTCGGCGTACTGCGGGCCCGGGGCCGTGAGGACCGCGGGAGCCTCCAGCGCCAAGTCGTCCGCGGCCGGCCCGGGCGCGGCGACGGCCACGACAATCGCCACGATACCCGTGATCCACGCCGCGCAGCGCCGTTTGGGCTCTCGCATGGTCGGTCTCCCTTCGTTCGGACGGACGTGCCTGCGGTGGGTGCCCCAATTGCCAGGCTCCACTATAGGCGCGGCCCGGCGGCGCCGGCAAACGCCGGCCTGGCCCTCGGTCGCAAGCGGCTGCCGCGAAGCGACTTGCGTCGGCGGAGCTCCCACCGCCTTCGCCGACCGTCGGACGAGACTGGCCCTCCGTGGGCGATCGATTACATTGGACACTGCCGCTCGCTTCCGGGCGGAGCGGGGGCATGATGAGACGGCACGGGGCGTTCCCACGCAGCATCCGGCAGACGTTCCCACGCAGAGCGTGGGCGCGAGGAGAAGGTGAGTCCATGACGCGCGATTGCACGAAGACCACGCGACGGCGCTTTCTGGGGCGGTCGGCGGCCGCGGCAGCCGCGCTGGCCGTGCCCCGCTGGATCCCCGCGACCGCCCGGGGCGCCGGGGGCAAGCCCGGCCCCGGCGAGCAGGTTGTGGTCGGTTTCATCGGCACGGGCAACCGCGCCCGCCAGTTGATGGACCATTTGCCCGAGGGTGGCCGCATCGTGGCCATCAGCGACTGCTACGTGCAGCGGATGACCGAGACCCTCAGCCAGAAGAAGACGGCGTGGAGGACCTACCACGACTACCGCGCGATGCTCGATGGGGAGAAGCTGGACGCGGTGGTCGTGGGCACGCCCGACCACGGCCGCGTCCTGGTCTCGATCCACGCGGTGCAGGCCGGGCTGGACGTGTATGCCGAGAAGCCGCTCACGCTGACCATCGCCGAGGGCCGCGTGCTGGTCGATCACGTGCGCAAGCACCGGCGGGTCTTTCAGGTCGGCTCGCAGCAGCGGACCATGGAGATGAACCGCTTCGCCTGCGAGCTGGTGCGCACGGGCAGGATCGGCAAGCTCCGAGCGGTACAGGCGGTGCGATACCCGGGACCGCGGCGCTACGAGGGTCTGCCCGAGGAGGAGATTCCCGAGGGCGACAACTGGGACATGTGGCAGGGGCAGGCGCCCGGCCGGCCGTTCAACCACCAGCTCCAGTTCGCCTGGATGCAGTGGTGGGATTACAGCGGCGGCCAGATGACCAACTGGGGCGCCCACGGCTGCGACCAGGTGCAGTGGGCGCTGGGCATGTGCGAGAGCGGACCGGTCGAGGTCTGGCCGATCACCGCGGGCTGGCACGGCGCGGTGGGCATGAAGTACGCCGGCGGGGTCGAAGTCCGCTACGACCTGGACAAGGGGCCGATGGGCGGGGCGGTCTTCACCGGCGCGGACTGCAAGATCGAGATCAACCGCAACAAGTTCACCACCAACCCGCCGGACTTCGTCCAGAACCCGCCCGAGCCGGCCAAGGCCAGGATCTGGGAAGGCCCGGGCTGGATCGCGCGCCCGCACCTGCAGAACTGGCTCGATTGCATCAAGACCCGCCAGCGGCCCAACGCCGACGTGGAGATCGGCCATCGGTCGGTCTCGATCTGCCATTTGGCCAACATCGCCCGGCAAGTCGGGCGCCGGCTCCGCTGGGATCCGGACAAGGAGGTCTTCCCGGGGGACGAGCAGGCGAACCAGCTCCTGGATCGGCCGAAGCGCAAGGGGTACGAGCTGCCGCCGGTGTGAGGCGCGCGGGGGTGACCGACAGGTGGCGGCCGGGAGTGTTTTGGGGGCGGCGGCGAGGCCGAGCCAGTCGCGGCAGTCCCGCCGAACGCCCCAAGCCCCCCAGTTTCCCTTGACCCGACGCCAAGCTGTGGGATAATCCGGCCGCGCTCGGATGGATCGGTCTTCAAGAACGGAATCGGGAGTCGCGCAAAATGATGCGCCCAGGCGATGGCGGTCGGCGGCGAGGGCTTGCCGCGGTGGGGTTGTTCGTGCTCTTGGGCCTGGCTGCGGCCGGCTGCCGCTCGCCGTATCACGCCGACCGCGGCGCGCTGACCGGCGGTCTGCTGGGAGCCGGCACGGGGGCGATCCTGGGGGAGGTCATCTCGGACAAGCCCGGCGCGGGCGCGGCCATCGGCGCCGGGATCGGGGCCGTGACCGGTGGCCTGATCGGCAACGGGCTGGACGAGGTCGAGGCCAAGAACCGGGCCATGATCGCCCAGCAGATGGGCCGCCCGGTTCGACCCGGCGCGGTCTCGATCGACGACGTGGTGGCCATGACGCGTGCCGGCGTGGCCGAGGAGCTGATCGTCAACCACGTGCGCAACAACGGGGTCGCCAGGCCGCTTCAATCGAGCGATCTGATCGTGCTCCAGCAGCAGGGGGTGAGCACGCGGGTGATCGCGGCCATGCAGGAGCCGCCGGCGGCGGCCGCCCCGGCCCCGGTGATCGTGGAGCCGGCCCCGGCCCCGGTGATCGTCGAGGAATATCACTATGGGCCGGCCTGGGGCCCGCCGCGCTACTGGCACCGTCCCTGCCGTCCCCGGCCGGGCGTCAGTTGGGGTATTTCGGTGAGGAATTAGGCGTTTCCGGCACGGCCATTGCGGCTCGCGGCTGACCGGCCCTTCTGGTGGTTTGCCCCGCCCCCGAATGCAACCTAGGCTTGTATAGGGTCTAGAGTTCGGGTGTTGCCGGCCTTCTCGTCGCTGCTTGTCGGGCGTCTCAGGCCGGCTTACGGAACCGGGAGCTTCCGCCCGTCATGGCCGCGAGCGTTGGCGATACCCTTGCGAAATCGCAGTCGGGGTTTGTCCCCGTGGCCGTGGAGACGCTCTGCCCCGACACGGGGCTGGACTTCGACCTCTACATCCAGCCTTCGCCGGACGCCCCGCCGTTTCTCTACCGCGAGTCGCGTTATCCGCTGCAGCAGGAGGACCTCGGCCGGCTCGCGGAGCAGGGGGTCGATCGTCTCTTCATCCCGGCGGGCAAGAGCGCAGCCTACCAGCAGTATCTCCGCCGGATCGTGGTGCGCAACGAGCGCCTCCGTCCCACGCAGCGATACATGCTGCTGAAGAAGGCCAACCGCGCGCTGTTCGAGTCGGCCTTCCGCAGCGGCATCCCGGGGCGGATGGTCGAGTTCGCCGAGCAGTTCGGCCGGCAGATCATGGAGCTGGTTTGCCATCGCGACATGGTGCTGTATCACCTGTTTTCGGTGATGGACCACGACTACCTGACCTACACCCACCTGACCAACGTCTGCACCTACTCGGTGGCGCTGGCCCACTGGTGTCGCATCCGCAAGCCCGCCGAGCTGGGCTCGGTGGCCACGGGGGCCATGCTCCACGACCTGGGCAAGCGGCACGTGCCGCCGGCGATCCTCAAC
>CAYSUS010000169.1:0-11429 GCA_964434165.1 uncultured Pirellulales bacterium
CAGTCGGGAGTGCCCCGATTGCGAGGATCCCCTGGCGCCTGCCCCACCCCCGGAGCCCGCCCCGACAGGCCGGCCAATCGCCCGAGGAAGAACCGCCCTCGTGGGCCTGCTGAAGCGCCCGCCAGGCGTCGTCGATCCGCTGCCGCTTCTTCGCCCAGTCGTCCGCCGACGTCGGCTCGAGCGCCTCCAGTTCCGACACCCGATTCTCGCGATTCGACTAGTTTCGGTCAAGGTGCTCGCGCTTGGCCGACAGCTTCTGCCCGAGCTGCTCGACCTCCTCGCTCAGCAAGGCAGCTTCCCCATCGAAGTCCTTCGTCGGAAGTGATGGGGATTGGGTCCCGCGGAGGAGCCTCTCGGCAGAAGACGTGCCGAATGCGCGGGTCCGGCCCTGCGGCGGCCCTTGGCCCACGATCGTCCGGCAAGAGCCACCTTCTACGCCTGGAGCACACGCCAGGATCGCGTTGCCCACCTGGATTCCCCGACACCAGGCTGGGTGCCGGCCGGTCACCCGGCGCGGGTTCCAGACCCGAGTCGCTCGGGAGGAAGCTCCAGGCCGGGCGAGTCCTGCTGAACGTACGTCTCCCGCACCAGTCGAATGACCAGGGCCGCGACCGGCGTGGCGATGGCAACGCCCACCAGGCCGACCAGCACCCCCATCAGGATCTGGGAGACGGCCAGGATCACCGGCGGGACCGAGACCGCCTCCTGCTGGACGAACGGGGTGATCAGGTTGTTCTCCACGGCCTGGACGGCCAGGTACAACACCAGGACATAGACCGGCATCCAGGGGCCCTGCTGGAGGGCCACGAGCAAGGCGGGCAGGATCGCCAGCACGGCGCCGACGGTCGGCACGAAGCTCACCAGCCCGGCCAGCGCCCCGAGCGTAAACGCCAGGGGCACCCCCAGCAGCCGGAGCCCGATGGCCGTGGCCGCGCCGACAATCGCCATGGCCACGAGCCGACCCAGCGTCCACCACCAGAGCGTGTCCACGCTGATGCGGAGCAGCTCGTCGGCGCGCCGGCGGTGGCGCGGCGGCACGAGCAGCAGGAAGCCCCGACGGTACAGGCCCGGATCGAAAGCAAGGAAACACCCCACGAAGACGATCAGGAACGCGGCGGTCAGCGCGGCGGCGGCCGAGGAGAACACCCCGCCCAGCAGCGAGGCGGCGTCGAGGCTCCCCAACAGGCGTCCGCCGAGATCGGGAGCCTCCCGCGCGACCTCGTTCACCCAGCCGAGCTCCTGAAGATGGCGGACGATGCTCTCCAACGAGGCCATCAGGCGGGAAGACAGGTCCCGCAACTGCGCGCCGAGCCGGGGAACGGCCAGCGTGCCGGCCCCCGCGAAAAGCCCGACCAGGAGCGTCATGACGACCGCGAAGCAGGCCGGGTAGGGGAGCGGACTGCGCCGGCGGATCTCGTCGCTGAGCCGGTAGAGGAAGACGCCCAACAGCACGCCGGCGAAGACCACGCACAGCACGCGCAGGGCCACCACGCCGACGGCCGCGGCCGCCACGACGAGAAGGAGCACGAGCAGGCGTCGAACGTACGCGCCGAGCGAGCCGCCGGTCCCCGCAGCGCTGGGCGACGGCCGCCCTCCGTCGAGTCCGTGCTTTCCGTGATCGTCGTTCAAGCCGGGTCGTGCTCCTTGCGCCGCCATGTCCCAGGCCGTCGCGCCGATGAACGTCGATGAATACATGGACCGCCGGCGAGGAGGGCGGTCGCCGCGCGGCGCACGCCCTCCTCTCGGTCAAGCGCCCGGCGCCCACACGCTCTTCTGCAAACGGCGCGCCTTCCCCTGGCACCGCTGTGCGACGAATTGGCCGACCTCGCCTCCTCCTGGCCCACGTCCACCGAGCCGTCGTCCTGGAACCTCTTGATCTCAACGTCCACGCCGGCGGCCTCCGCGTCGATCATCTTCTCGCCATTCCTGTCCGGCTGCAACTCCGCGTATTCCCACCCCGGATCGCCACGGCGCCCCCCGCCCGTGATAATCGCGGAGGCGTGTTTCGATTCAGCGCCCCCCGCCGAGTCGCTGCGTCCTCAAGCCCCTCGATCTGCCGGCCCTGAAGCGGTTGGTGGCCAAGGTTCGAGCGGGTCGGCGAATCCCAGGAGCACGGCGTCCGCTGCGGGGTGTGAGGCGGGCGGCAGCACGGCAAGGTCGATCCGCAGGCGGTCGCGCGTCCGTGCGTTCGCCCGGTGCGTTGCCTTGTCGGGCCGGTCTCTTGTTGGGGACCCGCTCGCCGCCGGAACGCGAGCGACGATCCGAGAGACGCCTCAGCGCCCACGTTGCGGGCTGGGAAGCGGACCGGCGGCCGCGCGGCTTCGCCGCCGGGCCGAAAGCAGCAGGCCCACACCGCCCAGGGCGAGGAGCACGATCGTGCTCGGCTCGGGCACGCCCACGAAGAGCTGGAGCGTGGTGTCGTTGGCCAGGAGGCGGTAGTCGAAGAACACGGCCGTGGGCAGCCCTTGGGGCTGAAGGAGCGCGAAGTCGGGCCCCAGCGTAATCCCCAGGTCGGCCACGAGCACGTCGTACTCGTCGCCCGGCGACGGCAGGTACCCGTCGAGCAGCACCTCCAGCGAGCCGTTGAGGTAGGCCGATCCCAGGGCGTGGATCAGGTCGTTGTCGCCGTTCTCCGGCCCGTCGATCTCCACCTCGTACGTGCCCGCGTTGAACTGGTAGTCGCCGCCGATGAGCGTCGTGCCCACCGACGCGCCCGGGGCCATCGTGCCCGAGTCCTGCACGAACACGACCGGACCGCCGCCGACGGCGGTGATTTCGTCCATCGGCGCATACACGTCGAGGCCGTCCTGCCAGGCGGCAAGCGAGTCCACCGTCGCCCCGTCGCCGCTGCCGAAGAGCTGGCCCACCTCGCCGTCGGTGAGCACGCGGCTCCACAGGCCGAAGTCGTCGATCTTGCCGTCCAGTGCGCCCCACTTGTCCGTTGCTTGGCGCGCGATGCCGAGAGCCAGCCCCTCGGGCGAGCCGGCCAGCCCGGCGGCGTCCTCCAGATCGATCGTGAGCCGCTCCCCGTCCAGCCAGTAGTGGATCTCCTCGGACGTGCGCGCCGCGTCGAAGGTGATCGCCAGGTGATGCCACGTGCCGTCCTGGACGGTCTTCGTGGGGAACGCCGGCACGTCGCCGCTGAAATCGCCCACCCCGGCCATATCGACGTAGCTCTCGAGGATCGTGCCCTCCGAGCCCACCTCGAAGTGGTCGTTGCCGCTGCCCGAATGGGCGGCCAGCACGTTGCTCACGTCGTGGTTCGTGTTGTCCGCCACGTGCTGGTCGCGCTGGAACCACATCGACATGCTGAACACGGGAACGACCGTGTTGCCGCCGAGGACGGTGCCGGCGCCGAAGTCGATGTAGTCGGTCTGGCCGTCGAAGTCGATGGCGCCGCCGAGCTTGCCCGAGACGACGTTGGCCGGCGTCATCTCGCCCCAGGGCTCGTTGGAGGCCAGGGCGCCGTCCTGCGGCGTGCCGGTTCCCGAGACGTCCGGCGTGGTGAAGGTCGAGGCCGCATGCCCGAAGTACCCCAGGTCCTTGAGCACCCCGCCGGTCATCGCGAACTGGCCCGAGGGCTCGGTCACGCCGATCGATCCGCCCTTCATGTCCACCATGCCGCCGGAGAGGTTGAATCGGTCCGTGGCGTTGGCGAACACGATGGCCCCGCCGCCGGTCATCTCCATGAGCCCGCCGGCCACGTTGACCGTATCGTCGCGCGTGCTCGCGTCGTCGCGGAAGTTGAGGTTGCGGCCGACGCGGATCGCGCCGCCGGTCTGATTGATCGTGCCCTCGGAGGCCCCGCCGCCGCTGGCCAGCTCCAGGTCGCGGCCGATCCACATCTCGCCCCCTTCGACGTTGAGGACGCCCGTGCCGCTGTTGGGCACGCGGACCATGCTGTGATCGACATTGCCGCCCAGGGCGGGGCGCAGGTCCACGACGCCGCCCTTGAGGGTGAACGTGGCGTTGGAGGTATCGGCCTGCCCGATGATCAGGTTGTTCGATAGGAGGTTGAAACTCCCGCCGTACATCGTGACCACGCCGAGCCCCTCGTTGGCCGCCTCGAAGTTCCCGCCGGAGACGTTCAGCACGGGGCTGGTCGAACCGTCGAACTTGCCGATCCGCACGATCCCCTGGCTGTTCTCGCCGCTCTCGGCCACGTTGAAGCCGCCGGTCTGGACGTCCACGGTGCCGCCGACGAGGTCGAACGTGCCGCGCGCGCCGTCGGCGTTGCCGACGTCGATCCCGCCGCGCACGGTCGTGGTGCCGGCCAGGTGCCGGAAGGTGCCGTCGCCGCTGCCGCTCTCGGCCATGACCAGGCGGTTCTCGACATCGATCGCCCCGCCGTCGTTGACGAACAGGCCGGTGCCGCTGTTGGCGGCCACGAAGGTACCGGTGTTGGTGATCGTCTTCCCCGTGACGAGCGTGTACTGCCCGTTGCTGCCCCCCGAGTCGCCGACGCGGAAGCTCTGCACGGTGATGCTGTCGCCGCCCAGGTTGAGCACGCCGCCGTCCACGTGGAACTGCGCGCCGTCCACGCTCGGGGCGCTCTCGATGATGTCGCCGGCAATGTTGAGCACTCCGCCGTTGAGGTCGTAGGTGCCGCCCTCAGGGCTCGAAGCGTCGGGACCGAAGATGAGGTTCCCGCCGACGGTGACCGTGCCGCCCGTCTGATCGACGCTGCCGTCCGCGCCGCCCCCGAGAATCAGGTCGCTTGTGCCTTCGAGTGTCAGGCTGCCGGCGCTGATCTGGATCGCGGCGGCGTCGGCCCCGCCTTCCTCGGCAACTCGCAGATCCGTGGTGCGAGCGACGATCGAGGCGGCATCGTCGATCGCCGCGGTGGCCGGCCCGCCGGGCAGCGGACCGCCGTTGCGGACGATCTTCACCAGTTGCGGATCGCTCGTGTCCACGGTCCAGCCAGCCGTGCCCGAGGTCAGCACGGTGTGCCCCGAGCCGGCGGCGGGCAGTTGGATCACCGTGAACGTGTCGCCATCGACGATTCCGTTGTTCGCCAGGGCGGGGATGAAGCCCAGGTCCCAGTCGCTCCCGTCGGTGTCCCAGGCGCCGGTGCCCGCGATCCAGGTGTCGATCGTACCCTGCGAGGCGGTTCCGGTCACCTTCTCCACGATCTCGATGGTCGGCGTGTCCGTGAAGCCTGCGGAATCGATCACGTTGAGCGGGGCCGACACGCCGGTGACGTTGTCGACCAGATCGAGCTGCAGCACGGAGCTGCCCGTCTGGCTGTACTGCTCGACCGCGCGCGTGGCGTTCGATCCGGAGATCTCCAGGCGACCGGTCCCGCCCAGGTTGAGGATGCTCGTGCCGGCGCGGTCGTTCATCTGTCCGTCGAGCCGGAACACCCCCCCCTCGATCGTCATCGTCGAGGTGTTGGCCCCGTTGTTCATGAACTGGAGGTCGTTCACCGACACGGTGCCGCCGGTCTGCGTGTAGGTGGCCGTGCCGTCGTTCATGTTCAAGTCGCCGGTGGTCGTGAAGGAACCGCCGTTGATGACCACGTCCGAAACGCTGCTGTCGTCCCCCTGGCCGATGATGAAGTTCTGATTGGCGCCGGTGACCGTGCCGCTTTTGAGCTCGAAGTAGGCGGCGGCCCCGTCGGCGGTGCCCACCTCGAACCGGCCGCCGAAGTAGTCGAGCGTGGGAGCGGTCGCGCCGTCGCCCATGATCAGCCGGCCGGTGGCCCCGGTGGCGTCGCCGATGTGGACGGCCTGGGCCGCGTCGCCCACGGTCAGCGCCCCGTCGATCAGATTGAAGGTCCCGATCGTGGTGCCCTGGCCCAGGCGGAGCCCGGTGACCGTGAGGCTCCCCCCGGTCATGTCCACGGTGCCGTCGCCGGGCAAGATGGCGCCGTCGTGGCCCACGATCAACAGGTCGGCCACTTCGCCAACCTGGGTGATGTCGGCCGTCAGGCCGCCGCCCACGTAGGCGTTCTGCGCGGCGATGGGCTCGATGTTGTTCGACCAGTTCTCGCCCGTGCCCCAGTCGCTGTCCGCAGCGGCACCGTCGTCGAAGAAGACGTCTTCGCCGGCCACCGTGACGAAGTTCTCACCCACCTCGGCCGCGGAGAGCGCGGACTCGTAGAACCGGTGGACCGCGATCTGGCCAGCGAATGTGCCGAACTGAAGGTCGACAGGGGGGGAGCCCGCGCCGTTGCCGCCCGTGGCGCCGGCCCGCCCGCCAAGACCGCTGTCGTCTGCGCCAGCCCAGTCGTTGACGTTGTCGGCCGTCACGGGCGAGCCGGCGACCTCGGCCCCGTTGATGTACAGCCGGAGCGTGTCGGTGGGGTTGGGCGTGTTTTTGTCATAAGTCGCGAAGGCGTGGATGAACTCGCGATCCAGCCCGGTAAGGGGCGTCTCGATCACCAGGCTTCCGCCGCCGTCTTTGGCCGTAAAGCGGAGCGTGCTGCCGCCTCGAATCGTGAGCGAGGTCCCGTCCGTGCTCCCACCGGTCTCCCAAAGCACCTGGTCGCCGCCGGCGAGCGACGCGGGCTTGAACCAGAACTCGAACGAGGCGTCGGCGTCGGTCGGGTTGCCGGGAAGGCTCTCGTACTGCTCCGTCGTCGCCTTGTCGGCTCCGTCGTTTGTGCCGCTACTGGGAAACACGTAACTGCCGGTAATGCCCGGCAGACCGGTGGTGGGCGCGGGGTTGTGGGTGACGTTCGCGCCCAAGTCCCAGTTGTGCTGAGCCGACGTGCCGTTGAGATCCTCCCACACGCCGTTGTCGGGCGTGGTGTCCAGCCCCGCGTCGTATTCCAGCGTGTGCCCTGGGATGATCGCCCCAGCGGCGGGCAGAGTGAAGGCCGGCGCACCCACTACGGCCATCACAAGCATGCAGAAGAGATAGCGCCCAAAGCAGAGCTGATGGGACGTGGTGCGCGGCATGACAATAAACCCCTCTAGGAGGCTTCGAGTGGCTGCTCGGGTTGCCCGTCGCAATTGCGACAGGCCGCGCGCGGCAAGAGACCGCGGCGTGGAGGCGCACGCAGTGCGCCAAGGAAAACCGCTGGGGAATTGAAGAAATGGGCAATCGCGGGGGCGCAGAACATGCCCCCGGGCCTCTTCCCTCTCCCGGCCGGACTGCCAATGGAGACGGGTCGTCACGGCTCCCCCCAATAGAGCGCGTGCGTGCTGGCTTCCGTAGCCGCGGGCCGAAAGGCCCACGGGCAACACCCTAGCACACGCGATTGAGCAATGCAAACGTTTTGCGCCGCATGCACCGCTTTTTTTCTCTTTGTCGAGGAACTCCTGTCACGGGAAGGGTTGTTAGCCCCCCCCCGCCCGTTGCCCCGCGTCCTCGCTTGCACCAAGGTACATTTCCACGTAACTCCCGTTCTTCAGCGGCTGGCCGCCATGCTCCCGCCCTCGCCTCCCACCGAGTTCGCGCGCCTCGGGCCTTCCCGGGCGCGGCTGGTCCTCGCCGCGACGGTCGTCCTGGCGGGGTACTTCGCCGCGGTAGCGCTTTCGCCCCGGGCGATCGTCAACCCGGGCAGGTCCACGCGCCCCGACCGGACCGACCCGGCCCTGTACCGCGCCGAGGCCGAGCGCGTGCGCCAGGGCGAGGGTTACTACGACGTGCTGGCCGACGAGCTGCCGCGCCGCGGCTATCCCACGCGGAGCGTGTTCAACTGGCGCACGCCGCTGCCGGTGTGGCTGATCGGCCGATTGCCCGATCCCGTCTGGGCCAAGGTCCTGCTCAATGCGCTGGGCCTGGTCCTGGCCCTGGCGGCCTTTGAAGCGGTCGCCCGCGACGGCAGCGTGCGCCGCGCGCTGGGCACCGCGTGCCTGTTGATCGGGCCGCTGTGGCTGGCCGTGCAGGGCGACCATTTCTACATGCCCGTCCTGTGGGCGGGGACGTTTGTCGGGCTGTCCGTCGCCGCCTATGGAATCGGCAAGTGGCCGTGGGGCGTGGCGCTGGGGCTGGCGGCTGCGTTCTTCCGCGAGCTGGCCCTGCCGTACTGCGTGCTGTGCGCGGCGCTCGCCGGGTGGGAAGGACGGCGGCGCGAGCAAATCGCCTGGGCGGCGGGCCTGGGGGCGTGGGGCCTGTTCTTCTCCTGGCACTGCGTCGAGGTCCTGGTCCGGATGGCTCCCGACGCCGTCGCCCACCAGCAAAGCTGGCTGCGTCTGCTGGGCGCCCCGTTCGTCCTGGCCACGGCGCAGATGCACGCCTGGCTGATCGTCTGGCCGCAATGGATCGCGGCGCTGTACTTCCTTGCGGCCATGCTGGGGCTGGCCGGCTGGAACACCCCACTGGGACGGCGCGTGGCCCTCACGGTGTGCCTCTACGCGGCGGCGTTCGCCGTGTTGGGCCAGCCGTTCAACCAGTACTGGGGCGGGCTGGTCGCGCCGCTGCTCTGCTTCGGAGTGGCGCGCCTGCCGGCGTCGCTGGGCGATCTTGGAAGGGCTGCCTGGCGAGGAATGCCGAATGCCGAAACGAAGCCAACGGAGGCCCCCACGGGCTAGAGCATTCGGCGTTCCCCATCCCCCGACCCCTCGCCCGCGAGCGGGAGAGGGTGGCCGCGCAGCGGCCGGGTGAGGGCGCGCCGGACTCGCATGGTTCGGACCAACGCAGCGGGTACTTATTGTGCCCTCACCCCCGGCCCCTCTCCCGCGAGCGGGAGAGGGGAGGCTGGTACTCTCTTCCCGTCTCGCCTCCACCCCCGGCCCCTCTCCCGCGAGCGGGAGAGGGGAGGCTGGTACTCTCTTCCCGTCTCGCCTCCACCCCCGGCCCCTTACCCGCGAGCGGGAGAGGGGAGGCTAGTACTTTCACCCCGACACGCCGTCAACCCTCGGCGGCGAGAAGCTGCATCACTCCGTCGGTGATCTCCCCGAGGGTGAGCGCGGTCTTGTCCGCCTCGTCCGGCACGGTAATGTCGAACTGCTCCTCGACCTCCATGGTCACTTCGACGACGTCGAGGCTGTCGGCGCCCAGATCGTTGACCAGGTGGGTCGCTTCCTTGAGGTCTTCGGCCGCCACGGCGAAGTGCTCGGCCACGATCTGCTTCACCTCGGCGAGCGCCTGCTCGCGACTGATGATACTGCTCTGGCTCATGGGATGGCTCCTGTTTGGAATGGCTATCTGAATTGCCTGTTGCGCCAGTCGAACCCCGTTGCGTGCTGGTGTTCCGATCGGTCTGCCCGTCGGCCGACGGCGCGCCGCCCTCACCCCCGGCCCCTCTCCCGCGAGCGGGAGAGGGGAGGGTAATGCGCTCACCCTGTTACTCCCTCACCCCGTCAAGTCCTGCTCGGCCGCGGTCATGGCCTCGACCAGCTTGCGCACGGTGGCGAAGTCGGGGGTGGTGTGGCCGCGCTCGATCCGGTTGAGGGTCTCGGGGCGAATGCCTGCCCGCCGCGCCAGGGCGGCCTGCGAGAGCCCCACCGCGCGGCGGCGGCGCACGAGCTTCTCGGCCAGCGAGGCCCGGTCCAGCTCCACGCCCGCCACGTTCGGGGCGCGCTCGTCGCGCGCGCCGCCGTCCACGCCGGCCGCCTTGCACAGCCGGTCGAAGACCGCCTCGCGCACGATCACGTAGCGGACCCCGTCCAGCTCCACGCGGCGGCAGTCGATCGCTCGGCGTTTCTTCCTCGGCATCGCCCGACCCTCCCCGACCGCCAGTCTATCGGCACTTGTTGTGAAAGTCAATATCATTGTTGCAAAAATCAATCACCCGGATTAAGCCTGTCCCGCTGCGTCCGGTCCTTTGGACGGATGGCGAATGCGGCTACCTGGGGGTAGGATGAAGGGTCGCCGCCGTCGATGCGGCCGCGCGCCGCCTGGCCGATCCGACCATGAGCACCTCGAACAAGAGCTTCATCTCCACCCCCTGGAGTCTGGTCCTGCGCGCAGCGGACCGCACCGCGCCCGACTGCCGCCAGGCCCTCCAGTCGTTGTGCGCCGCGTACTGGTATCCGGTCTATGCCTTTGTGCGCCGTCACGGCCATGCCCCGCACGTGGCGGAGGACCTGACCCAGGAGTTCTTCCTTCGTCTCTTGGAGAAGGACTACCTCGGGCGGGTCGATCGCGAAAAGGGCCGCTTCCGCACGTTTCTCCTGGTCTGCGTGCGGCGGTTCCTCTGCAACGAGCACGACCGGGCCTTCGCCATGAAACGGGGTGGAGGGCGAACGCCCCTTCCCATCGATTTCGGCGACGCCGAGGACCGCTACACGCACGAGCCCGCCGACCGGCTCACGCCCGAGCGGGTCTTCGAGCGCCGCTGGGCCCTCACCGTGCTCGAGACGGCCTTGGCCGCGATGGAGGAGGAGTGCGCGGCCTCGGGCAAGCGGCGCCTGTTCGACGCGTTGAAGGTCTATCTGGCCGCTGAGCAGAACGCGCCCCCCTATGCCGCGACCGCCGCCCACCTCGGCATGCAGGAGGGGGCGATCAAGGTGGCCGTCTATCGGCTCCGGCAGCGGTTCGCGCGCCTCGTGCGCCAGGAGGTCACCCGCACCATCGGCGACCCGGCCGAGGCGGGAGACGAAATCCGCGCGCTGTTCGAGGCCCTGGGACCGTAACCTTCGCGGCCCCTTGCTTAATCACTCTCCGGACGCCATTGTGGAGTTCAGCGCGGGCCACGGCAGAGCCGCTCGGACCCCGAAGCCCGCTTCGCATGAGGGTGTTTTGAGGGTCTTCCCGTGAGCATCGAGACCGCGTCCTGTCCCGAGTGCGGGGGCGAAGTGCCCAGCGACGCGGCCACGCGCGGGCTTTGCCCGCGGTGCCTGATACGGACCGTGCTGGCAGGCATCGACCAGACCCCGGACGCGACGGGGCGTCTCACGCCCGGCTCGCGCAGGGCCATGCCCGACATGGCCGAACTCGCCCTGCTCTTCGAACCGTTCGAGATCCTCGATCTCTTGGGCCAGGGGGGCATGGGGGCCGTGTACATGGCCAGGCAGAAGAGCCTCCAGCGCCTCGTGGCGCTGAAGGTCATTCCTCCCGCGCTTGCCGCCGATCCGGCGTTCGTCGAGCGGTTCCACCGCGAGGCCCGCGCGCTGGCCCGGCTGAGCCATCCCAACATCGTGGCGGCCTACGACTTCGGCCAGGTGGACGACCACTGCTTCCTGGTCATGGAGTACGTGGCGGGGAGCAACCTCCGCGCGGTCCTGCGGCGCGGGCCGCTCGGCCCGGCCGCGGCCCTGGCCGTTGCCGTCCAGGTCTGCGAGGCCCTGGAGTATGCCCACCGGCAGGGTATCGTGCATCGCGACATCAAGCCGGAGAACATCCTCCTCGATTCCGGGACGCCTGGCGCGGCCGCCGCGGCGGAGCGGATCAAGATCGCCGACTTCGGCCTGGTCCGGCTGCTGGAGGCCGACCCCGAGGACTTCACCCTCACCACGGCCGACCATCTGCTCGGCACCCCGCAATACATGGCCCCCGAGCAACTGGAGCGGCCCCACGAGATCGACCATCGCGCGGAC
>CAYSUS010000170.1:0-11057 GCA_964434165.1 uncultured Pirellulales bacterium
GATCGAGTAGATGTCGTGGTGCGGAGGGGGGGAGATCAGCGAGACGCCGGGCGTGCTGAACCGCAGGCGGGCGATCTCCTCGGTCACCTTGTGGCCGGGGAGTTGGCCGCCCTCACCCGGCTTGGCCCCCTGGGCCATCTTGATCTGGAGCATGCGGGCGTTGGCCAGGTACGCGATGGTCACGCCGAACCGCCCGCTGGCCACCTGCTTGATGCCGCAGTTGAGCGAGTCGCCGTTGGGGAGCGGCTTGTAGCGCTCGGGATCTTCGCCCCCTTCGCCCGTGTTGGCCATCGCGCCCAGGCGGTTCATGGCCATGGCCAGGGTCTCGTGGGCCTCCTTGCTGATCGACCCGTGCGACATGGCCCCGGTGTAGAACCGCTGGACGATTTCCGCGGCCGGCTCGACCTCGTCCAGGGGCACGGGATCGCCCGGCACGAAATCGAACAGCCCGCGCAGCGTGCACAGCGCGCGGCTCTGATCGTTGACCGCCCGGGCGTACTCGGCGTATTTCTTGGGGTCGTTTTCGATCACCGCGTGCTGGAGGCCGGTGATGGTCTCGGGATTCCACAGGTGGCGCTCGCCGTCCAGGCGCATGTGGTACTCCCCGCCGTAGTCGAGCTCCAGCGCGCCGGGCTCGCGGGACGTGAAGGCTTCGCGGTGCCGGGCGAGGGCCTCGCGCGCGATCACGTCGATGTCCGAGCCGCCGATCCGCGAGGCCGTTCCCCGGAAGTAGCGATCGACCAGCGACCGCTCCAGGCCCACCGCCTCGAACTGCTGCGCGGCGTGGTAGCTGCGGAGCGTGGAGATGCCCATCTTGGACATCGTCTTGAGGATCCCCTTCTTCACCGCCTTGATGTACTGGTCGCTGAGCTCGCCGAGATCGGTCTCGCGGGGCAGATCGCCCTCGGCCTGGAGCTTCTGGATCGTCTCGAAGGCCAGGTAGGGGTTGATCGCGTTGGCCCCGTACCCGCAGAGCAGGCAGAAGTGCATCACCTCGCGGGGCTCGCCGCTCTCGACGACGATGCCGGCCTCGCTGCGCATCCGCCGCTCCAGCAGCCCATGGTGCAAGGCCGCCGTGGCCAGCAGGCTGGGAATGGGGGTCTGCTCCGGCGAGATGCCCCGGTCGCTGAGGATCAGCAGCGAGGCCCCGCCGCGGATCTCCTCCTCCGCCGCATCGACCAACTCGTCCAGGGCCTCGGCCAGCGCGCGGCCCGGCTCCTCGGCGCCGGCCGGGAACACGGCCGAGAGCGTGGCCACGCGGAAGTCGTCCCGCTTGACCGAGCGGAGGCGGTCCACGTCCTCGTCGGTGAGGATGGGGTGGGGCAGCTTCAACTGCCGGCAGTGCTCGGGCGTCTCGTCGAGCAGGTTGCGCTGCTTGCCGGCGAAGGACATCAGCGACATGACCAGCCCCTCGCGGAGCGGGTCGATGGGTGGGTTGGTGACCTGCGCGAAGAGCTGCTTGAAGTAGTTGAACAGCAGCGTGGACCGGTCGGAGAGCACGGCCAGCGGCGTATCCGTGCCCATCGATCCGACGGGCTCCTGGCCGGTCGCGGCCATCGGCGCGACGATCATCCGCAGCTCCTCGCGGGTGTAGCCGAAGGTGCGGAGCCGCTGGGCAAGGCTCGACTGGTCGCAGCACGGGCGGGTGCGCGCGGGCTGGAACAGGCCCCGCAGCTCGATGCGGTTCTCCTCCAGCCAGCGGCGATAGGGCTTGCTGCGCGCGATCTTGCTCTTCACTTCGTTATCGACGATGATCCGCCCCTCGCGCGTATCGACCAGGAACATGCGGCCCGGCTGAAGGCGGCCCTTCTGGCGGATTTTGTCGGGCGGAAACTCGATCACGCCCACCTCGCTGGCCAGCACGACCAGGCCGTCGGTGGTGACCACGTAGCGGCTCGGACGCAGGCCGTTGCGGTCCAGCGTGCCTCCGACCAGGCGGCCGTCGGTGAAGACCATGGCCGCGGGGCCGTCCCACGGCTCCATGATCGCCGCGTGGTACTCGTAGAACGCCCGCTTGTCCGTGCTCATGTGGTAGCGCTCGCCGAACGCCTCGGGGATCATCATCATCAGGGCGTGCGGCGCGGAGCGCCCGGCGCGGACGAGCAGCTCCATCGTGTTGTCGAACGAGGCCGAGTCGCTCCCGCCGGGCTCGAGGATCGGGAACAGGTCCGACAGATCGTCGGCCAGGGCCGGACAGGCCATCGTCTTCTCGTAGCCCTGCAGGCGGTTGGCGTTGCCGCGCAGCGTGTTGATCTCGCCGTTGTGGGCGATCATGCGGAACGGCTGCGCCAGCTTCCAGCTCGGGAAGGTGTTCGTGCTGTAGCGCTGGTGGACGATGCATAGCGCGGTGGCCACGCGCCGGTCCTTCAGGTCGGGGTAGTAGTCGAAGAGCTGCCAGGCGAGGAACATCCCCTTGTAGTTCAGCGTGCGGCACGACATGGAGACGACGTAGAAGTCGTCGGCCGCCGGCCCCAGGCGATGGCGGACGCGGTGCTCCGCGCGCTTGCGCACCACGTACAGCCGTCGCTCCAGCGCCGCGTCCCCAAGACCCTCTCCGGCGATGAAGAGCTGCCGGATCACCGGCTCCGCGGACCGGGCGATGTCGCCCAGGCACGAGTTGTCGGTCGGCACGTCGCGCCATCCCAGCACGCCCAGCTCGCCCTCCGCGGCCGCCTCGCAGAGGATCGTCTCGCAGCGGGCGCGAACGGCCCGATCGTGCGGCAGGAAGACCATGGCCACGCCGTAGCTCCCGGCGGCGGGAAGCGAGACGCCCGTGCGCGCGGCCTCCTCGCCAAGCAGCTCGTGCGGGATCTGCATCAGCATGCCCGCGCCGTCGCCCGTCGATTCGTCGGCGCCGGCCGCCCCGCGGTGCTCCAGGTGGAGAAGGACCTGGCGTCCGTGCTCGACAATCCGATGGTCCCGGTGCCCGCTGAGGTGGACGACCGCCCCGATCCCGCACGCGTCGTGTTCCCAGCGCGGGTCGTAAAGGCCGCGTGGTGCAGGCTGAACCAAGTCGTGGTGCATGGTGGGAGACCCGTTCCTTTGTCTCGCTGGCCCGGCTGAAACAGCCGGAGAGGTGGGATCGAGCAGGGTGGCGACCCCGGAGAGAACGCAATGCGCAGAACGTTTCCGCTCGCTTGGCGACCAGGCGGCGTGAAGCGATTTATCTTACCATTAGGCAATCTAATGTCAATAGCGCTGCAGGATTAACGCTGCTTAGTGCGCCCGCGGGCCTGGCAGACGGCCCTTCGCAAGGAGGGATCGATTTCCCACTGTCGGAGGAGACCCCGCGACGAGGGTCGGGCACGGTTGGGCTCCTGCAAAGACGCAGAGGACCCACGGGAACCGCTCAGCGACGGCTCCCGCGGGTCCAGGAGGGTGGGTTGTGCCGGGCGGTTCGCCCGCGCAAGGCGCCTACCGGATGCGGAACCTGGCGACCAGGTCCTTCATCGCGCCTGCCTGAGCGCCCAGTTCCTCGCTGGACGAGGCCATCTCCTCGCTGCCGGCCGCGTTCTGCTCGGTCACCTGGGCGATCGTCTGGATCGCGTTGGAGACCTCCTGGGCCCCCGCCGCCTGCTGCACG
Source organism: uncultured Pirellulales bacterium (assembly GCA_964434165.1). Classification (GTDB taxonomy): domain Bacteria; phylum Planctomycetota; class Planctomycetia; order Pirellulales; family Thermoguttaceae; genus CAYSUS01. The sequence continues at coordinate 3,584 of CAYSUS010000170.1, forward strand.
GCCGCCTCGGCGATGGACGCGATCTCCTGCGCCGTGGTCTCCACGCCCTCGATGATCTCCTTGAGCGCCTTGCCGGTCTCTTCGCTGAGCACGGCCCCTTCGGCCACGCGCTCGGTCGATTCCTTGATCAGCTTGGAGATCTCGCCCGCCGCGCGGTTGCTCCGCTCGGCCAGCTTGCGGACCTCGTCGGCCACCACGGCGAAGCCCATGCCGTGCTCGCCGGCCCGGGCGGCCTCGATGGCCGCGTTGAGGGCCAGGAGGTTGGTCTGGCTGGCGATTTCCGAGATCACCTGGATGATCTCGCTGATTTGCTGGGCGCTGTCCTTGATCTGGTCCATGGCCTCGATCGACCGCTGCACGGCGTCGCCCCCGCGGTCGGCCAGGCCACTGGTCTTCCTGGCCAGCTTGTCGGCCTCCACGGAGCGCTCCTTGACGCCGTCGATCGAGCGGGTCAGCTCCTCGACCGACGCGCTCATCTGCTCCACGCTGGCGCTTTGCGACTGGGCCCCCTGGGCGAGGCTCTGCGAGCTCTCGGCGATCACGCGCGAGCCCTCGTTGAACTGGGTGGCGCTCTCGGTCACCTGGCCGATGACCTCGGAGAGGTCTTTGAGCATGCGCCCGATGCCGGCGGCCAGCTCGTCCACGGCCTCGTCGCCCTCGACGACCACCTCGCGCGTCAGATCGCCCTCGGCCGCGGCGTTGACCACCTCGAGGAGCTGATCCACCTTGCGGCGGAGTTCGTCGGCCTTGCGGCGCTCCTCCTCCATGCGCTCCCGCTCGCTTGCGGCTTCCTCCTCCTTGCGGAGGCGTTCCTCTTCCATCCGCTCCTTCTCGCGTGCCGCCTCCTCTTCCTGGCGCCGCCGCTCGGCCTCGGCCTTCTGGCGCTCGGCCTCGGCCCGTTCCTCCTGGAGCTGCCTCTCGCGCTCGGCCGCCTGCTTGACTTCATCCATGGCCGTCTCCGTGGCCTCGACCGCCGCGTTGATGGCCACGGCCATGCGGCCGAACTCGTCCTTGCTCTGGATGTCCAGCCGTTTGGTGTAGTCCCCGGCCGCCACCTCCTCCATCACGTGCACCGTCTCGCTCAGCGGACGCGAGATGCGGTGCGCGGCCCACTGGGAGAACGCCCCGCAAAGCAGCACCGAGAGGATCGAGCCCCCGATCGCCCAGTAGAGAAGCTGGTTCGAGGCGTTGTCCACGCGGGTCAGGGCCTCCTGGAAGTCGTCCTCGTAGGCCCCGGCCCCGATGACCCAGTCCCACGGCTCGAAGTAGGTCGCGGCCGCGACCTTCCATCGGGCCGTCTCGTCGCCGGGGTTCTTCCACGGGTAACGCTCGAACGCGGACTCCCCGTTCTCGGTCTTCAGCGCCTTCTCCACGAGGCTCTGGATGAACAGGCGCCCCTCGGCGTCCTTGGCCTCCCAGATGTTCTCGCCGTCGCGCTTGCCCTGGTGGGAAATGATGTACTTGCCCTTCTGCTGGCCCGAGCCGCCCAGGACGAACACGTAGCCGGTCTTGCCGGGCACGATGTCCATGATCCCCTGGCGCAGCTCGGGCAGGTCGCCCTGCTTGATGCCGAAGTAGAGCACGCCCACGATCTCGTTCTTCGCGTCCCGCATCGGCTCGTAGGCGGTGATGTACCAGTCGTTAACCACGAACGCCCGGCCCACGTAGGTCTCGCCGCGGAGGACCCTGGAGATCACGGGGTTGGGCTGGCCGTCGGGATGGACGGCCGGGATGTACGTGCCGATGGCCCGGGTCCCGTCCGCCTTCTCGACGTTCGTGCAGACCCGCAGCATGTCGCCCTGCTCGTTCATCCGCTGGAAGATCGTGCAGGTGCCGCCCACCAGCGACTTCACCTCGTCCACGACGGGCGAGGTCTGGGCGGCGTCGCGCACCTGGCCGAGCCACTCGCCCCCCACGAGCATCTTCGGAAGCTCCACCCGCTGAACCTGCTTGGTGAACTGGTTGATCGCGTCCCAGGTCACCTTGTCCTCGTCGAAGCTGAGCTTGCCGGCGTCCCGGAGCACGTGGCGCGAGACCTTGAGGTTGTTCTGGAGCTCCTGCTCGAGACTGGCCTGGTGCGCGCGAAGCATCAGCCACACGTCCTTGGCGATCTTCGAGCACTCGCCGCGCCCCAGCTTGTCCACCTCCTCGGTCACCTGGCTGCGAAGCTGCCCCTTCTGCAGCGAGACCGCCGTGGTGATGATCACGCCCGTGAGCACGATGCCCATCACGCTCAGCCCCAACACTTTGAACTTGAAACTCATGCAACTCCCCTTCCGAAAGCTGTCCCTCGTTGGGCTGCCTGCGCCCCCGGTATACGCGCAGGCGGCGCGGCCAGGGCGCCGTAGAGATCGAACCCCCCTTTCCCCGACCGCCGGAAGACTCGGCCTCTGGGCGGCTCTCTCGAGGAGAACGCGCCGGATCGGGGACGCACAAGTCCGCGCTACGTGACAACCGTAGGTCAAGGAAAGCTGGCAAGGCGGCCAGACAAGGCAGAACGCTCGCCCACGGAGGAGCGACGCGCGGGCCTGGAGATGTCGCAAGTCTTGTGAAAACAATGACTTGCGGATCGCGGTCGGCCCCGTCCCCGCTGAGTGAAACACCTCAGTCTCGCGGAAAACCGTCCCGCAAGGGAGCCGCGCGACCGGCCGGACTGGGGGGCGATCGTCGCCTCGGGGCGGCGGGCCTCGATAGCCGCCTACTTCTCCAGCTCGGAGGGCACGATCGGCTCGCCCTCCCAGTACCACGTGTCGCCGCGCTTCTGGAGAATCCGCGCGGCGCTGCCCGGGGCGTGCGGGGCGCTCTTCTCCGGGAGGAACCGGGCGTGCTCGCGGATGACTTGCGCGTGCTTGGGGTCTTCGGACTGCGCCAGGTTGGTCCACTCGTGGGGATCGGCCCGCAGGTCGTACAGCTCCTCCGAGCCGTCGGCGTAGCGGATGTAGCGCCAGTGCTCGGAGCAGACCGAGTGGTTGCCGGGGTTGTGCGTGGTGATCGCCGGCCAGGGGCGCGGGGCGCCGGCGTCCTTCAGTTGCGGCACGAGGCTGTGGCCCTCCAGACGATCGTTCGCCGGCAGATCGCACAGCTCGACGAGCGTGGGGTAGATGTCCAGGAGCTCGGCCGGGCGATTGCACCGCGCGCCCTTGGAGACACCGGGACCGGCGAAGACGAGCGGCACGCGGGTGGATTCGTGCCACAGGGTGTTCTTGCCGGTGATCGCCTTCTCGCCCAGGTGCCAGCCGTGGTCCGACCAGAGGACGACGATCGTGTCATCCGCCCGGCCCGAGGCCTCAAGGCCCTCCAGCACGCGCCCCACCTGGCTGTCGACGAAGCTCGTGCACGCCAGGTAGGAACGCACCAGGTTCTTCCACTGGCCGGCCTGCTTGACCCACGAGAGGCGCGGCTCGGGCAGCTTCCAGTGCAGGTACCAGGCGAACTCCGGCACGTCCGCCCGGTCGTTCTCCTTCACCCGGGGCAGGACCAGCGTCTCCTCGGGGTACAGGTCGAACCACTTCTGCGTGGCGAAGCACGGCACGTGGGGCAGGTGGAAGCCGCAGGCCACGAAGAACGGCTTGTCCTCCGGCAGCGACTCCAACTGCGCGATCGCCGCGTCGGCGATCTTCCAGTCGCCCTGCTGCTGGTCCTTCTCGGGAAACACGCCCCAGTCCATGGCGCTCATCTTGGCCGGGGTATCGACGAGCTTCTTCTTCGGCCGCGGGATGCCGTACGACGGCCCCCACACGTGGAACTCCTTGCTGCGAAGCCTGGGCGGGATCGAGCCGCCGTGGTAGATCTTGCCGCAGGTGAAGGTGAAGTAGCCGGCGGCCATGAGGCTCTGGGGCAGCGTGACCGCGTCCCTGGTGGCCTCCACGTCGCGGATGCCCGGCCGGAGGCCGTAGATCCCCGTGGTCGAAGGGCGAAGCCCCGTCATCAGGCTGGCGCGGCAGGGGTTGCACAGGGGCGACTGGATGTGGGCGTTCGTGAAGAGCGTGCCCCGCGCGGCCAGGGCATCGATGCACGGCGTCTTGACCTGAGGATGGCCGCCCAGGCAGCCGACCCAGTCGTTCAGGTCGTCGATGGCGATCATCAGCACGTTGGGCCGGGCCGCCGGCTCGGCGAGGGCCGGAGGCGTCAGGGTCAGCCCCGCCAGGGCGAACAAGGGGATCAAGGCCTTCAGCTTCATGGGTCACCCTTTCGAGCGAAGTGCGCGGCAGCCTTCCCGGCCGCCGGGTCGAACGATGGAAGCCCCCCCCGCGAACTCGGCGGGGACGCCATTATCGCGGTTCGCCTTGCCGTCTGCAAACGAGGCATCGGGCGCGCCGGGCCGGATTGCCGGGCGGCGGGGGAAGACGCTGGTGGGCGTCTCCATTTGACGGCTGGCACTGGCGCTAGGCGCGCCGCCGCTGCGCGGCGGTCGGGGTGCGGCCCGTGGCGGTCCGGGCCGCGAGTCAAGCATGCCCTGTTCACCCAGGCCTCGGGCATCACCGACGGCGTCTCCGGCGCGGCGACGGAAGCCCACAAGGACAAGGGAGCTGGATTGCTCGAGTCGATCCACGCGTGGTTCCTCGCAATAGAGCTCTCACTGCGGGACCGCCAGGCGCAGAGCCGGGACTTCAATTCCCATGCCCCGAAACGGACGGAAGGAGTGTCGAGGCTGGTTCTTCCGCGGGCCAACGGCAATTGACACCGCAGAGGAGGCGAAGGCGACCGCGCTCTCCCGTTTGTCATTGCCGCCGGAATCCCCGGAAGGGCAGAGTTGTCCTTCACGCGCTCTCGAGCGGCTCCTCGCCGCGCTCACCGCCGCGCAGCACCCACCGCCTCGAGCAGTTCCCCAACCGTCTTGACCAGTAGATCACGCCCGCCAAAGGACATGCCCAGCGCGCGGATCTTGTCGGTGGCGATCTGGTGCTTGGGCGAGGCAGGCTCGCCGAGGATCCGCGCCGAGCTGCCCGACAGGTCCTTGGCAATCGTGGCCACCTCGTGCTCCGACACGTAGCGGTCGCAGCAGTTGAAGGCCTCGCCGGCGATGCCGTCGGCCGAGAGCAGGATGCCGACGGCCTTGGCCACGTCGGCGGCGTGGACCTCCTTGCCGCCGCGCCGGCAGACGACCTCCTCGCCGCGGGCGACGGCCTCGACCAGCGGATAGTAGCGGCTCGCGCGGGCCGGGCGCGCCAGCCCGTAGATCCCGGTGGGACGCAGCGCGCAGATCGCGTACCCCTCGCCGAGCCCGAAGCTGTGGACGAACTTCTCGATGGCCGCCTTGTGGGCGCCGTAATGGCTGGTCGCCCAGAGCGGGTGGGCCTCGTCCAGGGGCCGGTCGTCGAGGATCTTCTCGTGCACCGCGCAGGTGGAGATGAAGAGGAAACGTCCCACGCCGGCACGGCGCGCCGCCTGGATGAGGTTGAGCGTGCCGAGGATGTTCCGGTCGGCGAATTCGACGAGGTCGCCCTCGCCGCCGCGAAACCCGCCGCCCGGATGGTACAGGGCGGAATGCACCACGGCGTCGCAGCCTTCGACCAGCGCGCGGCCGGACGCCTCGTCGCCGAGCTCGCCCGGGACCCACTCGAGCTGCGAGTCGAGCGCCTCGAAGCCGCCGCGGTCGCTTTGAGGCCGGTGCCACAGGCGCAGGGCATGTCCCTGGCCGGCCAGGTGCGCGACGAGGTATCGACCCAGAAAGCCGGTGGCCCCGGTGACGGCGATGTTCATGGCGGGCTCCGGATGCGCGTAAGGAGGTGAGCCGAGCGAGGGATTATTGCGCACGCGTCGGGCTTCGGAAACCCCGCGCCGCTCTGAAGGAGCGACCGCGGCGTGGCTGCGGGACCGGAAAGTGGGGTCGTCGCGCCTGACGGACGGATGCGGCTTTTTGTCGCAAATCGGCAGGCGGCCTATTCCAATCCGACGGGCGTTCTGTTAGCTTCCCTAATGCTTGCATCATGTCCGCTAATGCATGGATCGCCCGATGGGCTTGCAACAGAAGCTTTTGCCTCGTAGTGACATCCGTGCCCATGGCCCGAAGCGCGGCAGGATGGAATGGCCGGGAAGTGGTTTAGATCGCTCATAAGATTAGCTGGATGAAATCAACAATCCGCATTTATTAGCCATTCCCTGGGGCCCCCATCCGCTCGAAAGCCGGTGGCATCCCGAAATTGCCCGATCTTCGCCGATTTCGCGTCCCGTCACCCCACGTTGGGAGGAGTCGATGATCCGCCAAGCACCCGATGTCCTTGAGACAATCCTGAGCAGCCGCCCCCCGGCGCCGAGCCAGGTGATCGAGGTACTTCAAGACGTTCAGGAGGCCTACGGCCATATCCCTGAGGAAGCCATGCTCCGCGTCTCCGACCGGCTGGCCGTGCCGCTGATGGAGGTGTATCGCGTGGCCGCCTTCTACAAGGCGTTCAGCCTGAGGCCCCGCGGCAAGCACCTGGTCACGGTCTGCATGGGTACGGCCTGCCACGTGCGTGGGGCCGCGCGGATGATCGACGAGGTGCGCGGGCAGCTCGGGCTGCGACCGGGCGATACCACCGACGACGGCCTGTTCACCCTGGAATGCGTCAACTGCCTGGGGGCATGCGCCCTGGGGCCGGTTGTGGTTTTGGACGGTGTGTATCACCACCACATGACGCCCGGCAAGCTCCGCAAGCTGCTCCAGGCCGTGCGCCAGGCCGAGGAGAAGGAGGCCGCCGCCCATGTCTGAGATTGCCACCGTGGAAGAGCTATCTGCCTTGCGCGATCGATTGAGCGCCGAGGAGCAGTCGCGGCCCACGACCGTCACCATGTGCGGCGGCACGGGCTGCCAGGCCTCGGGCTGCCTGGCCGTGGTCCATGCCGTGCGCGACGAGGTCGAGCGCCGGGGCCTCTCCGACTCGGTGCGGGTCCGGGTGACCGGCTGCCACGGATTCTGCGAGCAGGGGCCGCTGATGGTCGTTCAGCCCGGCGGCATCCTCTATTGCCATCTCCAGCCCCAGGACGCCGAGGAGATCGTCGCCAAGACGATTGCGGCAGGCGAGATCGTCGAGCGGCTGCTGTACGTCGATCCGGTCATCGGCGAGCGGATCCGCTGCGAGGCCGAGGTCCCGTTCTACGCCGCGCAGGATCCCGTTCTGCTCGGGCAGAACAAGCGGATTGATCCGCGCGAGATCGACGATTACATCGCGCTGGGCGGCTACTCGGCCCTGGCCACGGCGCTGACCAGCATGCAGCCCGAGCAGGTGATCGCGGAGATCGGTGCGTCGGGGCTCCGCGGTCGCGGTGGAGGCGGATTTCCCACGGGGCGCAAGTGGGAGGAGTGCCGCGAGGCGCCGGGGGCGATCAAGTACGTGATCTGCAATGCCGACGAGGGCGATCCCGGGGCCTACATGGACCGCTCGATCCTGGAGGGCAATCCGCACCAGGTGCTCGAGGGGATGATCGTCGGGGCCTACGCCGTGGGCGCGGCCGAGGGCTACATCTACGTGCGCAACGAGTATCCGCTGGCCGT
>CAYSUS010000171.1:0-10255 GCA_964434165.1 uncultured Pirellulales bacterium
CAGGGACTGTACCCGGCCATCGACCCGCTCAGGTCCACCTCCAAGATGCTCACGCCCACGGTGGTGGGCCGCCGGCACTACGACGTGGCCCAGCGCGTGCGGCAGACCCTGGCGCAGTACGAGGAGCTGAAGGACATCATCGCCATGCTCGGCCTGGAGGAGCTTTCCAAGGACGACCAGGACGTGGTGCACCGGGCGCGGCGCCTGGAGCGATACCTCACGCAGCCGTTCACGGTGACCGAGCGGTTCACCGGCTTGGAGGGAAGGGTCGTCGCCCTGGACGACGCCCTGGAGGGCTGCGAGCGGATCCTGGCCGACGAGATGGCCGAAGTCCGCGAGAAGAACCTGTACATGATCGGCCGGATCGGCGAGGCCGAGGAGAAACCGGAGCGAAGCGAGACCGGGGGGGGCGACGAGGCGTGAGACTGCAAGTGCTGCTGCCCGAGCGCGTGGCCGTGGACCAGGCGGTGGGCAAGGTGTTCGCGGAGGCCGAGAACGGGGCCTTCTGCCTGCTGCCGCGCCACGTGGACTTCGTGGCGGCGCTGGTGCCGGGATTGCTGGGCTTTGAGGACGAGCAAGGCCACGAGACGCTGCTGGCCGTGGACCGCGGCATCCTGGTCAAGTGCGGCGAGGAAGTTCTGGTGTCCACGCCCCGGGCGATCGGAGGCCGGCCGCTGGGCGAATTGCAGCAGGCCGTCCAACGGGAGATCGAGGAGCTGGACGAGCGCGAGCGACGCGCCCGATCGGCGGTGGGCAAGATGGAGGCCGACTTCGTGCGCACGCTGGTGAACCTGGAGCTAGGGGAGCATGCCTGAAGAGCCGCTCGAGGACCGAGAGGCCGACGCGGCCGAGGGCGAGCGGCTCCGCCGCGCCGTGGCCGGCAAGGAGCGGCGCAAGCTCCGCGCCCGGCGCGAGGGCGAGCGCGGCCCGTGGTTCTGGCTGGGGATGTTCGGGCTGGTGGGCTGGTCGGTGGCCGCCCCCAGCCTGATCGGCATCGCGGTCGGCGTGTGGCTCGACCGCCGCTACGATGGCCGCGTCTCGTGGACGCTGACCATGCTGTTCGTCGGCGTGGCCGTGGGCTGCTGGACGGCCTGGTACTGGATCCAGCGCGAAAGCCGGCGCCGATAGACGCCGCAAGATACAGACGCCGCAGGACAAGGAGTCGTGCGTGGAAGTTTCGCTGCCCGACATCGCCTTGGCGCTGGCCCTGGGGGCGGTGCTGGGCGCGTGGTTCTTCGGCGGGCTGTGGTGGACCGTGCGGCGCCTGCCCGCGGCCCGCCACCCCGCACTCCTGGCCCTGGCCAGTCTCGTCGTGCGGATGGTCACGGTGGTGGGGGGCATGGTCTGGCTCGCCGGCCGGCACTGGACGCTGCCGGCGGTGGCGCTGGCCGCGCTGCTCGCCGTGCGGTTGTGGATGGTGAGGAGATGGGGAAAGCGCGACTGGGAATGCGGGTTGAAACCCCGGACGGAGTGATCGCGGCATGGGCGAGACCGACATCAGTCCCGACGAAACGATCTTCTGGCAATGGGGCTTCGCGAACCTCAACGCCACGATCGTGTGGACGTGGGGCGTGATGGCGCTGATGGCGCTGGGCTCATGGTGGATCACGCGGAGCCTCTCCACCGGCACGCGGACCTCCCGCTGGCAGAACCTCCTGGAGGTGATCGTCGATTACACCCGCGCGCAGATCCGGCAGATCAGCGGCGGGTCGGCCGGCTCGTACCTGCCGTTCATCGGCACCCTGTTCCTGTTCATCGCCGTGTCGAACGCCCTTTCCATCGTGCCCGGCTACGTGCCGCCGACCGCGTCGCTCTCCACGACGGCGGCCCTGGCGATCTGCGTGTTCGTGGCCGTGCCGGTGTACGGGGTGATGCGGCAGGGAGCGGGCGCGTACCTGAAGCATTACGTCGAGCCGAGCGTGGTGATGCTGCCGTTCAACGTCATCGGCGAGCTCTCGCGCACGCTGGCGCTGGCCGTGCGCCTGTTCGGCAACGTGATGAGCGGGACGAAGATCGTGGCCATCCTGATCGGCATCGCGCCGCTGTTCTTCCCCATCGTGATGCGTGCCCTGGGGCTGCTCACCGGGCTGATCCAGGCCTACATCTTCGCCGTGCTGGCCATCGTGTACGTGGCCTCCGGAGAGGAGGCCGGCGCGCCGGGCGAGTCGTCGGGGGACCGGTCCCCGGCGCCGGGCGAGGCCCCGTCCCCATCCTGACTCCGCAGAGGAGAACCCCTTTATGGATCCCCAAACCGTGATTGCCGTCACGTCGATCGCCGTGAGCGGGCTGACGATCGCCATCGGCTCCGTGGGGCCCGCGCTGGGCGAAGCCCGGGCACTGGCCGAGGCGCTTCGCTCGATCGCCCAGCAGCCCGACGAGTCGGGCACGATCGTGCGCACGCTGTTCGTGGGCCTGGCGATGATCGAATCGACCGCCATCTACTGCTTCGTGGTGTCGATGATCGTGCTGTTCGCCAATCCCTTCTGGGACCAGATCCTCCAGCAGACGCCCAAGTAGGCCGGAGAACGCGTCATGTTGATCGACTGGTTCACGGTCGGCGCCCAGATCGTCAACTTCCTGGTGCTCCTGGCCCTCTTGAAGTGGCTGCTGTTCGACCGCATTGTCCGCGCCATGGACCAGCGCGAGGAGAAGATCGCCTCGCGCCTCCACCACGCCGCGCACCGGGAGGAGGAGGCCCGACGGCGCGCCGCGGCGCTCGAGGAGGACCGCCGCGAGCTCCAGTCGCAGCGCCAGGAGATGCTCCAGAACGCCCGCGACGAGGCCGACAGCAAGCGCCGCGAGCTCGTCGAGCAGGCCCGCGCCGAGGTGGAGCAGATGCACCATCAGTGGCGGCGCGACGTGGAGCGCCAGCAGGCGCGGTTCCTCGGCGAGATGACCGAGCGGGCCGGCGAGGCCCTGCACGGCGCGGTGCGCAAGGCGCTCACGGAGATGGCCGACGCCGACGTCCAGCAGGCCCTCGTCCGCACCTTCCTCAGCCGCCTGGAGGCGATCGACGGCGAGAAGCGCCAGCGCTTCGGCGAGGCCATCGAGGAGGCCGGCGGCCGGGTCGTGGTCGCCTCGGCCAACGGGCTGCGCGGCAGCCAGCGGAGCCAGATCGAGGAGGCCCTCAAGCGCCACTTCCGCGACGACCTGCACGTGGACTTCGAGACCTCGCCCGAGCTGATCTCCGGGCTCGACGTGCGATCGCACGGCCGGGCCCTGGGCTGGAGCCTGCGCCAGTACCTGGACGAGTTCCACCAGGCCTTGGACGAGGCCCTGCGCGAGGGACTGGAAACGACCGGAACCGCCTCGGAGTGAAACGCATGCCCCCTCCCGGTCCTCCTCTGACGCAGGCCGCGCAGTCGCTGGCCGCGGCCGCCGACCGCGCCCTGAAGCGCGCGCCCCCCGAGCTCCGGCTCGAGGAGGTGGGCCAGGTGGTCGAGGTGGGCGAGGGCTTCGCCCTGGTCGAGGGCCTGCCCGGCGTGCAGGCCGACGAGCTGGTCCGCTTCCCGGGCGACCGCCAGGGCCTGGCCTTCAATCTCGACCGCCACCGCGTCGGCGTGATGCTGATGGACGCCGGCGAGGCGATCGACGCGGGCGCGCGCGTGCTGAGGACGCGGCGCGTGATGGACGTGCCCGTGGGCGAGGCCCTGCTCGGCCGCGTGGTCGATGCCACGGGGCGTCCCCGGGACGGCGGCCGCGCCATCCGCCGCACGCGACGCCTGCCCATCGAGCGCCCCGCGGCCGACGTGCTCGACCGCGATCCGGTGCAGACCCCGCTCCAGACCGGCATCAAGGTGATCGACGCCCTGATTCCCATCGGTCGCGGGCAGCGCGAGCTGATCGTCGGCGACCGCCAGACGGGCAAGACCGCCATCGCCGTCGATACGATCATCAATCAGCAAGGGCGCGGGATGGTGTGCATCTACTGCGCGATCGGGCAGCGGAGCTCGTCGATCGCGCGGGTCATCGAGGAGCTGCGCCAGAGCCAGGCCATGCCCTACTGCACGGTTGTGGCCGCCAGCGGGGACGACCCGGCCGGGCAGCGCTACGCCGCCCCCTACGCGGCGATGAGCATGGGCGAGCACTTCATGCAGCAGGGGCGCGACGTGCTGGTCGTGCTCGACGACCTCACCCGCCATGCCCGGGCGTACCGCGAGCTGTCGCTGCTCTTGCGGCGTCCGCCCGGGCGCGAGGCCTATCCCGGCGACATCTTCTACATCCACGCCCGGCTGCTGGAGCGATCGACGCATCTGATCGACGCCCTGGGCGGCGGATCGCTCACGGCGCTGCCGATCATCGAGACCCAGGCGCAGAACATCTCGGCCTACATCCCCACCAACCTCATCTCCATCACGGACGGGCAGGTGTACCTCTCGCCGCGCCTGTTCCGGATGGGCGTGCTGCCGGCCGTGGACGTGGGCCGGTCGGTCTCGCGCGTGGGAGGCAAGGCCCAGCGGCCCGCCTACCGGGCCGTGGCCGGCGACCTGCGGCTGGCCTACTCGCAGTTCGAGGAGCTGGAGCGGTTCAGCCGGTACGGCACGCGGATCGACGAGGAGACCCGGGCCACGCTGGAGCACGGCCGCCGCATCCGCGAGGTGCTCAAGCAGGCGCAAAGTGCGCCGCTGGAGGTCGCCGAGCAGATCGGCGTGCTCCTGGCCGCCAGCGAAGGGCTGCTGGACGACCTGCCCGCCGAGCGGATCGCCGACGCCGAACAGGCCATCGTGCGCGCCGTGGACGAGCGGCTCGGGGATCTCGCCGGCCGCATCGAGTCGGGGGAGAAGCTCCAGGACGAGGACCGCCGCACGCTGCGCGAGGCCGCCCAGTCGGCCCTGGCCGCCCTGTGATCGGAGAGGCTGAGGAGACCGCCGCACGTGCAGACGCTCGAAGCCCTCAGCCGCCAGATCCACACGGTCCACGACCTCCAGTCCGTGGTCAAAACCATGAAGGGCCTGGCCGCGGTGAACATCCGGCAATACGAGGAGGCGGTCCGCGCGCTGCGCGACTTCGGCCGCAGCCTGGAACTGGGCATGCAGATCCTCCTCCTCCACGCGCCCGAGCTCCTCGCGGCGCGCTCGTCCGCCGCGGGCGGGCGCGTGGGCGCCGTGGTCCTGGGATCGGACCAGGGCATGTGCGGGCAGTTCAACGCGCGGATCGCCGCGGAGGCCGGCGAGCGGCTTCGCGAAGCGGCGCGCGAAACGCATGCGCCCCTGGTCCTGGTGATCGGCGCCCGGGCCGCCGCCGAGCTGGAACGGTCCGAGCACGAGGTGTCGCAGACGCTGGTGCTGCCGGGCTCGGTCGCGGAGATCACCCATCGCGTGCAGGACCTGGCGGTGCGGATCAACCGCTGGCGCGAGGAACAGGGCGTGCGCCGCGTGTGGGTGTTCCACCAGCGGCCGCGGTCGGGCGCGTCGTACCGAGCGCACTTCGAGCAGGTGTTCCCGCTCAGCCAGGAGTGGTTCCGCACGTTGCGCGCGCGTCGCTGGCCCACGCGCATGCTGCCCACCTTCACGATGGACTGGCCGCGGCTGTTCTCGGCCCTGGTTGGGCAGCACCTGTTCGCCGCCCTGTACCGAGCGATGGCCGAATCGCTGGCGGCCGAGAACGCCGCGCGCCTGGCCGCGATGCAGGCGGCCGAGAAGAACGTCGAGGAGCGGCTCGACGACCTCACGGCCCAATACCACCGCCGCCGCCAGAACGCGATCACCGAGGAGTTGCTCGACGTCACCGCCGGGTTCGAGGTCCTCGGCGGCGGCGGAGAGTAGGCTAACCATGGCCGGCTCGTCCGGCAAATGAATGAGGCTGGGAAGCTACTCCGCTGGCTCCCCAACCTCCTTCCCCCGGCAGGCAAGCTGCCGCGGTGCGACACATTGCCGTATCGGGCAGGCTCCGACGGCGCTGGCTGCGCGGCACCCCGTCGGTTATCTTGCGCACTGGCGACAAAGTACGGCAAGAGCGACGCGACACATCACGGCTCAGAGCAGATGGGGCACCCATCCAATGGACGAGCATCCCCAGCCGCAGGCCAGCGAACCCGATTCGCGCGCTGCGACCGGCATCGAGGGCCTCGACCGCGTCCTCGGCGGCGGGCTGCCCCGCCATCATGCCTGCCTCGTGCAGGGCGACCCGGGCTCTGGCAAGACCACCCTCGGCCTGCACTTCTGCATCACCGGGGCCCGCCAGGGCGAGCGCGTGCTTTACCTCACCACCTGCGAGTCCGAGGACGAGGTCCGCCAGATCGCCCGCTCCCACGGATGGTCGCTCGACGGCGTGGCCGTCCACTACCACGACGCCCGCGCGACGTTCGGCGTCGAGCCCGAGCAATCGGTCTTCCACCCGGCCGAGGTGGAGCTGCCCAGGACGATCGAGTCGATCCTGTCGGTGATCGACCGGGTCGATCCCGAGCGCCTGGTGATCGACTCGCTTTCGGAGATCCGGCTGTTGGCCGCCGACCCGCGGTGGTTCCGCCGCCAGGTCCTGGCGCTTAAGGAGAACCTTGCGGGCCGCCAGTGCACGACGTTGTTCTGCGACGACCGGCTCGATCCGCACCAGCCCGTGCAGAGCATCGTGCACGGGGTGATCGAGCTAGAGCAGGTCCCGCCCGACTACGGCCCGGACCGGCGCCGGCTGCGGGTGGTGAAGATGCGGGGGCAGACCTTCTCCAGCGGCTACCACGACCTGACGATCCGCACCGGCGGCATCGACGTCTATCCGCGCCTGGTGGCCGCGGAGTACCGCGAGCGGTTCGAGCCCGAGACGCTTCCCAGCGGCGTGGCCGAGCTCGACGCCCTGTTCGGAGGCGGGGCCGACCGGGGCGCGGCCACGCTGCTGCTGGGGCCGGCCGGGACGGGCAAGTCGATCGTGGCCAGCCAGTTCGCCGTGGCCGCGGCCGAGCGCGGCGAGCGCACGGCCATGTACGTCTTCGACGAGCGGATCCAGACGCTGCTGGGCCGCGCCAGAGGATTGGGGCTCGACCTGGAGAGGCACCTGGAGCGCAGCACGCTCGAAATCCAGCAGATCGACCCGGCCGAGCTGACCGTGGGCCAGTTCAGCCATACCGTCAGCCGGGCCACGGCCGAACGGGGCATTCGCCTCGTGATCCTCGACAGCCTCGCCGGCTACGTGCACGCCATGCCCAGCGAGCGCTCGCTGGCGCTGCACCTGCACGAGCTGCTGAGCTACCTCGGCCAGCAGGGGGTGACCGTGCTGATGGTGATGGCCCAGCACGGCCTGGTCGGCAGCGCGCGGCGGACACCGTTCGACCTGAGCTACATCGCCGACAACGTGCTGTTGTTCCACGCGTTCGAATACGCCGGCGAGCTCCGCAAGGCGATCTCGGTGTACAAGCGCCGCGGCGGGGCCCACGAGGCGGCCCTGCGGGAGCTCCAGTTCGGCCCGGAGGGGATCCGCATCGGGGAGCCGCTGCGCAAGTTCCACGGCATTCTCACCGGCACGCCTCGCTACCTCGGAGAGACGTTACCCGATGTCCGAGCCGAATGAAAACCCCGCCGCAGGACCGAGCGCCCCTGGGGCCACTCCGTCCTGCGAAGAAGAGGGGGAGCGCCGCGTGCTGGTCTTGGCGCCCTTCGGGCGCGATGCGGCGGAGATCGGCCGCGTGCTCGACCAGGCCGGCTGGGATGCCCGGCCTTGTGCGGGCGCGGAGGCGCTCTGCACGGAAATCGCGCGGGGCACGGCGGCCGTGGTGCTGGCCGAGGAGGGGCTTCTGGAGGACGGCCTGCGCCGGCTCACGGCCGCGCTGGCCGAGCAGCCCGCGTGGTCCGATCTTCCGCTGGTGGTCCTCACCTCGCGCGTGCGCGAAGAGGGCGACGGCTGGCACGCCCTGCCGGAGATCCAGGAAACGGCCCACCTGATCCTGCTGGAGCGCCCGCTGCGAAGGGCCACGCTCCTCAGCGCCGTGCGGGCCGCGGCCCGGTCGCGGCGCCGACAGTACCAGGTCCGCGACGAGCTGGCCGCGCGCAAGCGGGCCGAGCAGGCGCTGCGCCAAAGCGAGGCCCTGCACCGGACGTTTGCCGCCAATCTGCCGGGCGGGGCCGCGTTCATTCTCGACCGCGACCTGCGATACCAGTTGGCCGCGGGGCGTGCACTGGAGGCGGTGGGATTCAGCTCCGCGGACTTCGAGGGCCGCACGATCTGGGAGGCGTGCGATCCCGCCGTCGCCCAGCACCGCGAGCCCCTCTTCCGGCAAGTGCTCGCCGGCGTGCCCTTCCGCCACGAGCACGAGGACCACGGGCGCTGCTACCTGAGCGAGGGCGTGCCGATCCGCGACGAGCGCGGAGAGGTGACCCACGTGCTGGCCGTCTCGTACGACATCACCGAGCGCAAGCGGGCGGAGCAGGCCCTGCGCCAGAGCGAGGCCACGCTGAGCGCCGTGCTCGACGCCCTGCCCGCCGGCGTGATCATTGCCGATGCCGAGGGCCGGATCGTCCGCGACAACGCGGCCACGCGCGAGCTGTGGGGGGTGCCGCCCGAGACGACCTCCTGGGAGCAGTACGGCGAGTGGGTCGGGTGGCGGTCCGGGACGGGTGGGCGGATCGAGGCGCCCGAGTGGGCCATGACCCGAGCGCTGCGCAGCGGCGAGGTGACGCGCAACGAGCTGGTCCAGAACCAGCGCTTCGGCAGCGACGAGCGGCGGTATTACCTGAACAACGTCGCCCCGCTGCGCGACGCCGAGGGCCGGATCGTCGGCGGCGTGGCCGCCATGCTCGACGTGACCGACCGGATGGCCGCGGAGCAGGCCCTCCGCGAATTGAACGAAACGCTCGAGGCCCAGGTCGCCGAGCGGACCGCCACGGCGCGGCGGCGGGCGCGGGACCTGCGGCGCCTGGCCGCCGAGTTGAGCGAGGCCGAGCACCGCGAGCGCACGCGCCTGGCCAGGCTGCTGCACGACGATCTTCAGCAACTGATCCTGGCGGCCCAGCTCCGCCTGCCGGTGCTGGCCGACGCGCCGCGCGAGCAGCTCCTGCAGCACCTCGACAAGATCGACGAGATCCTCGGCCTCTGCATGCGGACCTCGCGAAGCCTCTCCCACGAGTTGAGCCCCCCGGTCCTTCAGCACGGGACCTTGCAGGACGCGATCGAGTGGCTCGGCCAGTGGTTCGGGGAGCAGCACGGGTTGGCCGTGGCCGTCCGGTCGCCGGGGTTGGTGCCGGAGATGCCCGAGCACCTGCGGGTCTTCCTCTTCCACGCGGTACGCGAGTTGCTGTTCAACGTGGTCAAGCACTCGGGGCGAATGGAGGCGCGGGTAGCGCTCCTGTCCCGGGACGGGCATCTGAGCATCGAGGTGGAGGACGACGGTCAGGGATTCGATCCGGCGGCCGTCGAAGTCCGCCTCCAACGACCGGAGGGATTTGGTTTGTTCAACATCCAGGAGCGGCTGGTGGCCTTGGGGGGCCGGATGGAGATCGGGAGGAACCCGCCCGGCGGGGCACGCTTTCGGCTCGTGCTTCCCGTCGCCGAAGCGCCGGCGCTGGAGCCGGAAGGGACCGGAGAGGACCGCGAGGAAGCGGCGCCGCGCTCCACCGAGGACCAGCGTCCGGAGGGCAGCGTCCTTCGTCTGCTCATTGTGGACGACCACCAGGTCGTGCGCGAGGGCCTCATCGGCCTGTTGAGCCGGCAGAAGGACATCGACGTGGTGGGTGAGGCCGCCGACGGCCGGCAGGCCGTCGAGCTGGCCGAGGACCTGCGCCCCGACGCGATCCTCATGGACGTGGACATGCCGATCATGAACGGCATCGAGGCCACGCGGCGGATCAAGCAGCGCAGCGCCCAGACCGTGATCGTCGGCCTCTCGCTGCACGAGGGGGCGGCGGTGGGCCGGGCCATGGCCGAGGCGGGGGCGGACGCCTACGTCTCCAAGCACGCCCCCGGCAGACAGGTCGCCGAGGTGCTCCGCCAGGCCTGTCGGCGCGAGCAATCCGGGTAGGGGCGGGACAGGCACTTCCGCCCCGTCCCGGAAGCCTCCTCGCCGGTCAACTTGTCATGCTGTGCGTCAGGGTGACGCGGTTCGGGGGTTTGGCGGACCGCCCTCCTGGCCGTCGCACGCGCCTTGTCTTTGCGCCCTCGCCTTCGGCACACCATTCGCTTACTGCGGCAGGGCGGTGTCGGTCGCCCGCTGAGGAGCAAGGAGCGCGAGATGAATTCGGAAATAACCATTCAGTCGAGACTCCGCGAGCTGGCCCGCAACCTGTACTGGACCTGGCACCCCGAGCTGATCGCGATCTTCCGCGACCTCGAC
>CAYSUS010000172.1:0-10165 GCA_964434165.1 uncultured Pirellulales bacterium
TTTTTGTATGGTCCCTTCCGTGGCCCGATACCGCGGCGAGCCGCTCCTCGCCGCCGATGGTCCGATGGGCTACAATGCCGGTCTTGCGAAGCGGCCGGCCGGGCCGGTCGGCGCGGGGAATGCCAACGTTCACTTCGGATCGGCAGGGCCGTGGAGAGGACGCGGTCGGGGATGGAAGGTCGTGCTGGGGTGCTCGAGGGGCTGCGCTGGAAGAAGCTGCCCGTTCTTGGAGAGGGCTGGGTCTGCCTGGTCGATTGCATGGGCGACGATCGGGCGGTGGTCCAGGCCGCGCGCGTCAGCTACGGCGAGGGCACGCGCCGCGTTTCCGACGACCGCACGCTGATCCGGTATCTGATGCGGCACCGCCACACCACGCCGTTCGAGATGGCCGAGCTGAAGTTCCTCGTGCGCGTCCCCATGGACTGCTGGCGCCAGTGGATCCGGCATCGCACGGCCTCGGTCAACGAGTACAGCACGCGGTACTCGGTGGCCGTCGACGCCGCCCAGACCACCCCGCCCGACGGCTGGCGCTTGCAGGCCTCCTCGAACCGCCAGGGGAGCGACGGCGTCGTCGAGGAGCCGCGGGGCGAGGAGCTGTCCGCGGAGGAGGCCGACTTGCAGCGCCGCGCCCGCGAGGTCTATCAGAGGCGGATCGAGCTGGGGGTCGCCCGGGAACAGGCTCGCAAGGATCTGCCGCTCTCCACGTTCACCGAGGCCTACTGGAAGGTCGATCTTCACAACCTGCTGCACTTCCTCGAGCTCCGCATGGACGCGTCGGCCCAGTGGGAGATTCGCCAGTACGCCCAGGCGATGGGCGTGCAGATCGTGCGCCCGCTGTTCCCGCTCGTCTGGGAGGCCTTCGAGGACTACCGGCTCGGCGCGGTCGCCCTGAGCCGGCTCGACCGGGGCGTGATCGCGCGGCTGGTCGCGGCGGGCCGGATACCGGCGACCGAAGAGGATTTCCTCAGCGCCCAAGATCCGTCGTGGTGCCAGCGGGAGCGGTGCCGCGAGCGGGACGAGTGCCGGACCAAGCTCGTCGGGATGGGGGTTCTGCACCGGCAGGCACCCGGCTCCGACCCGCCGCGCTCTCCGCCTCAGGGGCCCTGACGCCCGCCCTGCATACTCGCCAGATCGACTCTTCGTCAACGACCCCAGAGGAGCCCACCCGCCATGAAGGACCTCGACACCACCAGGGCTGAACTGATGGATCTCTCGCAGCGACTGCTGGACGCCATCAGCGAGGCCGATTGGGAGACCTACAGCCGTCTTTGCGACCCGAGCATCACGGCGATCGAGCCGGAGAGCCACGGGAACCTGGTCGAGGGGATGGACTTCCACGCCTACTACTTCGACCTGGGCCCGGGCAGCAATCCGCGGAACACGACGATCTCCTCGCCGCACCTGCGCATGCTGGGCGACACGGCCGTCGTCAGCTACGTGCGCATGTCGCAGCAGATCGACGAGGGGGGCAAGCCTGCGACGCTGTGCTTTTCCGAGACGCGGGTGTGGCACCGCGACGCCGAGGGCAACTGGCGAAACATCCACGTCCACCGGTCGCGGTGCGCGTAGCGCCGCGGGCCCGACAGGGCCGGCCCTCCCTCAAGACTTCCGAAGTCTGCCCGAGCTCCGAAGTCTCGGCCGTGTGTCCGGTCCTGCGACAACAGCCAGTGGGCCCCGTGGCGGCGCACCCACTCGTATTGGGCGTGGCCGGGGCAGGCGATCAGCGCGCCCAGCACCAGCAGCGTGGCCCCCACGGCCAGCCCGATCCAAAGCCGCCGTCGCCGCGCCTCGAACGCCGCCGCCGCGTACAACAGCCCGAAGGCGAACCCGGCCCCGTGCGCGATGTTGGCCACGTTCATCAGTCCGACCCGCGTGGCGACGATGCAGAACACGAACCAGCCGAGGAGCAGCGTGGAGGTGGTGCTGTCGCAGACGGCCTCGAACTCGGGGTGACGCCGCCGTCCCAGGTAGAGGACGCCGAACAACCCGTAAACGATGCCCGAAAGACCCACAATCCGGACCGGGTCATGGCGGTGATAGCTGCCGATGCAGTATTCGGGCATCATGGAGACGTAGCCCAGCACGATCACGAGGCCCAGGAAGCGGTACGACCCGAAGCGGGTCTCCAGCGCGGGGCCGAAGACCACGAGCCAATAGACGTTGAAGGCGGCGTGGAGCAGGTCCCCGTGCATCAGGCAGGTGGTGAACGGCCGCCAGAGCTGGCCGCGCCAGATGCTCGGCAGAATCCCGAGCCAGTCGTTGTAGTAGGGGAGAGCCAGGTCGGGGCGGATCTCGAAGACCAACTGAAGGGCCACGGCCACGGCGGCCACGATCAGCGTGACCGGCGTGCGCTCGAAGTTGATGGCGGGGCGGGGGAGCATCCTCGCGTTTGTAGCACATCGGGACGACCCCGCCAATCGCCGGCGGAAACGGGCCGCGCTCGCGGCAGCCCCTTCGCGTCCCGGCTGCTTCGTTCGCGGCCGATCGCTCCCTCCTGCGTACCCCCTTTGGGGCCCGGGCCCCAGGGGCAGGTTCCGCCGGAGCTGTCGCGTTTCGTATAATCGGGCTTCCTCCAGACCCCTGCCAGAAAAGGATGTCGATGCGCTCGATCGCCGTGATGAACCAGAAGGGAGGCGTGGGCAAGACGACCACGGCGGTGAATCTCTCCGCGGCGCTGGCGGCCGCGGGCCGCCGCGTCTGCCTCGTCGATCTCGATCCCCAGGCCCACGCCTCGTTGCACGTGGGCATCGAGCCACGGGGAGACCAGCTCTCGGTGTACGACGTGCTGACGGGAAACACGCCGCTTGCCGACGTCCGCCGCCAAGTGGACGAGAACTTCCTGGTCGTTCCCTCGGACCTCGACCTGGCCGCGGCGGAGGTCGAGCTGGCGGGGATCGTGGGGCGCGAGCTGATCCTGCGCGACAGGCTCCAGGAGGACGGCGCCGAGTTCGACTACCTCATCGTCGATTGCCCGCCCTCGCTGGGTGTGCTCACGCTCAACGCCCTGGCCGCGATCCGCGAGGTGTTCATTCCGCTCCAGCCGCATTTCCTGGCCCTGCACGGACTGAGCAAGCTCCTGGAGACGATCGACCTGGTGGCCAAGCGGCTGAACCGCCAGCTCAAGATCGCCGGCGTCATCTTCTGCATGTACGACTCCGGCACGCGCCTGGCCCAGGAAGTGAGCCACGACGTGGAGGAGTACTTCGCCGGGTCGGGCGATCGCGAGTCGCCGTGGTCTGGCGTGCGGATCTTCGAGTCCCGCGTGCGCCGCAACGTGCGCCTCGCCGAGGCCCCCAGCCACGGCCAGTCGATCTTCCAGTACGCCCCCGATTCGAACGGGGCGGAGGACTACCGGCTGCTGGCCGAAGAGGTCCTGCGGGTGTGCCCGCCTTAGCGCAGGGCCGCCCGCGGCCCGCCTGCTCGTTGCCGCGCGGTCCGGCCGATAGGCCCCACGGCCGGCCCGCAAGGGGCAATCCCGCGATCCGCTTCTGACGGTTCTGGTGATCTTGCCGGCGCCGTTCTGCGCGTGGCTTAACGAGACCTGGACGGTGGCGACGGTTGCCGCAACCGGCCCGGGCCAAAACCCGACGCGTGGCATCGAATTGCCGAGACCGCAGCGCGCACGCGGACGATGGTTCTAGTGAAGGACGCGGCGAGCGGAGAAGGAGTATTCATGATGAAGCGTATCCTCATCGCCACCCTGATGGCGGTCGGGGGATGGGCCAGCCAGGCCGGGGCCCAGATCGGGCTGTACGGCGCTCCGGAGGCGATCGACCTCGGGGGGCCGGAGTCGGCCGCCGTCCCTCGGTCTTGGCACCAGCCCCAGCGGGGCTCCTACCGCGACACGTGGGAGCCGATCCCGCGAAGCCGCGCGCCCGCCCCCGTCATGGACACACGCGAGGCGGCCGGCGTCTATGGCGATCCAAGCCGGCACGTGCCGGAGGGCCGCCCCGTCGCTCCCCCAAGGCAATACGAACGCCGCCGCATGGCGCCTGGGCGCTGGCCGCAGCCGGCCTACGTTTCTCAGCGCCCGACATTCGGGCCGAGCCTGACGCCGCCGCGGGCGATCCTGGCCCTGCCCGAGCGGGCCTACGCCGAGGAAGCGGGCGACGTGCCTGGCGACCCGTCGCCCGAGGCGCGGCCGGCCTCGCCCGCGGAGCGTCCCGTCGCGCCCCCGCCGCGTCCCGGGCCGGCGCCCGACGACGCGCACGCGGCGCACGTCCCCGCGCCGACCGAGCCCAAGATCGACCCGGTGCCGATGGCCCCCGAGGCCCCCGCCCCGCATCTGGCCCCGCCCCGTGAGGTGCGGCCGGACCGGGAGGGCCGCAGCATCGTGGACCAGTTGATCGAGGAATCGAAGGATCCAAAGCGCGTGTACGGCCAGTTCGGCACCGATCAAAGCCCGTTGGCCCAGGCGGCCTGCGGCCCCTGTGCGGAGGGCGCGGTCCCCTGCGACCCGCCCTGCGACTACCGCCCCTGGTACGCCTCGGCCTCGATGCTCGTCATGGGGCGGGACGAGCCGAACCGTTACTGGACGAGCTACGAGACAGGCAACAACCCCAATCAACTCCTCCACACCAACGATATCCACCTGGAGTGGCGCGGCGGCGGCGAGATCCGCTTCGGGCGGCGGTTCTGTTGCGGGACCATGGCCGTGGAGGCCGCCTACTGGACGCTCAAGCCCTTCACGGGGCACGCCAGCATCACGCACGCCTCGGGCGTGAGCACGCCGATCGACCTGCGGCAGGTCTGGTTCTACCGCGACGCGGGGGACTGGGACATGGCGGCCGATCTGTTCGACGGCGCCGTGGAGCACCGCATCTCCCGCCGCAACGAAGTGCACAACGTGGAGATCAACTTCCTCCGCACCGGCATGCTCTGCGATCCGCAGATCCCGCTGGACGTGAACTGGGGCCTGGGCGTGCGATGGTTCCACTTCGAGGAGGACCTCACGCTGGCCGCCCTGCGAAACGGAACCTGGGGCGCCGACCCGACCCGCGAGGCCTACCTGGACGAGAACCTGGTGAACAACCTGGTCGGGCTGCAGATGATCGTGGACCTCAAGTACTACATCCACCCGAACTGGCGGCTGTCGGCGACGCCGCGGATCGGGATTTACAACAACCACGTCGATCAGAACTTCCGCGTCTATCGCGGCGACGGGACGGTGGCAGCCCCGCAGCCCGGCTCGGGCGTTGCCGGCTCCTATCCCGTGCAAACCTCCACGGACACGCTGTCGTTCCTCACCGAGGTCGATCTGGGCGTGGACTGGAGATTCGCCCGAAACTGGAGCGCCGGAGTCGGCTATCGCGTGGTGATCGCGACCGGGTTGGGCCTGGCCGACAACCAGATCCCGCACTACCTGATCGACCTGCCCGAGGTGGGGCACATCGACCACAACGGCCATCTCATCCTGCACGGTGCTTTCGCTAGACTGACGTACAACTTCTGAGTCGTGCTTCGCGGATTGGGAAGTCGCCGTCCCAATCCCTGGCAACAGGCCAAGCAGGAGGCAAACGCACTCCATACGCATCACCTCGGGGCCCCAGGCAAGCGGGATACCAGCGAGTTCCCCGCCCCAGTGACACCGAAGACGGTAAACCCGAGTGCACGGCCGAGAGGATCAACAAGGGCGGCAGAGAAGTCTGCCGCCCTTGTTGTTTCTTGGCGCGTGTTCCGAGCCGTGCGATCGCTAGCGCGGCAGGTCCGCCGGCGTGGGGGCCAGGGGCCTGGCGGCTACGGCGGCCTGGGTGAAGCGGAGGCTCTCGACCAGGGCCTTGTCGGCCTCCTCCAGTCGAGGCAGCATCGGCTCCTCGATGGAGAAAGCGAGCACGACCTGATGCCCGTGCCGGTCGGCCACGCGGTAGTAGTGCCAGACCATGGGGACCTCCGTGGGCTTGCCCTGGACTTCCGTCTTGGCCTTGCCCTGGACCTCGACGCAGAACACGCGATGGTTGGCGCTGGAGGCGAACTGCGCGGCGCGGAGGAACCGGCCGAAGTTCTCACCCAGGGCCTTCTGCACGTCGGCCTGAAACTGCTGGAGCGTGACGTCCTGGCCCTGGCCCAGCTTGGGCATCCCCGAGATCGTGCAATTGACGAGCCACTCGTCGTTGACGTACCGCCCGAGCACGGCCGTCCGATTCTCGTCGCGCGCGACGTACCAGTCGCGGGAATGCACGATCCGCCAGCCGCCGGCCGGGGGCTGGAAGACAAGCTGCGTGCTGGCGGCGTCGGGCTCCAGCCGCATCCCCTGCAAGGCCGCATCGGACAGGGGCGCCGAAGGGGCCGCCGGGACGAGTTCCATCTGCATCTTGGCAACCACGTCCACGCCGCGAAGGATCGAGCCGGCGGAACGCTGCTCATTGATCGCCAGACCGAACCAGTTGATCCGCCGCGTCCGGAAATCGAACCGGTACTTGGCCTTCATGGCGATCGTGGTGGCCCCCCCTCCCACGGTTCCCTGAACCTGGCCCGACATCTCCGCGATCGCCGATTTCTCGGTCACCTTGACCAGCGTGCTCTTCGCGTCGCTGTGGACCACCTCGTCCAGGCCGAGAAGCAGGCCCATCACCTCCTTGTCGTGCTCCCACGAGGCATTCAGGGCGACGGGCTTCTCCGGGAGAAGCCGGTCCAAAACCAGGCTGTTGCCCACAATGTCAACCAGGTCCAGTTGATCGCGGGTCAGCGGCCCGACGGGGCAGAACAGCGTGATGCTCGTCCCGTCCGTCGCGGCGCCGATGAGCCGACGATCTTCGGGAAGCTCGGGCCGGACCGATTCGTTCTCGACCTTGATTACGGCCTCGGCCGCATCGTAGCGGCGGATCGACCGCCGCGGCAACGACGTGTTCGGATCGGTCTGGAGCAGACGCTCCTCGTACACGACCTTGGCCACCACGCTCATCTTGGGGCGCGTGTGCTTCGGGTCGTCGGACACGACCAGGTCGCCGCCCACCTGGAGGGTCGCCTCGACCCGGTCGAACTGGTTCGGGGCGCGGTCGCTTTGCAGTTGATAGGTCTCCTGGGCTAAGGCAAGCGGACCCCAGGCCCATGTCACGCAGAACGCGACGGTGAGAACCCGGAAACGAGCGAAACGGGGCGGCACAGACATGGCTGGAGGCCCTTCGGGCGGCTAGGAGCGCGGGATGGGCAAGGGCGCGTCGGTCTTCCGGCTCTCCATTAGACCGGCGGCCGAGGCTGCCGGCGCGCGAAACCCACTGTAAGCGCTAAATCGGTGGAATCAACTGGCCGGATTGACTGGAATCTGCCGACTTTCGCGAGTTTGCCGCGCGATCGGGGGGCCCTGCCTTCCGGGGCCTCGCGGTTCCGATCGCCGGTCGTCGCCCTTGCGGGGTCCGCACCTCCTCGGTATGAGGGCCGCCTTTTTTTGGGGGGTTGGGTGGCCATTGCGCCGGGGAAGCAATCTAATGATCCGCGGCGTGGAGATACCATCACCCGCCCTTTTCCGCATCTTATCCTGATTTGCAGGCACTTCGGGTCGCGGTGTCGGTCGGTCCGTGCGCGCTGGCGACGGCCCTCTCGGCGGCTCCGTGAAACGCGCGAAGAAATTTTCGCCAAATCAAAACTTGCACTAGATTTTTGAAAGCAGTATCTGTTAAAATTCAGCCGATCGGAGTAGACGGCGACCGCTTTCGCGGACGGCGCGCTCGGCCAGGAGGGCCCGGAACCGTGGACACGCCGGGGACCATGCGGTCGAGGGAACAGTGGCGCCTCGACCTGCTCGGCACTCCCGGAGGCGAGGGGCGGACAGGCGAGGGGCGGACAGGCGAGGGGCGGACAGGCGAGGGGCGGACAGGCGATAAGAGCAACCCGACTGAGGCCCGGACGCGAGGGTCAACGATGCACAGCGACTACAAGAACCCGGCCATACGACAGCTTCGCGATCAGCAGGCTCGATTTGCCCCCCGGGACAAGAAGATCGAGCAAGTGAATCGGGCCGAAGCGCTTCTTTCGGAGATCGACCCCGCGCGGACCTACACATACGAGTACCTCTGTTTTCGCATCACGAAGTATCGGCCCGAGTCGTATCCCGACCTGAAGATCACGGGCAGGGAGGCCTCGCACGACCTCCGCCTGTTCGTCGAGGATCTCTCCGACTCCGCCAACGTGACTGCGGAGTCGGTCGGCGAGCGCGTGCTGACCGTGGACGAGTTGAGCAAGCAGTTCAAGGTCTCCACCAAGACCATCTCCCGCTGGCGGCGCCAGGGTCTGATCAGCCGTCGGTTCGTGTTCGACGGGCGCAAGCGCGTGGGGTTCCTGCTCAGTTCGGTGGAGCGCTTCGTGGCGCTGAACGAGGAGAAGGTTCGACGGGGCACCAGCTTCAGCCAACTGAGCGGGATCGAGCGGGACACGATCATTCGCCGCGCGCGGCGCTTGGCCCAGGCCGGCGGCTGCCCGGCCGAGGTCACCAAGCGCATCGCCCGACGCACGGGCCGAAGCGTGGAGACGATTCGCTACACGCTCAAGCAGTTCGACCAGGAGAATCCCCATCTGGCCGTGTTCCCGGACAGCACGGGGCCCATCCGGCTGGAGACCAAGAAGAAGATCTACCAGCAGTACCGCCGCGGCGAGTCGGTCGAGGGCCTGGCCAAGCGTTTCTGCCGGACGAAGGCCAGCATCTATCGCATCATCGCGGAGATGCGGGCGCTGCGGATCATGGAGCTTCCGCTGGACTACATACCGAACGAGGGTTTCAGCCGGATCGCGCGGAGCGACAAGGCGGAGCGCGAGGTCCTGGGGCCGATCCCGGCCAGCGAACAGCCCCCGAGGAAGACCCGCCTGCCCAGCGGATTGCCTCCCTACCTGGCGAGTCTGTACGAGGTCCCCCTGTTGACCCGCGAGCAGGAGGCGCACCTGTTTCGGAAGATGAACTACCTGAAGTTCAAGGCTTCGAAAGTCCGCGACGAGCAGCTCGACATGTCCTCACCCAAATCGGGGGTTATGGACCAGATCGAGAAGCTCTACGACGAGGCGGTGGTCACCAAGAACGAGATCATCCGCGCCAACCTTCGGCTGGTCGTTTCGATCGCCAAGCGGCACGTGGGACCGGTGGAGAACTTCTTCGAGCTGGTCAGCGATGGCAACATGTCGTTGATCCGAGCCGTGGAGAAGTTCGACTTCGCCCGCGGCAACAAGTTCAGCACCTACGCGAGCTGGGCGATCATGAAGAACTTCGCGCGCACCATCCCGGACGAGCACCGCGTGCGCGATCGCTTCCGCACGAGCCAGGGGGAGATGTTCGCGGCGACCGAGGACGCCCGCTCGGACCAGTACGAGCTGGAGACGGCCCAGATGCAGCGGGAGGCCCAGGTCGAGCGGATTCTGGAGCGTCTGGACGAGCGCGAGCAGCAGATCATCATCCGCCGGTTCGGATTGGCCAGGGGGCAGGAACCTCTTACCCTCAAAGAGGTTGGGGCGGAGATGGGGGTCACGAAGGAGCGGATCCGTCAGATCGAGGCCCGGGCTTTGAGCAAGCTACGCAAGGCGGCTCAGGAAGAGAAGATTGAGCTTCCCGAGGTGGAATGACGAGATAAGGGAGAAGGTTTCCGGAAAGCCGGGAACCGGCGACGACGCCTGGTTGTCCCTTACTTCGCAGCTTGTGGATTGCCCGAAGCGCCTTCGAGGCCGCAGCCCCCATCACTTGGCGGGGCCGCGCGCCGTGGGGGCTCGCCGTGGCGGAGGCCCCTTCTACAGGGCTGTAGGTGCTGCGGACCTCCATCCGAACGCGGTCGGGGTCGCGAAGCGCGTAGTCGGGAGGGGGGTGGACTTGGCGGTTTGGCAGCCGGCCGGGCTTGGCGGCCCTGGTTGGGGTGGAGGGGATTTTCTTGGTCATCCGCCTTGCACGCCGGGGGAGGTCGGATATATTAAGTGGTTCGCGTGTTGGGCCCGATCGGCTAGCGTAGCTCAATCGGCAGAGCAGCTGATTTGTAATCAGCAGGTTGTGGGTTCGAGTCCCTCCGCTAGCTCGTCGCGGGCCCCTTCAGTTGTCAAGGTAGATGAATTCGAGGATCGGCCTTTAAGAACGGGGCCTGGATGACGCAAAGCCAAGCCCTGGATGGCCATTGGATCAGGGATCGGGTCCTTCGGGATCTGACTCGATAGTTGGGGGGTTTCCCGAGCGGTCAAAGGGGTCAGACTGTAAATCTGA
>CAYSUS010000173.1:0-9925 GCA_964434165.1 uncultured Pirellulales bacterium
CATCTATAAACATACTATGCCCACCCATACATCCGCCATTTTCTTCTATGGAGAGGCCGATCGCCCCACCGCGAGGTCCTCGTGCGCGTGCGCGATCCCGTCGCCCCGCTGGTGGAATGGCTCGGCGCCCGGCAGGACGCGAACAACGTCCAGGCTATCGGCCAGGAGCTGCGGTTCGTTCACGAGGGGGACGAGGTCGCCGAGGCCGAGCTGCTCCGGTCGATGATCCAGGCCGGGTTCCGCGTCGTCGCGTTCGGGGCTAAGTCCCGCTCGCTGGAGGACGTCTTCATGCACGTGACCGAGGGGCTCGTCCAGTGAGCGCGCCGGGCCAGACGATCGAGCTCGCCCCGGTCGAGGCGGCCGCGCCGCCGGGACGTCTCGCCGCGGGCATTGAAAGGGCGGAGCGCTGGCTGGAGATGGTCGGCGACCGGCTCAACCCGATCCTCGTCAAGGAGAGCCGCCAGTCGCTCAAGAGCCGCCAGTTCGTGATCACCTTCGCCCTGGTGCTGATCTGCGGCTGGGCCTGGTCGATCCTCGGCATGGCACTGATCGGCCCCGAGATCTACTACGGGGCACGCGGGGCCGAGATGTTCATGGGCTACTTCGTGATCCTCTCCTTTCCGCTGACGATCATCGTGCCCTTCGGCGCGTTCCGCTCCCTCGCCGCCGAGCAGGAGGACCGGACGTACGAGCTTCTCTCCATCAGCACGCTCACCCCGGCGCAGATCGTGGCCGGCAAGCTGGCTGGCGCGGTCCTCCAAATGCTCGTTTACCTGTCGGCCATCTCGCCGTGCCTGGCCTTCACCTACCTGCTGCGCGGGATCGACCTGCCCACGATCGGGCTGCTGCTGGTCTATGCGGGGCAGTATTCGCTGGCGCTCTCCGTGATCGGCCTCCTGGCGGCCACGCTCACGACGGAACGGCATTGGCAGATCGTGCTCTCGGTGTTCTTCGTCGGCGGGTTGTTTCTGGCCATGTACGGGGCGTGCTGGTTTGCCGGGTGGCTGCTTTTCGAGTCCCTGGGGATGCCTTACGACCGGAGCGAGTTCTGGGTGCTCAACGGCGCGATCCAGACCGCCTACTGGTCGTATTTCCTGATGCTCTTCTTCGCGGCCGCGGCACAGCTCACGTTCGCCAGCGACAACCGCACCACGCGGCTGCGCGTCGTGATGGTCGCGCAGCACGTGCTGTGGGCCGCCTGGATGGGCTGGGTCTGGATCGCGCTGGCCGAGGGCGATGAGACGGTCCTCTACGTCGTGGCTTCCGTGGCCGCGATCCACTGGTTCATCCTGGGCGCGCTGATGACCGGCGAGCCCCCCGAGCTCTCGCCCCGCGTCAAGCGCAGCCTGCCGCGGAGCTTCCTCGGACGGATGTTCCTCACGTGGTTCAATCCCGGACCCGGGACGGGCTACGTGCTGGCGATCTCCGGCGCGGTCTCGGCCCTGGCCCTGGTCGGCGTGGGCGTCTTCTGTCACGAGTACCTTGGCGCGTTCGAGCGCCCGTGGCAGCGCGAGGAGGCTCGCAAGGTGCTTTGCTTCGGCCTGCTGGTCGCGTCGTACGCGAGTGCCTACCTGGGCCTGGGGCTGCTGGTCATCCGGTTCCTCAGGAGCCTCACGGCCGTGAGCCTGTTGCTGACGGCCCTGATCCACGCGCTTCTGTTGCTGGCCGGCTTCGGTCTGCCCTGGATCATCCACCTCTCGTTCGCCAGGTTGCGGATGTCGGACGATTACTCGCTGCTGCACATGACCGATCCCTTCTGGACCCCCGTCCACGTGATCCAGCGGTGGGGCGGGATTGCCCCGGCGGAGACGGCGACGCTGCTGATCGCGATTCCGTCGGCGGCCCTGGTGATGTTCGTGCTCAACCTGCCATGGATCGTGCGGGAGGTGCGGCACATGCGCATCGCGCGGCCGCGGCGCGTGGTCGAGGAGGACGCGGAGCTGATCGCGCTGCGCCGCCCGCCGCAGCCGGTTCAAATCAGCCCGTGGGACGTCGAGATACCCAGTCCGCCCAGTCCGCCCGAGTAGGGTCGAATAGGAGCGAGGAGACCATGGAAACCGTAGCGCGCGAGCAAGCCATCCTGTTGACCGGGGCCTCGACGGGCATCGGCTGGGCCGCCGCCGTGGAACTCGACGCTTTGGGGTTTCGAGTCTTCGCGGGCGTGCGCCGGGAGGAGGATGCCGAACGGGTCCGCGAGCACGGCTCGCCGCGCCTCGTCCCCGTGATGCTCGACGTGACCGACGCCGGGCAGATTCAGGCCGCGGCCGACCTCGTCGCGCTCGAAGTCGGCCAGGCCGGGCTATGGGGCCTGGTGAACAACGCGGGCATTGCGGTGCCCGGCGCGCTGGAGCTGCTGGCCGTGGACGAGCTGCGCAGGCAGCTCGAAGTGAACGTGGTCGGCCCGCACGCCGTGACCCAGGCCGTGCTCCCCCTGCTGCGGACCGCGCGGGGCCGGATCGTGAACATCAGCTCGGTGAGCGGCCGGATCGCGTTTCCTTACCTGGGGGCTTACGCCGCCTCGAAGCACGCCCTGGAGGCACTCAGCGACGTCCTCCGCGTGGAGCTCCGCCAATGGGGCATCGAGGTTTGCCTGGTCGAGCCGGGCAGCGTGCAGACGCCGATCTGGGAGAAGTCCTCGGGCGTGGCCGAGCGCCTCCGCGACCAGGTGGCGCCCGAGAAGCGGGCCCTGTACGAGGAGGACTTCGCCGCCATCCGCAACATGTCCAAGAAGGAGGCCGCCGGCGCGATGCCCGTCGAGCGCGTGGTCCGCGTTGTCGTCCACGCCCTGACGGCCAAACGCCCCAAAACCCGTTACCCCGTGGGCGGAAACGTCTGGGTCGCCCTGTCGCTGCGCCGGCTCCTCTCCGACCGGGCATGGGACGGGTTCCTCTGCCGCAACATCGGGCTCAAGTGATGGCAGGACTTCCGAAGTCCTGAAGGGCTCGGAAGTCTAGACCGCTCTGCCCGAACGCACCTCGACCAGCCCCTGGGCAGTTCGTACGAGCAAGGCCCCGTCGGAGGCGATCCCCTCGCATCGCCCGCCGACCTCGCGCGCGCCGCATTGCACCACTACGTCGTGGCCCTTCTGCAGGCACATGGCGTGTGCGGTCCGGGCAAGGTCGCTCGGGCAGTCGGCGGCCATCCTCAGCGTCGTCTCCAGATGCCCGATCAGGTCGATCAGAAGGTCCATCGGGTCATGCTCGCGTCCGGTGAGGTCTCGCAATGTGCAGATCGTGCCACGCAGCTCCGGCGGGGCCTCGCCGACCGTGTTGTTGCTGTTCAGGCCGATGCCCACGATCACCCGACCGTCGGAGAGCACCTCGACGAGCACGCCGGCAAGTTTGCGGTCGGCCGCATGCACGTCATTGGGCCAGTGAAGGTGGACCGACTGCTGGGCCAGCCGCGGGCGGACCGTCTTGACCACGGCCACCGCCGCGCCCAGCCCGTAGAGCGGCGACTCGGGCCGTGCGTCGCCGGCCCCGGGCAGAAGCAGGCTCATGGCCAGGCTGCCCGGGCCGGTCCACCATCGGTTCGAGCCGCGCCCGCGCCCGGCCGTCTGGCGGTCGGCCACGACGAGCAGCGGCAGAGGAGTCCCAGGCTCGCGCGCGCGGCGTCGGGCCAGGTCGTTGGTCGAGTCGACGACGTCCAGATGCTCGGCCCGCTCGACGAACGTCTCGGCGAGGAGGCGGTGGATGTCCAGGACCGCCATGTGGGTCTCCACGTCGCTCGGTACGGCGCGTGCGGCGCGTTGGGCTCCTGCCATGCCGCTTCACGCCTTCAGGTCGTAGAGCACCTTGACGTCGGCGAACCGGTCGTCGTCGATCGAGAGGCCGAAGCCCGCCGCGTCCGGGACGAGGCACTCGCCTTCGGCGATCTTGTAGCCGTCGCTCCGGAGCAGGTCGGTCTGGAGCGGGTCTTGCTCAGCGCGGTAGAAGTTGTCGATCGCCCGGGCGACGTGAAGCTGCATGAAGAAGCCGTTCAGCGAGCCCCAGTTGTGCGGGGCCACGAGCAGGCCTCCGGTCTTCGCCAGCGCCGCTTCCGCCATGATCCCCTCGATGCCGAAGCCGTTCATGTCGCCCTGGAGCACGTCGAGGGCCTTGGCCTGGACCAGGGGGACGAAGGCATCGAGGCTCTTCTGGGTCTCGCCGTCGGCCACCAGCGTGTTCCAGCCCTGCTGCTTGACGAAGCCCTTCAATTCCAGGCAAGGCTCGACCTCCTCGGGGAACATCTCCTCGACGAACGCGATACCCAGCTCGCCGAGCTGCCGTAGCAGGCGCTTGGTGCCCTGCAGATCGTACCCGTTGTTGGCATCCACGCCGATCAGCAACTCCGCCCCGCCGTGCTTTCGGATCAGCTCCACGACCTCCACGTCGCGCTGGTCGCCGGCGTCCCGCGGCATCCAGCGGTTGCCGCGTCCGATCTTCACCTTCACGGCGCGATGGCCCCGCTTCATGCTGGCGTCGATCTCCTGCTTGAAGCGGTCGCGCCACTTGTCTTCGTACTGGGGCAACAGGTCGCTGAAGTAAACCGACCCGTCGTACACGGGCACGCGGCGGGGACCGCCTTTGCCGCCAAGAAGCCGATACACGGGCTCGTTGAGGACCTTGCCCAAGAGGTCCCACAGCGGCATGGTCTGCGTGCCGAGAGGCCCGACGAAGCGGCGCTGGGCCGCGGTGTAGGCGTCGAACGGGTTCTTGCCGAGGATCCGGCCGAGCACCTGCTTGCTGACCCAGCAGTTGCCCAGTCCTTGCTCGCCGGTGTTGGTGTGAAGTCGGACCATCAGGTCCCGGGCACGGTCGCCGTGCACGTTGCGCCGCGCGTTCTTGCCGACGAACTTCGGGCGTCGGCTGATCAGGTCGAAGCCGACGATGCGGGTGATCTTCAAGTCGGCGGGCAGTTGTGCGGAGCGGGCGGCCCCGCCGAGAAGCGCGGTGGAGGCCATCCCCGCAAGGAAGTGGCGTCGTCGCATGGTACCCCCCAAGACGAGACGGCGTGGCGCGGCGAGGAGCCGCCCCCAGTGCGGATTATACCTTGTCCTGGGTCCGGAGAAGAGCCGCGGTTGACACTCCCCAGGCTTCCCTCAACAATGGGGTCCGGTGGGTGGAACCCCGCGCGCGGCCGCCCGTTCCGCTCGCTGCGGCCATTGGATTGCATTCCCCAACCCCTTGAGGAAACCCCTTATGAGCGGCAAGTTCATCCCGGCCTCCGAGGCCGTGCGCGAGAAGCTCGACTGGGGCTCGCTCGGCTGGTGCTGCCGTCCGGCCGACACCGGTTCGAAGGATCTCGTGGTGATCGAGGTCACCCTGGCCCCCGGCGGCGGCCACGCCTTTCACAAGCATCCGGGTCAGGAGGAGGTGATCTACTGCGTCTCCGGGGAGGTCGAGCAGTGGCTCGACCAGGAAAAGCGGACGCTCAAGCCCGGCGACGCCGTATTCATCACCGGCGACACGGTCCACGCGTCGTTCAACAAGAGTGGCCAGGACGCCCGCCTGCTGGCGATCCTCAGCCCGTGCATCGGTCAGGAAAACGGATACGAGGTGACCGAAGTCGCCGGCGAAGAACCGTGGAGCAAGCTCGTGGCGACATGAGCCGACGAGACTTCCGAAGTCCTTGCGACTTCGGAAGTCCAACCCTTGTCCCCCGCGCCGGCCGCAAGGGGAGTACCGCGTGATCCTGGAAGGCCTCCTCACCACGTGCAACCCGGACGGCGGCCCCCACGTGGCGGTCATGGGGGCCATGGTCGAGGACGGCAACGTGACTTGTCCGCAGGGCCTTCTCCTGCGACCGTTCCAATCCACGGCCACCTTCGGCAACCTCAAGCGGACCGGCGAGGCCGTGTTCCACATTACCGACGACGTGCTTCTCCTGGTTCGGGCGGCGCTGGGACGTCTTGAGACGCGGCCGCGCGCCGACCCGGCCCGAGGCGTTCGCGGCTGGGTTCTCGCCGACGCGTGTCGCTGGCACGCGCTTCGCCTGAGCGAGCTCGACGGCTCGCAGGATCGCGCCCGGGCATGGATGCGGGTGGTCGATTCGGGACGAATCCGCGACTTCCCCGGGCTCTGCCGGGCCATGCTCGCCGTGGTCGAGGCGGCCATCCTGGCCACGCGGATCCACCTCCTGCCCGCCGCGGCGATCGCCGCCGACCTGGCAAGGCTCTGGCAGCCGGTGCGCAAGACCGGCGGGCCTGACGCGATCGCCGCGTTCGTCTGCGTGGTCGAGCATCTCCAGGAGGGGGCGCCCGAGGTGCGCGCCCAGCCCGAGTTCGGCAGCGTCTTGCAGACCCTCCACGAGGAGGCCGGCGCCTGATGGAAGCTCGTGTCGTGCGGCTCGTCGCCCCGAGCCGGCTGCACTTCGGCATGCTGTCGGTCAACCCGAAGCGCGGACGTCAGTACGGCGGCGTGGGGGCGATGATCGCCCGCCCCGGAATCCGTCTGCGCTTCGAGCCTGCCCCGCGCCTGCAAACCGTGGGACCGCTGGCCGGTCGGGCCATGCGCGTGCTGCGGCACCTCCTGGCGGAGGATTCGCGGGTGGGCGGTGGTGATGCTTCGGCGACGTGCCGCGTGGTGATCGAGTCGGCCCCGCGCGAGCACGTGGGGTTGGGAACCGGTACCCAACTGAGCATGTCGTTGGCCGCGGGGCTGCACGCGTTCCGCGGTCGCCCGGCGCTGGGTGCCGCCGAGCTCGCTCGCCGCGTGCGTCGCGGAGGCCGCTCGGCCGTTGGCCTTCACGGTTTCGTGCAGGGGGGCCTCTTGCTGGAGACGGGCAAGCCGCAACCCGGCGCCGTCGCGCCGCTGGCCGCGCGCGTGGATATTCCCGAAGCCTGGCGGTTCGTGCTCGTCTGCCGCTGTGACGAGTCGGGCCTTTCGGGCGAGGTCGAGCGCCGGGCGTTCGATCGACTCGCCGCCGTGCCTGCCGCGACCACCGCGCACCTGGAGCGGCTGGCCCGCGAGCAGCTCCTTCCCGCGGCCGAGGCCGCCGAGTTCGACCGGTTCAGCGAGGCCCTCTACGAATACGGCCACTGCGCGGGGATGATCTTCGCCGGCGAGCAGGGGGGCGCCTTTGCCGGGCCGTGGGCCGAGGCCACGGTCCGCGCGATCCGCGAACTGGGAATCCGCGGCGCCGGACAGAGCTCCTGGGGGCCGACGCTCTTCGCCGTGCTTCCCGATCAGCAGGCCGCGGAGCGATTGGCTCGGCAAATGCACGAACGCGGCGCCCGCGAGGAACTGGAGGTGACGATCAGCCCGCCGGACAATCGGGGCGCGAGGATCGAGTGCGCCGACGCGCCGAGCTGATCGCATGGCCGGCGTGCGCTCGCGCCCGCGGGAAAGGCCGAGCTCGCGCAGCGTCACCACGCTTCGCCGGGCATGCCGCGCCGCGCGCCTGGAACCTGCCGCAACTCTCTCAGCGCCGGGGGGGCCCCTTCTGGAAGAGCTCCAGCCACGAGAGCGTCATGGCGTCCGCGATCGTGCTTCCTTGCCGGTACTCCTCCGGAGTCCTGCCCCAGTAGAAGCCGATCCATCCGTCGGCGATGTCCTTAGCGCGGTCCATGAAATCGCCCAGCTCCTCGGCGGAGCAGCGGAGCGGAAACGTCTCCTCCACGATCAGGGGCTTGCCCACCGAGAACCCCTTGAGCGTCTCCAAGGCCTCGTCCACCTTCCCCTTCTTCGGGTAGAGATGGACGGCCACGAAGTCAAGCTCGTCCGCGATCCGCTTGGGCACGAAACCCGAGGTGAGCCCGGGGCGGTCGAGGCTCCACGGCACCAGTCCCACAGTAACCAGATGCCGCCGATCGACCCGGCGGATCGCCCTGGTGAGGTGTTCGAGCCATGCCCGGGCGATCTGCGGACGGGCGCGTCCCGCGCGATCCAGCGTGATGAACTGCACGAAGTGCTTGCCGGCGAAGGCCGGGCCCAGCCAGTCGTCGCGGGCCTCATCGCCGCCGGGCACGACCGGCTCGTTCATCAGGTCGTAGCAGAACACAGCCGGGCTCTCCGCGCAGGCAGCGGCCACGGCCTCCCAGAAAACGGCCTGGGCCTGCCAGCGGGCCTTCTCGTCCAGGCGGTCGTACCAGGCGGGCACCTCCTTCTTGTGATAGCAGCCCAGCCCGGTCAGGTCGAGGTACAGGCCCGTCTCCTCGGCCAGCGCCAAAAGGCGGCGGAGTTGATCGAGGGCCTTCTCGTTCGGCCGGTCCGCGGCCTGCACGAACCGCCCGAACTGAAGATGGATGCGGACCACGTTGGCCCCGAGCCGCTTCATCTCGCCGAAGTCCTCGCGGAGCTTGGGCCACTCGTCCTCCCAGTAGTCCTCGATCAGGCGACCCTTCTCGTCGTGGTCGTAGTTGAAGCCCCAGGGCGCGAACGCCGTGCCGGAACCCTCCAGCACGAACCCGCTGCCGTCGTCGCTCACACGGATCCAGGGCATCTCGTTGGCGGCCGTGGCGGGGACGCTTCCCCATGCCACGCCCAAGGCCGCCAGTGTGAACTTCATCGCGAAACAGCGCATGTCGGACCCTTTCATCTGATGGAGTCACGTCGAGCGGGTTTCCGGGTGCCTGCGTCCTCCCCGCCGCGCGGCGACCCTCCGGCGTTCGGCTGATGCGGCATGTATCGATTGCAGCAATTCGCCGCCGTGTGTCCTCAAGCTAAACTTGCGCAAGTGCTCGACACAGGGCCGTCCGCTCCCTGCAATAGCCCCGTCGCCGACGGGCACGAGGTGCTCGCGGGGCGAGGGAATGCGGCGGTTCGCCGTGCAACGGTTTTCCGAGGGGGGTCACGCATTGATGAAAGTCCTCATCGCCGACGACGACCAGATCTCCGTGGAGATGGTCCGGCACCTGCTCGAGTGGGAAGGCTACCAGGTCTCGGTTGCGATTGACGGGCGCGACGCCCTGGAGCAGATCCGCAACGAGGAGATCTCGCTGGTCGTTTCCGACTGGGAGATGCCCCGCCTGTCGGGGATCGAGCTTTGCCAGGCGATCCGCCGGGAGTTCACCTGCCAGTATATCTACATCATCCTGCTCACCTGTCGCAACTCCCCGGAGGAGCTTGTCGAGGGCATGGCGGCCGGGGCGGACGACTTCATCGCCAAGCCGTTCAACGCCCAGGAGCTGCTCGCGCGCCTGCGCGTGGGACGGCGCCTGCTGTCGCTCGAATCCCGCGAGGTCGTGATCTTCGCCCTGGCCAAGCTGGCCGAGTCGCGCGACCGCGACACGGGCTTCCACCTGGAGCGGGTGCAGAACTACTCCCGCGTCCTGGCTCAACATCTCGCCCTGGTGCCCAAGTTCCATGACGAAATTGACGCGGAATTCGTGCGCCTGGTGTACCTGACCAGCCCCCTGCACGACATCGGCAAGGTGGGCGTGCCCGATTGCGTGCTCCTCTCGCCCGACCGCCTCAGCGACACCGAGTTCGAGATCATGAAGACCCACGCCGGGCTGGGCGCGGAGACGCTCACCTCGGCCCTGGACCGCTACCCGGGGGCCCGCTTTCTGGAGATGGCCCGCGACATCGCGGCCACGCATCACGAGCGGTGGGACGGGACCGGCTACCCGAACGGCCTGGCCGGGGAGGACATCCCCCTCTGCGGTCGCATTGTGGCCCTGGCCGACGTGTACGATGCCCTGACCTCGAAGCGGGTGTACAAGCCCGCCATGGATCATTCGGTCGCCAGGTCGATCATCGAGGACGGATCGGGCAAGCACTTCGACCCCGACGTGGTTCAAGCCTTCCTCGCGGTGGAGGACATCTTCCTCGCCATCCGCGAGCAGTACGCGGAGCCGCCGGCGGTGCAGCGCGAAGCCGCCGCGGCCGCCCGAACGTGAGACCCGCGCCGGCTACGCCAGCATTTCCTCCACCACGCGGCCGTGCACGTCGGTCAGGCGGAAGTCGCGGCCCTGGAAGCGGTACGTCAGGCGCATGTGGTCGAG
>CAYSUS010000174.1:0-9818 GCA_964434165.1 uncultured Pirellulales bacterium
AAAGCCTGATTCTGCGTCGATGCCGCAACATGTTCCTTGACGGCCAGGCTGGTCAGGAATCCATTGACATCGCCTTCGGCAAGTTGGCGGGGATGGCGGTGTTGGTGGAACTCGATGTACCGGCGGATCCAGTGAACGTAGGCTTCTTCCGTACGGCGGCTGTAGTGCCGCACGCGCAGAACCTCGACGATGCGATCATAAAGCCTCGGCGCGGGCTTGTCGGCAAACAAGCCCAGGGGTGGACGGCGTTGTTGGGTGAGTGCGGTCATGGCCGCAGTCCCAACGGAGTACGTCACCTCCGCCATTTTGATGGCTCGTAGGCGACGCTGCAAGCGGCACGCGAGCAAGATGCTAACCTATTGTGGAATAACGCGTTACGGCTGGCTGGTTAGCGCCGCCCAAGAAATCTTCGGGTCCGTTTTACGAATCCGGCCCCGGGCCGGAAATAACAGGTAGGGCGGGCACGGTGCTCGCCCGCACGGCTGATTGGCGCGAGGAGATGGCCGAGATGCTCTCGCTGGGAGAAGGGCTTTTCGGGCACTTGGAGCCGGTGGCGGCGGGGCTGAGGGCGGTGCGGGTGATGCGGCGGGAGTTCCGGCGGAACCGCACGTGCCCCGCCGCCCTTACAACCGGAAGTTGATCGTCCGCATCAACAGGCGCCACGCGCGCGCCGCGAGGGTGAGAGGGGCGGTGTGGATCTTGGCCGTGCCGCGGAGGCCGGGGTGGAGGAGGCCGGAGCGGTTGCCGAGATAGACGCGCGCGTGGTAGGAGGGGCTCATGGGGCGTTCCACCCCGGAGGCGTCGGTCTTGGTGGGCAGCTCCCCGCCGCTCTTCACCGAAAGCTGTTTGGAAACCGTCTCCAGACTCTCTTGCGAGAGATCCTCCAGGACCAGCGGCGAGGCATCCTCGTCGCCGCGCGCCCGGATGCGGCGGTAGGGCATCTCATCCAGCAAGATCTCCACGGTCTGCCCCTCGCGCACCAGGTCCACCTCGCCCTGGTCGATCACCAAGAGGGCCTCCATGGCCTCCGGATCGCCCACCTGGCAGAACAGGACGCCCCGGTCCAGCAGGCACCCCACGTTCTTCTCGTCCAAGGGCATGCCCGACCAGCCGGGCAGGGCCCCTTCCTGCGGCGGCGGCGCGGGGGTGTCGGGCGGAGGGATTACCGTCCCGTCACGCGGCGCCGCAAGCACCAGCCGGGCCTTCTGCCGGCGGCGCTCGGCCAACTGCTCGGCGACCGCCTTGAGGGCCTCCTCGACCTCGTGCAGCTCCAAGGCCGCCTGCACGTCGCGGTGCCGGCGCCAGGCGAGGTTCTCCAGGCGCGTGCGGTGCTCGGCCTCCAGCCCTTCCAGCTCGGCGATCCGCAGGTCGAGGTCCAGGTCCTCCAGCCGGGCGAGCACTTGACCGCGGGCGACGGTCTCTCCGGGGCGCACGGCGATCTGCTTCAGGCTGCCCGGCACGGCCACGTACACCGCGTCGGCGTCGTGGGCCTGGACCTCGAAGGGGCACAGCACCCGGTGCGGCAGCGGCACCAGGAACACCACCGCCCCGATCGCAAAGAGCCCGGCGATGGTCATCGTGGTCCGCTTCCGCTTGATCTTCTCCAGGTTGCCCGGCGTGTAGAGGAATTTGCCGAACTGGTACAGCGGCACGCCGACCAGGCCGACCAGGGACATGGCGATCATCGCCTTTCCCACGATCTCCACCTTGTGGGCCTTGAACAGGCTGTGCAGGAAGAACAGGATCGAGAACAGGATGAACCAGCGGTAGACCACGGCCGCGACCGAGTAGACGATGAACAGGACCTGGTTCCGCCGCGGCAACTCGGGTTCGTCGGGCGGCTCGATGCCCAGCAGCCACTCGCCCGCCTTGCGGCTGAGCAGCTTGCTCGCCTTCTGGCGCAAGTTGGGGATCTCGACCAGGTCGGAGAGGATGTAGTAGCCGTCGTAGCGCAGAAGCGGGTTGCCGTTGAACAGCACGGTGCTCACCGAGCCGATGAACATCACGTTCAGGGCCATGTAGTGGACCAGGCCCGGCTCGGTGAACCACCACACGAACGTGGCGATCGAGGCCAGCACGACCTCCACGAAGATCCCCGCCGCGGCGATCGCCGCGCGGCGCCACTTGCTGGGCAGGAGCCACGAGTCCGTCACGTCGCAGTACAGGCACGGCGTGAGCACCAGGAGCATGAAGCCCAGCTCGTGGCACTCGCCCCCGAAATGCTTGCAGGTCAACCCGTGCCCGAATTCGTGGAGGATCTTGGTCACGCCCAGGGTGAGGAGCAGCAGGAACGCGTTGCGCAGTCCGAAGAACTGCTGGAACTCGGGCAGCGAGGCGACGAACGTGTCGAAGTGGACGATCACCGAGGCCAGGGCCGCCAGGCACAGGGCCACGCACAAGGCCACGGTCCCCGGCCAGAAGCACCAGCGGAAGTAGGGATACATCCGGTTGAGCAGGCGCTCGGGGTCGAACCCGCGGAAGCGGATGGCCAGGATGTTGGAGAAGGCGGCCAGGAGCTTCTTGCGGCGCCGCTCGCCGCGGCGGCGGTAGAGTTGGTCGCCCTGGCCCGGCACCTCGGAGATCACCAGGCCGCTCTGGTGCAACATGCCCAGGAAGCGATGAATCTCCTCCAGGGTGA
This sequence comes from uncultured Pirellulales bacterium, assembly GCA_964434165.1. Taxonomy (GTDB): domain Bacteria; phylum Planctomycetota; class Planctomycetia; order Pirellulales; family Thermoguttaceae; genus CAYSUS01. The sequence continues at coordinate 2,639 of CAYSUS010000174.1, forward strand.
TCGTGCGCGGCGTGAACTGCTTCTGAAACCGCTCCTGGATGTCTTCCAGGCTCACGCGTCCGTCGAGCATCTGGAGAACGGCGTACTCCTCGTCCTGGAGCTGGAAGAAGTTCATGCCCACCGGGTCCTTGACGACCCAGCACTGCTGGCCCTGGTAGCTTTGGCGCCGGGCGAACAAGTCGGGCCGCTTGCGCACGGCCAAGGGGCGCGTGCTGCTGGAGTGCATACTGTCGGCGACGGTGGACACGGCAGCGCTACTTCAGATGGAGGGTCATCTCGGCCAACAGGCCCGGGCGCAGAAGCCACTTCCCGGCGTCCTTGCGGTTGGCCACTTCGGCCCACACGCGAACCTGGCCGCCGGCCTGGACCACGGGCGGCACGAAGGTCACCTTGCCCTGGAAGACCTCGCGGCGCCCTCGCTCCAGGGTGACCACCACGGTCACGGGGCGGCCGTCGAGCTCGGCCGGGGCGAACCCTTCGGCCACCACGCTGCCCTGGCCGTCGAGCACGTCGGTGGCGTCGATGAGCCCCTCCACGCGCAGCCGGTCCATGCGGATCACGTGCACGAGCGGATCGCCCGGCTGGAGCCACTCGCCCACGTGGCGGCTGACGTGCACGACCACGCCCTCCAGGGGCGCGACGATCTGGCGGCGCGCGACGTCCTCGGTGGCGGCCCCCACCTCGGCCGCGCGGACCTCGGCCTGCAGGCCGGCCACCTCCAGCTCCAAATCGGACTGCTCGATGGCCAGCTCGGCGCGGCGCTCCTCGAGCTGGCGGCGGCGGACCTCGGACTCGGCGATGGCGTTGGCGCTCCGCTCGTTGGCCCGCTCCGCCGAGACCCGCTCCCAGTGGGCCAGGTCGTAGGCCGCCCGGGCGTAGCGCACGTTGATGTCGCTGGAGGCCTGCTTCTTGGCCGCCTTCTCCTGGAGCCGGGCCACCTTCAGCGCGGCCTGCACGCGGAGGTCGTCGATCCGCGCCAGAAGCTGCCCTTCCTTCACCCGGTCCCCCTCGTGCACGTCGAGCTGGGTCAATACGCCGGGCTCCCTGGCCGGCACCTGGGCCTCGTCGATGAGCGAGACCAGGCAGCGGCGGAGCGTCACGTGCGCTGGCACTTCCCTGGCGGGGACCGACTTCGGCGATTCACCCGGCGGTTTGGCTTCGGGGCCGGCGACGAGCGCCATCGCCACGGCAAGCACGAGCGGGGCGGAGGTCATGGCAGGCGACTCCAAGACGGGAACACCGATCTACATCCAGCGGAACCACGTGCGCTGGCACCAGGCCACGATCTCGTGGAACAGGTCGTAGCCCACCGAGCACCGCCCGCAGTCGATCTTGGCGCTGACGCCCGCCCCGGGCATGAGATACTTCCGCAGCCGCTCCTTTTCGGCCGGGTCGATCGCCACGCGGACGAGCACGGTGCTGCCTTCTTCCTCGCGGACCTCGGCCCGGCGGTGGACCTCCTCGATCGTGCCGTGGTAGCGGGTGCTCGGGTCGGTGGCCAGGACGAAGCTCACCGGCATAGGGCCCTCGCTCTCCCCTTGGGCCTCGGTGACGTGGCCCATCGCGTTCTCGGGCACGTTGAGCTCCACGCGCCACGGGCCCTGGGTGTCGGCGATCTGCAGCAGGCGCTGGCCGCGCGTCACCGGGCGGTGCTCCAACAGGTGCTCCACGTCCCAGGTGATCACCAGGCCTTCGGCCGGGCTATGGACGGCCAGCTCCGCGCGCTTCTGCTGCAGGATGCCCCACTGCGTCTGCAGGTTGGCCAGTTTCTGGCGCAGCTCGGTAAGCTGGGCCGAGGCCTGGTTCTGCTGCGACTCGGTGAGGTCCTCCTCCAACAGCGACCGTTCCACCGAGCGCATCTGCTGCGCCACGGTGAGGCGCTCGCCCGCCACCTTGGCCAGCGCCTCCTCCAGCTCGTGGTTGCCAAGACGCACCAGCAGTGTGCCGGGCCGGCCCGCTTTAGGGTCCGGACCATCCACGCGCATGCCGTGCTCCACGCGGATTTCCTCCACGCGTCCGTCGATCCCGGTGAACACGTCGCGCCGCAGGACCGGCTCCAAGGTCCCCTTGGCGTTCATCTCCAGCCGCGCGGGCCAAAGGCAGAGCCACAGCACCAGGGCTACCACCGCCCCGGCCGCGAGCAGGGTCTTGGGCAGCGTCTTGGCGCGGACCAGCCACTTGGCGTGGCCGATCGTCTCCCACACGCCGTGCAGGAACAGCCCTTCGTGGTGCAACGCGTTGGCCAAGGCCGCGCCGCTGTGCGCGGCCACGACCTCCACGCGGTGGGCCATGCCGGGCGGGAGGCGGTCGTCGTCGATCCGCTCGACGATCAGCGCGCCCAGGGGACGATCCGGCACATTCTCCTTGCCGTCCTCCTCCTTGGCCGGCTCCTCGCGCGGCGCGTGCAGCGGCAACACGCCCACCAGCTTGACGTCGGTCTCGTCCACGAAGCGGTGAAGCACGTCCTCCAGTTGCGGCGGCAGGTCCAGCGTTTCGCCCGCGAACCACAGCGGCTCGTCGAGCCGCACCACGGCCTGGGCCAGGTCGGCCAGCAGGCGCACGGCGTTGCTCCGCCGATCGACCACGTCCTGGCCGCTGACCGCCTCGACCGCGCACGTGCGCCCGCGGCGCAGGGCCACGCTCACCCGGTCCACGCCGATCAGCTGCCGGCCCTCGTTGGCCACCGTGTAGGCCGTCTTGCGCGAGTTGAGCGTCTTGTGGATCGCCCGGGTGAAACGCTCGAGCTGGCCCCAAAGCTCCTGGCGCTCGGAGAGCTGGCGCAACTGGCGGCCCTTGAAATACTCGGCGGCCAGGTCGCACATCTGGGTGAGGAATCGCAGGTAGCCCTGCCGGGCCTCGGGGGCTGAATCGCCCCGCTGGAAGACCTCGACCACGCCCACCGGCTGCTTCTCGCTCACCAGCGGCGCGAGGACGAGCAGGAAGTCGGTGGGGTTGCCGCCCTGGCCGTTCTCGCCGCCCGCGTGCGGCGGCACCAGCAGCGGCTCGCCCGCGGTGAAGCACCGCTGGACGAGAAGGCCGTGGGGCCGCTGTTTGGCGTCGTCGTCCCCAAGGCCCGTCTGGTCGAGGTTCACCTGCGCGGCCGGCCCCAGGCCGCGGCCGTTCTCACAAGTCCACACCACGCCCGCCGGCGCGGCCAGGGCCGCCACCACGCGCTTGAGGAACTCGGCGTGGAACTGCTCCGGGCCCAGGTCCTCCATCCGGGCCAACTGGCCGATCTCGGCGGCCAGGCGGCGAATCCGCTGCCGGACGTCTTCCACCGAGTCCGGATCAACCGCGGGCGGGGACGTGCTCATGGCGAAGGGGTCCCGTAAGGCGAGCTCGCTGGTCGGGCAGGCCGGCGGATCGACTACGTCCGCGCCTGCGCGGGCGGCATGCGCACCGCCCGCTTTTGCACGTCGGTCTCCAGCACGCCAAACGCCTGCTCGTGCCGCTGCACCGAGACCTGCAGCACCTGCAGCAATCGCTTGGCCGTGTAGAAGTTCGTAATGATCCGCTGCGTCACCGGGATGGGCGCCGTTGGCGGGCCGAACGGCTGCGAGTTCAGGCCGAAGTCGATGATCAATTCCTCGGGCGTGCCCGTCACGCGGCAGAAGTTCGCGTAGGTGGCCGTGGCGTGGGAGTCATCCACTTCGACCGGGCCCGCGCCCGGCTGCGGCGGTCCGCCCGGCTGGGCCGGCGATCCCGGGCCGGCTCCACGGGTTTGCGGCTGCTCTGCGGGGTGATCGCCGGTCTCCGGCTTGTCGGTGCTGTTGGCCACGCTGCGTCTCCTCTCGAGTTGTGTGCCAGGTCTCGCAGGACTTGCCCCTGGGAGGCCCTATTGTGCTCATGCGGCGGAGCGATTGGCAATGGGGCGAAGGGCCGCACCAACAACCTTCTAACACGGCAGATGATACTCGGCCTCATTCAGGCTTGGCATGAACGCATTAGGAACGAGTAGTGAAATACTTGCACCATGCTCTGATGCGGGCAACTCTGGAGCCGCCTCGCACATTGCGTTGCCTCGGCGCAACCCCTTGCCAGTAAAAGCTCAATGACTGGCGGCAAAGGAGCGGTCGGTTTTGTGCCGGCTATTGCATGCCTACACACTATGGCTCGCAAAGCACCCCCGCTGGTAGGCAAGCGTGTACACCCATCTTGCCAGGCGGGCGAAGTCATGCGCTGTCGCCGGCTCTCGCTTCGGCAACCACCTCTTCGAAAAACCGCTCGTGTTCACGTACCGCTTCCAGATCCTCGAAGACGGCCTCGCTCGCGACGGCCAACTGGTCTCGAAGGGTCATCCGATACTCCCGGTCCGTGGCGACGCGGACGGCCCGCTGAACGTACTCCTCGGCGGATGAAGCAATCAATTCAGTGAAGCCCATCTTCGTGTAGAACGCGTACGCGACGCGCCCCACAATCAGTTCGCCCGGAAGCGTCACGGCGGGCAGGTTGTAGGAGAACACGTCGTACGAGCTGCTGCCCGCGCCGAAATGCAGAGGGTCAATGACTGCGTCGGCCAGCTGCAGGAGGCGGCAGTAGTTGTCGAACTTCTGATAAGGGACGAACAGGACGCGCTCGCAGACATCCGGGATTGTCTCTGCGAACCGCGCCCGAAGCAGGTCGGCTGCGAAGGGATGGCGGCCGGCCAGGAATACGACCGCCCCCTTGGGGTCCTCGCGGAGAATTCCACCGACCAGCGGGTCCATGTCCGGATGGACTTTGAGCGGATTCTGCAGACACATGTAGAGGTGACGGCCGTCAGGAAGGCCGAACGTGTTGCGCGCGGCCGGCGAGACCTGGGGGAGACGGCTTTGACACATCAGTAGCGTCCGCGACCTCCAGAGACGCTCGGTGTAGTGCTCCTGCGCCTCCGAGATCTCCATCAGATCGCTGGTGAAGAAGTGCTCGACCGCGGACACGCCGGACGTGATCTGCGACCCATGGGAGGTGCACTGCACGGGAGCGAGGCGCGCGAAAGGAAGGAAGTAGTTCTGCGCGTCGCTCCCCACCTCCCAGTGGTAGACCAGATCGCATTTTGCCTGGCGGATCTGCAGCACGGCGTCGCCAAGGAATCGCGAGAACGTCACGAAGCGGAGGTCGCCGCGGCGAATCCCCTTCCGGATACGCTCCTCGATCCGCGCCGAGCAGAGGATGACCAACTCGAATCTCTCGCGGTCCAGGTGCTCGAGGATTCCGGACATGCAGCGCAGGAAGATGCCCTCGTGGCGTTGCGTCACGACAAACCCGATTCGCAAGCGATCGCGAAGCCCGCTCCAGTCCGGTTGGGGCTGGCCGCGGAACACGGGCTCGTAGAGTGCGGCGAACTTCTCCTTGATCAGTCGGTTGTTCCGCCCGTGGTACGAGAAGTTGAACGCGGGGAACACCCCAGCGTTGAGCAGATCGTCCCACGTAGTCCGTACAGGTGCAGAACGCACGTCGTCCAGGGCCAGTGACACCTGCTGACGGTACTCGTCGATCTCGTCGCTGCTACGGAAGATCGTTGGCCCGAGCAGCTTGGCTCTCAAGCACAGAAACGGACGGTGCGGGGCGAGCTCTGCCGCGCGATTGAGATGCTCGCGGGCCTCGTCGGTATGATGCTGCTCCTGCAGCGCGCTCCCCAGGTTGTAGTGGGCGACAGCGCAGTCGGGATCCAACTCCAGGGCCTGTCGGTAAGCGTCCACAGCCCGCGGCGATCGCCCCGTCGCCAGCAGCATGTTCGCCAGACTCACATAGGACTCGGCGGAGGGCCGGGCGGCGACGGCCTGCTCGTGGAGTTGGATGGCTTCCGATTCCCGTCCCAGCTTCTCCAGAAGCTGTGTGAGATTGCTCGTGGCGTCACGATGCTCGGGCTGGAGGTCCAGGGCCTTGCGATAGCTGATCATGGCGGCCTCGTCGTGCCCCAGTCTCTCCTGCGCCATTCCCAGGTTCGACAGCCCATCCGCGAACTCGGGCCGTATCTGGAGAGCGCGGCAGAAGCAGGCAAACGCTTCGACCGCGGCGCCTTTGGCCAGCAGCGCTGCGCCGTAGTTGCTGAAGAAGACTGCCTGACGAGGATCGATGCGAATCGCCCGACCGATGTACTCCAGCGCCCCGTCGTGATCGCCAGCCTGGTGGCGAACTACCCCGAGCAAGTGCAAGGCTCCGGAATGCTCGGGCCATTGCCGAAGGATGTGGCGGTAGATGAGTTCGGCCTCCCAGGCATGCCCGTCCCGATGGAGCCGTATCGCGTCCTCAAGGGAGGCGTCCGAGGGGACTGGAGGTCCAATCCGCGGGACCACGTCGCGCACGTCGGCTGGGCGGCAACGCGCCATCAACGTGCACCGCCCCCACATCAAGACCTCAAACCCGTCCTTCTCGGCCTCCGGAATCAACAGCGTGCCCAGTCCGCCGTGATCCACGTGCGTGTCGGAGACAACAACGCAGCTTCGGTCGTGGAGACGGTCCCTCGCAGCGCGATACAGATCCAGGTGCAGGGCCTTCGCGCCTGGGCGGCCTGGCGGAGCCGCGCGAAGATAGAGCAAATCGATCGGGCTCTCGAAGCTGCGGAGAAATGCCAGGGGATCGCCGCGCAAGCGAGTCACGCCGCTGCCACCTTCCGGCGTTTCACCGGGGGACGCCCCATTGGACACCTCGAAGCAGTAGACCCGGTTCCCGCCTCGTCTCCACGGCAGGCGATCCAATCCATCTTCCGCACTGGAAGGCCCTCCCGACCCGCCATCCACAATCTCAACGGCCGTTGTCCCACCGTGTCGACGGAAGAGGTCGGCAGCGGCTTGGTGCCACGACACCTCACCTAAGGCCTTGTTCGAGGGCATCGCCGACGTTGCACACATCGAGATCCTCCGTTAGGGCTAGTCACCTGCGCGGATCATGGCCACCCGCGGTGTGAGCCGGGGCTAGCCAAACGCCGGGCTTCCCGTGGTCGCCCCTGGTCCATTCGCTGCGCCGGCGTCAGCTGTCTCATTGGTGTCGGCCTATTCTGCCGCACGCGAGGCCCCGGCGCCAAGCGCCTAGATGGAGAAACCCGAAGCACGTGGCTCCGGCCGACCTCGTGGACCGGCGGCTCCGTCGATGGGATTGGTTGCGTTGCGGGAACCTTCCGCCTGTACTGGCAAGGTGCCCGCACCTAGTGTAGTGTTTCAGGCTGTTGGAACTTTATCGAGGGCTGCGCGTGCCTGAG
>CAYSUS010000175.1:0-9587 GCA_964434165.1 uncultured Pirellulales bacterium
ACCGATTCACCCTCATGGCGCAATACCAGTTTTCGTCTCAACCGTGACCGGTTACCGCTTCCTCGACTTGTTCCGAGAGGGTGCGGCACGCGGAGCACGTGCCGTGGAAAACGTAGCTCATGGGTAAGCATTGGGCCATCTGGCCGCCCCTGTGGATTGTGACGGCCTCGCCGGGTCGGTCGCCGCGATCGCCGAGACAAGACCGCCGTTGCGCTGCACGGGGGCCGTCAGCCCGCGCGGGGACGACATCGCGCGTCGGGGAATCGGAAGCTAGGGTTGAAAGGCCGCACGGATCGATCGCGCACAAGGGAGAGAAGGAGTCGGCCATGCCCACCGATTCGCCGGGCGATGCCCAATCGTCCGCGCAAGTCCTGACACCACCGCCTTGCACCGCGGTACCCGCCGCCCTGGGCGGCGTGGCCCCGGCGGGACGCTGGACGCTGGATCACCTACTGCGGGCATCCGAGGCCCTCCAGTCGGTCCCGCTCCTCCAGCAGACGCTCGACGCCCTGCCTTACGCCGCGGCGATCCTCAACGAGAAGCGCCAGGTCGTGCTGGCCAGCCGCGCGCTGCGGGAGATGCTCGGCTCCGGCCACCGCGAGGTCCTCGGCCAGCGGCCGGGGGAGCTGCTGGGATGCATCCATGCCGGCGACGGCCCCGACGGGTGCGGCACGTCCCCAAACTGCTCCTGCTGCGGCGCCGTGGCCGCAATCCTCCACAGCCAGGATACCGGAGAGAAGGTCCGCCGCGAGTGCCGACTCCGGCGGTGGGACGGCTCGTGTGAAGGTGCGCTGGATCTGGCCGTCACCGCCGCCCCGCTCGACGTGGAGGGCCGCCGCTTCCTATTGGTGACGATGGAGGACATCGCGGAAAGGAAGCGGCTGCAGGTCCTCGCCCGGGCGTTCTTCCACGACGTGCTCAACACGGCTGGCGGCATCCAGGGGTACGCCCACCTGGTTGCCACCGAGCTCAGCCGCGACGCGACGGCCGAGACCAGCCTCGCGCGGCTGGCCGCGCTGACGGCACAGCTCGTCGAGGAGATCGAGTCGCAGCGCGACTTGATGTGCGCCGAGGCCGGCGAGCTGGAGCCGGAGCTCGTCAGCCTCCAGCCCATGCGCCTGCTGGAGGACCTGCGGGCCCTGTACTCCGGCCATACCGTCGGGCTCGACAAGCGGATCGAGCTGGCCGGCGACGCGGGCGTGTCGCTGTTGACCGACGCTCGGCTGCTCGCCCGGGTGATCGGCAACATGCTCAAGAACGCCCTGGAGGCCTCGGCCCCCGGCGGCACGGTGACGATGGCCTGCTGCGGCGTGGGGGAGAAGGTGGTGCTGACAGTCCACAACGAGTCGGTGATGCCGCGGGAGGTGCAGATGCAGGTGTTCCAGCGGTCGTTCAGCACCAAGGGCGAGCCGGGGCGCGGCGTCGGCACGCACAGCATCAAGCTGCTCGGCGAGCGTTACCTGGGCGGCAAGGTCTCGTTCACCAGCCGCGCGCGCGAAGGGACCACCTTTGCGCTGACCCTGCCCAAGGTGCCCCAGGTTACGATTCAAGAGGAACTTCGCCAGGGGGAGTAGCCCGGCGCCTCATGGGACAGGGGAAGAACGCGGCGACAGCGTGGGAGAGCTCGGTTGCCTCTATGTCCTCTGCGGAGCCGCTCCCGGTTGGCTCCGGGAAGACCGAGCCCCGACCGCTCCCGGACGGTCGCGGCTCCGGCCGCCACTTCGGCCGCTACTCCATCACGTGGCGTCCGAACCGCCCCAGGAGGAGCCACAGGAAGAACGGCCCGCCCAACAGGGCGGTGAGGATGCCGACCGGCAGCTCCGTGGGGGCCATGGCCGTGCGGGCGACCGTGTCGCAGGCCACGAGGAACGCCCCGCCGAACAGCAGCGTGGCCGGCGCCAGCCAGCGGTGGTCGGGCCCGACCAGAAGGCGGCAGATGTGCGGGGCCATCAGCCCCACGAAGCCGACCGGCCCGCATACCGAGACCACGGCCCCTACGGTCAGCGAGGCCACGAAGAACACGATGGTCTTGGTGCGATTGACCTCCACGCCCCGCGCGGCCGCCAGTTCGTCGCCGGTGGCGATCAGGTTCAGCTCGTGGACCAGGGAAAGGAGGACCGCCGCCCCGGTGAACACGAACGGAAACACGGTCAACACGTCGTCGAAGCCGACCACGCGGTCCAGCCCGCCCATTACCCAGCGGAGCATGCGGAAGGTCTGCGTGGGATTGGCGACGTACTGGAGGCACAGGATCAGGCTCGAGAAGAAGAAGGTCACGGCCACCCCGGCCAATAGCAGCGTGGCGGTGGAGAAGCCGCGGCGCGTCGTGGTCAGCCCGTAGACCAGTCCGATCGTGCCGAGCGCGCCGGCCAGCGCGAACCATGACACGGCGGGGATGCCCAACAGGGCGAACTGCACGCCCAGCAGGATGGCCGCGGCAGCGCCCAGCGAGGCCCCGCTGGAGACGCCCAGCGTGAACGGCGTGGCCAAGGGGTTGCGGAACATGGCCTGGAACGCCATGCCGCTGGCGGCCAGCGCCGCCCCGGCGAGGAAGCCCATCGCTACGCGCGGCAGGCGGATTCTCCAGAGGATCTCCCGCTTCACTCCCTCGCCGCCCGACCACAGGGCCGACGGTTCGACCGGCTCCAGCCCGACGAACGGCGCGCCGCACAGCACGGCCGCCGCGAACAGGGCGAGGAGGATCAGCACGGCCGGGCGGCTCATGGCTGGCCCTCCGCCGCCTGCGGCACGATCATCGGCACGCCCGTGGCCGGGTGCTGGACGAGGAGGAGCTGCGTGCCGTACACGACTTGGAGCACGTCGCCGCGCATGAGCTCGGCCGGCGTGCCGCAGAAGGCCACCCGCCCCTCGCGCAGGGCTACGATGCGGTCGCTATCCAGGGCCGCGCGGTTCACGTCGTGGGTGACGGCCACGATGCTTCTGCCCGAGGCGCTCAGCCGGGCGAGAAGATCGCGGATCTCGATCTGGTGCCGGTAGTCGAGGAACGTGGTGGGCTCGTCCAACAGCAGCACGTCGGCCCCCTGGGCAACGGCCGCCGCGATGTACACCGTCTGCCGCTCGCCGCCGCTGAGCGTGTCGAGCGTGCGCGCCGCGAACCGGGCCGTGTGCGTAACTTCCAAAGCGTGGCGCACGGCCTCGCGGTCCTCGCGCGTGATCGAGGAGAACGGGCTCAAGTAAGGATAACGCCCCATGAGCACGAACTGCTCGACCGTGAACGGCGAGATCCGCCCGTCGGCCTGCGGCACGTAGCTGATCCGCCGGGCGAGCTCCCGCTGCCGGTACGCGGTCAGGTCGCGGCCGAAGATGCGGATGCGGCCGCGCCCGCCCAGCAGGATCCGGTCCATGCATTTCAGCAGCGTGGTCTTGCCCGCCCCGTTCGGACCGACGATCGAGAGGTATTCCCCCTCGGCCACGGTGAAGGTCACCTCGCGGAGGATCGGCTGGTCCTCCAGCGAAAAAGAGAACTCCTCGACCTCGATGGCGGCACGGCGTGCGGGCTCAGTCACGGCTGCCAGTGGACCTCGGGATGAAAGAGCCGGGCAAGCTTCTCCACCAGCAGCACGAACCGCGGGCCGGGCGAGAAGGCGAAGTCGTCGTCGAGCAGGTACACGCGGCCGGCGCGCACGGCCGCGACGCGGTCGAGGTGCTGCCAGTCGGCGGCTTGCTCGTGGTTCGTGCCCCTTCGGCTACCGGGGGGCACCAGCTCCACGATCACGTCGGGGTCGATGTTGATGATCCCTTCGGCCGAGACCGTGGGAAAGGCCGCTCGGCTCTCGGCCAGCACGTTCTCGCCCCCGGCCAGCTCGACGCAGCGGCTCAGGTGGCGGTCGCAGCCGGCGACCATCGCGTCGCGCACGCGGCCCGTTCCCCGGGTCCGCTCGACGACCAGCAGCACGCGCGGCCGCGCGAGCCCCGCGGTCTTCTCCCGGACGCGCTGGAGGCGATCGTCGATGTCGGCGCGCATCGCTTCGGCCTTCTCGCGGGCGCCGCAGGTCTGGCCCAGCGTGCGGATCGACTCGACGATGCCCTCGATGCTGCGGTGATCGACGGTCATGACCTCCAGACCGAGCTCGCGAAAGGGCTCGGCGCAGTCCCGCTCGCCGGCCAGGAGCACGACCAGATCGGGCTGGAGGGCCACGATGGCCTCGAGGTTCGGGTCGAGAAACCCCCCGATGCGGGGATTTTGCTTGGCGGCGGGCGGGAAGTCGCAGAAGCTCGTGACCCCGACCACGCGGTCGCCGGCCCCCAGGGCGTAGAGCGTCTCGGTGACGCTGGGGGCCAGCGAGACGATCCGCCGCGGCTCGTACGACCCCTGCGTATTCCGAGGTTCCCCCTCGTGAACAAGCCGCTGGCGGAGCACGCCGCTTGCCACAAACGCGGCAGCGATCGCGGCGGCGAGCAGCGCAGACGTGGCGGACCGGGCGGGCATGGCGGCGCAGGGAGGCGCGTGGCGATGGACGGACGCGGTGCGCTCGGCCGCGGTGTGTATCGGCCGGGCAACCCCTCAGTATAGTCAGGCGAACACCCACACGAAAAACCCGTCTTGGCCGCGGCACGACCGCCGCGTCCCCGCAACCGCGAGATCTCGGACTCGGTCCGCGCGAGCCTTGGCGGTTTCGACCACCACTTGAGATATCGCTCGGCCTCGTCGTTGATGACCCAGCCGACCTCGCCAATGCTGTCGGCCAGGGCGAGGGCCATGCTGGGTGGTGTAGGCCGGGGAATCTCGCCCCGGCCCCAACCCCAAACCGGACGTGCAAGTTTCCAAGCATCCGGCTTTCCAGATGATTCTGCTCTCATTGTGCCCTCGCGGTCTTGAGGTCATGGCAACGCCGACATAACGTCTGGATGTTGTCCAAGTCGTTCGCCATCGCGAGGTTGGCAAAGCTGTTGACAGGTTTGATGTGGTCCGCGTGCGAGGTCTTGGAGGTGACCGTGACCGCGCACGCACGGCAGTGGAAGCCGTCGCGAACCAAAGCCTTCCACTTGAGGTCTCCGCAACCGGGTCGGCTGTACTCGTGGTAAACAAAAGCAGTTTCCCACTCGTCGTCCTCCAGGTAGCGCGGGCTATTGCCAGGCTGATACGGCTCGGGTGCTGCATAGTAGTAATGCGACCTTGTCGTATCTACGAAGCGAGCTAGAGTGCAGGCTTCGTGAACACCGATGGTTTTCCCGAAGCGGTGCCTACGGAGGCACTTGGCCGTGGAGATATCGGCTTTCCGACAGATGGCTTTAACCGTGGTCCAGAAAGCCTTATGGTCTAGCCCGTTGGCCACTTCCAGGTAGTTGTGAGCGACCTTGAAGTAGTTCGACCAGCCACGAATGACCGCCGAAGCACGAACGAGCCGGGCCGGTATGCTTTCCTGCGCCGGGCGGTGCCGAGTGGCCTCGCTCAACCGGCGTTGGACGTTGGTGATCGCCTGTCGGCCAACCCTGATCTTGGGAACCAACTTTCCCGATCTTCCAACACCTACCGAGATGTTGAAGCCGAGGAAGGCGTACCCGTCCCTCACGTGGGTTATCCGGGTCTTCTCGGCGGACAGTTCGAGCCCACAACTTTCACGAAGAAAGTCACGGATCTCGTCCCGTAGCCGTTCCGCGTATTGCCGATCACAGCGCGTGAGGAACACGCACCAGTCATCAGCGTAGCGGGCGAACCGGATATTAGGCAGATTGTGATAGCGCCGCCTCTCGCTAGCCCTTTCGCCGTAGAATCCCCTGGAATGGAGAAACCAGTCCAGCTTGTTCAGTACGGCATTGGCCAGTAGCGGCGATGCGACCCCACCCTGAGGAACCCCTTTCGTGGTCGGATGGACAACGCCATCAATCTCCACGCCCGCCTTCAAGAGGAGGGAGAGCAGATTGAGGAACCTGTTGTCAATCACCTTTTCCCTAACACACCGCAGGATCGCCTTGTGCGAGATCTCGTCGAAGCAAGATTTGACATCGCCCTCGATGATCCAAGTAAAACCCGTTTGCGCCATTTGCGCGCAACGGTATACTGCATGGTGCGCGCTCCGGTTGGGCCGAAACCCATAGGAGCTGTCATGGAACTCGACCTCGAAAATGGGTTCCAACGCCATGCGTATTGCCTCCTGGACGATCTTGTCCCGCAGGCAGGGGATTCCAAGCTGGCGCATTTTGCCGTTAGCCTTGGGGATTTCCACCCGCCGTAGCGGCAGAGGCCGATACGTACCGCGTTTCAACTCCAGGCGTAGCTGTTCAAGGCGGGACTCGCGGTTCTGTGCGAACATGCGGGTCGATACCCCATCTACGCCGGATGCCTTGTAACGGGAGCGTTTCAGCACGCGATCACAAGCAGCCGCAATCCACGTGGGATTGTGCATCAGGTCCATCAGGTTCCGTATCCGACCACTGTACGGGTTGGTCGGGAAGAGCGGTGTGCCTGACTCCCTGTGGGCCTGCGATTGCTCCCAGAGTCTACGCTGGACTTCCTCAATGTTCATCGGGAAGCCTCCCGATTTGGCGAACCGTTCGGTTGTCCATCACGAATCATCCTGCACCCCTTCGCCATGTGGTCGTCATTAACGCCTCCAACTACTACGGGTGCTCCGCCATTCGGCTGCCTCATCGGTAGGTGCTTCGGCGGGTCCGAAGACCAGCCTAGCTCTGCGACTACCCTACTCAGCCGAGCTTCCCTGGTTCCCATGTTGACACTCCAGCGTCTCCGTTTAGACTCCGGCTCTTTTCGCAATACCCAACAGCGGTCTGCTGCTCCCCTCAACATCACGGGATAGTTGGTTGACCCGTGAATCTGATCTGACTGAATGACCATGGATCGCAGGCAACGACACAATGTCTGCGACCGTTGAGGACGCCCCCTATCCCGGGAGTCCATCTCCGGGCGGCTCTGGTGTTGGCAGGGGTGTGGTTTCACTTTACCGAAGGTATCAGCCGGTTCCTTTCGTAGTCATGCGGAGACTCTGCCTAGCGGGACTGCCACGGCTTCAGAGCTTCGCCTGTGTCCCACATTGTCGGGGGAGCTTTCTAGCCGATGGATCGCATACTCCATCAACGTACCCCCTGGGCACAATGGCTGACCAAACAGCCACGGTCTTTCAACATTGTCAACAAGGTTTCCTGGGCTGACCTCTTGCGAGGATTGCCCAGATACATCAGGCGCACTATCGTCGGTCCATTCGCCTGGCGCAAGGCCGTGCGGGCCACCGGCGCGGTAGCCAGTCACCGCCTCAAACCTGCCGGGGAGTTGGAACTACACTGCGGCGCCCAGGGCGTCACCGATGGCCAGGCCAACAAGGGTTCCACGTTGGCGATGGAGACTTGACATGGCTCTTACCTCCGGTAGTTGCCTGTTCTTGCCGACGCGCTCCCAACTCGGAGCGGTAGGTAGCAGAGCGGAACCCGATCTTCGTCGGCGCCATGGTCGATGATCACCTGGAGAACTGCCCGGACGTCATCTTCCAGCATCGTCGTGCAGTGCCTCAACGACGCGCGGTTGAGCATGCCGCCGTAAGCCGAGGCACCGTGGACAAGCTGACATCGCGTCAGGTAGTTCACCACCGCTTCGTTCCGCAGGCCCATCGGTTCTCAACGCTCGCGGCGAGTATAATGACGACCTTGAACCTGGGGCTTCGGCGTTGGCCCCACCGCCAACGCGACGAGCACCAGGGCGGCCGTTTCGGTCCGCATGGTCCGCGCGCCCAGATCGACCGAGCGCCATCCGGTGCTGCTGGCCAGGGCGATCTCCTCCTCATCGAAGCCGCCTTCCGGGCCGATCGCCAGGAGGTACGGTCCGGCGCGCCGCTCGGCCGTCAGCTTCAGGGCAGACGGGTCGAAGTCGTCGCCACCCGGGTGCGCCACCAGCCGATCCGCGGCGGTGGGAGCGGACGCGAGCCATACCGGCCAGGCCAGCGGCGCCGCGACCTCCATCAGCCGGTTGCGCCCGCACTGCTTCGAGGACTCGATGACGGCGCGGCGGAGACGGTCGAGGGTCTTGGGTTCAGGCTGAGCCACGGAGCGCGCCGTGCGGAGCGGCACGAGGCGCGTGACGCCCAATTCGACGGCCTTCTCGACGAGCCACTTCTGCCGGTCCCCCTTGGGAAGGGCGACGCCCAGGATCACCTCGACCGGCAGTTCACGATCGACGTGCGCCCGGGAGAGAACCGTTAGCTCCAAGTCCGTGCGGCTCGTGGCGCGGACCTCGGCCTCGATCTCGGCCCCCGAGCCGTCGAAGAGCACCACACGGTCGCCGGGCCGGGCCCTCATCACGTGAAGCAAGTGGTGCGCCTCGGGCCCCGAGAGCGTCGCCCGGTCGCCGAGGATGGGCGTTTCGGAGAAGTATCGGTCGGGCACGGGGATTCGGTGCTCTGGGGCGCCATCCCCCCTCTCCCGCACGCGGGAGTGGGCGGGGGCTTAAGTCAACTCACCTATCCTACCGATTACGAGAGAGTTACGGAATATTCCGCAGACCAGGGGGCGCCGGCATGTACGAGGACCATTGGGGATTGCGCGAGGCGCCGTTTCGGACGTGCCTCGCCCCGCAGTTCTTCTACCAGAGCCCGACCCACGAAGAGGCGCTGGCGCGCCTGCACTTTCTGGCCGGCGAGCACCGGCGCCTGGGGCTTCTGTTGGGCGAGTCGGGCAGCGGCAAGTCGCTCGTGCTGGAGGTCTTCGCCCGGGAGCTGAAGCGCAAGGGCTTCGTGGTCGCGGGGGTCAATCTCTACGAGCTGAGCCCCAGGGAGATGCTCTGGCATCTGGCTGCCTCGCTGGGGCTGAATCTCTCTCTGGACGCGGCGGCGCCCTCGCTGTGGGGCGCGGTGGCGGACCGGCTGGCCGAGAACCGCTATCAGCAACTCGGCACGGCCGTTCTTCTGGACGACGCGGACCTCGCCGCAGAGGAGGTCCTCCGCCAGGTGGCGCGCCTGTGCCGCCTGGAGCCGACCGCCGACGCCCGGCTTACGTTCCTGCTCTCGGCGCGCCGCGAGGGCATGGCGCGCCTGGGACATGCCCTGTTGGAACTCGTGGAGCTGCGAATCGACCTGGAGCGGTGGGAGCCGTCCGACACGGAGGGCTACCTGCGCGACGCGCTGGCCAAGGCGGGCCACGCTGCGCCGGTCTTCAACTCCCTGGCCGTCTCGCGGATCCACGATCTCGCCCAGGGCGTGCCTCGCCGCGTCAGTCAACTCGCCGATCTCGCCCTGGCCGCCGGCGCCAGCCAGTCGCGGGCGCAGATCGACGGCGCAACGGTCGATGCCGTCTTCACGGAGCTGGCCGCGGTGGAGGTGTAGAGGTGAGAAGGAAGAGAAAAAAGCAAACGGAAAAAAGCGTAAAAGGACAGGCATCATTCATGCCAGAAAGGGAAAAGGAAGTCGGGTTGAGTTCCCCGACTCCCTCCCCTTCGAACCGTACGTGCGGTTCTCCCGCATACGGCTCTCCGGTCGGTGGTCTCAGTGGCGTCGAGGCGGATGGGCGGCCTGCCAGGCGGCTTCAGAGAGGAAGCAGAGGAAGAAGAGCATGAAACAAGAAACGAACAGGCATCATTTAGGCCGACAGCACAGAGCCACGGACGAGGTCCCCGTGCCGTG
>CAYSUS010000176.1:0-9473 GCA_964434165.1 uncultured Pirellulales bacterium
GACCAACTTCGAGCATCCATACATGAAGAACTGGTGGGTGCCGGGCTGCACGATCGGCTACGAGCACACGTTCATCAACGGGTTCGCCGACTTCCTGGCCAGCCTCGAGGGTGGCCCGGCCTTCCAGCCCGACATGAAGCAGGCCCTCCGCACGCAGCGGGTCTGCGACGCGGTGCTGGACAGCGCTAAGCAAGGCCAGTGGGTGGACATCCCGGCGTAGCCAAGTCCCGCGGACACGCATTGCCGCATGCTCCCCTCTCCCGCCTGCGGGAGAGGGGTTGGGGGTGAGGGCGCTTACACTATGCTCCCCTCTCCCGCCTGCGGGAGAGGGGTTGGGGGTGAGGGCGCTTACACTATGCTCCCCTCTCCCGCCTGCGGGAGAGGGGCCGGGGGTGAGGGCGCTTACACTAGGCCTGGCGATCCCAAGCACAACCGAGCGCCTCAGGGTAGCTGTCTGTACGACCGCGCCCAGGTCCCTCGCCTTCGGCGGCCAACATGGAATGACCACTTTGCCCAGCGACATGAGGTGGAGTAGAATCGACAGGAGTGACCGCACGATCCACCTCCGATAGCTCGGGATAGACTATCGTGGCAGGGACGACCCAGCATGAACCAGATGCGGACGCGCGCCCGAGTTCACAATACAACTTTGTGCGCGCCCGGCAACTTGAGGGCACGTACCCCGGGGCTGCCACGACGGGAGTCTGGCCAGTATCGGTCATGCGCGTGTCTTGCGGGTGGGGCGAGGTGACGGAGGCCGAGTGCCCTCGCACCATGTCGGGTGAGACGTGGCCTCCACCTGAACTTCCCGGTCTCGACGAGAGGGCGAAGGCGCGACGGGTTCAATACTATCAGAGAATCCGTTCGCCTCTCGAGGCCTCAATCATGGTCGCGCATTTGATGCGTGTGCTGGCTGCGTTCGAGATAACGGCGCAGTGGTTCGACGCTGAGGGGGGCGTGATTGACCTTCCCGCCGCGGATGAGCCAATCGTTGGCAGCCATTGCGTAACCCTCGTCGGTTTCGACCTCGTGCGATCGAGCTTCGTCTTCCTCAACAGTTGGGGCCCGCAGTGGGGAAGTCATGGCGTCGGCTGGCTGCCGTTTGCGTACTTCGACCGATACTTGGTTTCGGCCTGGGCAGCACCCGTGAACGCGGGCCTGCTGCCCGCATCGTTCGCGAAGAAAGGAGTCATCCAGGTCGCCTGGGGTGTGCATGATTGGCTCGGGCATCCAGGCCACGGCGGGACTACGGTACATGGACGCGAAGTGTATGACGGCACGCACGACGAGCGGATGGGCTGGACGTTCGCCGTGCATCGTGACGGCTTCTTGGACGTTGAGGAGTTCTTCGTACGGCCTCAGTATCGGCGGCAAGGGGTTGCCACGGAACTCGTTGAAATGCTTCGGGCGTTGGCCGCAGAGTTGAAACGTCCGTTGCGACTTTGGGTGCCGTTCGCGGATTGGACCAAGCCAAACATACCGTCGGTGGAACGGATTTCGGGGGAGCTGGGGCTCAAGATGTTTCACGCAGGCACCCGTTGGGCGGCAGCCATGGCGCTGGATCCTTCTGCCCCGCCGCGGGCTCGGCAAGAAGAGGGCCTCCAAGATGAATCCTGAAGACTTACGCCCCATTGACGGCCTGGAAGAGGCATTGAAGGTTCCGGTTCCTCCCCGGCCCGCGCTGGTGCGGCCGGAACACGTCCACGATGACGTGAGGCCCCGATACCCCCTTCGCGGCACGCCTGTCGAGTACCGCGATCCTACCGAGCCGGTGGCGGAGGCTGACTGGGAGACGCCCCGGTGATCGTCCTGGATACGCATGTATGGGTATGGTGGGTGCATGGCGATGCGCATCTGCCGCAGACCCATGCGGAGATGATCCAGCAGCATGAGCAGGCGGGACTCGGGGTCAGCGCGATCTCGTGCTGGGAGGTGGCGAAGCTGGTGGAGAAGGGTCGGTTGGTGGATGCAGCAGGCCCTGGGGTATCCTGGCATCCTATTCTTGCCACTGACTCCCGAGATCGCGATCGAGTCGACGCAGCTACCGCCCCCGTTCCACAACGATCCTGCCGATCAAATCATCGTCGCGACGGCACGAATCCGCGCCTGCCCTCTCGTGACCATCGACCGGAGGATCGTTGGGTACGCGCATGTTCAGAGCGGTCCCTAGCTTGGAGGCAACCCCCGCCTGCGGGGTGCGGTGTTGCATTCCGCGTGCAATGCCCGGGCCGCCCAACTAGAATCGAGGCTGTGCTGCCGTATGCGCCATGAGGCGTCGGCGGTCGGCCGCGTCGGGATCGTTCAATCTACTTGCGACCTCGAAGGGGGATAGCCATGTCTCGTACAGTTAGAATCGCTCGCGCTGGGAACCTGGCCGTGGCGCTCGGGGTTCTCGCTGTGTGCCTCGCTTCTGTGGCGGAGGCAGGCACGATCATCACCATCGATGCTCACACGAACAACGCGCGGTTGATCGACAACGGCGTGGACGACCAGGGCGACCTGGCCAACGTGACCAGCGGAAGCGAGATCGGCGTCGGCGAGAACAACGGCGGGACGCCCAGCTCGGACGAAGGCCGCTGGTGGCTCCCGTTCGACATCACGGGCTACGAGCAGGCCATCGCCGAGGCCACGTCGGTGCGGGTGAGCATGCAAACGAACCACAAGAATAACGCGACGGGATACCAGCTGGATATCCATGGTTACCCCAATCGCACGAGCACCACGCCCGTGCCCGCGGACTATCAGGCCCAGGCCAACCTCCTGGTCGCCAGTGCGTTCACCGCCACGACGCCCGACGACGTGATGCAGACGTTCAACGTCACCGACTTCGTCCAGGCCGAGGCTGCGGCGGGCAACCCGCTGGCCGTGTTCCGTGTCCAGGTAGCGCCAGAGACGCTTCCCAACGGGGACGGCGCCCGGAACAACTTCATT
This sequence comes from uncultured Pirellulales bacterium, assembly GCA_964434165.1. Lineage (GTDB taxonomy): Bacteria > Planctomycetota > Planctomycetia > Pirellulales > Thermoguttaceae > CAYSUS01. Next base: position 2,932 of record CAYSUS010000176.1, read on the forward strand.
ATGCGCACGGCGGACGCCCCGGCTGGCCAGCGCCCCGTGCTGACCATCACTCCGCCGCCGGAGTTCCACGAGGTCCGCGATTTCTCAAACTTCGCGTTCACCACGGCGGCCAAGAACGGCCAGTCGCCCGCCACTGCCGGCGCGTTCGCTGGGGCCGAGCTGTTCGTGCGCAACCGGACCAGCAGCGAGACGCCCGAGCAGCCTGCCCTCAAGGTCCAGGCCTTCCTGGAGTTCGACCTGGCCGACCTGGGGCAGACCAAGATCGACCGCGCCGTCCTGCTGCTCCACGAGTACGACAAGCTCAATAGCATCCACAGTGAGGAACTCCTGATCGGCCAGGTGGCCGACGCCTGGGACCTCGATGGCAACCGCCCGGCCTACGATCAGGCCCTGGTGGACGGCACGGAGTTCATTTTCGGGGACAACGGCCCGGCCTCCGCGGGACCGGCCGTGGACATCCTCCACGAGATCGACGTGACCGACATCGTCCAGGCCTGGCAGCTCGACCCGTCGAGCAACCACGGGTTCCGCCTCGCCATCGACGCGGGCTTCGTGGGGGCCGCGTTCAACCACACGGGAGACCTGGCCCCGCTGCTGGTCGTCACCTACGGCGTGCCCGAGCCGGCCTCGGCGGCCCTGCTGGGATGCGGCCTCCTCTTGGGGATTCCGCTCCTGGTGCGGTTCAGGCGGCGAAGGACCTCGCCTCGGCAGTGAACTACCTCGCCCACGCCCTCCCGTTTCTCGATCAGCCGTACGTGGCGGCCGGGACGGGCGTGCCGGACTGGCTCTCGGTGGCCGACCGCGCGGTGCGCGTGCGGATCAAGCACGCGCGGCCGCTGGTGGCCGACGCCGATCCGATCTTGGCCGCGGTCGCGCGCGGCGCGATCCAGCACATCCACGACGACCGGGTGTTCCACCGCACGCGCGCGTTCGCCGAGCTGTCGATGGACCTGTCGGTCCGATCCCGCGAGGTGCTGGGGGCCGACGCCGGGTTCCGTCCGGCCTTCCTGGGGCATCTTCTCGTCGAGGTGCTGCTCGACGCGTCGCTGGCCGCGGACGACGCCGCGGGCCTGGAGGCCTACTACCGTCTTCTCGACGCGATCGACCCGGCGGTGGTGGAGGCGGCGGTCAACCGCATCAGTCCGCAGCCCACGCGGCGCCTGGCCTTGTTCATCGCCGAATTCCGGCGACTGCGCATCTTGTGGGATTACCTGGAGGATGGCAAACTGTGGAGGCGGATGAGCCAGGTGATGCGCCGCGTGGGACTGGCCGAGCTCCCCGAGCGGTTCGTGGAGCTGCTGCCCGAGGCGCGCGAGGCCGTGGGAGCCCGCCGCGACGAGCTGCTCGCCGGCACTCCGGCCGAGTGGGAGGCGTCGGCGAGGCCTGCGGATCACGGACCTGGCCCCTCGGACGATTGACCCTCCTCCTCCATCCACACACCAACCACCTTCCAGGAGCCTCACGATGCAGTTCGGCATGAACCTCTTGATGTGGACCGACACCCTCTCCGACGAGATGCTTCCGCTGCTGGAGGAGATGAAGGAGATCGGATTCGACGTGGTCGAGATCCCCTGCTTCGATCTGGACAGCCTCGACAACTACGCCAGGTGGGGCAAGCGGTTCGACGAGCTGGGACTGGCGCGCAGCGGCACGGCCATCCGTGGACCGGAGGAGAACTGCATCAGCACCGATGCCGCGGTGCGCAAGAGGGGCGTGGAGGCCAACAAGCGCAACCTCGACTGCTGCGCGGCGGCGGGCTGCACGGTGATGGCCGGGCCGTTCCATTCGGCCCTGGGCGTGTTCAGCGGCAAGGGGCCGACCGACGACGAATTCAAGTGGGGCGTGGACTGCATGCGCGAGGTGGCCGAGCACGCGGAGACGGTCGGCGTCACGCTCGGCATCGAGTATCTCAATCGCTTCGAGTGTTACTTCCTCAACACGGCGGCCCAGGGGGCGCGCTTCTGCGAGGCGGTCGGCCATCCCCGCTGCAAGATGATGTACGACACCTTCCACGCCCACATCGAGGAGAAGAGCATCCCCGAGGCGATCTGGGCCCTCAAGCCGCACCTGGCCCACGTGCACATCTCGGAGAACGACCGCAGCACGCCGGGCCAGGGCAACGTCCGCTGGGACGCCAATTTCGACACGCTGCACGAGATCGGCTACGACGGCTTCATGGTCGTCGAGGCCTTCGGCCTGGCCCTGGAGAAGATCGTCCCGGCCACCAAGATCTGGCGCCGCATGTACCAGAGCGAGAAGCAACTGGCCAGCGACGCCCTTTCCTTCATGAAGCGGGAAGTGGCCAGGCGGTGGAAGTGAACGGGAGTCAAGGAGGCAACGAATCGAACGAGTCGGGAGATTCGCTTCTTGCTCCGGCCCCCGGCGGCTCGTCCGCCGGGTGAAGCAGTCTGGGTAGCCAGCCGGTTGGCCCGCCAGACTGATTCTCCTGCCCGACGAGCGGGCAGGGGTGCGGCGAAGCACTAACTAAGCCAAAGCCATCATGCGGGCTAGCCTCCATGGTCGTCTTCTGCCCGCCTCGGCGGATCGCGGCGCGCGTTGATGGCGCGGACCGCCTCCTGGGCGGCGTTCTTAACGAAGAAGTTCTTGTCGCGGATCAGGCGCGAAAGGGGCGGCAGGCTCCGCCGCTTCGTGCCGATCCTGCCCAGGGTCTTGATTGCCTCGGTGCGGACCGACGGGTCCGCGTGGCTCACGTAGGGAAGCACCGCCCCTTCGGCCACGGGGCCCATCTCGGCCAGTGCTTTGGCGGCGTGGCCGCGGTCGCCGCCTTCCGCGAGGCGCGCGGCCACGGCCTCGGCCGCGCGCTCGTCCTGGACCTTGGCCAGGGCCTCGAAGGCCGGCCAGCGCACGCCGTGCGACTCGTGGTCCAGGCATCGAATCATCGCCGGGACCGCCTCGGGCGTGTGCCATGCGCCCAGCGCCTTGACGCACGCCACCGTGGTCCAGTGGTCCTGGGCCGAGCCGAGCACCTTGACCAGCGCGGCCGAGACCTCGGCCCGCCGGCCCTCATCCACGCTCATCTTCGCCAGCCGGTCCGCGGCACCCCTCGCCCGACCCTCGCTCAGCTCCAGGTCGAGTAGCGCGATCGAGATCGGGTCGCCAGCGGCGGGCTTCGCGCTCGGCCTGGCCTCGGGCTTCCCGCCCGGCTCAGCGGAAGGCTTCGCCGGGGTGGCCACGGAAGACGCGGCCGGGCGGCGCGCCACCTGGTGCACCGCCTTGTCGGCCGACACGCGCACGAAGAAGTTCTCGCTCCGGGCCATCTCCTTGAGCTTCTCCAGGCTCTTCCGCGTGCCCACCTCGCCGAGGATCTCGCAGGCCAGCGGAGTCCGCTTCCTGTCGTTCGGGTCCAGGACTGCCAGCAGGGCGTCCTCGGCGGCGGGACCCAGGTTCCTCAGCGCGTGCTCGGCCTGGTGGTGGTGTCCCAGCCGGTCCACGAGGGCCTCGGCCACGCGCGGCTCCGGGAACTCGCCGAGGGCCTTGATCGCCTCCGCGGCGACGAACGTGTCCTTGTCGTCTACCAGCTCGATCAAGTCGGGCACGGCCGCGGCGCCGGCCCAATGCGCGAGGGCCTCGATGCCCTTGATCCGCTCGAAGTGCTCGCCCTCCCGGACGTTCTTCTTGAGGGCCTCGGCGATCTCCTTGCGGAGCTCCTTGGGCTCGGCCTCCGTCAGCCGCTCGACCGCCTTGCGCCGCCGGTGCGGGTCCACGCAGCCGAGGTCGGCGAGGTTGGCCTTGTAGAACTCCGGATCGCTCGGGTCGGTCACCTCGCGCCCCGGCGGAGTCGGCAGTTTGTCCAGATCGGCGACCACGGTGATCTTGCGGCGCTCCGCGTCGACCTCGGTCGAAGCGGCGAAATCGATCCTGGCGGCCAGGGCATTCAGGTCCCCGGCCACCGGCGCGCCGGCGAACCACTGCTGGTTTTCGGAGGTGCCGAAATAGGATTCATTGCAGCCGCTGGCCTCGCCGAGGCGCTTGTGCACGACCGCAGCGAGCCCCTCGGGGATCCCCTGGATCTCGATCGAGACGACGTTTCCGGCACCGTGCTTCTCGCGGAGCTTCGCGGCGCACTGGTCCGGGCCCCTTGGGCTCGCGGGGCCCGGCGCCGCTCCGGAGCCGCGCGCCGCCGCGGCCAGCCCGAACCGCTGCTCGAAGCTCGGCGGGGACGGTACCGAGGATTGCCCTCCGAGCCGCGCCACCCGGCCCAGCTCGCCGACGTAGGCGTTGATCGTCGAGGTGTATTGCCCCTTGTACCGCTGCTTGAGCAGCTCGGCGTCCTCCCTGGTCAGGCGCGAGCGCATGCCGAGGATCTTCCTCTCCGTGGCGTTGATGCGCTGGACGAGAGACTGCATGTGCGAGACTTTGGCCCGGGCGGTGCGCTCGCCGCGGATCGAGCGGAGCAAGTCGGTGCCCTCCTTGATCTCCGCGAACAGTCTCTTGAAGAGCCCGTCGGCCTCCTGCCCGGCCGGGCTGAGGCCCCCGGACGACGATCCGCCCGCGCGCGGACCGGGGGCGGAGGAAGGGAGCGGCGCGCGGGACCCGGATCGCGAGCCGGGGAGCACCGGCTGCGAGGAGGCCCGGCGCGCCGCCGGTTCGCCCCGGGCCACGGGCATGGCGTCGGGAGCGTCGCCGCCGTCGGACTGGATGGCCGAGGAGATGAAGAAGACCACGAACGCCGCCGCGATCACCCCGGCGAAGCCGGCCGCGCCCAGGGCGGCCTGCTGACGCATGGCGTAGAACACGACCGCGGCGCCCAGCCCGGCGATGCCCAGGGCGATGAACGGAATGGCCTCGTGGCCGCCGGGGAAATTGAGCACCTTGAACTGGAGCCCGAACAGCGGCAGGATCATGGCCAGGCACCCGAAGACCCCCATGCCGATGCCGAACTTCAAGAGGGCGGCGTCGTTCTCGTCGAGCTGGAACTTCTTCTGCTTGCGCGGCAGGTAGGCTCCCTCGCCCAAGGGCGCGCCCGCCGCCAGCGGGCCGGCGCCCAGGGGCCCCGGGCCGGGCGAGGGCGCCTGCGCCGCAGCGGGCAGTCCGGGTGGAGTGGCCCCGCCGGCGGCCGTGGAGCCGAACTCCTCGGCGAACAGATCGTCCAGGCCGGTCCTCGGGGCGGCCGGCCGCGGGGCCGCGGGCGCGGCCTGGGCCGGTCGCTGGGCGGCCGAGCGCACCGCCGTGGAGCCGAACTCCTCGGCGAACAGATCGTCCAGGCCGGTCCTCGGGGCGGCCGGCCGCGGGGCCGCGGGCGCGGCCTGGGCCGGTCGCTGGGCGGCCGAGCGCACCGCGGGAATCGAAAACACTGTGCCGCATTCGGTGCACTTGACCCTCTTGCCGGCCAGGGCGGGCGTGAGGGGGAACTTCTTCTTGCATCCGGGGCACTGGACTGCCTGGCCCATATCGGTCAACTCCTCGGTGATGCATTTCCGCAGGACGGAGTGCTGCTGCGTCCTGCGTGCTCTCCCTCTCGCCTTGGGAGAGGGCCGGGGTGAGGGCGGCTCGACTCCGTTTTCTCGCTTTGCGGACGGAGTGGCACACCGTTCTCCTTCACTCGTCTTCGGGCTCGAAGCGGAGCACGTTCGTCACGCGCTGGCGCGCGGTCTGCATGCCGATCGACTCCTTTTCGAGATAGGTCTCCCAGGGGCCGCGAACCGCCGCGGCCGGCGGCGTGAACGTGTGCCGCAGCGTGCCCCCGCGGTGCAGCCCCCGTCCGCCGTCCAGGTCGCGCCAGCCCAGGCGCACCTGCTCGCTCCAGCCGTGCTCCGACTCGATGATCCAGTAGTAGGTCGCGCTCATCTCCGCCATCCCGATGCCCGACCGGAAGTCCACCTTGACGTTCATCTTGCCTCCTTCGGCCGCGAGCTTGCCGTCGGCCAGGTGCGGGCCGGGCGTCAGGGTGGCCGGGGGGCGCGAGCCGGGCACGGCGCGAAACGCGACCGGGCCAGTATCGGCGGCCGCCGCCGCCGTTTCGTCGTCCGTTTGGGGCGACCGGGGAGGCTCCTCGAGCGAGGCCGTCTCCTGACCGTTTTCCGGCTGCTCCACGCGCGTCGGGTGGTCGAGGGCGCGGCTCCGGCCGAACTGCTCGGCGATCTGCCAGCCGAGATCGGCCACGAGCAAGACGACCAGCACCATCGCCGCCCAGAAGAGCAGCGATCGCCGCCGGCGCCCACCCCGCGCGGCGGCCGGCGCGCCCTCGACGGCCGGGTTGGCGAACCACTCGCACAGCGGCGCCAGCTCGTCGCCGAGCTCGCGGGCCGACCGAAAACGGCGCTGCGGGTCCTTCTCCAGGCAGCGGAGCACGGCGGCGTCGAGCCGGGCCGTCTGCCGGGCGTGGGCCACCAGCAGGGCCGGGTCCTGCGCGCGCGGCACCGCCGGCGCATCCGCCGACTCCTCGGAAGCCCCGTGCGGCTCGGTGTCGGCCAGCCGGGCGCTGCGCGCCCTCTCCGACGGCGGATCGAATCGGCCCAGCGGCAGCTCGCCGGTGAGCATCTCGTAGAGCACCACGCCCAGCGAGTAGAGGTCGGCGCGAT
>CAYSUS010000177.1:0-9456 GCA_964434165.1 uncultured Pirellulales bacterium
GTTCGAGCGCGTCGTCGCCGAGACGCTCGAAAAGCGGCCGATGCGGCTGTTGAGCGACGGTAAACTGGACCTGTCCCCGTGTGATCCCCCCACGCGGAGCGTGCCTACCGGGGGTTCCATCCCCCCCGGGGGGGCGATTCGTTCGCCAGGAAGAAGAAAGACGGCATCATCCCACACGACAGCGCCCAGCGAAGGTTGTTCCTCGCTCACGCGTCGGACTGCGATGGGCTGGGGGTTCGGGACGCGGAGTTGCTTACGGTCTGCTAACACGCCTTGCGAACACCCCTTGCGAACACGCTGGCGCGGCCGGACGTGCGAATGCCCCGCCGGGGTGCTTGCATGATGGCCGCGATGGTGGTATCTTCGCGTCGCCGCTTGGACCGAGGCGCCCGGCCCGGGGGCCTCGGAGGTGGAAGCTCTGCTCGATCAAGAAGGAGCGGTCCATGGCGCGGTGGTCCAAGAGCACGCGGTTTGGCGGGCGCTGGCGTTTTCGCCAGGGGATGCTGGCACTTCTGGGCGCGGCGTGCTTCGCCGGGCCGGCCCGGGCCGAGGGCGAGACCACGCCGGCCCCAGTGCCCGACGAGGCCGCGGTCGGGGAGGCGATGAAGCTGGTCAAGGAGGTGTTTCAGGAGCACTACGACGCGGCGGATACGCCGGAGGAGAAGTGCCAGCTCGCCCGCCGCCTGCTGGGGGCCGCCAAGCAGGCACCCGACGACGCGGCCAGCCAATATGCCCTCCTGATTGCCGCCCGGGCGGTGGCCGCGGCGGCGGGCGACGCGAAGCAAACGCTGGAGGTGGTCGAGGCGCTGGCCGAGGCCTTTCGGGTGGACTATGCCGCGGAGGCCGCGGCGGCGCTGGACGCGGTGTCGTCGGCTGCGCGGTCGCGCGAGCAGCAGCGCGACCTGGCCAAGGCGGCGATGGAGGCCGCGGATCGGGCCGTCGCGGAGGACGCCTTGGAGAAGGCCGCCGAGTTGGGCCAGATCGCGGTCGGCGGCGCGCGGCGCGCGCGGGACGGGGCCCTCGTCCAGGAGGCCGCGGCGCTGAGCGCCCGGGTCCGCAAGGCCGCTGCGGCGAGAGCCGCGATCCGCGACGCCCTGGCCAGGCTCCGGGCCGACCCGGTCGATCCGGCGGCCAACCAGGCGGTGGGCGAGTACTACTGCTTCGGCCAGGGCGACTGGGAGAAGGGTCTGGCGATGCTCGCGCTGGGCCGCGACGCGGCGCTCGCCGGCCTGGCCCGGCAGGAGCTGGAGCCGCCCGGGACGCCGGAGGAACAGCTTGCCCTGGCTGACGCGTGGTGGGCCGCGGCCGGGGGGCGGAGCCCGGAGGCTGCCGAGGCGATGCGCCGCCGCGCCGGGGCGTGGTACCAGAAGGCCATGCCCGGCCTGACCGGGCTGGTTAAGGTCAAAGCCACCAAGCGGCTGGAAGAGGTGGAGAAGGAGTCAGGCCATCTTCCGTCCGCGGTGATGACGCTCGCGGACCGTGCCGTGACAGCGGAATTGGCCCACACGATCTCGTGCGGCTTCAAACCGTCACACGTGTTGTTCCTGCCCCAGCGTCCGGCGACCGTCGCTATCGTGGGCGGCCAGGAATACGGGCTGTGGGACGCCACGACGGGCAAAGCCGTGGCCGAGGTCGCGAAGGTTGCTGTCCACGCGCGCACCGCGATTTGCTCTGGGGAGTTGTTGATTATCGCCGGAGGCCACCCGGAAGAAGCCGTGGCCATCGTGCGCCTCGACTCGGGCAAGACCCGGCTCTGCCCTGTCGGTCACGAAGCGAGCGTCCGCGTGCTGGCGGTGAGTCCGGACGGCGCGTTGGCAGCGACCGGGGACTTCGACGGGAAGGTCGTGATCTGGGAGATCGAGTCCGGCAAGGTACGGCACACGATACCTGGCGACAAGCAGTTCGTGTGTGGGCTGGCGTTCTCGCCCGACAGCCGCCTGCTGGCATGCTCGCGTGTCGGGAAGGACTTCGAGCTGTGGGCAACGCACGACGGCAGCCTCGTCCGCACCTTGAAGGACAGCGACACGAGCTTCACCTACCTGGCTTTCTCGCCGGACGGTCGGCTCCTGGTCTCGGCGGAGAGCGTGGGGATTCGACTTCGGAACGCGGTCACCGGGGCTGTCGTCGCGACGATTGGCGGGAATGAGGACTCCGACGGATTCGAACAAGCTCACTTCATCGCGGGCGGTGCCATGCTCGTCTCGGGTGCGCGCGACGGGGCTCTGCAAATCTGGGGCGTGGCCAGTCAGCGGGAGCTCTTCCGAGCCAGTGCCCACGACCACGTCTGGGGCATGGACGTCGATCCGAGCGGTGCGATGATCGCCACGGCTTCGCCCACCGACGGCATGGTGAAGATCTGGCGGGTACGGCATGGAAGGACTTACCGCAGCCCCAAGCCGGTGCCTGCCGCCAGGCGGCCCGACGGCAAGAACCCCTGGCTGGGCACGTGGAGGGAGGGAGACGGGTTTGGCGGCTTTCATGTGGTCACGATCCTCCCAGAGGGAGTTGCGCGACGCGGGAACGTTGCCGGCCGCTGGTACCTGGCGGGCGAGGCTCTCGTCATGGAGTGGCCCGACCGGTGGAAGGGCGTGTGGTACTTTGAGAACGGGCGAATCCTCAAGAAGGCCTACTTCGGCAACAAGTCTTTGAGCGATCCTCCGAGCAATACCGACATCGTCACGCGGGTGGGAGAGTAGGTTGCGGACCCGCACGACGTTGGGGGAAACGAAGGCGGGATGGGTGAGGAGGAACACGTGAGCACAGGCAAGCCGCTGCGCGTGGCCGTCGTGACGCCCTACTACCGGGAGTCGATTGACGTCCTGCGGCAGTGTCACCACAGCGTTCTTGAGCAGACCTACCCCTGCACGCACTTCATGGTGGCGGATGGGGAGCCTGTTGAGGAGGTGTCGCAATGGTCGGTCCAGCACACCATTCTCCCGCGTGCCCACGCCGACGCGGGAGACACCCCGCGGGGGATCGGCTCACTTCTAGCCATGAGCCAAGGATTCGATGCGATCGCCTTCCTGGATGCCGACAACTGGTACTACCCGAGTCACATCGCGACGATGGTGGCGCTCCACCGAGATTCGGGCGCTCTTGTCTGTACGGCGAGCCGGACGATCCACCGGAAGGATGGCTCCATCATGTACCGGGATCGACGCGAGAGCGACGGCGCTCGGCACGTGGATACGAGTTGCTTCTTCCTGACTAGGCTAGCTTTTGGGGTGTTGCCCGTGTGGACCATGATGCCGAAGGAACTCGCGGCTGCATGCGATCGCGTGTTCTGGCACTCGGTCCTCGCAAAGGGGTTCTCGCGAGCGCATTGCGTTGAGCCCACCGTGGCGTTTCGCACTCAGTATGAAGTGCACTACATGGCGTGCGGCGAGAGGCCGCCTCCTGGCGTTAAGACCTGCGACGGGCACATAGGCGTGGCGCTCCGCTGGTGGCTGTCCCGAACTCCCGCTGAGCGCAGGGAGTTGGAGGAGCGCTACGGGTTTCGTTTCCGCGAGGAAGCCTTCCTCGGGAAGGCCCCGGCGCAAACGGCTCGTCGGGTCGCAAGCACTGCCCCGGCCGGTTTGGATCATTCCCCTGGCCATTGAACGTTGCCGTCTGCGAACGCTTGTCGAGAAGCATGCACGCTGAACCCCCGATGCCAGAACCTGCGGAGATCCGGGACGGCGACGTCGAGGGCATTCAGGATTGGGTCGAGCGGGGCCTCGCCCTGATTCAGGCGGGCCGCATCGAGGAGTCGATCGAGGTGATGGAAGAGGGCCTCGCCCTCGACCCGCGGTCCGTGGACTTGCATCGCAACCTCGGGGTGGCGCTGGCCCGACTCGAGAGGCTGGAAGACGCCCTCCGGCATTTCCGCCAGGCAGCCACGATCGAACCGGCGGTGGTCGATCACCACCGCAACCTTGCAGTCGCGCTGGGCCAGCAGGGGCGCCTGGAGGAAAGCGAAGCCGAATTCGCCAAGATCGTGGAACTCGAGCCGGGGAATCCGCGGGCGCACTACGATCTTGGCCACATGCGTCGACTTCTCAAACGCCCATCCGAGGCGGCGGCGGATTTCGAGGAAGCGCTCCGCCTGAAGCCCGACTTTCCCGAAGCGCGTCACGATCTGGGGCTTGCGCTTTCGCAACTCGACCGGAAGGCCGAGGCCAAGGAGTGCTACGAGGAGGCGTTGCGGCTGAAGCCGGACTTCTGCGAGGCATACAACAACCTCGGCGTGCTCCTTGAGGAGTCCGGGGAGTTGACCGAGGCGGAGCAGTGCTTCCGCAAGGGGCTCACGGTCAAGCCCGGCTCCGACGAGACACACAACAACCTCGGCGTAGTGCTAGCGGCGATGGGTCGACACGGCGAGGCGGCCGCCTGCTACCGCCACGCCCTGGCACTGAATCCGCGATCGGCGCATGCCTACAACAATCTGGGCAACGCCCTGCGAACCATTGGCGAAGTCGACGAGGCCATCGAGTGCCTGAACCAGGCGATCCGGCTTCGTCCCGATTACGCCGAGGCGTACAACAACGTCGCCATCGCGTTGGTCCAGAAGGGGCGGATCGACGCCGCGCTGGAGAACTACGAGCGCGCTCTCTACCACAAGCCTGACTACGCCGAAGCGCACATGAACCGCGCCCTGGCCCTTCTCGGCGAAGGCGACTACGAGCGAGGTTGGACCGAGTACGAATGGCGATGGAAGGGCAAGGAAATGCGCCATCCCGCAGCCTCGGTCCATCGGCGCCGCTGGGTGGGATCTCCTCTTCGGGGCCGAACGATCTTGCTGAAGGCGGAGCAGGGACTGGGAGACACGATTCAGTTCGCGCGATATGCCAGTCTGCTGAAGCAGCGCGGCGCCACGGTGATCCTCGAGTCCCAGAAGAGCCTGGCGCGACTGCTCGCGAGTTGCCCCGGCATCGACCGTATCGTTGTCCGAGGGAGCGAGGAGCAAGTTGAGTTCGACTTCTATGCGCCGTTGATGAGCCTTCCCGGCATCTTCAAGTCGACTCTCGAGACGATTCCGGCGGAGGTCCCGTACCTGGTCCCGGAGGAGGAGCGTCTCGAGCGTTGGAGGGCGCGAGTCTCGGCGATTCCGGGCTACAAGGTGGGCATCGCGTGGCAAGGGAACCCGGACTACCGAGGTGATCGCATGCGGTCGATTCCCCTGCGGCGTTTCGCGCCGCTCGGGGCCATCGATGGCGTGACCCTGGTCAGCCTGCAGAAGGGTTTCGGGGTGGAGCAGTTGGAGGAGATCGCCGGTGAATTCCACGTCGAGACGTTGGGGGACGTGGACACGGACGGTGGGGCGTTCTTGGATACGGCTGCCATCCTGTCGCATCTCGATTTGGTGATCACGTCGGACACGGCTCTACCGCATGTGGCTGGAGCCCTGGGTGTGCCAGTGTGGATGGCGACGCCCCTGGCTGCCGACTGGCGCTGGCTGCGCCGTGGAAGCCGCTGTCCCTGGTACCCCACCATGCGGATGTTTCGGCAGAGATCGCAAGGGGACTGGCAGGCTGTCTTCCGGGAGATCGCGGAAGCCCTCGTCTCGCGCATGCGTGAGGGCCGGGAGGCAGTCAAGCCGGCGAGCCCGGCGCTCGACCGCCAAGCCGAGGCAAGGACGCTCCACTCACGCGCGATCGACTTGATCGGCCAGGAGAATCTTGCCGAGGCGACAGGCTTACTCGAGCAGGCACGGCGCGCTGATCCTGAGTCGGCGCCGATCCTTCACGACCTCGGAATCGTCTCGGCTCGGCAGGGGGCCCTCGACGGGGCGATCGCCTACCTCGAAGAGGCCCTCCGACTTCGGCCGGACTACTTGGATGCCCTGAGCAACGTCGGCCTGGCTTTCCTGCAGAAGGGGGATTTGGAGTCTGCGGAGCGGCATCTCCGCAGGGCGCTGGAGGTCGGTCCCGCCAGTGCTGAGACACACAACAACCTGGGGGTCACGTTGATCCGGAAAGGATGCCCGCGCGAGGCGGCGACCTGCTACCAGCAAGCGCTACAGATTCGCCCCGACTACCCAGAAGCCCACCTCAACCTAGCCAGGGCTCTCCTGATCCAGGGCGACTTCGAGCAAGGCTGGTTGGAGTACGAGTGGCGTGCGCGATGTGCAGGTTATCGCAGGCCCACCACGCCGAAGCCGCGGTGGGGCGGGGAGCCGCTTGGCTCCAAGCGACTGTTGCTCCATACCGAGCAGGGCCTGGGAGACACGCTTCAGTTGATCCGCTACGTGCCACTCGTCAAGCGGGACGGGGGCACTGTGATCGTCGAGTGCCAATCGTCCCTCATACCTTTGCTGCGTTCCTTCGATGGGATTGACGTGCTGAGCGCGGCGGGCGGTCGCCTACCTGATCATGATGTCGTCGCGCCGCTCCTCAGCCTGCCGGGGCTGTTCCGGACGACGTTGGCCACCATACCGGCTTCCGTCCCCTACCTGAAGGCGGATCACGAGTTGGTAACGAGATGGTGCGCTCGCCTCCAGTCGGTCGATGGGCTCCGTGTCGGCATCGCATGGCAGGGGAATCCCGACTACGACGGCGACAAGGAGCGGTCTGTCCCGCTCGTCCACTTCGCTGCCCTGGCCAGGATTCCGGGAGTCTCCCTCGTGAGTCTGCAGAAGGGGCCAGGCACAGGACAGCTCGCGACCATGCGGGACCGCTTGCGGGTTATCGACTTCGGACCGGAGTTGGACGAGCAATCCGGAGCATTCATGGACTCCGCGGCGATCCTGGAGAACCTCGACCTTGTGATCACATCGGACACGGCGCTTGCACACCTCGCCGGCGCGATGGGGCGCCTCGTGTGGGTGGCCTTGCCTTTCGCTCCCGATGCCCGTTGGCTCGAGCATCGAGAGGACTCCCCCTGGTATCCGACCATGCGGCTGTACCGGCAGAAGACGCGCGGGGAGTGGAATGAAGTGTTTCAGCGCATGGCGGGCGGATTGCGGGCGATGGCGGCGGTCCGCACGGACCGCACGTCTGTGCCATCGGACTTGCGCCAGTCCACGGGAGAATCTCCCAAGCACCACACTGACGGCGTCCGATTCATGTCGGCTGGCAACCTGGGAATGGCGGTGACAAGCTTCCAGCGTGCGATCGGTGCCAACCCGCACTTCGCGGCGGCGCGCCACGACCTTGGGGTGGCCTTGGCACGTCAGGGCCGCTTTGAGCAGGCGATCGCTGCCTTTCGGGAAGCGCTGCAGCTTGATCCGCACGGCACGGGCGTTCGGGAGAACCTGGCCCTTGCCTATCTCGACACCAACCGCGGAGTCGACGCGGAACGTGTGATTCGGGAGGCCCTGGAGTTGGGACACGAGTCACCAGGCCTCTTGAACCACATGGGAATCGCGCTTGCCAGCCAGGGAAGGCACGCCGAGGCGATTCCTTACTACGAGCGGGCGATCGAGAGCCGCCCAGACTTCGCTGAAGCCTTCAACAACCTTGGCAACGCGCGGAGGCTGGCGGGCGATCCCGGATCCGCGATCGCCGATTACCGGCGCGCCATCGAGATCCGCGCGGAGTACGCCGAACCTTTCAACAACCTCGGCATCACGCTCTCGCAGCTAGGGAACCTCGAGCAGGCCGTCGAGTGCTATCAGGAAGCCGTTCGACTTCGGCCTGACTACTCTGAGGCATTCAACAATCTCGGTGTTTCCCTGGCCGATCTGGACCGCACTGACGAGGCCGTCGCCACGTTCCGAAAGTCCCTTTATCTCAGGCCGGACAACGCGGACACCCACAAGAACTTGGGGCTTGTACTGCTGCTTCGCGGCGAATACGAAGCGGGATGGCTGGAATACGAGTGGCGTTTCCGCTCGATTGCTGCATCCCGTCGCCACTTTCCGGTCCCGCGATGGGACGGCGCGCCGCTTGACGGGCGACGAATTCTGTTGCATGCCGAGCAAGGATTGGGCGACACGCTCCAATTCGTGCGCTATGCCAAACTCGTTTGCCAACGAGGCGGGCGTGTGGTGCTTGAGTGCCAGAAACCGCTCGTGAGGATTCTGAAGGGGCTTCTCGAGGTCGAGGAGATCGTCGCCTCAGGTGACCAGTGGCCGACCGTCGACCTTCATGCACCGCTTATGAGTCTTGCCGGCATCTTCGGAACGACTCTGCCCCGCATCCCAAACGAAGTCCCGTATCTCGCCCCGGATCCGCGGCTCGAGGCTCAATGGGGCAATGTGCTGTCCTCCGTCCCGGGCTTCAAGGTTGGCATCGCCTGGCAGGGGAGCCGGACCTACCCCGGGGACCGCAATCGCTCTCCTTCCCTTCGGGAGTTCGCTCCCGTCGCGATGGTCCAGGGCGTTCAACTCATCAGCCTCCAGAAGGGAGACGGATCAGAACAGCTCCGCCAAGCGGATCTGGGGTTTGACGTTCTCGCGTTCGAAGACGTCGATGAGGAGTCGGGAGCATTCATGGACACCGCGGCGATCCTGAGGCATCTCGATCTGGTGATCACCTCAGACACGGCCCTCCCGCACCTCGCCGGCGCGCTTGGGGTGCCGGTGTGGACCGCGCTCTGTTGCAGTTGCGACTGGCGATGGATGCGACGCCGGGATGATTCCCCGTGGTATCCAACCATGCGTCTGTTCCGGCAAGTGCGGCCGGGAGACTGGCTGGGGACGTTTCAACGCATTGCGGAGGAAGTGAAGAACCATGTCTGACACGTTTTCGGGTCGAGCCGAAGTGATGATCGGAGTTTCCGTGGGCGAGTTGATCGATAAGATTACGATTCTCGAGATCAAAAGTGAGCGCATCCAAGATACGAGCAAGCGCGCGAACGTGTTGGCGGAATTGCGCATGTTGACCGAGGCACGGCGGCAGTCCGTGCCTCCATCCCAAGAGTTGGACGCCTTGACCGCCCGAATCCGATCCGTGAACGCTGGGTTGTGGGACATTGAGGATGACATCCGGCGATGCGAAGCCGATGGCGATTTCGGTCCCCGATTCGTGCAACTGGCTCGATCCGTGTACCGGGAAAACGACAAGCGTTCCCGACTGAAGCGCGCAATCAGCGAATTGGCCGACTCCGCGTATGTCGAGGAGAAGGACTACGCGTCCTACAGTTGACAGCGAACTGCGGTGAGACATGCCGTCAAGCGGAGCAGTGTCCCGGTCCAGCGACCCTTGATAACCACAGCAGCGAACAGACGAACCCCGAGACAGGGCGGCAAGACGGCGGCCGGCTGGCCGGGAGGTTGCCCGACCCGTGAACGGTTTCACGGTCAGGAAAGTTGATCCTTGACAATTCGGACGGATGAGCAGCGGTCGCGCCGGCATCGGCGCGCACGGGACTCGCGGCGACACACGCAAGCGTCCGCAATGCCGCTCACGCGACCCGCTTCACGCGAACGACCGGCAGGTGCTTCCGCCCTGCGAGGAACTCGACTTCGAGATCCACCTCGACGCCGGGCTTGTTGGGCAGGTCGTGGCCGACGAGCCCTGCCCGCCGCTCGGCTCG
>CAYSUS010000178.1:0-8891 GCA_964434165.1 uncultured Pirellulales bacterium
CTGCTGTCGCTGCGGGGATACGGTCCTTGACCTGGCGAGGTGGGCGGCGGCGGGCTTGTTGACGCCGAAGGGGTGCGAGGGGGGCGGCATCCTCGTCGATTCGCGCTTCCTCCCGCTCGAGAAGACAGAGCCGCGCGAGGGGGATGAAGGCGCGCCACGATTTCCCCCGATTTGGTTGCATTGTCCAGCCTGTGTGGGTAACGTGATAGAGGCTGAAGCCACGGTCGCGTGTTGACCATCTGCACACCGAGATCGCAAAGGGGGGGTACGATGCGATCTTCCAAGGCTTTCGTGCTGCGGCTCGCGGTCGCGGCGATGATGGTCCTCTCGGCGCCTCTGTGTTGGGCCGGACCGTTCGACGACTGGGCCTATCGCACCCGGGTGCAGCTGGACAATGCCTCGGGCACGGAGATCCTCACGGACTTCCCGCTGCTCGTCTCGCTCGACGCCGGGAATTTCGACTTCGGCAAGGCCGGCAGCGACGGATCCGACCTCCGCGTCGCCGACTCCGGCGGCAACGCGTTGAGCTACGAGATCGAAACGTGGGACGCCGTTGCGCGCCGCGCCGCGGTCTGGGTCAAGGTGCCCCAGATCGATCCGGGGTCCACGGCCGGGTTCGTGGACCTGTTCCATGGCAACAGCCTGGCGTCCGACGCGCAGATGCCCGCCGACGTCTGGTCCAACGGGTACAAGGGCGTGTGGCACCTGGACGGGTCGGGCACGGCCTTCGATTCCACCGGGCGGCACGACGGCGCGGTCGTCGGGACCGGCGTGACCTCCACCCCGGGCATCGCCGGCGACGCCCGGGCCTTCAGCACCGCCAACGGGCGCATCGTCGCGCGGAGCGAGGACCTGGGACCGGGGCTATCGAGCCTTGACGCTGCGGACGACATCACGATCAGCTACTGGATGAAAGGGGCGGCCGCGGACCAGCCCGGCGGCTACACGCGCGTGGCCGGCAAGAACGTGGACGGCCAGCCCGGCTGGGAGTACCAGCGAAACAACCAGGGCGCCAACCAGGCCGTTCGGATCGACACCTCGGCTGCGAACAACCAGGTTCGTACCGTCGGCAACGGGGCCTTCGATGGCGACTGGCATTTCATCGGCACCACGCTTTCCGGCGGCGCGGTTCGCGGCTATCTCGACGACGGCGCGCCGACCGCCAGCGGCTACAACGTCGGCGGCGGCTTCGGCAACACCCAGTCGCTGCACATCGGCAGCCGCGTCGGCGGCGGGAGCCAGTTTGCCGGAATGATCGACGAGTTCCGCTTCTCCGACGTCGCCCGAAGCGAGGCCTGGATGAACGCCGAGTATCGCTCGCAGACGGGGCAGCTTGCTTCGGTGACCGGGACGATCCTCGCGCAGGGTCGGGTCGCCGAGTACTCGCACGAGGACTCGGGCAATCGGCTCCTGGACACCACGGGCAACGGCTTCGACGCCACGGCCGGCGGGGGCGGCGGGGGACCGAGCTTCGTCGCCGCAACCGATCCCCAGGGTTTCGACGTCGGGCTGGGTACGACGGCAGGGGAGTACGTTCGCAGCTCGGGACAGTTCCTCGACGTGCCCGGCGCCGTTCTCGACCCCGCGGCGATCGATCCGTCCGTGGGCTTCACTTTCACGGCCCTGGTGCGCGGCGAAGGCCTGGTGGCGGGTACGGGCCACGAGACGATCCTTTCGAGCAACCGGTTCCGCTTTCAGCGCGGCAACGCCGATCAGCTCCTGATCCAGGCCAATCGCACGGCCGGCGGCACCGACCTGGTGCAGGCCCCGGCCAACAGCTTCTCGCCCGACACGTGGTACATGGCCGCGATGCGCTACGACGCCGCTGGAAACAGGGCCGACGCATACCTGATTCCCAGCACCGCGGTGCTGGCGGGGCCGAGTCTCTCGCTCACGCCGACCGACGCGATGACGGACCTGGCGGCCTTGCGCATCGGCGGCGACGGGCTGAGCGGCATCGGCGGCTTCGACGGCTGGAACGGGCGGATCGACAACGCCCGCTTCTACTCCGGCGCGCTGTCGAAGCGCGGGCTCCGCGACGTCTTCTACTCCTACAACGGCTTCGCGGGCGGTCCCATCGGCAAGGTCGCCCAGTACGGCCACGAAGCCGCGGCCAACCGGCTCCAGGACGACACGGGCCATGGCCTGGACCTCTCCAACGCCGGCGGGGTGACCTTCGTGGACGCCGCCCCGACGGGTCCGGGCGACTTCGACCTCGGCGACACCGTGGCCCAGTTCAGCGGCGCAGGCAACAGCCAGCTCAACGTGCCGCAGCTCTACACCGCGGGCGACGACTTCACGTTCGTCACCATGGTCCAGGTGGACAGCGAACCGGGGTTCCAGACGATCCTCTCCAGCGACCGCTTCCGCTTGCAGTACTTCCCCGCGGGTGCCAGCGACGACGGCCAGGGCGCGCTGCGGCTGGACGTCAACAACCCGACCGAGTATGCCGAAAGCGCGAAGGGGACGTTCAACCCCGGTGCATGGCACCTCGTGGCCATGACGTATGACGCGGAGACCAAGTCGATCGAGTCCTATGTCCAGCCAGATTCGCCGGTCTTCTTCGGCCCGGCGATCTCGAAGGTGGCCGGCGGCGCAGGTGGCCTCGACGACATGGTCCGTTTCCAGCTCGGCTACAACGGGCTCAGCGGGATCGGCGGGCCGGATCCCTTGCAAGGCCTGCTCGACGGCGCCCGCTTCTACGACCAGGCCTTCACCAAGGCCGAGCTGCGCGAGATCTTCCGCGAGTACCGCCCCTCGACGCCGACCACGATCGGCCTTGTGGCCCAGTACAGCCACGAGGCGGCCGATCCCCTGGCCGACGACACGGGACACCTGGCCACGCTTGTCAACCGCGGCGGCACGGAGTTCGTCTCAACCGCGGCGGCACGGAGTTCGTCGATTCCGCGCCGACCAACCCCGGCGACTTCCAGGTGGGCGACGTGGTGGGCCGGTACGACCGGGCGGGCAACGACGGGCTGAACGTGCCCAGCCTGTACACCGCCGGCGACGACTTCACGTTCCTCGCTTTGGTGAAGAAGAGCACGGACGATGTCGGGGGACACCAGACGGTCCTCTCCAGCGATCGTTTCCGATACCAGTTCCGGAGGACCGGGGCGGAGGGCTCCGGCGAGGGCACATTGCGACTGGACGTCAACGGCGCGGGTGCCACCGGCCCCAACGAAAGCGGCAATGGCACGTTCCTCGCCGACCAGTGGTACTTCACCGCCTTGACCTACGACGCAGCCACAGGCGATATCCACGCCTACCTCCAGGACGATTCGCCGGTCTTCGCAAGGGCGGCCTTCACGCGCAACGGAAATCTCGATGACATGTCGGCCTTCCGAATCGGGTTCGACGGCCTCAGCGGGATCGGGGGCTCGGACGCCTGGGGCGGATACCTCGACGGGGCCCGCTTCTACGATCAGGCCCTCACGCCGACGCAGCTCCGCGACGTGTTCCGCACGCTCACCGGGCACTCGCCGGGCCCGATCGGGCAGGTCGTGCGCTACGAGCACGAGGATCCGGGCAACCGGCTGGCCGACAGCTCGGGCAACGGGCTCGATGCGACCAGCGGCGGCAGCGTGGCCTTCACTGCCCCGGTCGATCCCGGCCCGTTCGATCTCGGCACGACCTCGGGCGACTACCCGCGCAACGGCTCGGGCTATCTCGATCTGCCCGAGGTGCACACGCCGGGCGACAGCTTCACCTTCGCGGCCATGGTCCGCAAGGAAGGCACAGGCGACGGGCACCAGACGATTCTCGGCACGGACCGCTTCCGTTTCCAGTACCGCGAGACGGCCGACGACACGGTGGGCGGCCGCCTGCGCCTCGACTTGAACCCCACGGCCGGCGGCGGCACCACGGAAACGCCTGGCGACACGTTCCTGTCCGACCAGTGGCATTTCGTCGCCCTCGCGTACGACGCCGCGACCGGGCAGCTCCAGGCCTGGCTCCAGGACGGCTCGCCGGTGTTTCTCGGACCGGAGTATTCGGCCACGACCGGGAACGTCCCGTACTTCGACGACATCTCGCGTTTCCGCGTGGGCGGCGACGGGCTCAGCGGCGTGCCGGGGGCAGGCTTCGACTCCTTCGGCGGGCAGATCGACGGCATCCGCTACTTCGACACGCTGCTTTCGAAGCGCGAGCTCCGCGACGTGTTCCGCCAGTACCATCCCGTGCCGGGCGGAACGGTCGGCCTGGTCGCCCAGTACGCGCACGAAGGGCCCGATCCGCTGACCGACGACACCGGCCACGGGGTCGATGCGATCAACCGCGGCGAGGTGGCCTTCGTGGCGCCACCGCCCGGCGGCCTGTTCGGGCCGGGACTGGGCAGCGTCGTGGGCGAGTACCCCCGCTCCGATAACGGCTCGCTCGACTTCCCCGAGTTCTACACCGAAGGGGACGACTTCACGTTCACGGCCTTCGTGCGGAAAGACGACGACGAGAGCGGCGGGCACCAGACGATCCTCGGCAGCAACCGTTTCCGCTTCCAGTACCAGGACACAGGGACGACCGACGACGGGGCCGGGCAGTTGCGCCTGGACGTCAACGGCGCGGGGGCCTCAGGCGGCAACACGAGCGGCGACGGCACGTTCCTCACCGACCAGTGGTACTTCGTGGCCCTGCGCTACAACGCTACGACGCACGAGCTGGACGCCTTCCTCGAAGACGGAAGCGGGGGACTCGGCGGGCCGCTGATCTCCGACATCGTCAACGGCGACGCGGGATTGGACGACATGATGCAGTTTCGCGTCGGGGCCGACGGCCTCAGCGGCATGGGGTTGTTCGACCCCTTCGGCGGATGGATCGATAGCGTTCGCTTCTACGACCGCTTCCTCAGCGATGCGGAGCTCGGGGACATCCTCGTCGGCAGCATCCCCGAGCCCTCGAGCCTGGCGCTGTTCCTGATCGGGGCCTTCGCCGCGCCGTGGGTCTGGCGTTGGCGCCGGCGCAAGGCCGCGGCAAGCCGGTAGGGGACGTCTGCGAAGGGGCCGGGCCTCAAGCCGACTTCCTGCCCGGCTCGGCCGCGCCGGCGGCGGCGTGGGCGCGATGCTGCTCGCCCACCAGGTACAGCGGCTTGGCCTGGACCTCGCGGTAGGTACGGCCCACGTATTCGCCCAGGGCTCCCGTGGTCAGAAGCTGCACCCCGCCGAGGAAGAACAGCGCCAGGCCCAAGAGAAGCGCGCCATCGACCGGCGCGCCCAGCGCGGCGAGCAGCCCCAGAAGCAGCCCCACCGCGAAGCTCACGGAGGCCACCGCGGCGCCCAGGTAGCCGATCCATCGCAAGGGCGCGATGCTCATGCTGCTGATCGCGTCGATGGCCAGGTTCAGCCGCTTGAAGAAATTGTACTTGGTTCGCCCGGCGTGGCGCGGCTGGCGGTCGTAGAGCACGGTGGTTTGGCGGAAACCGGTCCACGTGACCAGCCCGCGCACGAAGCGGTTCCTTTCCGGCAGCCGGCAGAAGGCCTCCACGACGCGCCGATCCATGAGGCGGTAGTCGCCCGTATCGACTGGGACCTCGAACCCGGCGAGCCGACGGAACGCCCGGTAGAACAGGTGCGCGGTCAGGCGCGTCAGCGCCGTCTCTCCCAGTCGGGCACGGCGCTGCGCGTGGATGTGGTCGTAGCCCTCGCGCCACAAGGCGAGCATCTCGTCGATCAGCTCGGGCGGGTCCTGGAGGTCGGCGTCGATGAGCACGACGGTCTGGCCTCGTGCATGCTCGATGCCGGCCGTGGTGGCCGCCTCGTGTCCGAAGTTCCGGCTGAAGCTCACGAACCCCACGTGCGGGTCCTGGTGGGCCAGCCGGTGGATGATCGACAGCGAGCGGTCGCGGCTACCGTCGTTTACGAGCAGGATCTCGTAGTCGTCGCCGACCGCCGAGAGGACCTCGGTAAGCCGGCCGTGGAGCGCGTCGAGGCACTCCTCTTCGTTATAGACCGGCACCACGACCGTCATCAGGGGGCGTGAGGGATCGCGGCGTCGCGACCCGAGGCTCAAGGCCAGAGGGGGAGAGCTGCCTTCCATGGCGGCCGCCTCGTACGTTATGAGGAGAGGAGCGGGCGTCCCGCGCGGTGGCTGGGGATTATAGGAAGAACGGGAAGCGAGGAAAACGCCAATTGGCCCCGGCCTGCGAGCGGCGACGGAGCCGGGCCGTGTCGGCCCGGATCGGAGTCGGTTTGGGTCAGGCGGCGCGCGACTGCGGACCGCGCCGGCGGACGACGTCCTGGAGGGCGGCCTCGATGGCCGCGACCTGGCTCTGGATGGAGAACCTCCGTCGCACCGTCTCCCGACCGGCCTCGCCCATACGGCGGCGGAGCGCCGGGTCGCGGATCAGCGCGCCCAGGGCCTCGCCCAGGGCCCGCCGGTCGCCGGGGCGCACGAGGAAGCCGTTGCGGCCGGGCTCGACGCATTCGGGCACCCCGCCCACCGTGGTTCCCACCACGGGCAGGCCCGTGTACATGGCCTCGAGGATCGACAGGGGAAGCTGCTCCTCCCGCGAGGGCAGGACGAAGATGTCCAGCGCGGCAAGGACGTCGGGCACGTCGTCCCGGTGTCCCAGCCAACGGACGGCATGGGCCACGCCCAGGCGCTCGGCGTCGGCGTGCAACCGTTCCATGTACCACTCGGGGCCGGCCACCCCGGCCAGAAGGACGCGCGTGTTGGGCGACTCCGTCAGCAACTGCGGTAGCACGTGGACGAGGTCGTGCTGCGATTTGCGGTGATCGACGCTCCCCAGCACGCCCACGAGGATCGTGCCGTTGTCGGCGCCCACCTCGCGACGGATCCTTTGACGGTCGGCCGCAGTCACGGCGGCGATCCGGGCGTCGTCGATGAAGTTGTGGATGGTGACGATGCGGTCGGCTCGCACCAGGTTGTAGCGGCGGTGGAACTTCCGCGTGGCCTCCGAGGCGGCGATGACCAGGTCGTTCAGCAGCCAGTGCGCCTGGATCAGTCGGCTTTGGGCCGTGGCCACCGACGGCAGGCCGCTGAACCACCGCAGCAGCACGCCGAAGAAATGCGCCCGGCTCAGGTGCGTGTGAAGGACCTCGACTCCCGTGCGCCGTGCGATCGACGCGATGCGACGGAGCTCGTCCGGGGGCCAGCGCCGCAGCTCCGAGAACACGACTTCCAGCCGCTCCCCCGCGACGTCCTCGGCGATCCGCGCCCCGGGCCGGCAGACGAGCGTCACACGGTGGCCCCGGGCGAGCAGCTCGCGGATCACCAGCCGGCAGTGCAGCACGGCCCCGTTGAGGTTGTGGCCGGAGACGATCTCCATCACGTGCATTGCGGATCCACCTGCCGTTGGTGCTAGCGGGGAAGGGCGCTGCTTTGTGCGGGTTCGGCGCGGGGGCCGGCCCGATCCCGCGCTCGCGTCCAGTCGGCGTGGGGCGGGGGCGGCGATGCCGCGGCGGTCGCCGTGGCGCGGTTCGTCGTCGCTTCGGCCTCGCCCTTCGTCGGGCTTCGCCGGGACGCCCACACGATCAGAAGGGCCGCGCCCAGCAGCCAGGCGGCCGTGCCCAGGCCCAGGACACCCGCGCGCCCCGCCTGCTTGAGCAGCGCGTAATGGGTGACCGAGAGCACGGGCGGCACGCAGGCCAGGAGCATCGCCACGCGCGGCATGCCCTGGCGGTCGAGCCACAGCGGTACGAACAGCACGGCCGGCAGCAGGAGCATGAAGTAATGTCCCCAGGAGATCGGCGAGAGCACGAGGATGCCCACGCAGGCCAGGCCGAACCCGGCAGCCATGCTCAAACGGTCGCCCTTGAGCCCCAGGGCGAGGATCGCCAGGGCGAGGGCCGCAAGCTCCGCCGCGCGGGCGCCAAGCTGCGCCCGATGGAACGCGGGCGTGTCCACGCGATTCGGCGCGTCGCAATCGACGTCGAGCCGCGTGTCGTCCGGCCCGCCCGCAAACGCGCGGTCGGCCCACGCCGCCGCGCGGAACATGCCGTTGGAGAGGCTCTGATTGCGGACGGTTCGGTGGTTTCCGCCGAAGGCGTTGATCGTCTCCGATTCCGGCGGACGCGAGGCCGTGGCGTCGTCCGGCACCCGCACTCGCGACGCCGCGGTGAGAACGCGGACCGACCAGTCGTCCAGGTGCTTGAGGTTGGCGTTCCATCCCACGGCCGCCGCGGGGACGACCAGGAAAAACAGGAGCAGGCCCAGCACCACGCCCGCCGCCGTGGAAGGAAACATCGCCAGGCCCGTGTTCGCGACAGCCGGCTCGGACTCGCCCGACGAACGTCCCGCGGCAAGCGCGCGCACGAAGGCCAGGAACTGCACGGCCAGCAGCGCGCAGACGGACAGGGCCGGAGTCACCTTGAGCACGATCGGGCCCGCGAGCACCACGCCGCCCAGCAGGCGCGCGGGCCAGGTCCGTCCGTCGAGCGCGAGCCTCAGGCCCAGCAGCATCAGGTAGAGCTTGAACATCCCTACTTGCCCCCGCTGCAGGCAATTCAGCGCGGGGAACAGGGCCGCCACGCACGCCGCCACGCCCAGTCGCGGAAACCAGCGCGCGTAGCGCTCGGCCACGAATCCATCCTCGCGCCGCAGGGCCGCGACGATCCGCGCCGACTCGTGATAGCAGCCCCAGCAGAAGAGCACGGAAAGGAAGTACCAGACCAGGACCTGGTTCTCCATGGCCAGGGCGTGGAGCGGGGCGACCAGGATCGCCAGCAGCGGCGGGTAGATGTACTTCCAGCCGCGGGGATTGGTCACCTCGTAGGGCGGCCGGCCGTCGAAGAACGCCGCGCCGGCCTCCGTGTAGACTGTGAAGTCGGTCTTGTGCTCCAACGGCCGGTCGGGCCACGGCAGCCCGCGGAGCCGCACGTCGGCCCAACCCCACACCGCAAGGGCCACGATCAGCCCGGCGATCCATCGCCATCGCGGGC
>CAYSUS010000179.1:0-8882 GCA_964434165.1 uncultured Pirellulales bacterium
CGTAGAAGACCATCTGGCCCGTGCCGTCGGGGTTGGCGGTCCACAGGTGGTGGAAGCAGAACTGGCTGCGATCGACGTACTCCCAGCGCATGTAGATCACGCGCCCGTCGGGCAGGGGCCAGGGCGTGTTGTCGTGCTCGATGTTCGTGGAGAGGGGGCGGAGGTTCTCGCCGTCGCCGTCGCAGCGGTAGAGCACGGCCACGGGCGTGCGATAGCAGTTGACGAACCGCTTGCAGCGGCTGGAGCAAAACACGATCCCGCCGTCGGGCACGTAGGTCGGCTCGATGTCGTCGAACGGCCCGTGGGTCAGTTGCTCCAGACCGGTGCCGTCGACGTCGATCTCGTAGAGGTGGTAGTACGGCTGGCCGCCCTTGCGGTAGGAGAAGAGGATCTTGCCCCCGTCGTAATGGACCTGGGGATCGCGCACCCCGCCCTGCGGATCGTCCAGCAGCACGGTGACCTTGCCCGACCGGAGGTCGAGCCGGCAGAGGCGGCCGCCGTCGCGGAACAGGGGCGGGATCTGTTCGTCGGGCAAGCCGCGCTGGGGCGGATACTCCGGCGTGGCGGCCGCGTAGTGGCCGAAGTTGGCGTACCAGTGGTCCCAGCCGTTGATCCGCTGGGCGAAGACGATCTCGTCCACGTCGGCCAGCGGCCCCTTGCGCATCTGGGCCAACAGGTCGCCCGGCTGCGGCTTGCCGGTCGGGTCCTTGGGGATCTGCTTGAGGAGGTTCTGCGGCTCGGGCGAGGGCAGCCCGGCGATGAGCACCGGATCGATCACCAGGCCCGTGCCCGGAGCGTCCTGGAAGAAGAGGCCCTCGACCTTGGCCCCTCCCTCGTATCCCAGGGTGGACAGGTCGATGGCCACGGCGAGGACCTTGAAGTCGTGGTTCGACCCGGCCCGGCTCACGCCGCTGGTCTTGAGATCGTCGAGCGATTGCGGGGCCTTTCCGAGGCGCCAGAGGTCGAAGCGGATGGGCAGGGCCCGGGGGTCGTCCACGTCGAAGTCGAACCGCTCGACGGTCACCGCGCGGAGGCCCGGCCCGTTCTCCAGGGGACCGACGTGAAAGGCGTCGCCGCCGGGCGGGCTGTTCAGCCGGCGGTGGAACTCGAAGAGGACGACGTCGTCGCCCGGCAGGTTCTCGACCGGCTGGGCGAAGCGCACGGCCAGTCCCGGCGCGGCGTTCGGCCCCGCGAGGACGGGGCCGGCTTCGAGGGGTTTCTCCTGCCCGCCTGGATTGATCGCCCCCGTGGCCAGGGAGAGGTCGCCGAGCAGGCTCGGCCGGGCTTTCCCCGGGGGCGGGCCGCTCCCGGCCGGGGTGATCAGCACGCCGGCCTCGCCGGAGCGGAAGTGGACGAGGCGCGCGGGGATGAGCTTCTCGGCGTCGAAGGCTCGGAGCTGGCCGCCCCGTCGGGCCATGAGGCCGACCAATTGCGTGTCGCCGGTGCCGGCCGGGCGAACGTAGTACGCGGTCACCTCGGCGGAAGCTGTGCCCCCTACGGCAAGCAGAAGCCATGAGGCGACGATGAAGAGCGTGGACGACCCGGATGTGCTTCGGCAAACCTGCACGGGATGCTTCTCCCGGTAATGGCCCCGTTTGGACCTCCCGACCTGCGCAACCTACCGCTCGTACACCGACCGAATCCGCGCGGTCGCTCCCGGCTCGAAACCCGGGTAGCGGGCCATGGCCGTCTCGCGGGCCTCCTGGCTGTTGCGGCCCGGCACGATGACCACCGTGGGCTGCCCGGCCACGCCCGGGCGCGGCGTCATCATCACGCGCCATCGCGAGACGCCGAACGCCTGCTCGATCCGCAGCTTGTTGGCCGCCATGTTGAGCATGCGGTCCTTGTCCTCCAGGCGCGCGCGGGCGCGGAGGTAGAGGTCGGCCTGGCGCTGGCGCGCGAGTTCCTCCGGCGTAACCTTCTTCTCCGCCTGCGCGTCGTGGGCCTGGTCCCAGGCTTCCCAGCCGGGCTTGAGGAAGTCCTGGTGCTCCTTCGAAAAGAGCGAGAACGGAACGCCCGTCTTCTCGCCGTCGGGCGACTCGACCTCGACGCCGTCCACGTGGTAGGTGCGTTTCTGCCCCGGCTGCCTGGCCAGCCACTCCTTCAAGGCGCCGGTGTCGTTGATGGACGTGTTCTCGCGGGAGGAGACGAGCTTGGGGATGACGAGCTGCTTGAACGGATCGACCGCGTCGAGGTCCTGGCCCTGCACCAGGACCTTGTCTCCCTTCAGTGCCAGCTCCAGGTCGCCGCTGTGGAAGCCGGTCACGTTGCCCTGGACCTTCGTGCCGTCGTGGAGCTGCCAGCTCGGCGCGGGCGGCTTCGCGCCGCCCTTGCCGCGCTCGACCTTCCACCGCTCGATGAAGGCCTGGGCGTCCTTGGTGAGCCGCTCGATGGGCATGCTCACCAGTTCGCCCTCGCGCGTCTTGAGGACGGCCGTCTCGTCGTCGGCCTCGACCAGGTCGGCCTCCAGGTTCTGGCCGGTCTTGGCGTCGGTCCAGAAGCGGAGCGGCGACGGCTTGGCGATTTGAAACCCAACCAACACGACCATGGTACAGGCAAGGTGCCCCATAGCGACAGCTCCGTCAGGTGGCCCTGAGAGTGCGTGGAAGTGCGATCTCCGGCTTCCAGTCTGTCACCCTCGTGCCAGCCGGTCAACCGCGGCCAATCTGCCACGGCGCGGCGTGCCCGCTCGCGCCACGCGATCGCCGCAAGCGGTCGGGAGGCTTCTCTCGCAGGGGCTCTCCCGTGCCGCCCTCGCACCGGCCGAGAAAAGACTTCCGGCCCCGCGGCCCCTACCGGGCCCGCAGGCGCCTTCGAGCGACCGCCAACAGCCCCAGACCGCCCAGGGCGAGAAGCACCACGCTCGACGGCTCGGGGATGTTGGGCAGCCCGGCGATCAGCACGGGGTCGAAGTTGCCGGGCGAGCCCTCCAGCGACTGGAAGAACAGCCCGTCCACGTAGTCCCACTCCGGGATGCCCAGGTCGCTCAGGTCGATCGCCACGGCGAACAGCTCGAAGGCATCCGGACTGCCCGAGTGGTTCCGGTAGAAGGAAAGCGCTCCCTGCTCCAAGTCCGAGAGACTCCCGGCCGGCGAAGACGTCTCGTAGAGCGTCATCGCGATGGCGTCGTCGTCCAACAGCCGCGAGTAGTCGTCCGTATAAACGTAGCGGTACTGCCGGCCGGGCTGGCCCGCGTCCAGGGGGCTGACGATGAAATCGTCCGGCTCGTCGTAAGGATTCTGCTGGACCTCGAAGACCAGGAAGTCGGGCCCCGGGCCGTTGCGGAGCGGGTGGTTGAACATGACCTCCATGCCGGGCGTCGAGTCGTCCGGCGGCCCGGTCAGGCCCAGGCCGGTCGCCGGGTTGATGATACCCGTGTCGAGGCTCAAGTCCTCGATCAGGGCCGACCGGCTCTGCACACTCGGCGCCGGCCCGCCCAGCGCCTGGAGCACCGTGACGCTCGCCGTGGCGTTGAATCGCGTGAGGGTGACGAGGTTCAGGTCGGCCGCGTCGATCGTCGCCGCGCCGAGATGCCCGCGACGGACCGTGACCGTGCTCAGGTCCAGCGTGCTGTAGCCGCCGTGATCGACCGACTCGGTGGTGATGCCCTGGACGGCCGTGTGGCCGGGCATGCCGACGGCTGCGGAGGGATCGCCGTCGGGGGTGGAGATCTTCAGCCCGATCAGGTTGTGCACGCCAAGCTCGGCCAGGTCGAAACCGATGCCCCAGTTGCCCTGGGTTACGTCGTTGTGACCGCTGTTGGAGTTGAACGTCACGCTCACGCCCGTGTCGCCCATGTCGGTGCCGACGAAGCTCACGGGCGTGCCGCCCTCGATCCGCCCTCCGGGGATCCCGCCGATGTACGGGGTGACGGTCCAGCTCTCCGTGCTGCCGGGGTTGTCGATGTTGAAGAGGAACACGTCGGGCTGGTCCGGCCCGTTGGCGTCGGTCACGGCGCGGGGGAAGAGCACGAGCAGGTCGCCGCTGCCGTTGCTGCCGGGATTGAGAACGCCGCTGGTGATGTCGGCCCCGTCGAGGACGTTTCGCGTGCTCCCGTGGCCCGGATTGGAGTCGCCGGCGCCCCAGTAGATCTTGTGCCGTCCGTCGGAAGGCGTCTGCGACGAGCCCGACGGCGAGACGCCGACGAATTCGCTGTACACGATCCCGCCGGCCGTGATCGTGTGAAGCGTGGCCGACCGGCTGTAGGGCGAGTCGGCGTCGGCGCTGGTGACCGTCACGCCGTCCACCGGAATGCCCACGCCCGCGGCCGAAGCGCCGAGGGCCGCCACAAGAACCGCTGCCAGGCCGAACGTGCATCCGCGCATGATCGTTCCCCCTTGCGCGAGTGAACTGCTATCTGCCCAAACGCCTCCATCGCCTCCACAGTCCCAGTCCGGCCAGCCCCAGGGCCAGAAGCACCCAGGTCGCCGGCTCGGGCACGTTCTGGCCGACCAGGGCGATCTGGTTGCCGCCGAACGCGTAGTCCACGTAGTACCACGGCGGCAGGGCCGAGAGATCGACCTCGTCGAACTCGCCCGACAGACTGCCGTACGTCGCGATCACGTAATTGTGCGCAAGCGAGGCCGGGCTGCCCGACAGCAGATCGACCAGCAGCGCGTCGTCCGGACCGGAGAGGTCCAACAGGCCGGCCACGTTGACCAGGTCCGTGGCCCCGGTCCCGTCCACTTCAATCTGCCACGCCCCGGCCTCCAGAATGTAATCGCCCGCCAGGTCCGAGGTGCCGATCGACGCCCCCGGGCTGAAGTGGCTCGGCCCGTCCGTGTTCTGCTGGCGGAGCTCGGCCAGGCCGTATTGATCGACCGCGAGCGTGCCGCCGGTCCAGTTGAGCGTGGCGGTGCTGGTGCCGTTGCTGGGTCCGGGGGCGATCGTCCGGGCGCGCAGCGTGCCGCCCATCAGGTTGATGATGCCGGTCGCGGTGGCGGCGCTCGTGTCGGTGTCGCCGAGGATCATCTCGTTGGCGTCGAACGTGCCGTCGGCCAGGCTGAGGATGCCGATCCCGTATCCATTGCCCTTGTTGTGGCGGCCCAGCCGGACCTGGTCCACGTAGGCGGTCACCGTGCCGCCGGAGAGGTCGAGATGGGCGTCCACCTGGGTCCCCGTGTCGGTGTCGTTGAAGCCCACGCGGAGCGTGTCGATCCGGTTGGCCTCGGTCCCCAACAGGAGCGTGCCGCCCGACGTGCCGAATTCCATCACCGCGTCGGTCTTGCGGCGGCCGACGTCGATCAGCGTGGCCTGGATGTCGGTGGTGCCGTTGAGCTCCACGCGGCAGGTGTCGCCGGCGCCGGACTGGCCCGCCGCGGGCGAGTCGCCGATGGTGATCTCGTCGGCGCGGATCGTGTTGTCGGCGCCCAGGATCAAGGTGCCGCGTCCCTTGCTGCTGCTGCCTGTCATGCCCATGCGGAGGTCGTCGATCGCCAGATCGACCAGCGTAGTGGCGCTCAAGTCGAGCACGCCGACGCTCTCGCCGCCTGAATTCTCGCGCCGCCCGATGACCAGGTCGCGACTGGTGTCGGACATGCGGAAGGTGCCTTCGACAGTGAGCGAGCCGGTGCCGCCGTCGTAGCCGACGTTGACGCGGTCGGCGTGGACGTCGCCCGTGACGGTCATGTCGCCGCCGTTGACGAACAGCTCCGCGCCGGCCCCGCCCCGGGCGACGTTGCCGTGGATGGTCACGGTGCCGCCCTCCTGCAGGAGCTGCCCGGCGGCCGTGGCCGTGCCCAGGGTGACCGTCTTGGGATCGCCCGCCGAGCCGACCGTGAGGCTGCCGTCGCTGACCTGCACCAGGGCGGCGTCGCTGCCCGCCTCGTTGGCCACGAGCAGATCGTCGGACCGGGCGACGTCCGACGCGCTTGAGTCGATCACCGCGCGGACCGGGCCGGAGGTGAGATCGGCACCGGTGCGCGCGAGGGTGACCGTGCCCGCTACGGGATCGACGCTCAGGCTCCAGTCCGTATTGGCCGGGTCGAGCACCGCGCCGGCGTCGGTGAGCGTGCCGGAGGCGGTCAGGTAGGTCAGCGTGTCGTTGGTCTGGATCGTGTAGCCGGCGGGCAGGCCCTTGTTCCAGTTCGCGTGCGAAGTGTCCCAGGTGCCCGTGCCGGCGATCCAGGTGGTCTGGTCCGCCGCGGCGGTCGAGCTGCCCGCGACCACGCCGCTTTCGTCCAGGCTCACGGTGGCGCCCGCGGCCAGGTCGGTCGTCTCCGTCTCGATCGGTCCGCTCACGGCCGCGGAGAGTCCGCGGCGGATCGTGCCGGCCGCGCCCACGTTCAGCGCCGTCACGTCCATCGCGTCGTAGGAGGAGAAGGTGCCGCCGAGGACGTCGATCGTGCCGGTGCCGCTGCGAGTATCCACCGCGCCGTTGACGGTCAGCGTGCCGCCGGTCATGGTGACGGTGCCCGACGCCGAGCTGGAGCCCACCGCATCGCCCAGGATCAGCCTCCCCGCGATCACGTCGCCCCCTTGGAGGTCGAACAGGCCGTCGGCCCTTTCGTTGGCCCCCGCACTGCCGGTCGTGCGGCCGAGGATGATCGTGCTGGCGTCCACCGTGCCGGCCGCCATGCGGAACGTGCCGGTGCCCGCGCCCTTTCCGTCGTCCTTCTTGTGGCCGACGAGCATGGTTCCGATGCGGGCGTCCACGGTGCCCGCCGTGAGGTCCACCTCGGACGCCGGCTTGCCGGAGGTCCACGAGTCGTTGAAGCCGACGCGGAAGTTGCCCACGCGCGAGGAGCCGCCGTCGCGGCCGCGGAGGGTGAGGCTCGGGTCGGCCAATCCCGCGTCGAACTCCATGCTGGCATTCGCCTTGCGCCCGCCGATGGTGATGTTGTTGAATCGGAAGCTGTTGTCCTCCCCAAGCAGCAGCGTGGACGTGCCGACCGTGTTGCCGGTCGCGTCGGCGACGATCAGGGTGTTGCCGCGGAGGTCGTTGTTTTCGGCGAGGGTGATCGTGCCGTTGGCCTGGCGGTGGCCGTCGGCGAGCTCGAACTCGTTGACGCTGGCGACGAACGTCTCCAGGCCCGAGAGGTCGAGGTTGCCGGTGAGGGTCCTGCCCGACAGGTCGTCCGGATTGTGGGCCACCCGGACCAGCGAGGAGTACTGGCCGAGCTCGCCCACCTGGAGCACGGAGCCGGGACCGCCGGTGATCGTCACGTCCACGGTGCGATCGCCAGGCATGTCGAAATCGTTGGGGGCCACGAGCAGGTCGCCGGTGAGCATCAGCTTCTTGCCGTCGGCGATCTGCGTGGTGTGGAAGAAGCTGGCCTCCGCCCCGCTCTGCATCGTGTAGTTGAGCGTGGTGATGGTGAAGTCGTCGTCCACGACGCTGGTCAGCGCGCCCGGGGAGCCGCCGTCGGTCGTGTCGTCGAAGCGTGCCTCGTCGGCGGCGGCCGGCGCGGTCGATCCGCCCCAGTTGCCGCCCGCCCCGGCCGTGGACCAGTTCATGTCCGCACCGCCGCCGCTCCAGGTGACCACGTCCGCGCGGGCGAGCGCGTGGGGAGCGGTCGCCAATCCCATCACCACCGCGGCGCGCAAGACGCGAGCCGGCCAGCCAACCAAACGCATCATTGGATTCTTTCCTTTCTCTACTTCTTGTGCCGGCTCGGGCCGGCCAGAGCGAAGGCCCGTGTTGTTCAAGAGCGAAATAGACGACCCCGGCAGCGGACCGCCGGCCTCGAAGGAACCCCCACAAGAGGGATTCCCCATGTTCCATCATAATTGGCGGGGTGAGGATCGCAACCCGTGGGCCGGCTCAAGACGTTTCGAAAGGCGTTCCACGGGGGTGCACGCGCGATTCTCGGGCAATCCCGCCACCTTACGGCTCGACCAGCAGTTCGGCCCACGTCTGGCGCAGGCCGCGGAGTTTGTCCTCCTGCTCTTGGCTGAAATGCCCCTGGCGATGGGCGTAGGTATCCATCCAGGTCACCAGCCGGCGGATGCTCTCGGCGTCGAGCTCGACGCCCTCGTGGCCGCCCTCGGCCGTGAGCAGGGCCAGGAGCCTGCTGTTGCGCGCCGGCATCGCGCCCGGCACCGAGCGGTCCTTCTCGAAGGCCAGTTTGTGCAGGTCCTTGTCCGCGTAGTTGACCAGCGCGTCGTACGAATGGCGCGGGGTGAGGTCGAACCGGGCGGCCTTGGCGTCCTCGCCGTCGGGCCGGTGGCAGCTCGTGCAGTGCCGATCGAGGATCGGCTGCACGAGCCGGTCGTAGCGCAGCGGCCAGGAGCCTTCCGGGCCGAGCTTCAAGCGCGACGGCTCCCGGGCCATCGCCAGCGGCGCGCGGCGCATGGGCGGGGCCAGGTCGCGGTGCTCGTGGCAGCCGATGCACGAGAGCGTCTGCTCCGGCTGCACGTAGGTCAGGCTCCGCATCGTCTGCACGGCCATGCCCCGCTCGTCCAGGGCCTGGAACAGCAGCGACACGCCCGAGGGGACGCGGAAATAGGCCGAGCCGTCGGCCTCGACCGGCGCGGTGCCGAGGATGAACTTGCCGGGGTCCTCGCGCGAGACGCCGAGCACCGGGTTGTTCATGTGCGGCTGGACCTTGGGCGGCACGCCGATCACGCGGATCGCCTTGACCGAGCCCCGCTCGATCCCCTCCAGCCCCCGGTACACGTCCTGCAAGAGGAACCGGCCCTCCTGCGGGCCGTCCCAGGCGACCGTATCGGGCAGGACGGGCGGGCGCGGGCGCGGACGCACGGGAATCGGGTCCCAACTGCCGATGTCCGGGTCGCGGTGCAAAAGCTCCAGGTTGCCGAACACGTCGTACAGGTAGATGCCCGTGGGGTTGGCCGGGTTGCGTTCGTCGGTGACGAAGGTGTGCGGCGGCAGGCCCTTGTCGCTCCAGGCCACCAGGAAGAGGTCCTCGCTCAAGGGATAC
>CAYSUS010000180.1:0-8819 GCA_964434165.1 uncultured Pirellulales bacterium
GGACGTGACGATGACGTCGAAGCGCGCCGGGTCACGGATCAAGTGCATCGCCGCCCTCGGTGGTGGCGGGGGCGGCGGCGGTGCCTACCCGTACCGCGACCCGCTCTCGCTGGATGGATTTGACGGTGACCGATCGGACGGCCTGCCCGGCGGGCTCGACGATCCCACCGAGCCGCCGATCCCCGGGGGCGACGACCTGCCGGGCGGCGACGATCCGATCGACCCGGGCGACGACCCGGGCGACGATCCGGGCGACCCGCCCGACGATCCCGACGATCCGCCCGGCCACGCCATTCCGGAACCGGGCTCGGGGGTTCTCCTGGCAATCGGCGCCGCAGGGCTCTGGCTTGCCGCGCGGCGCCGGGCGCGCACGCGACGTGGCGCGCTCTTGCGCCGCGCACGCGGCGCGTGAGCATGGAGGGAGCATGTCCGCGCCCGGGCGCGGACATGCCGCGCGGCGCGAGGGCGAGCCGTGCCACGTCTTTCGCCTCCTGGCGTGCCCGGGATCGGCTGGGTATGCTTGTCAGGTTGTTCCGGTTCCCACAAACCCGATGTCGGGCGGCCGTGTTGCGGTCCCGCCCTCAACAGGAGAGCGCCATGCGCTGCTGGATCGCGTGTTTCGGCGTCGTGCTGCTGGGCGGATCGGCCCTGGCTGCGGAAGAGGCCCGTCACGGGGAGAAGGGCTTCGTCCCGCTGTTCGACGGCAAGACCTTCGACGGCTGGGAGGGCAACCTCAAGGCGTTTCGCATCGAGGATGGGGCCATCGTTGCCGGGACGCTCAAGGAGCGGATCCCCCGCAACGAGTTCCTCTGCACCACGAAGGAGTACGGCGACTTCGAGCTGCGATTGAAGTTCAAGGTCCTCGGGCAAGGGGCCAACGCGGGCGTGCAGATCCGCAGCCAGCGGATTCCCGACCATCACGAGATGATCGGCTACCAGGCCGATCTGGGCGACGGCTGGTGGGGCTGCCTGTACGACGAGTCGCGCCGCCGCAAGGTGCTGGCCGGCCCGGCCAAGGCCAGGCGGTCGGAGCCGGTGAAGGCGGGTGAGTGGAACGATTACACCGTCCGCTGCCAGGGACCGCGGATCGAGCTGTGGATCAACGGGGAGAAGACGGTCGATTACACGGAGCCCGACGCCAAGATCCCGCAGAAGGGGCTGATCGGCCTGCAGATCCACGGCGGCCCGCCCAGCGAAGCCTGGTACAAGGACCTGCGGATCAGGATCATCGAGGATTGAAGACTGAAGATTGATGAATGCATATCGATAATTGGAGGTCTCCTGCGGCCGACGATCTGCAATCGCAAGTCGTCCATCTCCGATCGTCAATTCCGCCCGCGCCCCGCCCTCACCCCCGGCCCCTCTCCCGCAAGCGGGAGAGGGGAGGATGAACCCACCCCTCGCCACCCACCACCGCACACTCAGCCGTCCATGTTCTTCTACTTCGATCTCGGCCGCGTGCTCGTCGATTTCAGCATCGAGAACATGCTCGCGCGCGTGGCCGGGGCGGCGGGGATCACGCCCGAGGACGCCCGCGAGGCCCTGTTCGGGGCCGGGCTCCAGTTGGAATACGAACGGGGCCGGCTGACCACGGAGGAGTTCTACGAGGAGTTCTGCCGAGAGGCCGGGGTGCGGCCCGACCCGGGCGTTCTGTGCCACGCGGCGGCCGACATCTTCACCCTCCGCCGCTGCATGCTGCCCCTCGTGACCCAGCTCCACGAGGCCGGCTACCGGACCGGCATTCTGTCGAACACCTCGGATCTGCACTGGGAGCACTGCTATCGGCGGTACAGCGTGCTGCGCGAGTCGTTCGACGTGTATGCCTTGAGCTACCGCATCGGTCACTGGAAGCCCGAGCCCGAGATCTACACGGCCGCCGCGGCGCTGGCCGGGGTGAGCCCCCAAGAGGTGTTCTTCGTGGACGATCACCCGGCCAACGTGGACGGCGCCCGCGCGGCCGGGTTCGACGCGGTGCCGTACACGACCACCGCCCAACTCGCCGCCGACCTCCGCAGCCGGGCCGCGCGATTCAACTACTGAGGCGAAAGTCCCGCCCCAGACTTCCGAAGTCTGACGGTCGGTCCCCCGGCCGGTTGACCCGCACACGGGGTGGACGACAATGGGGTGGGGGCCGTCGTGGGAGCCTTGGGCGGCTTTGGGAGGATCGCCGATGCGCCAAGTGGCTTATGTCGCGGCAGCCTGCCTCGTGGCCGCTGCGGCGGTGTCGGGCAACGAGGCACGAGGCCAGGACGCGGATCGCCGCGCGGAGCAAGGCGCGCCCGGCGCACCGGGATTCGGCGCGGGCAGCGACGCCGTGATCGCGGTGCGCGTGCTGCGCCTGATGGATCGCGACCGGGACGGCTACCTGGAGGCCCGCGAGATCTCGCCCCGCGCCCGGCCCTACGTCGAGCGCTACGCGCGGCTCCGACAGCTCGACGTGTCGCGCCCGCTGCCGCTCGACCAGCTCATCCAGGCCGCCGCGGACTACCATCGCAGCGCCGAGCCGGCGGCCGGGCCCGATCGCGGCATGCCGTACGCGCGGCGGGGCGAACCGCCGGTGCCCGGCTTCGGGCCGGTCGAGGGGCGTCCGATCCCGGGCTTCGGGGCGGAGGACGGGCGGGCCTCGTCGATCCCCGTCGAGCCGGTGGACCTGAAGACCGCCGCGGACCGGCTGCGTCGCTACGACCGAGACCGCGACGGGCACATGGACCGCAAGGAAGCCCGGGCCGGACGGTGGCGCGACGATCCGTTTCGCTACGACCGCGACCACGACGACCGGCTCAGCCAGCGCGAGCTGGCCGAGCGCTACGCGGAGCGCCGCATCGAGGAAGCCAGGCGCCGCGCGGCGCAGCAAGGTGGCGAGGAGCAGTCCACGCCCCGCCCGGAGGAGGCCGAGGCCGCTCGGCGCCGGGAAGAGGAGGAGCGACGGCGGCGCGAGGAGGAGGAAAGAAGACGGCGCTACCGGTCGATCGACCGCGGAATCTGGCGGCTGGCCGCAAGCCTGCTGGAACGCTACGACGCCGACGGCAGCGGCACCCTCGACTCGGCCGAGCGCCGCGCGGCCGGCATCGCCTCGGCCGCGGCCGACACGGACGGCGACCGCCGCATCAACCGTGCGGAAATGGCCGTGTGGCTCGCCGGGCAGTCGTCCGAGGCCCGACACTCCCAGGCCGGGCGCCTGCCCGACTGGTTCGCCGATCGCGACCGCAACAACAACGGGCAGATCGAGATGTCCGAGTTCGCCGACGAGTGGACGGAGGAGAAGGCCGAGGAGTTCGCCCAGCTCGACGCGGACCGGGACGGGATCCTCGTCCCCGAGGAGGCGTCGGGCGGGGGCCGCTTCCTCGGCGGCTCCTACGCCAACGAGCGTTTCCAGGTCATCCCGGCGCGGTCCACGGCCTACTCGCGGATCGTCGTGGACGACGACGAGCCGGTCAGCGACATCGATGTG
Source organism: uncultured Pirellulales bacterium (assembly GCA_964434165.1). Classification (GTDB taxonomy): domain Bacteria; phylum Planctomycetota; class Planctomycetia; order Pirellulales; family Thermoguttaceae; genus CAYSUS01. The sequence goes on from CAYSUS010000180.1 coordinate 3,452, forward strand.
CGGCTCTCGATCACGCACACCCTGGACGAAACGTTGGACGTGTTCCTCGTGGCCCCCAGCGGCGAGCGCGTGGAGCTGTTTACCGGGGTGGGCGGCAGCGACGACCACTTCGACAATACGGTGCTCGACGACGAGGCCCCGCGGTCGATCCGCGAGGGCCGGCCGCCCTTTGCGGGAAGGTACCAGCCCGAGGCCATCGCCCACCGCCAGCCGAGCCTGCGCCAGTTCTACGGCAAGAGCCTGGAAGGGACCTGGACGCTGATGATCCGCGCCGAGCGGAGCGAGCGCCCCGCGTCGCTCAACGGATGGGCCCTGCTCGTCAAGCGCGGCGACGAGGGCGACGGCTCCGTTGAGGACGGCCGGTCCGGCCAAGAGCCGTCGGGCGGCGATGCCCGGGATTCCGAACAGCCACCCCCCGATCGGTCGCGCTACGAGCGCCGCCCTTCCTGGCGGCGCGGTTTCGGCGGCCGCGATTCGGGCTGAATCGCCGCGCACGATCCAGGGAGGGAAAGGGCTCGCGTACGCAGGGTCGGCGGTCTTCCCTCGCCCATGTTCCGTCTCGGGTGGGAAGGATCCCGTCGCCGGAAGGCCGGCGACCCGGTACGTGGTGCCGCCGTTCCCGCTCTCGCTCCCACCCCGTCCTGCCGGACCAAGGCACACCCAGGCGAGGAGGCGTCCGCAACCATTTTCTGCCAGTTCACCCCGGCAAAGGTTGCCGATCTTGCCCCTTCGACCATACTGTAGGATGGTCGATGGCATAGAGCGTTCTTTGAGGCCCTCCACGCGGGGTCATTGGGCTTGACCAACCCTCCTCGCGTGGCGAGCCCCTTGCTTCGGAGGTACCGCGTCATGTTCTCGATGGAAGCGCGATCGCGTTGGGCCGTTCTGATTGGGCTGGCCGTTGTGGGGCTTTGCCTTGGGGCGAACGCCGAAGCCGCGGTGATCGGCCACTGGCGCGCGGAGACGGACGACGACGCCGGGGCGGGCCTGTCCATTCCCAATGAGATCGGCGCCGGGACCCCCCTGACCGCTCCCTCCGCGGCCATCCATCCCGACGTGCCGTACGACCCGGTTCCGTTGACGGGAGCTCCGAACACGGGAAGCATCGACGGGGGCGCCGACATCAACGGGACCATCGCCCACTATGCCGGACTCGACGCCGCCTCGATCACCGTCGAGTTCTTCGCTCGCACCAACGAAGGCACGGCCAACATGATCCTGCGACAGGACGGTGCCGTCGGACTGCGGATCGACCAGCCGAACAATACGGCAGTCCAGTATTCCGTGGACGACGGGGCGGGCGGCTCCACGCAGGTCTCGGTCACCGGGCTGAACAACTTCGACGCCAACTGGGACCATTTCGCGTTCACCTACGATCAGGCGACGGGGCTCGGCCGGGCTTACGTCAACGGCGTCCAGGCGGGATTCGACAACGGCCCCGACGGACGCGCCCTGGCGTGGCCCGATTTGGCACCGATGCTGGTCGGCGACGGCTACGACGGAGGCGGTGGGCTCAACGGCGAGGCGGGCATCTTCGACGAGCTGCGGATCAGCGACACGGCCCTCACCCCGATGGAGTTCCTGTACCAGCGTCCGCAGACCGTCGGCTACTGGCGCATGGAGACCGACACGAACGCGTCCGACACTGCCGCGAGCGTGCCCAACGAGGTGGCGGGCGGTAATCCGCTGAACTCGGGCTCCGCCGCGCTGAGCCCGCTGGTCTATGGCCCGGAAGTCCTTCAGACCGGCCAGCCCAACACGGCCAGCCTCGCCGGGCTGAATAACATCGCTGCCACCGTGGCCGACTACGACCTGCTGAATTCTCACAGCATCACGGTCGAGTTCTTCGCTCGCTCCAACGAAGGCGACGGGGCGTTCGTTTCGCGAGGCGGAACCGACGCCGGCTTCTCGATCGCCGATCCCGACGCCCTGGACGTAAGCTACTGGGTGGAGGACGGGCTGGGTGGCTCGGAGCAGGTCGTCTTCAACGATCTGTGGGACTTCACCGACGACTGGGACCACGTCGCCTGGTCCTATGACGCGCTGTCCGGCGTGGGCAGCGTTTACGTGAATGGCGATCTGGTCGCGCGCTTCGACGGGCCGGACAACCGCGCCCTGTTCTGGAGCCCCACGGCCGATCTTTCCATCGGCGCAGGACTGGATGGCGGCGCGGGGATCTCCGGCACGGGCGAAGGCTTCTTCGACGAATTGCGGATCTCGTCGGTCGCGCTGCCGCCGGAGCGGTTCCTCAACACGATTCCCGAGCCCAGCACGTTCGTGCTGGCCGCCCTGGGCGCGCTGGGACTGATCCTCCTCGGCCGGCGCCTGCGAGCAAGGCAGGCCGCGTAGGCGGCGAAGGGGACCCCGCCCCTCCGGCGAAACCCGCCGCGCCGTGCTTGCGTTCCGCGCCGCGTCGCCTACAATCGAGGCGCACACGGATCGCCGATCCGTCGCGGAAGCGTTGCGCCTTGCCCGGGAGGAGATGCCATGTCCCGCGCGGCGATGTCGGGGCTGCTCGGAGCGACGGCCCTGGTGCTGTGTTTCCCCGCCGCGGGCCGCGCGCAGCCCCCGGCGGCCTACGACCTGCGCAACGTCGATGGCGTGAACCTGGTCACGTCCGTCAAGAACCAGCAGGGCGGGACCTGCTGGTGCCACGGCACCATGGCGGCCATCGAGGGCAACCTCCTCACCACCGGCCGCTGGGCCGCCGCGGGTCTTTCGGGCGAGCCCGACCTGGCTGAGTACCACCTCGACTGGTGGAACGGCTTCAACGACCACAACAACGACGACGATCCGGGCGGACCTGGGCTTCCCGTCCACCAGGGCGGCGACTACCTGGTGGCCACGGCCTATGCGGGCCGCGGCGAGGGCCCCTACGACCAGGCGGCGTCCTCGTATGGCGAAGCGCCGCCGCGCCGGCCCGGCGGCGTGCCCCAGTTCTACGTGCGCGACGTCGAGTGGTACACGGCCGACGCGGACCTGGGCAACCTCGACACGATCAAGACCGCGATCATGGACCACGGCGTGATGGCCACGGCCATGTTCTGGGGCGGGAACTTCTACAGCAGCGGCAGCGACTCCCACTATCAGCCCCCCGCCGACTCTCGGGCGCCCAACCACTCGGTCGCCATCGTCGGATGGGACGACGTCCGGGTGACGCAGGCCGCTGAGCCCGGGGCCTGGCTGTGCAAGAACAGTTGGGGATCCGGCTGGAGCGGCGACGGCTACTTCTGGATCTCCTACTATGACAAAGTGGCCGGCCAGGATCCCTGGATGGGCGCCGTCTCGTTCCAGGACGTGGGCCTGAATCCCTACTCCGACGTCTACTACCACGACTACCACGGATGGCGCGACACGCTCTCGGGCGTCGGCTCGGCGTTCAACGCCTTCACGACGACCGCGAACCAGGCTCTCGAGGCGATCAGCTTCTTCACCGCGGCCGACGACGTCGAGTACACGGCCAGGGTGTACGACCGGTTCGAGGGAGGCGATCTTCTCGACGAGCTGGCCTCGCTCTCCGGAACGATCGAGCACATGGGCTTTCACACCCTGGACCTGGAGGACGAGGTGCTGCTGCCGGCGGGCGACGACTTCTACATCGCGGTGGAGCTTTCCGCGGGAGGCCACCCCTTCGATCGCACCTCGGAGGTGGAGACCCTGCTCGGCGCCGGGGGCCAGGCGACCTCGGTGGTGTCCGCGGCCGCCCCCGGCGAGAGCTTCTACTGGGACGGCGCCCAATGGCAGGACCTGTTCGATTACGGCTTCCCCGATCCGGACTGGAACGGCACGGCCAACTTCACCATCAAGGCCCTGGCCAATCCGGCGGAGTCGCAGGCCCCGGTGCCCGAGCCGGCCACGTGGCAGACCATGCTCTCCCTCGGGGCCTTCTTCCTGCTGGCCGCGCGCCTGGGGCTCTTCCGGCGCATCGCCTGAGCGGGTCCGGGGCGCGGGACGATTGCCCAGCCGCGCGGCGCGCGATGCGCTCGCGCCGCCGCGGCTACTCCGCGCTGTGCTCCAGCGTCTCCACGCCCTCGCGCAGGATCAGCACGGCGATGACCAGGGCGGCCGCCGAATCGATCCACCACAGGCGCCAGATGTAGAACGCCCCCAGGCCGACCAGCAGGGCCGCGGACAGCACGACGCAGGCCAGGGTCTCTTTGGAGTCGGCCACCAGGCTCTTGCTGCCGATGGACCTGCCGAGCCGGTACTTCAGGGCGAAAAGGACCGGCATGACCGCCAGGGACGCGATGGCCAACGCGATGCCCACGAGGCTCGTCTGGGGCGCATCCCGCCGGTAGAGGGCGTATCCGGCGTCGAGGATGACGTACGCCCCCAGGATGAAGAACGAATAGGCGACGAGGCGGGATGCCTTGCGCTCGATGCGGTGAAACCGCTCCTCGGGATCGGCGGGATCGAATTGCCAGAACCGCCAGACCATGACCATGCCGGAGATCGACTCGACGAAGCTGTCCAGGCCGAAGCCTACCAGGGCGTGGCTGCCCGACAGCCCGGCCGCAATCATGGCCACCAGGCCCTCGACGAGGTTGTAGCCCACCGTGAAGAAGGAGAGGGCCAGGGCCTTCGATCGCGTGGACGTCATCGGGTCGCCTCAGAGCCGGGGCGGCGGTGTGGGGATGCGGTCATGCGCGACGGCCGCGCTACCGTTCGGCGCATGCCCGGATGGTCTCCACCAGGCGGTCGGCCGAATCGGCCTTGGGCAGATAGGTCGCCGCGCCGGCGTCGCGCATGGCGGAGTCCATGTCCTCGCGCGTGTGCATCGACAGGCCGATCACCTGGGTATGCGGCAGCGCGGCGCGGATCCGCCGGGTGGCGTCGATCCCGTTGAGCACGGGCATGGCGACGTCCATCACCACCACGTCGGGGCGCGTGCGCAGGGCCAGCTCCACGGCCTGCTGGCCGTCGCCCGCCTCCCCCACCACCTCGATGTCGCCCGCCTCGGAGAGGATGCTGGCCAGCCCCTCGCGGAGCATCTCGTGATCGTCGGCCAGCACGACGCGGATCTTTCGCGCCTCGCTCGCCGGGGCGCTGGCCTCCGTTGCGGGCGATTCCCGCTTCCCGCCTTCCGCCCCAGCCGCCGGGGCTCGATGCCGCGGCGCGACCAGCGACACGCGCACCCCTTGGCCCGGCGCGGTCTCGACCTCCAGCCGACCGTCGATGGATTCAAGACGCTCGCGGATGCCGAACAGGCCGAAGCCGGCGTCGGTGATGTTTCGGGGCTCCAGGAGGGCCGGATCGAAACCCACCCCCGAGTCCGCCACGGTGACCTTCAGACGCTCGCGCGCAAGCCGGGTCATGATGATGCGGGCCTTGTCCACGCCGGCGTGCTTGACCACGTTGAACAGCAGCT
>CAYSUS010000181.1:0-8812 GCA_964434165.1 uncultured Pirellulales bacterium
CTCGGAACGCGCGGCGCTGGAGAAGCACGTCGCCGGTGAGCATGGGCCCAAATGGGTCGCTCCCGTAAAGGCCGTGCTCGCCGAGGCCGACGCCGACGGCGATGGGGTGCTCACCGGGCCCGAATGGGACGCTTGCACCCGCTCGGACCGGACGCCGCAGGCCAAGGACCGGGGCACACAGCCGGGTGTGCAAACGGTCATGGTGCCCATGTCCGACGGGATCCGCCTGGCCACCGATATCGCCGTGCCGCCGGGCGAAGGCCCCTGGCCCGTTCTGCTCAGCCGCACGCCCTACAACAAGGAGGGCACGTGCGGACGCGGCGGAAGCGCGGTGATCGTCGTGCAGGACACGCGCGGCCGGTTCCAGTCGCACGGGTGGAACTTCCCCTTCGTCGGCTGCGGTTGGGACGTGTACCAGGACGGCAAGGACACGGTCGACTGGCTTCGCGCCCAGCCGTGGTGCGACGGCCGCGTGTACACGATCGGCGGATCGGCGCTGGGGATCACCCAGAACTTCATGGCCGCCACGCGCCCCGAAGGACTGAAGCACCAGTACATCCTGGTGGCCGCAGCCGACCTCTATCGCCACGCCGCCTACGTCGGCGGGGCCTTCCGCAAGAGCCAGGTCGAGAACTGGTGCGAGGGCAACGAGTATGATCCCAAAACCGTGGCCACCTACAAGGCCCATCCCGACTACGATCGCTTCTGGAGCCGCTGGAACGCCCTGGACAAGGCCCCCGAGATCAACGTGCCGGCCGTGCATGTGGGTGGGTGGTTCGACACCTTCGCCCTGGGCACAGTCGACGCCTACCGCACGCGCCAGCACCAGGGCGGGCCCGGGGCCAAGGGCAAGCAGAAGCTGGTCATGGGTCCCTGGAAGCACGGGATCGGCAAGCAAGTGGACATCGCCGGCTCGCACTTCCCTGACTTCGAAGTGCCCGAGCCCTATACCACCAGCGCTTGGAGCCGGGCCATGGTGGGCGAAGACGATGCCTTCACCCAGGGTGCCACCGTGGCCTACTACGTGATGGGCGACGTGACCGACCCCGGCGCCCCGGGCAACGAGTGGCGCTATGCCGACGACTGGCCCGTCAAGAGCGAGCCGGTGCCCATGTACTTCCGCGCCGACGGACGCCTGAGCGAGAGGAAGATGTCGCAGGCCGCCGCGCAAGCCGCGGTGGTGCAATACACCTTTGACCCCAAGGACCCTTGCCCTACGCGCGGCGGCTGCAACCTGTGCCTCCCGGCCGGACCCTTCAAGCAGAACGACGTGGAGGGGCGGCCCGACGTGGTCACTTTCACCACCGACCCGCTCGAAGAGCCGCTGGAGGTGACCGGGCATCCCAGGCTGTGCATCTATCTCACCCCCTCCACGCCCGACACCGACCTTTCCGTGCGGCTCTGCGACGTCTATCCCGACGGCAGCAGCTACCTGATGGCCGAGGGCATGCTCCGGGTCCGCTATCGCAACTCGTTCTCCGAGCCCGAGCCGATGGAGCCGGGCAAGAGGTACGAGGTCAAGTTCGAGGCATGGCCCACCAGCCTGGTGTTCAATCGAGGGCACCGCATCCGCGTGGCCGTGACTTCGTCGAACTACCCGCGGTTCGATCTGAACCCCGGGACAGGCAAGCCGTGGGACGTCTCCGAGAAGAAGCTCCCGCAGACCAATCGCATCCACTGCTGCGATCCGCACGCCTCGCGCATCGTGCTGCCGGTGGTGCGGGGGAAGTGAAGGGTCACTCCCCAATCACCGTAACCACGACCGTGCGGCGGCGCGACTTGACGTCGCACTCCAGGTGGAAGATCTGCTGCCAGGTGCCCAGCACCATCTGGCCGTCGGCCACGGGCACGCAGAGCGAGGGCCCGAGCAGCGTGGCCTGAAGGTGGCTGTGCCCGTTGCCGTCGTGCCAGGTCTGCTCGTGGCCGTAGTCGCGGCTCGGCGGGATCAGCCGGTCGAGCAGCTCGGGCAGGTCGCGTTTCAAGCCCGGCTCAAACTCGATCGCTCCCAGCGACGCGGTGCTCCCCACGTTGAACACCTGCACCAGGCCCGTGCGGATGCCCGAAGAGGTGACCACCTCGGCCACTTCGTCGGTGATGTCCTGGATGTGGCGGTGGCCGTTCGTCTGGAGCGAGAGTTGCCGTTGGTGGACCATGGCGTGGAGAGGAAGGACCTTGGTTATGCAGTTGCGAGCCGGGCCGACACGGCCCGGCTCGACGTCCGTTGCGGGTCGAGGGGTCACCGCAGGATACCGCTGCACCCCGCCGCCCTTCAAGACTCCCGAAGTCTCGCCGACTTCGGAAGTCTCCGGGGACGCCCCGCTTTGCGTCCTCGCGCGCGGGCGGTTAGCATAGGATCATGGTAACTCCATCCTTCCGTCGCGACATCCCACCTCCTTGATAAGGAACCTCCCATGACCTTCCCCGCCACCTCCCGCCGCCGCTTCCTCCGGGCGACCGCCGCCGCCTCGGCCGTGCCGTACTGGTTCACCGCCTCCCGGGCCAGGGGACAGGAGGCGAACAGCGACCGGCTCCGCATCGGCTCGATCGGCGTCGGCGGCCGGGGCACGGGGATCATGAAGGAGGCCTCGCGGTTCGGCGACGTGGTGGCCGTGTGCGACGTGGACCTCGCCCGGGCGGAGCAAGCCAGGAAGGCGATGGGCGCTGCGCCCGACGTGTATCAGGACTACCGCGAGCTGCTGGCCCGCAAGGACATCGACGTGGTGACCAACGGCACGCCCGACCACTGGCACACGATCGTCAACGTGGCCGCCTGCCGGGCGGGCAAGGACGTGTACACCGAGAAGCCGCTGACGCTCACCGTCGACGAGGGCAAGATCCTCCGCAAGGTGGTCGAAGAGACCGGCCGTATCGTCCAGGTCGGCACGCAGCAGCGGAGCGTGCCTCACTTCCGCACCGTGTGCGAGCTCGTGCGCAACGGGCGGATCGGGCGCCTCAGACAGGTGCTCGTGCTGCTGCCGTTCTGGACGACCAAGGGCGGGCCCTTCCCCGGGCAGCCCGTGCCCGAGGGCCTCGACTGGGACTTCTACCAGGGCCAGGCCCCCTTGCGTCCCTATCACCCCAAGCGCACGCATTTCAACTTTCGCTGGTGGTTCGAGTACGCGGGCGGCATCATCTGCGACTGGGGCCAGCACCACATGGACATCGCCTACTGGGGCATGGACTGCGAGGACTCGGGCCCGACGCAGGTCGAGGGCAAGGCCTTCTTCCCCAACAAGGGTCGCGAGCTGTGCTTCAACAATCCCGACCGCTTCGTGTGCCGGATGAAGTTCCCCGGCGACGTCGACCTGTTGTACCTCGTCGTGCGCGACAAGAAGTACCTGGCCAGCATGAAACAGGGCGACATGACCGAGGAGGAGGACGCCTCGCTGTTCGAGGGGCTCCCCGAGGAGGTCAAGAAGGAGCAGCGCAACGGGATCATGTTCATCGGCGAGGAGGGACGGGTGTTCGTCAACCGCGGCGGGGCCTACGGTCTGGCCGTGGAGCAGCTCAAGGACAACCCGCTTCCTTCCGGCGCCGAGCGCCTCTACGAGAGCACCAACCACATGGGCAACTTCTTCGAGTGCGTCAAGAGCCGCAAGGCGCCGGCCGCGCCGGTCCACGTGGCACACCGCGTGATCACCGCCTGCCACCTGGGCAACATCGCCATCCGCACGGGGCGCACGATCCGCTGGGACGCCGAGAAGGAGCAGGTCGTCGGCGACGCGGAGGCCGACGCCATGCAGAGGCGGCCGCAGCGCGCCCCGTACGTGCTGGAGGGCTGACGTTGGCCGTTGGGCCGGCGGGCTTGCCCGCCGCCAGGGTGCTGCGACTTGCGGGCGCTACCACCGCGCCTGGGGCAGGCGCACGGGGTGGCATGCCCTCGCGGAGCGTGGGCATGTAGGCGGTCTTGCCTGGCGGACGGCACTGCGGAGAGAACCTGCTATCTGAATGGGGAGATCGTCATGCTGCGATGCTGCGTGCTTGTGTTGCTGGGTTTGCTCGCCGCGCCGGCCCTGGGGGCCGAGGCGCTCCGGCCGCCGCCGTGGCACCTGGTGGATATCTGGTGGGATACGGGCGAGGATCGCAGGTTCGAGAGCTACAGCATCGCGGTCGAGATCCGCGAGGAGGTGCCTGCGGACGTGCGTCTCTACGTGGCACCCATCGGAATCGCCACTCTCAGCGGAACGAAGTTCTACGGCGGCATCCAGACCATGGCCGACGGCTACTCCAAGCAGAACCGTCGCCTGCGGCCGATCGGCCGCGGCCTGCTGATGTCGATGTGGGGCGAGAGGAGCGAGGAGGCTATCCGGCCCTCGGTCGGCGGCCTGTTCCAGAGTTCCGGCCACGAGGGCGACTTCGTCAGCGTCCGCCGCCCTTACGCATGGACCAAGGGGACATACACCTACCGGGTCGTGCGCATGGACGAAGAGGTCGTAAACGGGCAGCCCCATACCTGGGTCGGGGCCTTCCTGTATTCGCACGCCAACGACGAGAACGTGTTCATCGGCGCCCTGCGTTTCTCCGGCAAGGACCTCGTGCTCGGCCGCTCGCTGGCGAGCTTCGTGGAGATCTACGGCCCGAGGATCCCGGTGGACCGGATCCCATCCGTCACGGTGACCTTCGGCGACCTGCGCCTCGGGGGCCAGCCGGTCGCGCCCGACTCGGCCACGGCCGTTTACCCCAAGGACGTGCCCGACTACGCCGAAGCCTCGGCCACCGAGGGCCGGATTCGCGTCGTCGTCGGCAGGCAGGTCGATCGGACGCAGCGGCGCGTGCGGCTTCTGCCGGCGCCCTAGCGCGGCGAATGCAGATCGTCGGGGTGGCATGCCCGCGTGGAGCGTGGGCATGTAGGCGGTCTTGCCTGGCGGACGGCACTGCGGAGAGAGCCTGCTACGGGGAGGCCCGCTTCCTGAAGCGGTAGTGCGAGACGAACCACTCGCGCCCGCCGGCGTAGGCGAACAGCTCGGCACAGGCCATGAAGAACATCCGCCATCGCTGGAGCTGGCGCGTGCCCTCCTCCTCGCCGAGGTCCTCCACGAATTGGGGCAGAAGCTCCTCCCGGTTGCGGTCGCAGAGCACCAGCCAGTCCTCCAGGGTCCGGGCGTACTGCGTGCCCGAGACCGACCAGTGGTCCTCGATGCACAGGTCGTCCTGGAAGTGCAGCAGGAGGTCGTCCGCGGGCATGATCCCGCCGCTGAAAAAGTGCCGGCCCATCCAGTCGTTCTCGCCCGTCTCGTACGGGTACGACCCTCGGCGGTGGCAGAAAATGTGCACCGCGAGCTTGCCGTCGGGCAGCAGCCACGAGGCGATCCGCCGCATCAGCTCCTGGTGGTTGCGCACGTGCTCGAACATCTCGACGGACACCACGCGGTCGAACCGCCGGTCCGTGCCGAAATCCGCCACGTTGGCCGTCTCGACCTGGAGGTTCTCCAGGCCACGCTCCTCGGCCCGGCGGAGGATGAAGTCCCGCTGCGTGCGCGAGTTGGACACGGCCAGGACGCGCGCGTCGGGGTACTCCTCGGCGATCCACAAACACAGCGAGCCCCAGCCGCAGCCCAGCTCGAGGACCTCCATGCCGTCGGTGATCTCGGCTCGCGTACAGAACAGCTCGAGCATCGCCTCCTCGGCCCCGGCCAGCGTGGTCTGCGGGGTGGGGTAGTAGCAGCAACTGTACTTCAGGCGCGGCCCCAACACCCGCTCGAAGAACTCGGTGCGGACCTCGTAGTGCTGCACGTTGGCCGCGTCGGTCTCGATGGCGATCGGGCTGGCACGCAGCTCCTCGATGAACCGCCGCTGGGCCTCGCGCTGCTGCTGGGGGTCGAGGCGCGCCTGCTCGCGAATCCGCCGGGCCAGAAGCCGCCGGATGCCCACGCGAATCAGGGCGTCGGGGAACACCGCCCGTTCGGCCAAATCGACGAAGTCGATCACGGCTGGGCCTCCTTGCGTGGCGGCCAGGGAATGAAGGGGCTGGTCGTCCGCTGGTAGGAGCGGTACTCCTCGCCGCGGCTGGCCAGGGCCTGGGCCTCGGTGGGCGGAATGCCCGTCACCTTGAGCATGAAGAACAACATGATCAGCGGGGCGGCGACGGGCACGGGCCACCAGGCCGACCCGACGGCCAGAAGCGCGTACGACCACCAGTGGAGCCACTCGAAGAAGTAGTTCGGATGGCGCGAGTAACGCCACCAGCCCTCGCGGCAGGTCTTGCCGCGGCTGTCGGGTCGGGCCTTGAAGCGGGCAAGCTGCCAGTCGGCGAGGGCCGTATTGGTCACCGCCACGAGCCAGACCGCCAGACCGATCCAGTCCCAGACGCGCAGCCCGCCCGCGGCGTGGTGCGCGGCGACCAAGGCGGGAAGCGCGAACAACAGGCTCAATCCCGCTTGGGCCTGGAAGAAAACGAACAGGTTGCGGTCGGCTTGGGAGCCCCAGTTCGCGCGGAGGGTCTTGTAGCGGCCCTCTTCCGGGTGCCCGATCACGCGGTCGCGGAGCAGGTACACGGCCAGGCGCAGCGACCACAGGCCGATCATCGCCCCGACCAGCCATCGCCGCGCCGGATCGCCCCCGGCCGAGGCCGCGAACAGCACGCCGAGGATGCCGATTCCCGCCGCCCAGCCCACGTCCACAATGCCCGCGTTGCGCGTGCGGAGCTGCACGAGCCACAACAGGGCCATCATCGTCGAGACGAGCGCGAGCCCGACGACGATCTGCACCCAAGGCGCAAGGACCATGACGACACCCCCCAGTGCGGCTTTGCGTGGGAGTAGCTCGGCAACTCCCGCGATTCGTTGAGGCACGGAATTCTATGCGCCAGGCGGGAGAAGTCGAGCGGCGCGGTAAAGATTCCGGCCGGTTGGCATGCCCACCCTGCGCGAGGGCATGCCACGCGGCAAGGTCTTCGCCTAGACTTCCGAAGCCTCGAAGACCTCGGAAGTCTGCCCAAGGGACGAGGACCGTGGGCCCTCGGCGGTCTGCGGCGTGACGTACCGGCAGGGCTCGGCAAGCCGGGCCAACTCGGCCGCGGCCTCGTTCAACTCGTAGAAAGTCGGCGGCTCATAGGTCCAGCCCTGGCCGAGGCGCTTCTCCTCGCGACGGATTCGCCAGTGCACCCACGGACCGGCCACCGCGGCGACCAGCCGTGCCTTCCAGCCGAACTCGGCGACCAGGTCGCGCAGCAGCGCCTGCATCTTCGCGCGCATCGGCGGGTCACGGCGGTAGTAGGATCGCGCGGCGGCGGCCGCGGCGGCATACACCGTGTCCAGCCCCTCGGCGTCGATCGCGAGCCGTCGTCGGATTCGCGCGTCGGGGTGGTCCTTGTACCGCTTCCAGCCCACCAGCGTGGTCCGCGCCACGCGGAGCATGCTCGGTCCGTTGACCTCGAAATCCTGCCGGAATGCCCTCAGCAGGTACTCGGTCTCCTGCCCGTCGCGGATGTGCGGATGGTGGTAGTTGAACGCGTATTGCCCGTGCGTGTCCGGCTGGGCGAACTCCTTCTCGTCCTTCATCCGTCCTTGGGCCGAAAGCTCCTCGTGAAGCGGCGTGCCGGGCAGCGGCGTGTAGAGCATGAACTGGTGGAAGTCGGCCGCGCAGGCCACCGCGTAGTCGATCACGCGGTCGATGTTCTCCGGCGAGTGGCTCTCCAGGCCGATGATCGTGGAACCGAGCACGCGGATCCCGTGCGACTGGAGATCGCGCACGAGCTGCCGGGCATCGACCCCGTGGAGCTTGGCGTACCGGCAGTCCTCGCCCTCCAGCCCCATCCACACCCAGGAGACCCCCAGGGCCACGAGCTGCTCCATCGAATACTGGCGCAGCGCGCCGGCCGAGCTGAACAAGTAAAGCACCCACGCCTTGTCGTGCTCCTCGATCAGCTCCAGGAGGCGCAGGGCCCGCTTGCGGAAGAGGAGGAAGTTCTCGTCCATGACGAAGAACGAGCGGGCGCCCATGCGCGCTTCGAGCTGGCGCATGACGTCGAACAGCTCGTCGCCGGTCTCGTAGAAGTTGATATACCGCCCTTTTCCGCCGAACATGGCGGAGGTGGCGCAGAAGTTGCACCCGATGGGGCAGCCGACCGAGGGGATGAGCGTGGCCGCGGCTCGGCCGCGCGGCTCGCCGATCGGGATGCCCATGGTCCGCGTGCCGATCCGCGTGGGGATCAGCGGGTGGCGGACCGGCGCGTCGGGATCCTCGCCCAGGAAAGTGCGGAACCACCTGACGCCTTCCCCGCGCACGATGAAGTCGGCGTCGATGCGCTGCTCGAGATCGGACAGGTTGGCCACGTGCCCGCCCACGACGATCTTCGCATCGGGGAGATGCTCCCGCACCAGGCGGCACATCTCGGCCACCTTGAGCACGTTGGTGGTGATGGCGCCGATGCCCACCACGTCGTACCGCTGCGAGCGGATCTCCTCGATGAATCGCTGGCGCGTGGGGAAGTCCAGGAGCGTGCAGGGCGCCTTCAGATTCGCCTGAATCAGCATCAGGCCCCAGGAGCGATGGAACATGCGCAGCGAAAACGCGCCTTGCACCCGCGTCACCTGGTTGTGATACAACTCCATGGGGTTGATCGCGCGGCTGCCGAGCTCGTCGTCCCGGGCATAGGGCCCGAACACGCTGGCCAGGAGGATGCGGGGAGCGGCGGACGGCTCGCAGCGAGAGCGAGCGTCGCTCGTTGGAAAGATGGAGGGCTGCCGCGCGCCGGCGATCATGATGGGGCGTCTCCTGGGGCGGCTTGGGAGAGCGGCGACGGGCGATGTCCCAGATTCTATCCCGCCGGTCAGAAGCGGGATAGCGGGGGTGGGCGGGGGCCTACGGGGTG
>CAYSUS010000182.1:0-8806 GCA_964434165.1 uncultured Pirellulales bacterium
TGGCCGGCCTGCTTCATGGGCTCGCGGGCCTCCGCCACCGTCTCGGCGGCCTGGGGCGCGGTGTTCTCGATGCCCTCGGCGACCTTCTCGGCCACGTCCTCGACGTTCTCCTGGCGCTGTTGGAGGCCCTCGGCCGCATCGCTTTCGAGGCCTTTCTCCGCCGCGGCCTGTTGCGACTCCTCGGCGATCTCCTTCTCGGCCTCGGCCGCGCGCTGGAGGGCCTCGGCGGCCTGGGCCATCTCCTGAATCTGCGCGGCCAGCTCCTGGCGGCGCGTGTCGTCCAGGGCGGCCTCCACTTCGGACAGGGCCCGCTGGATCGCCCGCTCCGTGTCCTCGGCGGCCTCCTGGCGCTCCGAGGCCTGGGGATTGCTCATCTGGCGCGCGGCCTCGCGGGCCTCCTGCTGAGCCTCCTCCAGGGCCGAATCCACGGCGGCAGGGAGCTCCTTGTCCTTCGAGACCTCGCCGAGGTCCTTGGCGATCTCGCTTTCCATGGCCTTGGCCGCCTGCGGGTTCTCCTCGGACTCGGCCGTGGCCTTCTCCTGCTCCTGCTGGATCTCTTCAAGCTCGGCCTTGGCCTCCACCAGGTCCTGGCGCATCTGGCCGAGCTCGTCCGACGTCATGCCCAGGTTCTCCATGGCCATCTGCGGGGCCTGGTCCATTTCCTGTGAAGCCTGCTCGAGGTTCTTGAGCACCTTGTCCTGCTCGGCGAGGGCCTCGTCGCGATTGGCCTCGAACAGATCGGTCGCGGCCTCCTCGGCCGCCTGTTCGGCCTTCTCCAGGGCTTCTTCGGCTGCCTGGGGCGCCTCCTGCCGAAGCTCCTCGAGCTCCTTGCGGACCTCGTTCTGCCGGTCGGCGAGCTCCTCGGCCTCGGGCTGCGAGAGGTCGGCGCGGGCGGTCTCCTCGCGGATCTGCTTCTGCTCCTCCATCAGCTCGCGCACGGCCTCGCGGGCCGAGTCGCTGTTCTCGTTCACCAGACCCTGCACGCGCTCGATCGTCTCCAGCAACTGGCGCAGACCCTCGATCACGGCCTCCTCGCTCTTGGCCGCTTCCGGGTATTTCAGCGCCTCCAGGTGCGTGACCACCGCGCTCATCTCGGCATCGACGCGTCCTTCTTCCAGGAGGCGCAGCCCGCGCGACGCCTCGGCCCCCACGGCCCCGCCCCAGGCGCGGACCTCGGCGAGCATGTCTTTGAGGCGGAGGTACATCGCCTTGATGTCGCGCTGGTCCTCGATCGTGGCGAGGGTCATCTCCTCGCGGCGCCCCTGGACCTGCTCGGCCAGCGACCCGGTGGTGTCAAGCACGGCCGTCTCCAATTCGATCAGGCGCCGCACCTGGGCGACCATCTCCGAGATGCGAAGCCGCTGAAGCAGGATCTGACGTTGCACGAGCAGCTCGACGAGCACGTCGCGGCTCTTCGACCGCGCGGCCAGGAAGGTCTGCTGCTTCTGCTTGCCCCTGGCCTGGGGGATCCTGTCCAACAGCTCGATCACCTCGAGCATCTGCTCGTCGGTGAGCTGATCGATCTTGGCCCGCATGGCGCGGATCTCGCGATACCACTCGTGCTTCTCCAGCCCGTTCTCTTCGAGCTGGACGAGCTGCGCATCGAGCATGCCGGCGACCATCTGCCGGGCGAGGCTGCGCACGCGGTGCTGGTTGTCCCGCTTGCGCGCGACGCTCTCCGGATCGAGCGTCTGCGCCTGGACCAGCGCCGCCGAGAAAACGACCACCAACGCCGCCGCGATCCTTGCTCTCACCCCGTTCATGGTTCCTCTCCTACATCGATTTGACGTTCGATCATTTCCTTGTATTCGTTGACCAGTTGCCGGTCGGCCTCGGTGATCGCCGCCAGGATGCCCTGCTGGTCGGTCACCTGGAACACCAGGGGCTCGCTCAGCGAGACCTTGCCCTCGCGCGGGCCGCGATAGTCGGTCGCCTGGACCGTCACCCGAAGCTGGTCCCCCTTGGCCAGCCCGAGCGGCTCCAGGTCCATGCGGTAAACGCCGTTCTTGATTCTCTCGGGCTTTCCCTCCGCGGCAAGCTCGTAAACGACCACTTCGTCCTCGTCGGTCGTGCCGCTGTCGCGCACGACCTGGCGGAGGAGGGTAATCCGGGCGAGCCCGTAGTCGTCCCCGGCCTCATAGATCACGCTGGGCCGGGCCGTGGGCAGGATGTACTCGGTGCGGAGGCTGGCCATCACGCGCGGGGCATGGTCGGCCTTGATGCGGATCACCCCCTGCACGGGTCGCTCCAGTTGCAGCTCGTGCGTGTCGGTCACCTGGACCGCGAAGCGGATCGGCTCGAGCACCGCCTCCAAGGGTGTGCCGACCGGCGCGAGGGACCAGTTGTCCCCCTCGGTCGCCCGGGCCTCGTCGCGCGCCATGGCGAAGCTCTCTTCGTCGATGGCAAGCACCGCTTTCTGGAGCAGCTTGTCGGCCGATAGCCGCACCTCGACCTGCGAGCCCTCGACCACGGAGATCTGCCGCATGCCCGGATGCTCGCCCGAAGGCACGTCAGGGCCCGTCACGTACTCGGGCGGAGTGACGCGCATCACCAGGTCGATGTTGGGGAGCGGCACCAGGGCCAGGTCCACCGGGTCGGTCCAGGCGTCGCCGAGGTAGATCTGGTACCGGACCGGATCGGCCAGGCGGGGTAGCGTGCCTGCGAAGAGGCCGCCGGAGGCGTCGGCCTGGTCGCGCTCCAGGGCGATCGTTGTACTGCCCCCGCCCTCCAGCAGCGAGATCTCCACCCGGCCGGCCTCCGGCACCTCGCCCGAGCACGCCACCTCGAACGTGACCGGCTGGCCCTCGACCACCGGGTGCGGCCCGCTCTGGCGATCGACCTGGCGCCCGTTGACCTTGACGGTCTCGATCACGGTGCGGGTGGGATAATGCTCCGAGCCGAGCAGCAGCCGATTGAAGAACGTGGCCACGTGAGCGGGGAACAGCGCAATCAGCAGCGAGACGAGCGCCGAGGTGGCCAGAAGGGCAATCCCGCGGCGATTGAGGGGCCGCCTGGGGATGCCCTGCGTGACGTTGAGGTCGCGGCTGAGGTGGGCGGTGCGCTCAATCACGGCCTCCTCGAGCTGGACCGAGCCCCAATCGCGTGCCTGGGGCGACTCGAACTGGATGGCGGCCACCAGGTCCGAGTCGATGTGCTGCTGTCTTTCGACCATCAAGGCCACGTCCAGCTCCGACTCGTGCCGGCCCAGCCACGGGAGCGTGTAGCGGCGGAAGGCCCATGCCAAGACGCCCGCGCAGACGGCCAGGAGCACCACGCGCTGCGGAACCGTGGTCTCCAGCAGACAGTCGATGAGGAACGCGCCGAGCAGCGTCCAGAGCACGGCCACGGCCATGCCGCAATAGCCCGTACCCCAGCGGAGGTTGCGCCGCGCCGCTCTGAGCCGGTTGAGTCGTGCGTGCAGCTTGGAAAGCTTGGTCATGGCAGGTTGATCCACTTGCGGCCGAGCCATTCGCCCAGCATGAGCAGCAAAACGCAGCCGAACATCAGCCACGTGTCCCAGAGCGAGATCACCTCGACCGAGGTCTCGGTCCGCTCCGGGAGTTCGATGTTGGCCAACAGGTCGGCGGCCTCGGCCAGATCGGCGGACTGACCGCCCGTCTTGGCGGCCAGGGCCTGCTGAAGCTCCACGTCGCGCACGGCCTTGCGCCGCTCCACGGAAAGGCTCTCGACGTTGAACGCCGCCTCGGTGTACTCGCTGGTGATCGGGTCTTTCACGCGGATGCGGTACCGTCCCGCCGCGTAGACCGGGAAACGGACCTCGAACCGCCCCGGGCGCACCTGGCCCACGTTGATCCTCTGCGTCTCCGGCAGCTCCTCGCGCCGCGAGGCGGGCAGCAGCAGCTCGGCCTCGAGGCTTCCTCCGGGCACGCGCCCCTGCTCGAGGCGCTGGAACTCCTCGTCGTAGGCGTCCACCATCAGCAGCACGCGGTCGTCGGGCCGGTAGTCCTTGCGGTCGGTCTCCACGACGAACCGCTTCTCCTCGCCCAGGGCGTGGCGCAGGGCCAGGTGGTGGATCATCTGGCCCCAGAACCGGCGGTAGAAGCGTTCGCCGTACTTCCGCCTCAGGCGCCACGTCTCGTTGAATCCGACGTACACCACCTCGCCCCGCTGGTACTTGCCCACGGCGATGAGCGGCTGCGGCGTCTGGCCGTCGATGCACATGTCGCTGGGATGCACGGCCAGCGCCGTGGCCAGCGGCCCCAGCTTCTCGACCGGCTGATACCAGGGCACAAGCCCCAGGTTATCCCACGCCTTGCGGTTCTCCGCGTCATGGGCCCCCAGGTTCATGAACCCGTACTGCTTCTGCCGTGCCTCGGGCGTGAGCTGGAGCCGGAACTGCCGTCGGTCGCGAATCCGCTGCCGCGGATCGACCCGGACCGGAAGCAGGTCCTCCAGGGGCGTATCCACGAGCTGCCCGGGCCCGAAACGCGGGCCCGCCAGGATCACCAGACCGCCGCCGAACTCGCCGACGAACTCCTTGGTCAGCCGGCAAAACTGCGGGCTCAGGGCCGAGGCCGGCATGTCGCCCAGGAAGATCACGTCGTGGCCGAAAAACTCGCTCCGCCGCGCGCTCATCGTGGTCTCGAACAGCGGGTTGCTCTCGCGCACGCGCGGGTCGGCCGAGCGCAGGAACGTGCGGAACCCCTGCATGCCCACCAGCTTGTCGCGGTGGAACACCTCCTTGATGAACCGCCATTCCCAGGTCGGCTCGTACTCGACGAACAGGAGACGGAGGAACTGATCGCGGATGCGGGCCTCGCTCTGCGAGCGGTTGTTCTGCTCGACGACCTCGCCTTCCTGGGGATCGATGGTGGCCGTGAAAAGAAACCGGCCCGTCTCCTTGGGCACATGCGGCACCTCCACGACCTGCCTCGGGGCTTCCAGCCGGATCGACCGCTGGGCGATGGGCACCGCGGGGACCGGCCCGCCGGTCCCGCCCAGCTTCTGCGAGGCGAAGTGCACGGTCACCGTCTCGCCGGTCAGCCCCTCCTGGCGGACCTCGGCCGAGAGCGTGATCCGCTCGTCCTTCTTCATCAGGCGCGGGGCCTGGAGGTAAACGCCCACGTCCACGGCCGACACCGGCCCCACCCCCAGCGTGTAGAGCTTCACGCCGAGGCGCTCGGCGGCCTCGCGCGGCTCCACGCCGCGGTTCTTGTTGAAATCGCTGACCAGCACCACGCCCGCCAGGTTGGCCGTGGCGTGGC
This sequence comes from uncultured Pirellulales bacterium, assembly GCA_964434165.1. Classification (GTDB taxonomy): domain Bacteria; phylum Planctomycetota; class Planctomycetia; order Pirellulales; family Thermoguttaceae; genus CAYSUS01. The sequence goes on from CAYSUS010000182.1 coordinate 5,226, forward strand.
GGCGCCCGAGATCGTCCAGGGCGTTGCCCAGCGCGGTAACCTGGCCGTCGGTCGTCAGTTGCGAGGCCAGGTGCACGCCGTCCGCGTCGCGGTCGGCCGCCTCGGCGAGCTCCAGTCCGCGCACGCCGTCGGCGCGGTCGAACAGGAAGGCCTTGAGGCGGAATCGCTCGCTCAGGTCGCTGATCACCCGGCCGTCGTCCCTGCGCAACAGCCCTTTGACGTACTCGATGCGAGGGACGCCCGACTCGGCGTCGTCCGAGACCCCGGTGGCCTCGGCATAGCGGACGCGCTGCTCCTCGGAAAGCTGGTCGGCCACGGCCATGCTGTCGGTGCCGTCGACCAGCAGCCACAGGCTGGGACGCAGCCGGCTGGTCAGCGAGAAGGTGGCGACCGGCTCGGCCAGGATCAGAAGCAGAAGCGCCAACAGCACCGCCCGAAGAACTCCCAGCGCAAGCCGCGCCCCGGGGCGCCGGCCGGGCTGGTAACGGGTGTAGAACACCACGGCCACGGCCGCCAGCGCCGCCGCGCCAAACAGCAGCCAGGCCGGCGCGTCGTGCGCCCACGGCGCGGCCAGCGAGAAGTCCATCTTCTCGATGGCCTCGGCGCTTTCCAGGCCCAGGAGGCGTCCGATCCATTGCGTCAGCAGGTTCATGCCTCTGTTCCTCCTCGCATCACCGGCCAGGCGAGCATCGCGGTCTCCAGGGCCAGCCCCACGAACACCGCCAGGATCAGCCACCGCCAGTAGTCCTCGGATGCTCCCGGGACTCCGGTCAGGCTGATCGACTGTCCCCGGGCCACGTAGGCGAAGGCGGCCTCCCCGGCCCGCTCCTGCACCCCGGCCTCGTCCATGCCCGCCAACTCCGACTCCTCGGCCGGGCCGTTGACCGCCAGCGGTACGTCCCACAGGGTGGTGCCGCGTCCGGCGTCCAGCGTCCGGTCGGTGGCGCAGGCCCGCACGTGCCACACGCCGCGGCGCGGCAGCGCGGGGAGCGACAGCCCGTAGCGGTCGGCGGCCAGGGCATCCACGCCGAGCGTTTCCTCGACTCCCTCGGGATCGACCAGCGCGAACCGGGCGTCGCGCTCGGTCGCGAGGATCGGCAGGGCCAGACGCTCGGTGGTGGAGAGGTTGCGATGCGGCAGCGTGTCGCGCAAGGCGCGGCGGAGGATGCGGTCGTACACGATCAGCGCGTATTCGGCCGTCATGTTGTTCCAGTCGCGGAACAAGCCGGTCGAGACGAACAGCACGCGCCCCCGTCCGATCTCGCGCTCCACCAGAAACGGCAGACCGTTGGTGTAGCGCGCCAGGGTGGTGAAGGCCTTGCGCTGGGCGATCTGGCGGGCGGGGGTCTCGGCGTCGGCGTCGCCGGGCTCGGGCTCCGCCCACAGGAGCCACTGGGGCCGGGCCTCCGCCCGCTGCTCCTCCAGTTGGGCACGCTTCCGCCGCTCGGCTTCGCTGAGCATCCCCTTGTCCACCAGCTCGGCCAGCTTCGCGTCGATCTCTTGCAGACGCTCTCGCTCCTTCTGGAGCGATTCCGCTACGGCCTCGATCGACTCCTGCCGCGCCTCGTCGCCGTCGTCCACGGCGACGGCCTTGAAGAAGAACACCCGGTCGTAGAGCCGCTGAAGCTCCTCCTCCGACTCCTGCTCGATATGGAAGTACTGGCCCGTGAGGCTGTCGAAGTCGAGCATGAACGGCTGGAGCATGCCTGTGGTCTCGCTCGGAGTGCGTCCCACCGGCGTGGGCTCCAGCGGGGCCGGCAGGATGCCCAGCCCGCCCTGCCAGGCCGCCTCGTTCCATTGGCGCGGGTCGAACTCGGCCCCCGCGGCCACCAGGAGCGTGCCGCCCTGCTGGACAAACTCCCGCAACAGCGGTACCGACGTTCCCGGCCCGTCCACCCCGGCCACGACGACCAGTCGGGCGTTTTCCAGCAGCGGCCGGCCCTCGGCCTCCAGTTGCGGTAAGGTCACGTGGCGCACCTGGATGAGCTCCGACTGCCGGCGGCCCGCGGTCGCCTCCGGAGCCAGCAGGCGGCGCAGGCGGTACGTCTCGCCGTAGGCGTTCAGCCGGGGGTTCTCCTTCTTGGCCCCGAGCTGATCGACGAACACCACGGGCAGGGCCGCGGCCACGGGCACAACCAGCACGCGGCGGTCGTCGTCGGCCAGGGCGTCCTGCGGAATCGACACCTCGGCCGCGACGCTGGTGGCCTTGCCCGGCGCCACGTCCACGTCGAACTGGTAGGGCGGAAATACCACCTCGGCCGACTGCCCCGGCTCCAGCGAGTCGATCGTCTGGGTGGCCACCGTCGTCCCGTCCACGGCCAGCGACACCTGCACGTCGCGACGCGGCGCGTCTCCCTGGTGGTGCACCCGGGCGAGGAACACAGCCGGCACGTTCAAGTCGGCCAGCCCGTCCTGGACCTCGAAGTCCTCGATCCAGGTGTTCTCCCGGACATCGGACCCCACGCGCACGATCTGGGGCGGCGAGGGCAGTTGCTTGAGGTCCTCGCCCAGCGAAGCCACGCGCCAGTCGTTGGCCTGCTGGTCGGAGAGCAGCACGATCTGCTTGGCGGTGGGATTGGAGACCCGCTGGCAGGCCTCCTTGGCCAGGCCGAAGGCGATGACCGCCGAGCCCTGACGATCGACGGGCCGGATCGCGTGGAGGGCCTCCAGGGCGTCCTCCTTGGTCCGGTAGGCGCTGTAGCTGACCTCGCCCTCCGATCCGCACAGCGGAAGCACCGAGATCCGGCTGCCGCGCGGCAGGCGGTCGATGTAATCGCCCGCCCGCTTCCTGGCCTCGTCCAGCAGCGTGCCTTCAAGCTGCCGGTATGCCATACTCAAGCTGTTGTCGAGCACGATCACGGCATGGACAGGCTGATTGGGATCGGTCACCGCAGTAGCGGCCTGGCGATAAGGCTGGGCCAGCGCGAGAGCGAAGGCCAGCACGCACGCCGTGCGCAACAGGAGCAGCAGCAGATCGCGGAGCCGCAGGATGCGGCGGCTACGGCGAATGGCCGCGCGGAGGAAGTCCATCGCCGCCCAAGGCACGACCTTGTAACGCTGCCGGTTGAGCAGGTGGATGAGCAGGGGGCCGGCCGCAGCCACCAGTCCCGCGATCGCGAACCAGGGTGAGTGAAACATGCTACCGGTCGATGCAATATCAGGGGTCGGGTGTCAGGAGGTGGGAGTCGGCTTGCCCGGTCACTTCTGCCTTCCGAACTGCTCCTCGAGGCTGCCGATCTTGCCTTCCTGAAGGATCGGCAGGTATCGGTTGGGGATGGCCAGCACGAAGCAGCTCACGCTGGTCAGGTAGAGGTCGCCCGGCTTCCCGCCCACGCGGTTGTCGCCCGACCATTTCCCGTCCTCCTCGGGCTTTTCCGGGTTGACGGTCTGGCTCGCCACCACGGCGTCGCGGAGCAGGGGGTAGCCCTCCTTCCAGTCCTCGCCGCCCACCTGGTACAAGGCCTGGGCCACGTAATACAAGGTGTAGGCGTCGAAGGGGGTGCGCCGGCGCTTCTTGGAGTCCTCGGGCTTGCACTTCTCGCGGATCGCCTTGAGCACCACGTCCATGCTCTTCTCGATCC
>CAYSUS010000183.1:0-8673 GCA_964434165.1 uncultured Pirellulales bacterium
AAAGTCGCTCAGGCACGCGCAGCCCTCGATAAAGCACCAACAGCCTGAAACACTAGGAAGAAAGCGTCCGTTCCACCTTCGCACTGGACGGCGGCGCGATTCCGCGCAAAATGTAGCTTTCCCCGCCTCCACGCGTCCCCGGTGCGGAGCCCGCCATGCAGGCCGAGATCGTCGTCACGGGCGACGAAGTCGTAAGCGGTCAGATCCTCGATACCAACAGCCGATGGCTCAGCCAGCGCCTCGAGGAGTTGGGGGTGCGCCCGCTCTACCACGTGGCGGTGGGCGACGACATGGACGCCATCGTGGGCATATTGCGCCAGGCCATGGCGCGGTCGGAGATCGTGCTGATCACGGGCGGGCTGGGCCCTACGCCGGCCGACCTGACGCGCGAGGCCGTGGCCCGGGCGGCCGGGCGCAAGCTGGTTCTCCACCCGCGGGCCCTGGCGAGCATCCGCGAGCTGTTCGCGCGCCGCAAGCGCGTGATGCCCGAGCGCAACGAGGTTCAGGCGTATCTGCCCGAAGGGGCCAGGATGGTCCGCAACCCCAGCGGCACGGCGCCGGGGATCGACCTGGAGGTGCCGCGCGGCAGGGGACGGCGGTGCCGGCTGGTCGCGCTTCCCGGCGTGCCGGCCGAGGTTCGCGAGATGTGGTCCGATTCGGTCATGGCCCGGCTCCGCGAGGCCGGGGCCGGCCAGCGCGTGATCGTGCATCGCAACATCAACACGTTCGGCGCTGGCGAGAGCCGCGTCGTGGAGTTGCTGCCGGGCATTGTGGGACCGGGGCGAAAGCCTCACGTGGGCATCAATGCCAGCAAGGCCACGATCATCCTCCGCATCACGGCCGAGGGCGCGACCGAAGAGGAGTGCCACGCGGCCATCGAGCCGATCGTGGCGAGTATCCGGGAGAAGCTCGGCGATCTGGTGTTCGGCGAGGGGACCGAGGGACTCCAGCACGCCGTGGTTCGCCTGCTGCGCCAGCGCGGCAAGACCCTGGGCGTGGCCGAATGGGGCACCGCGGGGCTTCTGACCGAGTGGCTCGGCGCGGTGGAGGAGGGAGAGGGGTTCTTCGTCGGCGGCCTGCTGGCTGCCGGCGAGAAGGCCTTGCGCAGCGCCCTGGACGTGCCCGGCGACCTGCTCGCGCGGCAGCCGGCCAACAGCACCCAGGTGGCCGAGGCCATGGCGTCGGGCGTGCGCGCGCGGTTCGCCTGCGACTATGGGCTGGCCATAGGCAGGTTCCCCAAGTACGACCCGCGGGCCGCCGAGCCCGAGTCGGCCGCGATGGCCATGGCCGGTCCCGGCGCGGTCAAATCGCGGGCGATGCCGTTTGCGACGCACCCAGACCTGCTGAGAATACTCTTTGCAAAGTACGTTCTGGACTTCGCCCGGCTGGAGCTGCTCGCGGCGGAGTGATTCAATCCGATCAACGTCGATAACGAGGGAGAACGATCCGATGATTGGTGCGCGGCACGCGTTGTCGAGGTGCTTCACGGGGGCATCGTTGGCGGTGTTGACGGTCGGCGCGTGGAGTTCGACGCACACGGCCCCCGCTGACGCTTCGGCCTGCGATCCGCGGGCTGCGGAGATCCTCGAGGTCGCCGGGGTCCAGGGCGGACTCGTTGTCCATCTCGGATGCGGCGACGGAAAGCTGACGGCCCAGCTCGCGCCGAGCCGCGCGTATCTCGTTCAAGGGCTTGACGTGGACGCGGGAAACGTCGCCAAAGCGCGGGAACACATCCGGGATCTCGACCGCTACGGCCCCGTGTCCGTGGACTGCTACGACGGCAAGCATCTGCCCTACGCCGACGACCTGGCCAATCTGCTCGTGGTCTCCGACCCGGGCGAGGCGACGGAGCAGGAGTGCCTTCGCATCTTGGCTCCCCGCGGCGTGATGCTGACGCGGGCCGGTGGGGAGTGGAAGAAGACCGTCCAACCTTGGCCCGGGGAGCTGGACGAGTGGACCCACTTTTTGCACGACGCCTCGAACAACGCTGTGGCCCAGGACGCGCGCGTGGGGCCGCCGCGGCGCCTGCGTTGGGTGTGCGGCCCGCTCTGGTCGCGCAGCCACGAGTTCAATTCGAGCCTTTGTGCCATGGTCTCGGCCAACGGGCGCGTGTTCTACATCGTGGATGAGGGGCTGACCAGTATCACTACGCCTTCGATCCCGGAGCGCTGGACCCTCATCGCGCGCGACGCCTTCAACGGCGTCGAACTATGGCGCCTGCCCGTGCCCAAGTGGGGATCGCAGCAGTGGCGGAGCCGCGCGCTGAGGAGCATCCCGGGCACCGTGCCGCGGCGGATCGTCGCGCAAGGCGATCGCGTCTATGTCACCCTGGGCTACGACGCGCCGGTGTCGGTGCTCGATGCGGCGACGGGCAAGGTCCTCATGACCCTAAACGAGACCGAGAACACCGAGGAGTTGCGCCTCGCCGAGGGCGTGCTCCTCGTCCGGCAGCAAGGTGGCCCGCTTACGGCCCTGGACGCGAGGACATGCAAGCCGCTTTGGCAGGTTCAAGGCAAGGTCCGGCCCATGTCGCTGGCAGCACACGACGGCAAGGTCTTCTACCAGGACGGCGGCTCCCTCGTGTGCGTCCGTTTGACAGGCGGGCAAGAGATCTGGAGGGTCAAGCCCGACGTCCCGGCGATGCTGCTGGTGGCTCACGGCAACCGCGTCGTGCTGATGGGTAAGTCGGAGCTTGCGGCCGTGTCGGCCGACAACGGCGAGGCGCTCTGGACGCAGAACGCCCGGCCGGGGCATTCCGAGGTCTTCGTGGCCAACGGCACCTTGTGGCATTGGGAAGGCGAGCGCATCGCGGGCAGGAGCCTCGAGACGGGCGAGGTGCGGCAGCGGCTGGATACCTCGGACGTATTCAGCCCGGGACATCATCTGCGCTGCTACCAGAGCAAGGCCACGGAGCGATTCCTGATCACGCCGTTTCGTGGCGTTGAGTTCGTCAGCGTGACCGGCGGGAAGAACACGCAGAACGACTGGGTCCGCGGGCCGTGCCGCTACGGGATCATGCCGTGCAACGGCCTGGTCTACGTCCCGCCCCACCCGTGCTTCTGCTATCCCGGCGTGAAGCTGACGGGCTTCAATGCGCTGGCGCCGAAGGCGAAGTCGGTCGACAGCGGCGAGCCGCTTTCGAGCCCCGAGCGGCTGCAGCGCGGCCCGGCCTACGATGCACTGGCCGAGGCGGCGAGCGCCGCCCCAGCGGCCTCGGACGACTGGCCGACCTACCGCCACGACCCGCGACGCACCGGGGCCGCGGCGTGCCAGGTGCCGGCCGAGGTGGCGCCGCGGTGGCGGGTCGAGATCGGGGGGCGCGTGACTCCGCCCGTGATCGGCGGCGGTCGAGTGTTCGTGGCGGCCAAGGACCGGCACACGCTCCACGCGCTGAGCGCCGATGACGGTGAAGAGCTGTGGCAGTTCGCGGCCGGGGCGCGGATCGATTCGCCGCCGACCCTCGACGGCCCGCGCGTGCTCTTCGGGTGCGCCGATGGCCGGGTCTATTGCCTTCGGGCCTCGGACGGGGCCCTGGCCTGGCGATTCTCGGCGGCGCCGCGCGATCGTCGGATCGTGGCCTTCGGGCAGTTGGAATCGCCCTGGCGCGTCCACGGCAGCCTGCTCGTCAAGGACGGCGTGGCCTACGGCACGGCCGGCCGGTCCTCGTATCTGGACGGCGGGATCCGGCTGTTCGGGCTCGACGCGGCCACCGGCAGACTGCTGCACGACACGTGCGTCGATACCTGGTCGCGGACTCGCGTGGACGCCGAAGGCAAGCCGATCGTCCCGGCCTACCACATGGAAGGAGCCCGGTCCGACGTGCTCGTGTGCCAGGACGACTTCCTCTACCTGGGGCAGTGCAAGTTCGACCTGAAGCTGCGGGCCCAGGACGTGCCGTACGTCATGCCCGACCCGGACGAGAAGGTCGTGGCCATGGACCTGAAGGGCCAGCCGTTCGTGGCCGAGGACGCCGAGCCGAGGAGCGACTACGAGAAGCACCAGCGCGACTGGCTCGAGCGTACCCAGAAGGGCCTGCTGACCGAGCTCCGCGAGGAGTTCGGCGGCATCAACCTGGGTGACCGCCAGATCGGGCTGCACGTGTTCTCCACGGCGGGATTCCTGGACGACACCTGGTTCAATCGAACCTTCTGGATGTACGGCAAGACGTGGCCGGGCTTCTACATCGCCCACCGCGCGTCCAAGACCGGGCAGATCCTGGTCGTGGGGCCCGAGCGGACCTACGCCCTGGTCGGCTACCCTTCGCGCAACCTGCAGAGCCCGCTGTTCACGCCGGGCGAGAGGGGTTATCTACTCCAGGCCGACGCGAACGACAACGAGCCGGTGCTGGACGACCGCACGCGGGGGACGACCAAGGGCTGGGGCTTCACGCGCGGCCAGCCGCCCGTCTGGCACGCCTGGATCCCGATCCGCGTGCGCGGCATGGTGCTGGCCGGCGAGAACCTCTACGTGGCCGGCCCGCGGGACGAGGTCGATCCGAGCGACCCCCTGGCCGCGTTCGAGGGCCGGCGCGGGGCCGTGCTTCGCGCCGTCCGCTCAAGCGACGGGAAGACCCTGGGCGAAACGAAGCTGAGGTCTCCGCCGGTGTTCGACGGGCTGGCAGCCGCCTCAGGCGGGTTGTTCCTTTGCACCGAGGGCGGTGAGGTGGTGTGTCTGTCCGGGCGCTAGAATGGGAGGAGACTCCCGAAGTCCCGGGCAGCCGCAAGTAGCAGGCACACACGGAGTGGCCCGCTACTTGCGCTTGCCCAGTTCCCCGAGACTCCGGAAGACGACGAAGAACGAAGGCACCAGCAGCACCGAGAACACGGTGGCGGCGAGCATGCCGCCGACCACGGCCGTGCCCACCGCCTTGCGGCTTCCGGCCCCGGCCCCGCTGGCCACCAACAGGGGCATGAACCCCAGGATGGACGAGAAGGCCGTCATGAGGATCGCGCGGAAGCGGAGGTGGGCCGATCGGGCGGCCGCCTCGCGGATGCTCAGCCCCTCGCGTCGTTGCTCCGCGGCGAACTCCACGATGAGGATCGCGTTCTTGCTGGCCAGGGCCACCAGCAGCACGATGCCCACCTGCGTGTACGTGTCGTTGGGCATGCCGCGGATCAGAAGCGCGATGACCACCCCCAGCGCGGCCAGCGGCACCACGGCGATCACGGCGGCCGGGCTGGTCCAGCTCTCGTACTGCGCGGCCAGCACGAGGAACACCAGCACCACGGCCAACAGGAAGATCACGTACTGCTCGCCGCCGACCTGCTTCTCCTGGTAGGACATGCCGGTCCACTCGAAGTCCATCGAGGGCGGAAGCTCGGCCCGCGCCATCTGCTCCATCAGCCACAGGGCCTCGCCCGAGCTGGTTCCGGGGGCAGGCGACCCGTTGACCGAGGCGCTGGGGTACATCTGGTAGCGGCGGATGAACTGCGGCCCCACCGTGTCGCGTACCGTGGTGAAGGTGCCCACCGGGACCATGTCGCCCGCCCGATTGCGCACGTCGAGGCGGCGGATGTCGTCCGGCTCGACGCGGAACGGGGCGTCGGCCTGCACGCGGACCTGGTAGCTCCTGCCGAAGATGTTGAAGTCGTTGACGTAGGCCGAGCCCAGGAAGGCCTGGAGCGAGCTGAACACCGAGCCCAGCGGCACGCCGAGGGTCTGCACCTTGGTGCGGTCCACGTCGGCGAAGAGCTGAGGGACGCTGGCGCGGAACGTCGTGTTGAGGGCGACGAGCCCGGTCTGGGCGTTGCCGCTTTCGACCATCGCGTCGGCGACCGTCTGCAGCGCCTCCGCGCCGAGGTCGCCGCGGTCCTGGACCTCCATCTGGAAGCCGCTGGCACTACCCAGCCCGTCGATCGGCGGCGGGCCAAAGGAGTAGATCAGCGCCTCGTCGATCTGGGCGAACCGACGGCGGAGGTGGCCGAGGACTCCTCGGACGCTCAGCGCTTCGGTCCGGCGCTTCTCCCACGGTTCGAGCACGACGAACCCCATGCCGAGGTTCGACCCCGCGGTTCCGCTCAATAGCGAGTAACCCGACACGAGCACGCGGTCGGCCACGCCGGGAGTGTTCCTGACCATCTCATCGACCCGGTCGATGACGCGCTGGGTCCGCTGGAGCGAGGCCCCGTCGGGCAACTGGACGTTGACGAACACGTAGCCCTGGTCCTCGTCGGGCAGGAAGCCGGTCGGCACCGAGGTGAACCCCCAGCCGGTCAGCAGCACCAGGCCCAAGAACACGATCATCACCAGGGCCACGCGCCGCACCGACGCGCGGATGATGGCCGTGTAGCCGCGCGTGGCGCGGTCGAACACGTCGTTGAACGCGCGGAAGAACCAGAGCCGCTTCTCCGACGAGGGCCGCAGCACGATACCGCAGAGGGCCGGGCTGAGCGTCAGCGCGTTGATCGTGCTGATGATCACCGCGGCCGAGATGGTCAGCGCGAACTGGCGGTAGAGTTGCCCGGTGATCCCGCCCATGAACGCCGTGGGCACGAACACGGCCAACAGCACGAGCGTGGTGGCGATCACGGGGCCGGTGATCTCGGACATCGCCTTGACGGCCGCTTCCTTGGGCTCGAGGCCGTCCTCGATGTGACGCGAGCAGTTCTCCACGACCACGATCGCGTCGTCCACGACGATGCCGATCGCCAGCACCACGCCGAACAGCGACATCATGTTGATCGAGAACCCCAGCCCGGACATGATGGCGAAGGTGCCGATCAGCGAGACGGGGATGGCCGCGCAGGGGACGATGGTCGCCCTCCAGTCTTGGAGGAAGATGAAGATCACCAGCACGACCAGGCCCACGGCGATGAAGATCGTCTCGTACACCTCGTTGATCGAGGCCACGACGAACCGCGTGGTGTCGAACGGGATGTCGTACTCCAGACCCTCGGGGAACCGCTCGGCGATCTGGTCCATCTTTGCGCGGACCTTGGTGGCCACCTCCAGGGCGTTGGCCCCCGGAAGCTGATACACGGCCACGGCCGCGCAGGGCTGGCCGTTGTAGGTCGCGTCGTACTTGTACTCCTTGGACTCCAGCTCGACGCGGGCCACGTCGCGCACCCGCGTGATGCGTCCCCCCTCGGCCGTTTTTACGATGATCTCGCCGAACTGCTCGGCGCTTTCCAGCCGACCCAGCGTGTTGATGGTGAGCTGGAACTCCGTGTGCTCCGGGGCGGGCGGAGCGCCCACGCTGCCTGCGGCCACCTGGACGTTCTGCTCGCGGATGGCCGCCACCACGTCCTCGGTGGTGAGGTTGCGGCCCTTGAGCTTCCACGGGTCGAGCCAGACCCGCATCCCGTAATCGCCCACGCCGAACACCTGCACGAACCCCACGCCGTTGATGCGGCTGAGCTCGTCCCGCACGCCCAAGGCTTTGTTGCTCAGGTAGAGGGCGTCGAAGCGGCCGTCGGGCGAGGAGAGCGTGACGAACTGGAGGATCTGCGTGGACTGCTTGCGCGTGATCACGCCCTGGCGGCGGACCTCCTCAGGCAGCCGGGGCTCGGCGATCGACACCCGGTTCTGCACCAGCACGGTGGCCATGTCGATGTCGGTGCCGATGCCGAACGTGACCTGGAGGCTGTAGGAGCCGTCGGCGGACGAAGTCGAGGCCATGTAGATCATGTCCTCCACGCCGTTGACCTCCTGCTCGATAGGCGTGGCCACGGTCTCGGCCACGACCTGGGCGTTGGCCCCGGGATAGCTGGTCGAGACCTGCACCACCGGGGGCGAGATCTCCGGGTTGCGCGAGACCGGCAGGGCGCTAAAGGAAACGACCCCCGCCAGGACGATGATGATCGAGATCACCGAGGCGAAGATCGGCCGGTGGATGAAGAAGCGCGACATGGAGTTCGCCCCCTGGCCCTACGGTTTCGATGCGGGTGGCGAGGGGACGGCCTCCACGCCGCCCGGCGGAACGGGCGGGAGTTCCTCGACCGGCCCGGGTTCCTTCGGCAGGGGCTCCACGGGCTTTTCGACAGGAACCGGCTCGTTGGGCAAGTCCTCGGGCTTGGGGCCGCCGCCCTCCTCGACGGTAACCAGACCTTGCTCGGGCGGGATAGCGACGTATGAAGTACTTCGCATACGTGCAACAGCGAGTCCTGCACGTGTGAATTGAAGGATTTTTTCTCTTACATCGGCCGGTACTGAGCGATCATCTGCATCCTGTACATCTTTTCCATATATACCGAATGCCGGAAGACCTTTTTGATTATGTGCTGCCAGGACTGCTGCAAGATAAACAGCTCCCGGTCTTTCAGTGCCGTTAAATCCCCACACTGCTTTAGGGGTCAAGGGATCCATATCCATGGTTTCCGAACCATAACACCAGCAAGGTGTCACGGTTAATGAAACGCCCACATTTTCTTTCTTAAAAAGGTCGGCACAGGCAGCTGCTTCTGCAACGCCACCGATGGTAGAATCAGCAATAACACATTCAACAGGCATTCCGTTTGGATGGGTAAGGTTTTCGGAAATCAGTTTTGCAGCAGTTTTGGCCATTTCCATAGTTTGGTTTTCCAATGATTCCCGTACTCCTCCGAGTCTTCCGTCAATAGTCGGCCTAATACCTACTTTTGGTAAGGAAGTACGTAGTCTGTTTTTGGGTTCAGATACTTTCATATTCGATACATTAGCCATTTGGGCCTCCTTCATGAAGTAGTTTTATCTCAT
>CAYSUS010000184.1:0-8653 GCA_964434165.1 uncultured Pirellulales bacterium
ATGAAACCCCACAACCCTCCATAAGTTCCGCTAACTCTGAATCAGAACACTAGGGATCTGTAAGCGTCGCAAGGCGCACGGCTACTGCGTCGCGGTAAGGCCGGATGCCTGGTCTCCGGTTGGAGTCGCCATTAGCGGTTGCCGGCTGCAAAGAACCGCGACTAGGCGCGCTGGGGCGTTCACGGGGGTCGCGGGTTTCGCTTTGGTCTGGTGCTTCGCGCTTCTTCCCCTACCACGCCTTCGTCATGCCGGGCGTGGCGCACGGGTAGATGCCGTCGGGCCCCGGCTTGGGCTGGGGCTCGCCGTCCCAGGTGCAGGAGGAGGGCGAGAGGTCGAGGTTCGAGTTGATCGCGTCGTCCCACTTGACGCGCTGGCCCGAGTAGGTGGCCATGCGCCCGAAGATCGCCGTCATGGTGCTTTCAGCCCCATAGTCCCCTTCGTTGTACTCCTTGCCGGCGGCCAGGGCCGCGAACAGGTCGTCCATCTCCACCTGGTGGCCGTCCTTGTCGCGCCTCCACTTCTGCGGCTCGCGGCCCGCGACGATCAACTCGCTGGTGCCGTGCCCCTGGATGTGGGCGCGTCCCTTGGTGCCGTGGGCGTGCTCGGAGAAGCTGCCCCAGGTGCCCGGCTGGTGCCGGCAGAAGCTGAGCATGCTCGTCCCGTCCGCGTAGGTGAACTCGACCGCATGGTGGTCGAAGATCTCGCCGTAGTCCTTGCCCACGCGGACCTGCCGCCCGCCCATGCCCTTGGCCTCGACCGGATGGCCCCCGGCGATCCAGTTCATCACGTCCAGGTCATGCACGTGCTGCTCGACGATGTGGTCGCCGGAGAGCCACGTGAAGTAGTACCAGTTCTGCACCTGGTGCTCCATCTCGGTCTGCCCCGGCTTGCGGGGCCGGACCCACACGCCGCCCGAGTTGAAGTAGCAGCGGAGAAGCTTCAGTTGGCCGATCGCGCCGTCGTGGATCCGCTGGACGATCTCGCGGTGCTTGGTCTCGTGGCGGAGGTGGTGCCCCACGGCCACGGCGAGCCCCTTCTCCTTGGCCTTGTTGTTGGCGGCCAGGATACGGCGCAGGCCCGGGGCGTCGCAGGCGACCGGTTTTTCCATGAACACGTGCTTGCCGGCCTCGACCGCGGCCTCGAACTGCATGGGCCGGAAGCCCGGCGGGGAGCAGAGGAGCACCATGTCCACGTCCGACTCGATGGCCTTCTGGTAGGCATCCAGGCCCACGAACTTGCGATCCTCGGACACGTCGACCTTGCCCTCGCAGTGCGAGGCGATGCCCTGGAGGCTCCGCTCCAGCGGCGCGGAAAAGGCGTCGGCGATGGCCACGAGCTTGACGTTCGGGTTGGAGGCGTTGCGCAGGGCGTTGACCGCGGCGCCGGTGCCCCGGCCGCCGGCGCCGACCAGGGCGATGCGGATCGCGTCGCTGCCCTGGGCATGGGCGCTGCGGGCGACGGCAAGACCGGCCAGGGCGGCCGCGGAGGGCGGCGCGACCCGTGACGTATGGCGCGGGGAGGCCGAGTCGGCGGAGGGAAGGGGCATGCGCGGTGGCTCCTTGCTCGAGAGGGTCGGCGGGGAAAGGGCCCGGCAATCGATCCAGGCCCCATTGTAGTCGCGTGGCGCGGCGGTGCAACGGACGGGCGGCGACGTCGGTCGAAAGCGGTCCTTGGCATAGGTCGGGCGTTTACGCCCGGGGTGGCGCGGAACCAGCTCTCTCTCCCACGGTCTCCGCAGGGGCGCCTCCGTGAGCTCCGCCGAAGCGGGCCTCGAAGTCGGCCACGGTCGCCAGCGTGGGGTCGCTCTTCTCGCGGCGCGCCTCCCAGAGGCAGTGGAGACCCGAGAGCAAGACGCCCACGCCGCCGATCGCGAACAGCACGGGCAGGGAGGAGCCGGGGGCGGCGAGAATCCAGGCCCCCACGGCCGGGGCCGTCAATTGCACGAGGCCGTAGAGAAAGGCCAGGATGCCCTGGTAGCGGCTGGTGTCTCCGCCCGGTTTGGCGAAATGATCCACGCCGACCTGCCACCAGAGGATCCACGTGCCGCCCTGGACGGCCCCCACGCTGACGCGGGCGAGCACGGGCAGGGCCAGCGCGGCGGAGGGGGCCAGCGCGAGGCAGAAGGGCGTGGCGGCCAGGATCAAGGGATCGAGCCCCCAGCCGAAGCGGAGCCATGCCCAGGTCTTCCAGGGGTTGGCGCGGTCGAACCATCGTCCCAGCAGGCCCGTCGTGACAAAGGCGGCCAACGACGGGACGACGTGCAGAAGCATCGCGCACATCACGTAACTGAGCAGAAGATCCTCGCTCAGGAACTTGGGGATGTACGGCTTGTACACGAACCCGGCGAACCAGAACAGCCCGCACCCCAACAGGTAGCGGCGGAAGCGGCCGTCGCGGGCGACCACGTCCGCCGCGGCGCGGAAGCTCTGGAGCACCCGGGGCTTCAGATCGCTCCCCGACGCCGTGCAGTCCTCCTGGACGCGGATTCGTCGAAACAAGGTATAGCTCGCGAAGCTGGTCAGCCCGCACAGCGCCATCATCAGTCGTGCGACGTCGATCTCGGCCCCGGCGGCTTGCGCCAGATCGAGGGTCCTGGCCGAGACGAGGAATGAGCTGAGAAACACCAGCGACGACCACTTGCGGATCTCGCCCACGGCCTGGCCCCGGTGCGTGGCCGGGTAATTCGTGCGCACGATGGCCGCGATCGGCGGGCGCGTGATCGTGCTGAACATCAGGCCCAGGCCGCCGAGGAACAGAAACAGCAGCGAGTCATGCGTGAGGCTCATGGCCGCCCCGGCCAGGGCGCAGCCCATTCCGGGCCAGAAGACGAAGGGCATCTTGGGCCGGGTGGCCATCCGACTGCCCAGGTAGAGCGTGGCGAGCATCCCCGCGCCGGCCATCGTGATGTTCAGCCCGAGCTGCCACACCGGTGCCCCCATGGCCTTCAGGGCGATGAACGGGGCGTTGGCCACGATTCCGCCGGCCACGGCGTCGAGGATCGTGAACGCCAGGTGCCAGCGGTAGGTCCGCCGCGCTTCGCCCTCCAGCGCCGGGGCGCGAAAGAACTCCACCACGGCCGCCAACAGCATTTTCATGGGATTCGGGCAGGGGCGGGCACGGGGGACGTCGGGGCAGGTCGAGGGCCTTAACTTAACGCGCCGCACGCGTCAGGGGAACGCCTCTTCCGCCTGCCCGGCGCCTCCCGCCAGCCCCGCATGGCTCGACGGCCCCTTCAGCCGGCCCAGCGCGGCCTGGGCCGATCGCAGCGTCGTCGCGCAGAGCCGATCCCCGGCCAGCTCGGGCCGCTCCGAAAGCTCGCGGAGGTTCTCGACGCACGTCTTCAGGAGGCTCCGCGACTCGGCCCGTGCCTCGGCAGCGCCCTCGGTCGAGCCGGCTTGCTGAAGAACCTGCGACAACCGCCACCGCACCAGCTCCAGGAACACGCGATCGTGCGACGGCAGGTTCGGATCGGCGGCGAGAGACTTCTCCTTCAGCTTGATCGCGTCGCGGAAGCAGGTCTCGGCCTCGTCCAGTCGCCGGGCCTTCCAGCTTACCGTCCCCAGCTTGGCGAGGATCAGCGCCTGCGACCGGGCATAGTGCGGGTTGGCCGAGTCGTGCGCCACGAGCCATTCCGCCTGACGCAAGGCCCGCCGCAGGCCGTGCTCAAACTCAGCCGACAGGGCAAAGCGCCCGGGCGAGGACAGCAGGTTCAGCGGCAGCCACGCGTAGGTGGCGGCCAGCTCGTAGCGGTAATCGGCCACGTCGGGATGCTGCGCGACCAGCTCCTCGAGGATCTGGATCGCGCGACGACGCCCGCGCTGGCTGGCGGGGCTGCGCACCGACTCCGGTCCCGCCCCCAGCGGCCGGTGGCAGAGCGCTAAAAGGAACCGGTAGTCCGGAGCACTGGGGTTCTCCTGAACCAGCTCGTCCAGGATCCGCACCGCGTCGCGGCGGCACCGGTTGCCCTGGAGCCGCTGGGACTTGCGGGCGTCGGCCCCCGCCGTGCCCCTGGCCGCCGACTCGCGGGCCGAAAGGGGCGCGGTCGGCAGTTTGCTGGCCAGGAAGTACAGCGTGCGGGCCCTTTCGAAGCGGAGCTCCGCCGGGAGTGCCTCCGCGGCGGCCACGGTCCGCAGCACCGCGAGGGCCGTGCGGTGGCTCAGGCACGCCCGGCCATGCTGCCCCCGGGCCGACTCGACGCTGCCGATCTCGTTGTAGCTGCGGGCCATTTCCGTGGCGACGGCCAGGTCGTCCTCGGCCCGGCCGCACAGGGTGATCAGGGTCTCGACGGCGTTGAGATACGCCAGCTCGGCCTGGTCCATCTGCCCGAGACGCTGGCGGATGTCCCCGACGCGCCGGCTGGCGATCGCCGAGTCGAGCTTGAGCTGCCAGTCGCCCGAGACCTGCTGGGCCAGGCGATCGTAGAACCCGATCAGGTTGGCCAGCACGGCCGCCGTCTCGGGCGAGGCCCGCACGTGCGTCGGAGCCGCGCCGGCCGAGGTCGTCGCCGGGGCTCCGGTGCGCAGTCCGATGCACGCGCACGCGTTGCCCGCGTCGGGGTCGAAGGCGATCCGGGCGCGATCGGGGGCGAGTTGAAGGTAGATGTCGTTGAGCACGTCGCGGGCCAGGCGCGACGTCGCCCGCGCGCGGTCCAGGGCCTCGGTCGTTTCGGCGAACGCCCGACGCGTCTGCACGTAACCGGCGATCGCCGTGGCGGCGACGGCGACCAGAAGCACTGCGGCCAGGGCAGACGTGGCGGCCAGGGCCGGATTTCGACGGCACCACCGCCCGAGCCGCTGCACGAGCGAGACCGACCGGGCGCGGACCGGCCGATCCGCGAGGAACCGGCGCAGGTCCTCCGCCACGGCGGCGGCCGTCGGATAGCGCTGGGCCGGGTCCGGGGCGATGCACCGAAGGACGACCGCCTCCAGGTCGCGGGGCACGGCCACGTCGATCTCCCGGGGCCGCGGCGGCCGATCCCCAGCCTGCCCGCCGTCGGCGCCGCGCGCCTCCGAGTTCTCCTGGGCCGGCCGCAGCGTCAGCAGCTCATAGAGCGTAAGCCCCAGTCCGTACACGTCGGTCCGCGCGTCGGCCCCGCCCTGCCACTGCTCGGGGGCCATGTAGCGCCGCGTGCCCACCACCTCGCGCGGCCGATCGGGATCGTGGCGATCGACGGCCCGGGCGAGGCCGAAGTCGGCCACGCGCACCACGCCCTCGGCGTCGATCAGGAGGTTGCCGGGCTTCACGTCCCGGTGCAGCGTCCCCTGCTCGTGCGCGAAATGCAGGGCCTCGGCCGCCTGCACGCCGATCCTCGCCACCGCCTGCCAGCAGGTTCTGGGCTTCTCGCCGCGGAAACGGGGCGCCGCGGTGTCGCCGCTGCCGAACTTGCGCTCGGTGAGCCCGCGCACGACGCCGTGGAGGTCCGGATCGCGGTCGCGGCGCAGCTCGCGAACGACCTCGTCCAGGCCCACGCCGCGCACCAGCGGCATCACGTAGTAGTGCATCCCGTCCTGCTGGCCCACGCCGAACACGGCCACGATGTTGGGGTGATGGAGCCGGGCGGCGGTCTGGGCCTCGCGGCGGAACCGGTCGAGATGCCGGTCGCGGGAGAGGAGGTTCGACGGCAGCACCTTGACCGCGACGCGACGGGCGAGCGACCGCTGCACGGCCTCGTACACGGTCCCCATGCCGCCGCGGCCGACCTCGCGGAGGATGTCGAAGTCGCCGAGGTGATCCGGAGGGCTTTCCGCGACGGCCCGTTGGGCGGCGGCCTGGCGCGAGGCGGTCTCCTCGCCGCGGAGCCGCTCCATCATGGCCACCGTCGGAAGCAGTTGCTCGATCTCGCCGGCGTGCTGCGGAAACCGCGCGGCGTACTCGGCCACCGAAGGCGTTTCGCCCCGCCGGCATCGCGCGGCGAACTCCTCGACCACCTCCTCCAATAGATCGCGCTGGACCGCCGAATCGATCATGATCAGCCGCTCCTCACGGCGACGCCTCCGCGGGCATCGCCGAGCGCAGCCGCCGCAGGGCGCGAAGATAGCGCTTGCTCGCCGCGAACTTGTCGATGCCCAACACCTGGGCCACTTCGTTGTTGCTCAGCTCCTCCAGGTGGCGGAGGACCAGCACCTCGCGGTCGATCGCGTCGAGCCTTTCCAGGGCCTCCCGCACCTGGCCGATCATCTCTCCGCGCGCGGCCGCCTGGCTCGGCGAGGTCAGGCTGTCGGCCAGTTGGGCCGCCATGCTCGCCGTGCCGACTCCGCCCGACCCGCCCCACCGCAGACGGACTTCCTGGCTGACGTCCCGCATCTTCGCGCCCAGGTAGCGCCGGTGGGTGTCGATAAGGGCCTGAAGCGCGATCTGCCGCAGCCAGACGAAGACGGGCACCGTGGGGCGGGCCAGGTATTGGCGGTACCGGCGGACCGTCTCCACCAGCGCGTCCTGGAGCACGTCCTCGTGATCGACTTTGCCGATCAGGCGGGGATCGAGCCGGAACGCGATCATCCGCAGCAGCCGCTCCCGGTAGCGCCGGAACAGCTTCGGCACGGCCTCCTCGTCCGGGACGATGAGCTGCGGCAACTGGCAAACCTCGGGTCCGCTGGGCATCGGGTCCTTCTCGCGAGCAGAAATCCGCGGCCGGCCAGTCCACGCCCCCCGGCCCGCACGGTATTCAGTATAGTCGGAATCGCCGGCCGTCGCAGGCGTCGTGGGCCGCGCTGTTTTTGTGGGCCCGCCCGCTGGAAAACGCTCCCTCCCCCCGCGCCTTGCCCACCCAGGAGTCCTCCCCATGTCGCGCCCCCGCACCGGTTTCACGCTCGTGGAGATGCTGGTGGTCATCGGCATCATCGTGCTCCTCGCCGCCCTGCTGCTGCCGGCGATCCAGGCCGCGCGGGAGAGCGCCCGCTCGACCCAGTGCCAGAGCAATCTCCGCCAGATCGCCATGGGCGCGCTGCATTACTCCGACCGCTGGGACAGCATCCTCCCGCCCTTCAAGTGGGACTTCAAGGGCCGACCGATCCGTGTGACCATCGGCGATGACGTGGACGCGATTATGGTCGATACGCCCCGCTGGCCCACGATCCTCTCCCCGTACTGGGGAGGCACCTTCGACCTGGACGAGTACCGCGCGCTGAGCACCGCCACCGGCAAGATCGACGACTCGATCGCCGTGATTACCAACCGTGTTCTGATCTGCCCGGACGCCCCCGAGCGGAACGTGATCCGCAGCGTCGGATACGGGTACAACTACCAGTTCCTCGGCAACACGCGGCCCAAGCACCACGACAACCCCAGCGAGCTTCCCGGCGCGCGGTTCGCCTGCTTCCCCGTGTCGGTCGCCCGCGTGACGGCGGCCCACATGACGGTAGCCTTCGCCGACTGCATGGGATCGGCCGGCGAGCTCCCCTCGCGTCACCGCCTGCCGTATAGCGGGACGGAGCGCCTCATCGACTCGGTGGGCAATCATGGTTACACGCTCGATCCGCCGCGATCGCACACGCCCGACGGCGTGGATTTCAGCAACGCGCATTACGGCCCGGCGCACTGCACCTCCGATTCCCGGATGTGCCCGGTCGAGCCGCGGCACGCGGGCCGGGCGAACGTCGTGTTCCTCGACGGCCACACCGCCTCCATGACACCCGAAGAGTTGGGCTACTCGGTGAACCTCGACGGCTCGGTTAACCGCAACGGGATCACCAACAAGTACTTCAGCGGCAAGGCCGTGGACATGAACCCCGCGCCGTGCGATTCGGACCGGCCGTAAGGTGACGTCGTGGCATGCCACGCTCTTCACTTGCGGGAGTCAAGCCGTGAGCTGGATGTCGAAACCCTGCGGACCGGCGCGTGCCCACCAAAGACGAGCTGGCCTGCGTCTTCCCGGCGACCGATCCGCCGTTCACGAACACGCCATGCGCGAAGGACCGCAAGACGGCCACTGCCTCCAACTCGTATTGGACCGCCGATCTCGACACCCGACGCGAGGACGACGCCTGCATTTACAGGTGGCCTGGGGAAGGCGGTGCGAACAACTGCTCCGCCACCTGCAACTACGGCTGCGTAGGCTGCGTGCACGATCCGATCCGGGCGCGCAGATCGCGCTGCCCCGTGGCAGGCACACACCGTGTGCCTGCTACTGGAGCGAGGGGATGACCACCTCGCCGCGGGCTTGCGCGGCGGGGTCCTCGTAGGCCCCCAGAAACTCCGAGTTGCAGTCCAGCCACAGCGTGATGCGGTGGAAATCCTCAGCCGAGAGTTCCACGCCGTGGTGGCTCTCGTCGAGGTATTTCAAGAGCGGCGCGGCGCGGGCGCCGAAGCGGCCCGCCTCCGTGCGCGAACCCCCGTGCCGCGGATCGCGGATCGACCCGTTGCCCACGTGGTAGTAGAAGCCGTACTTGCCGGCCAGGTTGTTGTACGATCGGGTGAACCCGTTTTTCTCCACCACGCCGGCCAGATCGAGGGCCCTCTTCTCCTCGTGGCAGGCCACGCAGTTGCGATCGAGCACGGGCTGCACCAGGCGCACGTAGCTGAACCGACGCGAGCCCTCCACGTCGGGCTCGATCTTCGACGGCCCGCGCCGCAGGGCCAGCGGCTGCACCTTGGGCGCGGTGGGCGGGCGGTGCTTGCGCTCGTGGCAGCCCTGGCACGTGAGCCGCTCGCCCGG
>CAYSUS010000185.1:0-8201 GCA_964434165.1 uncultured Pirellulales bacterium
TCCGGGCCTACGGACACTCTCATAACACATGGATCAGCTTTTGGGGAGCACGCCATCGCATCTGCGGCGAGTGGTGATCCGGCGTTCCGATCGTTCGCGTTCTTCGTGCGCGTGCTCTTTTCCGCTCTGATCGACGCGGATCGTCTCGCCACGGCCGAGTTTTACGCCCGGGCCGAGGGGAAGCCGCCGGAACATGCCTCTTCTCATTACGAGCCGTTGTCTGTGCTGCGCGACCGTTTCGATACGCACGTGGACAGCCTGGCGGCTAAGGCGGCATCAGAGCGACCATCGGCCGTCAACCAGTTGCGAGCCGATGTCCTCACTGCCTGCCGCCGCGCGGCGGACTTACCGCCAGGGTTCTTCTCGCTCACCGTCCCCACGGGAGGCGGCAAGACCCTCTCGGCGATGAGCTTCGCCCTGCGCCACGCGGTCGCGCATGGCCTGGATCGGGTAATCGTCGTCATCCCCTACACGAGCATCATCGAACAGAACGCCCACCGCTACCGCGAGGCGCTAGGCGCTGGAGGCGTGCCGGACGACCGGAACGTATTGGAGCACCACAGCGGCATCGACGAGCAGAGGGCCGAGGAAGCCCACGCCCAGGCGGAAGTCCGCCGTCGCTTAGCGGCGGAGAACTGGGACGCGCCCGTCGTCGTGACTACTGCGGTGCAGTTCTTCGAGTCCCTTTTCAGCGACCATCCCTCCCAATGCCGCAAGCTGCACCGTATCGCCCGCAGCGTCGTAATTTTGGATGAGGTGCAGACCCTCCCGCCCGGCCTCTTGCTTCCGATTCTGGAGGCGCTTCGGGAGCTCGTTGACCACTACAGAGTGTCGGTCGTGCTCAGCACGGCCACTCCGCCGGCGCTCGCCGAACGATCAGGTCTTGAACAGGGGTTGCGCGATGTTCGCCCCATCATTCCCGACCCCGTGGCGCTGAGCGCAAGTCCGGCTGCGCGTCGCGTCCGCGTGGAATGGCGACTCGACCGCGCCACCCCTTTTGAGGAATTGGCCAAGGAACTGGGAGGTTTGCCCCAAGTGCTGGCGGTGGTGCACCGTCGCGACGACGCGCGGCTCCTGGCCGAGATGCTTCCGGCGGAGGGCCGGTTCCATCTCTCGGCGCTGATGTGTCCCGCCCACCGATTCAAGCGAATCGAGGAAATGACTCGGGCCCTGCGAGAAGGCCGCACCTGCCGCATCGTCTCCACGCAACTGATCGAAGCGGGCGTGGACATCGACCTGCCGGTCGTGTTCCGCGCCCTGGCAGGGCTGGACAGCCTTGCCCAATCGGCCGGGCGATGCGACCGCGAGGGCCGTTTGACGGAAAAGGCCGGCGCGCCGGCCGGGCGGTTCGTGGTCTTCCGTGCTGAGACTTCGCCGCCGAGTGGAACGTTGCGACGGGCCCTCGAGTCCGTGGAGAAGCTCATCGCGCTCCAGGGCCGCATACCGCAATTGCCCGGCGGCCTTGACCCGTTCCATCCTGAGCACTGCGAGTTGTTCTTTTCGGAGTTGTACGGCAAGGAGCAACTGGACGCGAAGCAAGTGCTACGGGAAGCCGCGGAGTTGAACTTCGCCAACGTCGCCTCGGCCTTCCAAATGATCGACGATGGCTGGAGCCGGCCAGTTGTGGTTCCCTGGGGCGAAGGAACCAGTCGGGCAGAGGTTTATCGGCGAGAGCCGTCGAAGCAGACAAGCCGCGCCTTGCAGCCGTTCATCGTGCAGGTGTCCCAGTGGCACTTGCAGCCGTTGCTCGACTCCGGCGCCGTGGAGCGATGGGCGGAGACGAACCTGCACCTGCCGACGGCGTTGTTTGGGGTTCGGTATAGCGAGGAGTTTGGACTTGCCGCGAACCCCGACGCGGGAGTTGATCCCGAGGCACTGACCTTCTGATCCTGTCGTTCCCTCTTTGGAGTCCCCTATGCCTGAATCCCGACCCGACCCCCTCCGTTTGCGGGCCTCCGGCCCGCTCGCCTGCTTTACCAGGCCCGAGTTGAAGGCCGAGCGGGTCTCCTACCAGGTGATGACCCCTTCGGCCGCCCGCGGCATCCTGGAGGCCGTGCTTTGGAAGCCCGCCATCCGCTGGCGCATCGAGCGCATCAAGGTGCTCAAGGAGATCCGCTGGGTCGCGTTCCGCCGCAACGAAGTCAACAGCCGGGCCTCGCCGCCATCGGCCAAGGTGATCGCCGATGGCGGCCTGGCCCCGTTCCTCCTGGCCGATGAGGACCGGGCCCAGCGCAACACGGTCGCCCTGGCGCACGTGGACTATGTGATCGAAGCACGCTTCGAGTTGACAGACCGGGCCGGGCCAGACGACAACCGAGCCAAGTTTGTGGACATGTTCCGACGCCGAGTCGAGGGCGGCCAGCACTATCATCAGCCCTATTTGGGTTGTCGCGAGTTCGTGGCCGACATCCGCCCAGTCAACGGCGACACGCCCGCGCCGGTCGACGACACGCGCGACCTGGGCATGATGCTCTACGACATCCAGTTCGGTCCAAATCGCAACCGGCCGATCTTCTTCGCGGCCCGCCTGGTTCATGGCGTGTTGGAGATACCCGCGGACCTCGGCGCCGCATTGCCGGCAGGAGGTGCCCCATGATTCTCCACGCGCTGCGCCAACTGGCGATCGAAGAGCGCCTCATCGGCGATCCCGACTTCGAGATCAAGCCTGTCGCCTGGTGGATTACGCTCGACGCGGAAGGTCACCTCGTGGGTATCGAAGATGTACGTCGAAACCTTAACGAAGGGACCAAGCGCAAGCCCAAGTACGAGGGGAAGCCGACGCTCGTGCCGCGGCAGCCAATTCGCACTAGCGGCGATTCGGCGTTCTTCCTGGTGGACAAAGCCGAGTACGTCCTCGGGCTCGATCCGGCGGGGAAACGCGCGGCATCGAAGCTAGAACAGCGGGCGTCCCTCTTTCGCGAAGCAGTCAGCCAGTGCGCGTCGTGCACGGGCGACGCAGGGGCCAAGGCGGTGTTCGCCTTTCTCGAAGGCCTCGCGAAAGACAGGTGGCCCGTCGAGGCCTGGGCCGCGCAGCAGCAGCCCTCGCCCAACGAGCTCTTCGCCTTCCGGTTGGGACTGGACGAACAGCTCGTCCACAACCGCCCTCGTGTGGCTGCCTTTTGGAAACAGAAACGCCTCCTCTCAGATCCGACCGTTGAGGGAGGGGCTTTTCGCTGTCTTGTGACAGGGGAGCCCGTGGGTGAGGTAGCGCTGTTTCCGCTTATCAAGCGGTTGCCGGGAGGGACTTCAAGCGGAGTGGCCCTGGTCTCGCACAACGCGAGGGCCTTTGAATCGTACGGACTGCGCGGCAACGAAAACGCTACCATTTCTCGGACCGCCGCGGAGGAGGCGGCAACCGCCCTGAACCGGCTATTGCACCCCGACTACCCGCATCCGGATCGGCCCGGCGAGACCCTCGGGCGGCGGTTCGTCCGGCTTTGCGCCGATACGGTGGTCTGCTTCTGGACGGCCAAGGGGCGGTCCGAGGCGGCCACCTTCCTCGACAGCCTCGGCGGATTGCTCGAGGGCGAAAGCGAGATGGAGGTGAGCGAGGCGTATCGCTCTGTCTGGTGCGGCCGGCACGTCGAGATCAAGGAGCCTGCCGCGTTCTACGCATTGACTCTGTCCGGGACGCAAGGACGCGCGATCGTGCGCGACTGGTTCGAGACCTCGCTTGGCGACGTCGTCGTGTGTCTCGCGGCCCACTTCGCGGATCTGGAGATGGCCCGGCACGCGAAATCGAAGAAGGGGACCGACCAGACCCCTGCGGTTCCCCTCCGCTGGCTCATGCAGTCCCTAGCCGCCGAAGGCCGATCCGAGCCGGTGCCCGGATCGTTGGAGGCCGCGTTCATCCGCGCGGCCTTCACCGGCATTCCCTATCCCTTTCAACTCCTCCAGAGGGCGCTCGTCCGCGCCCGCATCGAGGCCGGGGGCGGCGACTGGATCGCCGCCGCGCGCCGCGATGCCCGGGCGGCCCTCATCAAGGCGGTGCTCAACCGCCGCCGGCGCTTCGACCCCCAAGCTGGTTCCCGATACCCGGAGGTGCAACCTCTCATGAATCCCTCGAACGACAGTCCTGGATACGCCTTGGGCATGTTGATGGCCGTTCTGGACCGACTCCAGGGGGCCGCCCTGGGCGACGTCAATGCCACCGTGGTCGATCGGTACTTTGCAGCGGCGTCGGCTACGCCCCGCAACGTGTTCGTCCGCCTGCTCCGCAACGCGCAGCACCACGCGCGCAAGGCCGAGGACGCGGACGACAAGCGGAACCGCGCCGCAGCATTCCGCTGTGGACGGATCATCGACCACGTCGCCGACCTTTTCGAGGTGGACCGCAAGCGCTACCCGCCGCAGCGCAACGGTCTTCCAGTCCATCTCGACCTTGAGCAGCAAGGCCTGTTCGTGCTCGGCTATCACCAGATGCGGCATTGGCTTTGGATGAACCACGACGAACGCGCGAAGTGGGAGGACGCCCATCCTGACGCGCCGCGGGCGTTCCGCTGGCTCAAGGACCCTGATGCCGACGCACCCAAAGAGAACGAAACGGCCGCTTCGTAGTCCCGCTTTCTGAACGCAGCACGCAATAACCCATCTATTCGGAGGTATCGACATGTCCACCGTTCCTATGGAACCGTCCGCCGCCGACCTTGCTGGCCGCGCCATCCAACACCGCTACGAGTTCGTCCTGCTGTTCGACGTGAGGAACGGCAACCCCAACGGCGATCCCGACGCCGGCAACGCGCCGCGGATCGACCCGGAAACGGGGCACGGGCTCGTCTCCGACGTGTGCCTGAAGCGGAAGATCCGCAACTACGTCACGCTTGTCAAACGGCTGCCAGACGGCACCCCCGAGCCCGGCTACGACATCTACGTCAAGGAGAAGGCTGTACTCAATGCGCAGCACCTTCGCGGCTACGAGGCCCTTGGGCTGGATCCCAAGAACCCGCCCAAGCCTAAGGCTGGCGAGAGCCCTGCGGAGGAGCGCGTCCGCCGCTGGATGTGCCAGACGTTTTTCGACATCCGCATGTTCGGCGCGGTGATGAGCACGGAGGTCAACGCGGGTCAGGTCCGCGGCCCCGTTCAGCTGGCGTTCGCGCGGTCCATTCAGCCGATTGTCTCCCTCGAACAGTCCATCACCCGCATGGCCGTCACCACGGAGCGCGAAAAGCAGGAACAGGAGAAGAAGCAGGCCGGACAGGCGCGAACCATGGGACGAAAGGAGATCGTCCCCTACGCCCTTTACCGCGCTCATGGCTTCGTCAGCCCGCATTTCGCTGCCGACACGGGGTTCGACGATGCTGACCTCGAATTGCTCTTCCAGGCCCTTGAGCGCATGTTCGACCACGACCGCTCGGCCGCACGCGGCGAAATGGGCACCTGCAGGCTGTTCGTCTTCCAGCACGAGAGCAAGCTGGGGAGCGCCCCGGCGCGGAAGCTCTTCGAGTTGCTTCGCGTCGAACCAAGAACCCCGCAGGAGCCTCCCCGCAGCTTCGACGACTACGAGGTGATTGTCGGCCGGGACGCCGTTCCCAAGGGAGTTACCCTCCACGAGCGCGTCTAACGTATGCCACCGAGGCAAGGGCATGCACCACGACGACGCCCTTCTCCCCCTTTCCGCCCTCCAGCACCTGCTGTTCTGCCCGCGGCAGTGTGCGCTGATCCATTTGGAGCAGCTTTGGGCGGAGAACCGGCTGACAGTCGAGGGGAGGCACTTGCACCAGAAGGCCCACGAAGGGCCCAATGAGCGGCGCGGGCAAGTGAGCATCGTGCGCGGCGTTCCCTTGAAGTCGCTGGAGCTGGGGCTGATCGGCAAGGCCGACGTGGTGGAGATCGAGCCGCTGGCAGGCAAGAACGCCGCCGACCTCCCCGCGCGCAAGGCCCTTGACCCGACCGGCCTGTTCGACCGCATCCGCGCCTCGCCCGCCGCATGGCGCGTCACGCCCGTCGAGTACAAGCGCGGCCGGCCCAAGAAGGACGACTGTGATCGTGTCCAGCTTGCGGCCCAGGCCATGTGCCTGGAAGAAGCGTTGGGAGTGCGCATCGAGTGCGCGGCCCTATTCTACGGGAAACCCCGCCGGCGGAGCGAAGTGCCCATAGACCCGCCGCTCCGCCAGCTCGTGGCCGACACCGCCCGCCGCCTGCACGAACTGATCGACTCGCGCGCCACGCCGCCGGCCAGGCGGGAGCCCAAGTGCGGCAACTGCTCGCTCGTCGATCTGTGCCTGCCCGGAGCCATGCGTTCCTCGCGCACGGCGGCCGTCTTCGCCCAGGGCCAGTTCGACGGGCATCTCGGCTCGGCCAGCCCGCAGTGCGACGCCTTCGACGGGCCGGAGTAGCGAACCATGAAGCAGCACCTCAACACGCTCTTCGTGACCACCGAGGGCACGTACCTGGCCAAGGACGGGCAGGCCTTGGCCGTGAGACTGGAGAAGGAGGTCAAGCTCCGGGCGCCGCTGCACAACCTGGGCGGCGTGGTGTGCTTCGGCCGCGTGGGCCTGAGCCCGACGCTGATGGCCGCCTGCGCCCAGGCGGGCGTGACGATCACGATGCTCGACCGCCACGGGCGGTTCCGCGCGGCCATCGTGGGATTCAGCCCGGGCAACGTGCTCTTGCGGCGCCAGCAGTACCGCGTGGCCGACGACCTGGCCGCCGCCTGCCGCGTGGCGCGCAACATGGTGGCGGCCAAGATCGCCAACTGCCGCGGCGTTCTCCTCCGCGCCGCCCGGGATACGCCCCACGCGCAAGTCTCGGGCGACCTGGCGGCGGCGGCCGCGCGCATGGCCGAAGACCTCCAGGCCGCGCGGCGAAGCGAATCTCTGGAAACGCTACGCGGCGTCGAAGGCGGCGCGGCCAACACGTACTTCGGGGTCTTCGAGCGGATGCTCGCAGGCGACGGGGCCTTCCGGTTTGCCGGTCGCGTGCGCCGTCCGCCCACCGATGCCGTCAATGCCATGCTCTCATTCCTCTACAGCATTCTCGCGCACGATGCCCGCTCGGCCTGCGAGGCTGCCGGACTGGACGCGGCTGTGGGGTTCCTGCACCGCGACCGTCCCGGTCGGCCGGGCATGGCTTTGGATCTCATGGAGGAACTTCGCCCGCTGCTTGTGGATCGGCTTGTGTTGGCCCTGGTGAACCGTCGGCAAGTGGCGGCTTCGGGCTTCCAGACTGCCGCATCCGGGACCGTGATGATGGACGACAAGACGCGGAAGACTGTTCTCGTTGCCTTCCAGAAGCGCAAGCAGGCCACGATCCAGCACCCCTTCTTGGGTGAGAAGACGACCGTGGGGCTGCTATTGCACCTCCAGGCAAGGTTGCTCGCACGGCATCTTCGCGGCGACCTGGACGCCTATCCACCTTTTCTGTGGCGCTAAGGAGGCTTGGCCATGTACGTTCTGGTGACCTACGACGTGAACACTCAAACCCCCGAAGGTCGGCGGCGACTCCGCCTTGCGGCCAAGACTTGCCTGGACTATGGCCAGCGCGTGCAGCAGTCGGTGTTTGAATTGAAGGTGGAACCGGCACAGTGGGCTGAGTGTAAGCACCGCCTGCTGGAGCTCATCGAGCCGGAGAAGGACAGCCTGCGGTTCTACTACCTTGGAGCGAACTGGCACCGCCGTGTGGAGCATCGCGGGCTCGAAACCAGCTACGACATCGACGGGCCGCTGATCGCTTGAATAGCGATTCGCGAACCCCAAGCACACGAGAAAGCCTGGGGCTTCCGCGATTGTCGCAACCCCTGTTCTGCACGGCTCTTGTGCGACGGTCAGTTCTTACGAATGGGGTCCGACCGTCCCAGTGAATCGAGGTTCGCGGGAATCGGCCCGTTGCCCCTTGCGCCATAAGGGGTTAGGCTGCCGGGGTCGCTCCCCGCGCGGGAGCGTGGATTGAAACGGCAGCAAGGCCGCGCTCGCGCTGTACCTGAAGAGTCGCTCCCCGCGCGGGAGCGTGGATTGAAACTGGCCTCCCTCAGGGAGCCTCGAAGGGCCGCGGCCGTCGCTCCCCGCGCGGGAGCGTGGATTGAAACACCCAGTCCCCGCCCGAGCGCGGCAGCGCTCAGCAGTCGCTCCCCGCGCGGGAGCGTGGATTGAAACGCAAGGACACGGCCATCGAGATGCGCCGCCGCGAGGTCGCTCCCCGCGCGGGAGCGTGGATTGAAACTTCT
The DNA here is from genome assembly GCA_964434165.1 of uncultured Pirellulales bacterium. Classification (GTDB taxonomy): domain Bacteria; phylum Planctomycetota; class Planctomycetia; order Pirellulales; family Thermoguttaceae; genus CAYSUS01. The sequence continues at coordinate 8,162 of CAYSUS010000185.1, forward strand.
ACGGCGCCGACGACACGTTCGGCGAGACGGGTCGCTCCCC
>CAYSUS010000186.1:0-8149 GCA_964434165.1 uncultured Pirellulales bacterium
GCAGCTGATTTGTAATCAGCAGGTTGTGGGTTCAAGTCCCTCCGCTAGCTCGTAACGGAACCCCTTGCGTCATGCGGGATTGCATGGCCCACCCGGGCAGCGAGCCTTTTGGCTCGCGATTGTTTTCAGGGCATGGACGCGGACGGAATAGGCGGGTGCATCGAGTGCGGGACGGGCGGTGGTCCGTCCGGAGTTCCGGGCCGCCCGGAATTCACCCGGGGGGTTTCCCGAGCGGTCAAAGGGGTCAGACTGTAAATCTGATGGCAGTGCCTTCGCAGGTTCGAATCCTGCACCCCCCATTTGAGCTTCCGGGGCGCGGTCTCGTCGCGGGGCCGTGACCCATACCACGTTTGAGTCGCCCTAGGAAACACCGTAATCGCAGGCAACGTTGCGGGTGTAGCTCAATGGTAGAGCCACAGCCTTCCAAGCTGAAGACGAGGGTTCGATTCCCTTCACCCGCTCTTCGCCCAGGATTGAGCTGATCGCTTCAGGAGGCGCCGGGCAGCATCGGAATCATGGCCAGAGGGGCTGACACGTGCGGCAGGCAGGAGGCGGATCGGGGGCGAGGACGCGAGATGGGAACCCCCAGGAGGCGCGTCGCTGTGGGGCGGCGGCCTTCGATCGGCTGCTGTAGCTCAGTTGGTAGAGCGCGTCCTTGGTAAGGACGAGGTCATGGGTCCGAGTCCCATCAGCAGCTCTTGATTCGATCGGTTTAAGCATATAGTCGGTCCGTTCCAAACAACCCAGATTCCCGCTTGTATTCTCGCAGGGAGAAAGAATGGCCAAGGAAGTATTCCAGCGAACCAAGCCCCACGTCAATGTGGGCACGATCGGCCACATTGATCACGGTAAGACCACGTTGACCGGGGCGATCCTGGCCACCCAGGCCGCCAAGGGGCTGGCCAAATCCAAGACCTATGCCGACATCGCCAAGGGCGGCACGGTGCGCGACGCCACGAAGACGGTGACGATCGCCGTGGCCCACGTCGAGTACGAGAGTGAGAACCGGCACTACGCCCACATCGATTGCCCGGGCCACGCCGACTTCATCAAGAACATGATCACCGGCGCCGCCCAGATGGACGGGGCGATCCTCGTCGTGTCGGCCGCCGACGGGCCCATGCCGCAGACCCGCGAGCACATCCTCCTGGCGCGCCAGGTGAACGTTCCGGCACTGGTCGTCTTCCTCAACAAGGTCGATCTGGTGGACGACGAGGAGCTGCTCGAGCTGGTCGAGCTGGAGCTTCGCGAGCTTCTGAGCAACTACGGGTTTCCCGGCGACGACATCCCGATCGTCCGCGGCAACTCCCTGGCCGCCTACAACAACCCCACCGATCCCGAGGCGACCACGTGCATCCAGGAGTTGATGGATGCCATCGACAGCTACATCCCGCAGCCGGACCGCCTGACCGACAAGGCGTTCCTGATGGCGATCGAGGACGTGTTCTCGATCGAGGGCCGCGGCACCGTGGCCACGGGCCGCATCGAGGCCGGCGTCGTCAAGGTCGGCGACGAGGTCGAGATCATCGGACTGGCCAAGGAATCGCGGAAGACCGTCGTCACGGGCGTGGAGATGTTCAATAAGACGCTCGACTCGGGACAGGCCGGCGACAACGTGGGCTGCCTGCTCCGCGGCGTGAAGCGCGAGGATATCGAGCGGGGCCAAGTGCTCGCCAAGCCCGGGTCGATCACCCCGCATACCCAGTTCGAGGCCGAGGTGTACGTGCTGTCGAAGGAGGAGGGCGGCCGGCACACGCCGTTTTTCAGCGGCTACCGCCCGCAGTTCTACTTCCGCACGACCGACGTCACCGGCTCGCTCAACCTGCTGGGTGGGGCCGAGATGTGCATGCCCGGCGACAACGTCAAACTTACCGTCGAGCTGATCTCGCCGATCGCCATGGAGGACGGGGTGCGCTTCGCCATCCGCGAAGGCGGCCGCACGGTCGGATCGGGCGTGGTGACCAAGATCGTCAAATGAGAACGGCGCGGGGCGGCCGACCGGTTGGCGTCGTGCGTCCCCGGCCCGTTCGCGGTGGAGCCGTAGGGGTGTAGCTCAATTGGTAGAGCACTGGTCTCCAAAACCAGCGGTTGGGAGTTCGAGTCCCCCCGCCCCTGCTTTGTGAGGCCCAGGCCGGCTCGCGACGCCGTCGCGACGCCGGCCCGCGACGTTCCAGAAGCCTTTGCCGGGCCGGCCCGGGGCGCGTCGGCTCGGTGGCGGTCTCGGCGCTCCGCGCGACGGCGCGGGGTGCGGCCAGGTTGGTTCATTCGGGTCGTCCGGCCTTCCGGGCGTCGCCGGGAGTGTTGACTGCGGTGAATGCCTTTTTCCAGGAGTTGTTCCACACCGGGCTCTACAAGCGGAGCCAGGGCCGCGTCACCCGGCAGGTGACGTTTGCGGCGCTGGCCGTGGCCGTGGGCTTCGGCGCGTGGCGACTGAACCAATCGCTGGGAATGAACACGATCCAGGCGTACGCCGTGCCCGGCGTCCTGGTGCTTCTCGGCTGGTGGGCGGCTTACCGCCTGGTAAATTTGCCGGTGTTCGCGGACTTCCTGATCGCCGTCGAGGCGGAGATGAACAAGGTCTCCTGGCCGACGCGCACGGAACTAGTCCGCAGCTCGCTGGTGGTGCTGGTGACGCTATTCCTGCTGGCCGGCGTGTTGCTGGTGTTCGATGCCCTTTGGCGAACGGTGTTCAAGCTTCTGGGGGTCGTGTAGGGCGCGAGCCCCCTGGCGAGCGCCGCGCCCCCGCCCTTCCCGAGACGTCGCAAATCAGGCCACTGCCGTCCGTCGAATAATTCGTGGAAGGAATCCAGGCGTGACCGACCAGCCGAACAACCCAAGCGAAGAGCCGCGAGAACCGGCCAAGCGCGCTAGCGGCACCTTGCCGGTCGAGATAGAAGGGGCCTCGCCCATCGAGGCCCAGGAGGAGACCGCGCACACCCCGGGGGCGTCGAGCGGAGGTGCGAACAACGGATCGACACCCCAGACCGAGCCCGCACCGCACGCCGCCGAGCCGCCGGCCCCAGAGGTCGCCGGCGACCTGCCCGCCCAGCCGAGCGAGGCATCTCGTCCAGAGGCATCGGAGCCCGAAGTGTCGCAGCCAGGCGCGCCGTCGCATCCGGCCGAGGTTGGCGATGCGAGGGAGCCGCCGGTGGCCGCGGAGGAGGAGCCGGTCGAGCCCGAGGAGGCCGCCGCGGCTGGCCCCGGGGAGGAGTTGCCGGCCGACCCGCAGGCGTCTTCCGAGCCGTCCGCCGAGGCGGAGGAAGTGATCGCCCCGGCGGAGGAGACACCCGAGACGGCGGCCACGGGACCTTCGGCGGAGGCGACCCCGGCGGAAGCAGCGCCAGCGGAAGCAGCGCCAGCGGCGGCCGCCAAGCCCAAAAAGGCGGAGAAGCCCGAGAAGAAGACCGCGCGCAGAACGCGAAAGAAGGCGACCGAGGAGGCGGAGCCCAAGCCGGACGAGCCCAAATCGGAGGACATGGACTGGTACATCCTCAAGGTCCAGAGCAACCGCGAGGACTCGATTCGCGAGGGGCTGATGCGGCGCGTGGCGATCGCCGGGCTGGGTTACTACTTCGGCGACGTGATCGTCCCCACGGAGAAGGTGACGGAGTTCAAGGGCGGGAAGAAGCGGGTGACGAAGCGCAAGCTGTACCCCGGCTATCTCGTCGTGCAGATGGAGATCACCGAAGAGACGTGGTTCCTCGTTCGGGAGACGCCGGGCATCGGCGATTTTACCGGGGCCGCGGGGCGTCCCACGCCCATGCTGCCGCACGAGGTGTCGCGGATCCTCGCGAAGAAGGAGGAGAAGTCGGACGAGGCCCCCAAGCTGAAGATCGCGTTCCAGTTGGGCGATCGGGTGAAGATCACCGAGGGGACGTTCGAGAACTTCGAGGGAGAGGTCTCGGGGATCGACGAGACGAACGGCCGGGTGACGGTGATGATCAATATCTTCGGCCGCAGCACACCGGTCGAACTGGAATACTGGCAGATCGAAGGGCTGTGAGCCGACGAATCGACGCGTCGCCCTTCGTCACAAGTTACGCGGTAGTTGCGACCCATGGCAAAGCAGCTTGCAGGACAGGTCAAGTTCCAGGTGCCCGGCGGTCAGGCCACGCCCGCCCCGCCGGTCGGCACCTCGTTGGGACGATTCGGGATCAACCTCGGCCAGTTCGTTCAGCAGTTCAACGAACGGACCAAGGACGCCGGCGGCATGCCGATTCCGGTGGTCGTGCGGGTGTACAACGACCGGACCTTTGAGTTCGAGACGAAGAGCCCGCCGGCGGCGGCGCTGTTGAAGAAGGCAGCCGGCATCGCCAAGGGGTCGGGTGAGCCCAACAAGGAGAAGGTCGGCTCGGTCACGCGCGAGCAACTGGACGAGATCGTCAAGATGAAGGCGGCCGACCTGAACGCCACCGACCTGGATCACGCCCGGCGCATGATCGAGGGCACGGCCCGAAGCATGGGCCTGGAGTTGAGCGAGTAGCGGTTCGGCGGGTGCGCCGCGGGGCGCAGGGCGGGGCAGTCAGCCCGGGGACGAGGTCGCTTGACGAGATAGCGTACTGACCAGACGACACGAACGGAACAACCCCGCCCTGGCGCGGGTCATCCAGCGGATCATCTCATGGCCAAACAATCCAAACGCTTACGAGCCCTCGCCGGCAAGGTTCCGGCCAAGACGCAGCTTGCCCTGGCGGAGGCGGTTGCGCTGCTGAAGCAGTTCAACAACACGAAGTTCGACCAGAGCGTCGAGATCGCCATGCGCCTGGGCGTCGATCCCAAGCAGGCCGACCAGATCGTCCGCGGTTCGATCGTCCTTCCCCACGGCATCGGCAAGTCGCTCCGCGTGGTCGTGTTTGCCAAGGGGGACAAGGTGGACGAGGCCACCGAAGCCGGGGCCGACGAGGTCGGCGGGGCGGAGATGGCCGAGAAGATCAAGGGCGGCTGGACCGATTTCGACGTCTGCATCGCCTCGCCGGACATGATGGGGATCGTGGGGCCGCTGGGCAAGATCCTCGGCCCGCGGGGCCTGATGCCGTCGCCGCGGGCGGGTACGGTCACCCCCGACCTCGCCAAGGTCGTCAAGGAGTACAAGGCCGGCAAAGTGGAGTTCCGCAACGATTCCGGAGGCATCGTCCACGCGGTCGTCGGCAAGCTCAGTTTTGAGGAATCGAAGCTGGTCGAGAACATCCAGGCGTTTATGAGCCATATCCTGGCCATCAAGCCGGCCGCCGTGCGAGGGCAGTACCTCAAGGGCGTGGCGCTCTCGGCGACGATGAGCCCGAGCGTCCGCGTCCAGGCGGCCTGACCCGACCCGTTTCCCCTGTCTCGGCCGCCTGCCGAATTCCCGATCCCCCGACGAAACGAGACGGCGTCGCCATGAGTAAGTACGTCAAGAACCTGGTCACCGACCATCTCCGCCAGCGGTTGGAGGGCGTCAACGACGCGGTGCTGGTCGATGTGATCGGCCTGGACGCGAACACGAACAACCGACTCCGCAAGGAGCTGAGCCAGAAGAACATCCACCTCATGGTGGTCAAGAACAGCCTGGCCGCGCGGGCGGCCGAGGGGACACCTCTGGCCGCGATGTTCGAGGACATCACCGGCGCGGCGGCGATCTGCTGGGGCGGCGAGGACATCGTCAGTCTGGCCAAGGAGGTCCTCGGCCTGGCGGAGCAGAAGGAGTACGAGAAGCTCGACGCCCGCGGCGGCGTCATGGACGGCAAACGGCTCGACCGGGACGAGCTCACCGCGGTGAGCAAGATGCCCAGCCGGGAGGAGATGCTGAGCATGCTGGTCGGGCAGATCCTCAGCCCGGGCGCGAACCTGGTCGCTCAGTTGCTCGGCCCGGGCGGCGCGCTGGCCAGCCAGATCAAGCAGAAGGGCGAGGAGAGCGAAGAGGGCGCCTGACTCGGCCCGCGGCGGCCGCCCGTGGACCCGCCGACGTGAGCAGAGCAGGACCTCCCTCCGGCCCGGCCGGAGGCAATCGACACGAACCAACTTCCCGAGTGTGACGCGTGCCGGCGGTGGCAGCCGCCGGTCCGCGGCGTGACCAGAAAGGACCCCCGCAACCATGTCCACCGATGCACCTCCCCGCGATTTCTCTTCCTCCGCGAAGGAGCTGGGCGACAAGATCGTCCAACTGACGCTCCTGGAAGCCAAGGAGCTGAGCGATTACCTCGAAGACGTCCACGGCATCAAGGCCGCCGCCGGCGGGCCGGTGATGATGGCCGGCGCGATGCCGGGCGCGGCGGGCGCCGCCGAGGCCCCGGCCGAGCAGACTGAGTTCGACGTGATGCTCGAGGGCTACGGCGACAAGAAGATCGGCGTGATCAAGGTCATCCGCCAGATCACCGGTCTGGGGTTGAAAGAGGCCAAGGACCTGGTCGAGGGCGTCCCCGCGAAAGTCAAGGAAGGCATTGAGAAGGAAGAGGCCGAGAAGATCAAGAAGGACCTCGAAGAGGCCGGCGCCACCGTCTCGATCAAGTAGCGCTTTCTCGTTATTTCGATCGCGTGTGCGACCAAGATGCGCGCGGGTCGGGCGCGATCAGGCCCGCGCGCGGGCAGAGCTCGCTTGAACGTACCTGATTTCCCCCCAGCTCTCGGATGCGAGATGGTCCTGGGGGACTCTGCGCGCCGGCGCGGTTCCGCCCCACCCGGCGGTTCTCCCCACGCGGACTTCGGTTTCACCGTTCGGGCAAGCCGTCCGGGAAAGGGCGGCGAGGGATTCCCAGGGACCGGGGAATGTCTCGTCCGCTCCGTTCGGCCGGTTGCCTGGCTCTCATAAGGAGGACGTTCCTCGATGGCCACCACGCCGCAGCGACGCATCCAGCCCACGGAAGTCCGTGGCTTCGGTAGCCTCCGCCCCCCGCTGTCCATCCACGACCTGACCCGGATTCAGACAGTCAGCTATGAGTCATTCCTCCAGTACGAGGTCCCCGCCGCCAAGCGAAAGAACCAGGGCCTGGAGGGGGTCCTGCGGGAGATCTTCCCCGTCGAGAGCTACGACAAGTCGCTGCGTCTGGAGTACTTGCGTTACGAGCTGGGCAAGCCCCGGTACGAGCCGGACGAGTGCCGACAGCTCCGGCTGACCTACGGCCGGCCGTTCAAGGTCTGGCTCCGGCTGACCAAGGAACAGCCCATCGAGGAAGAGGTCTATCTGGGCGACATTCCGATCATGCTGGGCGGTGGCGAGTTCATCATCAACGGGGCCGAGCGCGTCGTCGTCAGCCAGTTGCACCGCAGCCCGGGTGTGGATTTCGTCGCGGAGACCGAGACCGGCGAGCGCAAGCTGCATAGCTGCCGCATCATCCCCGAGCGGGGGAGCTGGATCGAGCTCAACGTGACGCGCAAGGAGAGCCTCGCCGTCCGCATCGACCAGAGCGGCAAGTTCTCCGCCATGACGCTGCTGCGGGCCATGGATCCCCAGTTCGGGGAGGACGCCGCCGTCCTCCGCGCGTTCTACGAGACCGCGGTCGAGAAGATCGTCGATGGCCGCAGCGCCGTGAAGGTCGAAGGGAAGATCGCCGTGGGCGACATCGTCTATCCGGCGAGCAGCGAGCGCGCGGGCGAGGTGATCGTCGAATGCGGGCAGAAGATCTCCAAGAACGCGGCCGAGCTGATTTGCACCTCCGGGCTCACCGAGGCGGAGGTCATGGCCGACACCAAGAACCCCCTGATTCTCAATTCGCTGGCCGACGACGCGACCGCCAGCCACGAAGAGGCCCTGCTGCGCATCTACCAGCGGCTTCGCCCCGGCAACCCTCCCCAGTTGGAGAAGGCCCGGGCGTTGTTCCACGAGAAGTTCTACGATACGAACCGATACCGGCTGGGACGGGTCGGGCGGTTCCGGATCAACCGGAAGCTCGGCCTGGAGGTGCCCGAGAGCGAGATGACGCTGCGGCCCGAGGACCTGATCGCCTCGATGAAGTACCTGCTGCGGCTGCGCGGCGATGACGCGACGGCCGAGGTGGACGACATCGACCATCTGGGCAACCGCCGTCTGCGCACCATCGACGAGCTGGCCTCCGACGAGCTGCGCAAGGGCTTCCTCAAGCTCCGCCGGACCGTGCAGGAGCGGATGAGCCTGAAGGACGTCGAGGACATGACGCCCCGCAGCCTGGTCAACCCCAAGAGCATCTCCGCCGCCATC
>CAYSUS010000187.1:0-8049 GCA_964434165.1 uncultured Pirellulales bacterium
CGATGCGGATGAAGAAGTTGCGGAAGTTGAGCCAGGCCTTTTCGAGGTAGTTCACACCCCGGGTCCACTCCATCTTGATCGTCAGCCAGAGGATCTTGACTGCCAGGGAGATGTCGCCGGCGGCCAGGGCGTCGGCAATGCCCTGGTACGCGCTCATGGCGTCGTCCTTCAGCACGCCGAACTTCTCGCCCAACCAGGCAATCGCTTTGCCGGCGATGCCCGTGGCATAGAGGATGTAGGCGCCCAGCGCGGCGATGGCCGCGATCACCAGTCCGACCGGCGAAACGAGGAAGGCGATCACCGCGGCGATGACTTTGAACACGGCGATGGCGGCCGTGACCACCGAGATGATGCCGCCGATGGCGGTGGCCAGCGTGCTGAACAGCAGGCCCATCGCGACGAGCGCGGCGCCCACGCCGATCACCACCAAGATCACCTTCATCGCCGTGACGATCAGCTCCTTGTGGTTCTTGATCCACTCGGTGATCGAGCCAGCAGCCTTGCTGAGCCAGTCGGCCATGTCGGAGAGCGGCTTGGATAGGGCGTCGCCAATGGCGATGGCGATTCCCTCGACGGCCGAATAGAGGCGGCGGAAGGCCCCGCCAATCCCACTGTCCATCACCTTGGCCGTCTTGGAAGCCGTGCCCGTCGCGCCGTCGATGGCGTTATTCAACCGATCGAACTCGGCGGCCGTCAGCTTGGCCCCGCCGGCGATCGCCCGCATGCCGAAGATTTCGTTGAAGATGGTCAGCTTCTTGGCGTTGGGCATCCCGTCGACTGCCCGACCGACGTCGCGAAGGATGTCCGAAACATTGCGGAGATTGCCGCCGGCGTCGGTAACCGAGACGCCGAGCGCTTCGACCTGACTGCGGATCGCCGGATCGGCCAGCCGCAGGAGGATGTTCTTCATCGTCGTGCCGGCCATCGAGCCCTTGATGCCGAAGTTGGCCAACGCGCCGAGCACCTTGGCCGTCTCTTCGAGCGTCAGGCCGTACTCGGCGGCGACCGGCGCCGTGTATTTCATGGCCTCGCCGAGGTCCATTAGCGTCTGCGCCGAGTTGTTGGCTGTGGCCGTCATCACGTCGGCCACGCGGCCCATCTGGTCCGCCTCCAACCCGAAGGACCGCAGAGTGTTGGCCGCGATGTTGGACGCCTCGGCCAGCTCAGTACCCGTCGCGCGGGACAGGTCGAGTACCGAGGCGATGGCCGCGTCGATCTGCTTCGGCGAGAAGCCGGCGCGACCCAGTTCGAGCATGCCGGCGGCCACCTCGGCGGCGGAGAATGAGGTGGTGCGGCCGAGTTCCTTCGCCTTCTCGGTGAGCATGTCAAACTCTTCACCGGTGGCGCCGATCACGGCCTGGACGGCCCGCATCTGGTCATCGAAGCCGGCGAAGATCTTGGTCGACAGGGCCAGCGGCGCGGCGGCCGTGACTCCCAAGCCGATCATCCGCCGGCCGATGTTTTGCAGCTTGTCGCCGAAGGCCCGAATCTTCGCCTCGGCCCGCCGCAGCCCGCGGACGAGCTTCGTGTCGTCGGCGAACAGCTCGACGAACGCGCGGCCGGCACGGATTGCGGTCGAGGAAGCGGCCATCAAGATGCCTCACGAGACTTGCGAAGGGTCTGGCGGATGTTCGCGATCAGCGCGTTCTCGTGAATCTCCGCCATGCCGCCACCGTCAGGGCCGAACGCCTTCTGAAGGGCCTCCGCGCCGAAGTACTCGCGAAACAGCGCCATGTCCTCCGGATCGTTGCGATCGGCGGTGAAGATCGGCTGCCGGGCCCGCTCCTGGGCCTTGCGACGCTCGTCGTCGCAGCACATGCACCCGTTGCCACCGCACCAGCTGCAGCCGGCGAAAGCCCCTTTGAGTCTCACGGTCACTGCAGCAGTTACTCCTTCCGGGCCATCCCGGCGAACGCCTCGCGAAGATCGCCGACGTTCTCAGGCGTGACGTGGATCACGTCGGCCCGCTGGGTTCGATGGACCATCGGGTTGAAGTCGTCGGGCGTGAACGGCCGCTTCTTCCGGTCGCGGTGGCAGTTGGCCAGAAGCGCCATGACGGCCGAGGTCACGAGCCACACGTTCTCGCTGCGGCCCTCGGCCATCCACAGAAGCTGCCGGAGCGTTAGCGTGCGGGGGTCGACGCCAAGGCTTCCGGCGATTCGCCAGACATGGCCCCACGGATCGTCTGGTCGATGTCTAGGGCGTCGATCCGAGTCTCCACGGCCGCCACCGCCGCGTCGATCATCTTCACCTGCTTGGCGACCGCCTTCGCCCGATCGGTGCGGCCGCGGCTCTGGAAAAAATCGATCAGCTCCTCATAGAAGGCCTTCTGCGCCGCGAGGAGCGTCTGGCCATCGAACCCGGCGCGGACGTCGTCGACCGTCACGCCCTGGGCCTCGAACTGCGGCTCGAGCATCGCGCATAGCACCTCGCCCAGGAGCATCTCGTCGGTGCCCAGCCGGGTCAGCAGCGGCGGATCGCCCGCCTCGGGCTGCAGCAGGTCGACGCCGAGCTTCGCCTTCACGGACATCGCCGTACCGAGCGTCAGCGTGACGGTCCAGGTCCGGCCGCTTCGATCACAAAAGGTTTTCATAATGTCTCCTGAAGAAGGCAAACTCGATGTTGCACGAAAGCGACCAACGGGAGCGGGTTCTCACGGTGGTGCGGCAGCACCCACCGCCCGCCGCGGCCCGCGACTCAGGCCACCTCCACCCACTGGTCGAACTCGGCGAGCTTCGCGGTGACGCTCACTGTGACGCCCTCTTCGAGCGGTTCGTTGCGCGAGAAGTTGGTGATCGAGAAGTCGCCCAGCGGCCCCTCGGTGCCCGAGGCGTCACTCGCGCCGGTGAGCACAGCAAGACGTAATTGCCCGCTGCTGAGGAACGCCGTCTTGATCGCCTCGAACCCGGCGTCCCCCGGCTTCCAGAGCATCTCGAACTCGACGGTGCATTCCCGCAGCGTCGGCGCAGTGGCCCGCCAGCCCTGGTTGCCCCGGGTGGTAACGTCCGCTTCGCCCGCTTCGAGATTGAGCGTGACGTCCTTGACGTTGCTCATCTCAGAAAGCGCGGTAAGCTCGCCGCCCGCCGCGCCCTGGTAGATCTTGGCATTCATGCCCAACAGGAAGGTCTGCGACACTTCTGGGTCCTCCGTGATTACTTCACGCTGTCCCGCCACAACGCGGGCAGCTGGTGCTTCTCTTTCTCCATCGCCGGCCCCATGAACGGCCGCGGCCGGATGCGGGCCCTCGTCTTCTTCTTCCGCCCGCGCCGGCTCCGCCGCATCAGCACGAACCCGCCGTGTTCCAGCGCGCTGGGCGCCTCCCCGCGCCCCTTCTGCGTGAGCCGCACCGGGCCGATGACCACGCTGCGGCGAACTGTGTCGAAGCCGAAGAAGATGAATCGCTTCAGCAGACCGATGTGGCTGCTGGGCGGTTGGCCCGGCCGGCTCGCCTTCTTTCGCTTGCGGATGCTCCGCTTGGCCGTCTGCCGAACGAAGGCCCCGAACTTCGACAGGACGCGGCGCGTTGCCTTGTCCGTCTTGTTGCGAACTGCCGCTCGATCGAAGAACATCCGCTTGATGTCAAAGCCGATCATGGGCGGCCCGTGCGCTGGTTACTTCATGGCCCGGTAGCTCACCGTCAGCACGCTGGTGAATACCCGCTGCTCCGAGAGGTGCTCAGGCGCGTAGACCGGCTCGTTGCGGATGCCGACCCACTGGGCATACGGGGCCTCGGTAAGGGTGCGGCGTCGCAGGTGTTCGGCCACCTCGTCGACCAGCGTCCCCAGAGCAGCCACCTCCGTGTCGAGGTCCTTGCCGAGCTTCTTCTGGATGCCGACATCCACGGTGATGTCGTATTGGCTGGCGGCCCGAGTCGAGCCGCCGATCTCGACGCCCTTGGGAACGACCGTCACTCGCAGTTCGGCCAGGTCCTGCAGTTCGAATTGCGGCAGAACGCGGCGCTCGGCCGTGACCGGTTGGCTGAACGTATCGGGCGGGGCGGCGTTGATCTCGCTGGCGACCGCGTCGGCAATGTTTGTGACCAGGCTCATGCGGGACCGATCTCCTTGGTGTGGATGCGCATGGTGATCAGGTTCGGATCACTCCAGCGCCAGCAACCCTCCGCGCCGAGGTCCATCACTTCATACTGCTGGCCGTCGGAGAGGATCACGTCGCCCGGCTCGGGCTTCAGCCCCAACTCGTCGGCCATGATGAGGAAGTCGACAACGTGCGTCCCGATCGTCGCGCTGTAGTCGTCGGCCACCTCGTAGTCGGTCTTGCCCTTCGTGGCTTGGGCTGGATAGGCCTCCTCGCCGCGGAGGTACTCGACGGGGCTGGAGCAGTGCGCCACGCGCTGCTGCTCCAGCCACTCGGCTCCCTTTCGAAGCAGATCAACCACGGCTTGTCGTCCTATTGGGTCAGGCGGACGCGGACCGTGGCGTCATCATCGGCCGCGTCCTTGACCGCCTTGCCCAGCAGAACCGTGCCGTCACCGGCCGACTCCTCCTCGCCCGCCTCCTGCTGCGTCGGGTTCCAGAAGACGGTGGTCCCGGCCGAGATGCCCTCGCCCGAGCCTTCCGCCTTGGGGAAATCGAACACTCCGGTGACAGCCAGCGCGCCGAGCGTGCTGGCCTTGATGTCCAACTTGGCCACGCCGACCAGATCGCCCTGGACCACAACGGCGCCGGCCGTCACGTCAACGCTGGGCGTGTAGTCGATCGAGTTGCCGTCCTGCACGAAAAACGCGGTCATTCTCAGCTCCTTCTGCAAACGGTGGGCGGCCCGCCCACGCTTTGGTTACCGCTGGTCATCATGGCCGTGCGCGTCCAACAGGCACGGCCGCTTGAGTAGTTCGTCTCGCAACTGCTGCATCAGCCCCTTGGTGTCCGAGGCGATCGTGGCCACCGATTCGATGGCCCGCGTGTTCCCGGCGATCACCTGGCTGTTGTCCTTGAGCACCTTCAAGAGCTGCTTGACTAGCCAGACGTTGACGCCCAACAGAAGCAGGGCGAACACGGCGAAGCCGCCCTGGATCAAGGGCGACCAGAGTTGAATCACGTCCGCCATCTCACCCGTCCTTCCGATTGAGCCACCAGTCGATCACCAGCCGGACCACGATTGGCACGACCACGTTGAGCAGAATCCAAATCAAGACCGGGTTGCCGTACCGGTCCCGGCGGACGCATTGAGCGAGGTGCGAGGCGACCCGGGCACGCCACTCCTGAGCGTGTTCCGGTTGCGCGTTCTGACGCTGGAGAAACTCGACCGCCTCGCCCGCAAGCCAGCAGGAGTGCGAACGCCACCGGCGGCAGGTCCACGAACGGTCGAGCACGTAGTCGATGGCCTGGATTCGCGCCGTCGTCATCGTCGCCACCTCCAGAAGGCCCGCGGCTGGCAATACGTCCGACCGCACGAGGGTTCGGCAGGCTGCGTTACGATGGTCGGCGCCGTCTGCTTGGGCGGGTCAGGCACGATCGGGCAGACACCGCCCGGGCAGGTTTGATTTACCGGTCCCTGCTGCACGACTGGTTGCGATTCCAGATTGGGCTTCGGCAACTGGATGTCGACACGGATCTTCCCGTCGCGCTCGGCCCGATCGAAAAGCTGTTTACTGCGGTCGGCCAGTTCGTTGCCCTTGCGGATCAGGTCCTTGGCGTCGCGCCACGTATCGAGCGGACCGCTGTAGTCGCCACTGCTGCCGTCGCTGCAGTCCGGACATGGCGTGCGGTGGCCATCGCCGTGGGTGATCCAGCCGGTGTCTTTGCAGCGGGGGCAGTCGTACGGCGTCGGTGGGTCGGGCTGAGGCGCGGGCGCGTGGTCGGTCATCGTGGCCAGAGCCAGGTCGACCGCAACGGTATCGCGCAGGTCCAGGGCCACATCGTCGGGCAAGCAGCCCGCAAGAAGGACAACGCAGAACGCGAGGATCGCCAACAGGTACTTCATCGTCTCACCCCAAGATGCTGTCGAGATTGCCGTAGTCGGGCAGTGGCTTCTGCGGCACGCCCTGGATGTCGCAGTATGCGAAGATCGATCGACTGCCCACGAAGTGGCGGGCGTAGACGTCCTCGGCCAACCAGAACGAGCCTTTGGGCCAGGGGCCGTAGCGGTCCTCGGGCCACACCTTCGGTCGCTGGTTCCACTGGCCCCAGGAGTTGGCGACCAGGAAGACGCACACCGGATACACCTCGCGGGTGTCGTCGTAGCCGACCGTCGCCATATCGTGCGCCCAGGAGCCGCTCGGGATGGCGATGCCCCGGCTGTCCGACGACGACTTCACGCCGAAGTTCTGCCCGCTGTGCAAGGCATAGCCGGAGAAGAGCAGGTCCTTGACCTCGTCGACGCTGGTCGGGGCGACCCACTGGCCGACGTTGTGCTTGCGGCACTCCTCCTCAACCTCCTCGGGAACACCCCGCGAGCCCCAGCGGCTGCCGATCCGCGAGTCGTAGACCGACAGGTCCACGAACGGATACGCCTGGCGGAAGAGGAACCCGAAGTCGCTCTCGAATCGCGTCGCCCTGGCCGGGTCCATCCCCTGGCCGCCATGGCCGCGGGCGCCGTAGGTCGGCTCGGTTGCCGTGCGGAGAAAGAACTCCTCGGGTTCGCGCTTGATGTGGATTTCAACCGAGCGGGTCACCTCCCGCGCGTTGCGCGACCCATGCGAGACGCAGTCGCCGGTGGTCTGGGCCTCGTCGCCGAATGCGCCGGGGTCGTACTTCTCCCGCGATCGCCATAACAGGGCCATCTTCCCCTTGCCGACGCCGGCCAAGTGCAGCGCCGCTTCGGCGAACAGCATCGCCTTCCGGTCGGCCATCAGCGCGTCCATCGAGCCCTGGTCGAACTGCCATCCGGGCAGTCCGTTCTCGTAGGCCGAGCGAATCTGCACGGGTGTCTGGAACACGTCGCTCATCCGGCAGCCTCCCGGCAGGCCCAGGCAACGGCGTCCAAGGCGGCCGCCGAACGGGCATGATCAAGGTCGGTGACATCGAGCCCCAGCAGCTTCGCCAGCGCGCCCTCGGGCCCATGGATCGCGTCGGCCAGACCGGGCACCTTGGCGAACGCCCCTTGGAAGCGGACGGTTACGGCCCGCTGGCAGAACGTCCGCAGGTCGGCGGTCGTCTTGACCACTTGGGCGCCGCTGCCGTCACGCCGCAGCGCTTCGGCGGCGGCGCTGTAGAACGCCGCCAATTGGCGGGCCTCGTCCGGATGCCCGGCGAGCTTGGCCGACACGGGCGCCACGATGGCCCTTGTCGCGGCGTCCGGCGGGGCGGGACCTGGTTCGGGGCTCGGCGCCGGGGGCCGCCACGTGGCCACCACGCCCGCGACGATCAAGATCAGGGCCAGAAGGGTCGTCGGTTTCACGGCTTCGACCCTCCTTCGGCCTCGGCGTTATTGCGGACGATCGTCGGCAGCACCTGGGTGTCGAGCACCTTCACGGCCCCGACGTGACCGGCCTTCTCGCACCAGGCACGCAGCGCGTAGAACGTCTCGAACCGGTCGGTGGGAGACATCGGCGCCTCGGCCTCGGGCGCGGGCTTGAGCCCGCTGACCAGGACCTTCAGCCGGTCCCGCTGCCCCCACAGGATCAGCGCCGCGCCGGCGGCGATGGCGATGGTCGGCAGGTACGGCGTGAGTTGGTCAAGCGGCATTGGTGTGGGCCTCCAGTTTGCGGAGCACCTCGTCGTACACCCGGCCAACCAGCGGGCGGATGGTGACGCGAAGCACCGGATCGATGACCACGTCGGGGCCGGGCAGGTCGATCGGCTCGACCAACTCGTCGAACAGACGCTCGGCGCGGGTAATCAGGTACTCGCGCTTGTCGGTCGCGGCGAGGAGGGCCGACAACTCGGTCGAAAGGATGGGAAGCAGATCATTCATGAACGTGTCTCCGTGATGCAAAACGGCGGATTGAGCGGCAACATCAGGCAGAGGCGGGCAGCGGCTTACGCCTCGCCCTTCATCTTCAGGGCGCCGCGGTGGTCCTGTTCCTGGAGCAACTTGGGGAGTTCCGCTTTCCATCCCCGGAGATCGCCGCCTGGTTTCGCGAGGCGTTGG
>CAYSUS010000188.1:0-7958 GCA_964434165.1 uncultured Pirellulales bacterium
TGCGGACCTCGTCGGCCACGACGGCGAAGCCCATGCCGTGCTCGCCGGCCCGGGCCGCCTCGATCGCGGCGTTCAGCGCCAGCAGATTGGTCTGGCTGGCGATCTGCGAGATCACCTGGATGATTTCGGCGATCTGGTTGGAGCTGGTGCGAATTAGCTCCATGGCCTGGATCGACTTCTCGACGGCCGCCCCGCCTTCTTCGGCGAGGAGATTGGTCTCCCGGGCCACACGGTCGGCCTCGGAAGCGTTGCCCTTGACCGTTTCGATCGAGCGGTTGAGCTGCTCGATCGAGGCGCTCATCTCCTCCACGCTCGCCGACTGGTTCTGGGCCCCGGAGGCCAGGGACTGGGAGCTCTCGGCGATCACCCGCGAGCCCTCGTTGAACTGGGCCGCGCTCTCGGTCACCTGGCCGATCACGCCGGCGAGGTCCTCGAGCATCTTGCCGATGCCGGCGGCCAGCTCGTCGATCGGCTCGTTTCCCTCGACCGGGACCTTGCGGGTCAGATCGCCCTCGGCGGCCGCGGCCACGACCCCGAGCAGGGCATCGACCTTGCGGCGGACCGTCTCCGCGGCCGCGCGGTCGGCTTCCGCGCGACGGCGCTCCTCTTCGGCACGCTCCTCCTGGACGCGGCGCTGCTCCTCTGCCAGGCGGCGCTCCTGCGCGGCGGCTTCGGCCTGGCGGAGGCGCTCGGCCTCCGCCGCCTTGCGCTGCTCCTCCTCGCGCTGGGACTGAAGCTCTTTCTCCCGCGCGGCGGCCTCTTCGATGTCGTCGAAGGCCTTCTTGGTCGCGTCGATCGAGCGGTTGATGGCGTCGCCCATCTGCCCGATCTCGTCGTGCCCCTTGACCTCGCACTTCCTGCCGAAGTCGCGGTTGGCCAGGGCCTTGACACTGGCCATACAGGAGATCACCGGCTTGACCACCGACTTGTTGATGAAGACGTACAGCACGCCGATGATCAGGGTCATCAGGCCGGCGATCGAGCCGATCCCGATCAGGGCGTTCTGCCGCGCCTGGGCCATGCTGGCGGCCAGCGGGACGTAGGCGTTCAGCGAGCCCAGGACCATGTTTCGCGACATGTCCGAGTCGAACCCTTCGACCGTGGCGAAGTGGCACTCGGCGCAGCCCGCGTGGGCCTGGGCCGGCAGGGGCGCGGCCATTCTCAGGTACCCGCCTTCGATCGTCTCGACCATCGATTCGCCGGCCGCGAGGCGCTCGGCCGCCTCGCGCTCGAACGGAATCTCGATCCTGGTGTTCTCGCCGCCCAGGGGCGGGTAGTCGAAGATGTCCTCGTCGCCGATCAGACGCACGCGGGGCTTGTCCTCGCCGAAGTCGGCGATCACCGCCTGGTCCACGGCGAAGATCGTCCGACTCCAGTCGTCGAGGACCTTCTTGCGCGCGTCGGGATCGTTCTTCGTCCGCTGGAAGTCGTCGTGGAACTTCTTGGTCGAAACGATGAACATCTCCGTGGATCGCTGCAGCAGATTCGCGCCGTCCGCGCGGGCCTTGGCCCGCGCCTCCTCGACGTTCCGGTTGTAGAGGAACGCCGAGTAACCCACGCCGCCCAGGATGCCCAGGCCAAGAAGGACGGCCAGAATCTTGGTCTTGATACTCCAGTTCTTCATGTACCTTCTCCTCCCTCGGAATCGTCCTCGCAAGAGCGACGGGAGAGGCCTCGGCGGCGCCCCTGCTCGCCGAATGCCACGTCGCGGAACCACTTGAAAACAGGAAGAGCCCCCTTTCGTGCGCACAACTCTAGGTCATGCATTGCGCGGGCGCGGCTTCTCGGACGGAGATTCTCGCCTGGCAGAAACGACCCCCGTCCGCGCCGCCGCGAGGCAGCCAGGGGACGCGGCGCGACCGGGCTTCCGTGGCAGTGCGAACGCCTCACTCGCGTGGCCTCGCCAGGGCGGGCCGAGCCGGCGCGCACCGGCAGGCGGCGTGGGGTCGCCGAGTCCAGAAGGGGGGAACGCCTCACGCCTGGCACGGGCACTGCGGCACGTCGCGACCAACGATTGTTCGGTGAAGCAGTCATGATTGTCGCCGCCGAGACCCGGACGACCTCGCGGTGCGCGTCGGGCCGCGGTCGCTTATCGCGGCCGCCCCTGGAGCACGCCCCGGGCGCCCGCAATGGAGACGGCGAAGCGAGATCGGCACCCTCGGCGGCTGGCAAGAGCGAACCTCCAGCGTGAGGATCGCCATCCCAGCCCTGCCGCATGCGGACAGGGAGGCCGATGGCGGAGGTCGCTGGACCATCGCGCGGAGCCGTTTAGCCGTAGGGCGCCCCGCCATCGGCCTCGACCGGGCCTCCGATTACTCCCCCCGCTCCGCCATTTCGGGGGCGTGCCGGTGGAAACCGCGCGGCGGTCCGGGCTACAATGCGGGTCACGTCCTTCCCGACGAGAGGCCCCAACATGAACCCGACTCGTTGCACGCGCCGCGAGGTGTGCCAGGCACTGGCGGCAGCCCCCGCCGCGCTGGCCATTCTTGCCCAGACGTCCCCCGCCGCCGAGGAGAACCCCGCCATGCCCCGAGTCCTGATGCCGCTGGGCGACGCCACCGAGGCGATGGACACGCTGTACCCGTTCTTCCGCATTCCGGAAGACGGCTTCGAGGTGGTCGTGGCCGGCCCCGAGGCCCGGCTGTACCACACCGTGCTGCACGAGGTGCCGCCCCACGCCGACGTGCCGTGGGACATCACCGAAGAGCGGCCCGGCTACCACATCCAGGCCAAGGTCGCCTTCCGCGCGGTGAAGCCGGAGGAGTTCGCCGGGGTGTTCGTCTCCGGGGGTCGGGCGCCCGAGTACCTCCGCTACGACAAGGACCTGATGCGGATCATGCGCCACTTCTCCGAGGCCGAAAAGCCCATCGCCTGCGTGTGCCACGGCATCGAGATCCTCTCGGCCGCCGGCTGCATCCGCGGGCGCAAGGTGACGACGGTGGCCAAGTGCGCGCTCGACGCCGAGCAGGGCGGTGCCAGGTACGTGGACCAGCCCGTGGTCATCGACGGGCACGTGGTCACCGCCCGCACCTGGCACGACAACACGCCGTTCCTGAAGGCGTTCATGAAGATGCTCAAGGAGGCGGCCGGCAATGCATGAGGCACCGATCACGCGCCGCGACGCCTGCCGCGGCATGCTCGCCTGCGGCGCCGCGGCGATCGCCAGCACCTGGCCGCGCCAGGCCGGAGCAGGGCGGGAGACCCGCAACAAGCCCTTCGAGCTTCGCTACGTGCTGGCCTCGAGCATGTACGGCACCACGAAGCTCGAGGAGATCCTCCCCGAGGTCCGCAAGACCGGCGCCCAGTGGATCGACCTCTGGCCCAGACATCACGGCGACCAGCGCGAGCAGGTCGAGGCCATGGGCCACGAGCGGTTCGCCAGGCTTCTGGAGCAGCACGACGTGGGCCTGGGTATGGTCACCCGCTACGACCTGGGACCTTTCAAGCTGCACGACGAGATGCAGTTCCTTCGCAAGCTCGGCGGAAAGCTGATCGTCACGGGCAGCACGCGGAGCAAGGCCAAGACCCGCGCCGAGCTCAAGGCCGAGGTGGCCGGGTTCGTCGAGAAGCTCAAGCCACACGCGGCCCGGGCCGAAGAGCTGGGCATCACGATCGGCATCGAGAACCACGGCCACGCGCTGATCCACTCGCCCGACTCGCTCCGCTACTTCGCCGAGGCCGCCAGGTCGCCGTCGGTGGGCATCGCTCTGGCCCCCTATCACCTGCCGCAGGACGCGAGGCTGCTCGCCCGGCTGATCGAGGACCTGGGGCCGAAGCTGGTCCACTTCTACGCCTGGCAGCACGGCCAGGGCTGCATGAAGAAGCTGCCCAAGGAGCAGGAGTTGGAGCAGATGCCAGGACGGGGAAAGCTCGACTTCCGCCCCATCCTGGCGGCTCTGAAGAAAATCGACTACCCGGGCTGGACCGAGATCTTCATGCATCCCGTGCCGCGCGGGATTCCGATCCTCGACACGACCGCGAAGGTGACGGAGGAGATCAATCGTGCGAGGGAGTATCTCGCCCGCGCGATGATGAAGGTCAACTGATTTCTTTATGCCGCAGGACTGGATCATAGCGAGGGGGATCCGATGGACCAAGTATTGATCATCGTCGGCGACGCCTCGGAGACCGTCGACACGCTCTATCCGTACTACCGGCTCCAGGAGGACGGATTCCGGCCCGTGGTCGCCGGGCCCGAGAAGCGGCGGTTCAACATGGTGATGCACGAGGTCAAGCCGGGCTGGACCATCACCAAGGAGTGGGAAGGCTACACGATCGAGGCCGAGCTGGCCTTCAGCGAAGTGAAGCCCGAGGAGTACCTGGGCGTCTTCTTCAGCGGCGGCCGGGCCCCGGAGTACATCCGCTACGACGAGGCCCTGGTGCGAATCACGAGGCACTTCTTCGAGACGAACAAGCCCATCGCCTGCGTGTGCCACGGCGTGGAGATCCCGGCCTATGCCGACTGCGTCCGGGGCCGGCGCATGGCCACCGTGCCCAAGTGCAAGTTCGATCTGGAGGTCTGCGGCGGCACGTTCGTCGACGAGCCTTGCGTGATCGACGGCAACCTGGTCAGCGGTCGCACCTACCACGATCACGGCCACTACGTGGGCCCGTGGATCAAGATGCTCGTTGAGGCCCGGGAGAAGGCGAGAAGCAAGTGAGGCCTTTCTCAGGCGCCCAGGGCGAAGCACGAAGCACGAATATCGCAAACGCGAAACAAGCCCGAAATGCGAGACTGGAATGCTCGAAACGGGGCACATGCGGTGTCTCGAGCGGCCGGCGATCCCGCGTTATGGTCATTCCCATTTGCTTCGGATTTCGCGCTTCGGATTTCGGTTGCGCCTGGCTTGTTCACAGGATAGCGCCCAAGCCTCCAGAAGACGGGACGATACACGATGATCAATGAACCCCACCCCACCCGCCGGCGCTTCTTCCCGTCCGCGGGGGCCGCCGTCGCCGCCGGGTCGATGATCCCCTACGTGTTCACGGCCGACGCGGAGGAGCGGACCCGGCCGAAGTCCAAGAACGACCGCTTCCGCATCGGTTCGATCGGCATGCGCTACCAAGGCACCGTGATCGCCCTGAAGGCCCAGGAGCACGGCGACATCGTGGCCATCGCCGACGTGGACCGCCACGTGCGCGAGCAGGCCCGGGCCGGGTTCGGCAGCACCCCGAAAATCTACGAGGACTACCGCAGGCTGCTCGACCGCAAGGACGTCGACGTGGTGACGATCGGCACGCCCGACCACTGGCACACGAAGATGGTCATCGACGCGTGTCGGGCGGGCAAGGACGTGTATGTCGAGAAGCCGCTCACGCTGACCATCGACGAGGGCAAGCATCTGACCAAGGTCGTCCGCGAGACGGGCCGCGTGGTGCAGGTGGGTTCGTGGCAGCGGAGCGACCACCGCTTCCGCCTCGCCTGCGAACTGGTCCGCCAGGGGCGCATCGGCAAGCTCCAGCACGTCGAGGTGATCCTTGGAAAGAACCCCTCCGGGGGCCCTTTCCCGACCGAGGAGCCGCCGCGCCATCTCAACTGGGACCTTTGGCAGGGGCAAACAACCTCGGTGCCTTACGTTCAGGAGCGATGCCACTATACGTTCCGCTGGTGGTACGAATACTCCGGCGGCCAGATGACCGACTGGGGCGCGCACCACATCGACATCGCGAACTGGGGCATGGGCACGGACCGCACCGGCCCGGTCGAGATCGAGGGCAAGGCCCGACTGCCCGACGTTCCTAACGGCTACAACGTGGCCCTGGACTACGAGGCCCACTACAGGTTCGCCGACGGCGTCATGCTCTCCGTGCTCGACCACGGGCGCAACGGCGTGATGTTCACCGGCAGCGAGGGTCGCATCTTCGTCAACCGCGGCACCGTGTCGGGCAAGCCCGTCGAGGATCTCGCCCAGGATCCGCTGCCGCGCGAACAGTTCAAGCTGTACGCCCACGACAACCTCGACCGCCCGGAGCGGATGGGCAAGCTCGACGCGATCATCAACCACATGGGCAACTTCTTCGACTGCGTGCGCTCGCGCCGCGACCCGGTCTCGGACGTGATCTCGCAGCACCGCTCGGTGAGCGTCTGCCACCTGGGCAACATCGCCATGCGCCTGGGGCGCAAGCTCCGTTGGGACCCCGACAAGGAGGAATTCCCCGGCGAGGACGAGGCCAACCAGCATCTCGGCCGCGAGCAGCGGGCCCCTTACGCGATCGAGGCATGATCCACATCCGCCCTCTCCCTCTGGGTGAGGGCTGCGCCCCCCTGGGAGATGACAGGTGCGAAGACCCCATCAGTAGTGGCAACGTTCAAGGGCCGCGCAGGACCTCCCGTGGGGCCTCTTATAATGGAGGGAATGGACCCGTCAGACTGCCTCCGTGGCGGCGACCGCACCGATGAGTGATCCGAAGTCCCCTCATGTCGAGATGCCCGAGCCCGATCTGGCCGGGCGCCAGATCGGCGATTACCGGGTGCTGCGGCGCCTGGGCCGCGGGGCCATGGCCGACGTCTATCTGGCCGAGCAGTACTCGCTGCGGCGCCAGGTCGCGCTGAAGGTGCTCAAGAGCCGCCTTGCCAAGGACCCCACCTACGTGGCGCGGTTTCAGCGCGAGGCCCAGGCCGCCGCCGCGCTCGTTCATTCCCACATCGTGCAGGTCTATGAAGTGGGCTGTCTGGAGGGGATGCACTTCATCGCCCAGGAATACGTACAGGGAGAAAACCTGCGCGAGTGGCTCAGGCGTCACGGCCCGCCCGACGCCCGGCAGGCAGTGACCGTCATGCGCCAGGTGGCATCCGCCCTGGCCATGGCGGCCGAATCGGGAATCGTCCACCGCGACGTCAAGCCCGAGAACATCATGATCACCCGCTCCGGCGAGGTCAAGGTGGCGGACTTCGGCCTGGCGCGGGTCTCCGAGAGAGGCGAGCGGGTGGACCTGACCCAGGTCGGCATGACCCTGGGCACGCCGCTCTACATGAGCCCCGAGCAGATCGAGGGCAAGCCGCTCGACCCCCGCAGCGACATCTACTCGTTCGGCGTTACCTGCTACCACATGCTCACGGGCGGACCGCCGTTTCAGGGTGAGACGGTCCTCAGCGTCGCGATTCAGCACTTGAAGAAGCGTCCCAAGCTTCTGGACAACCAGTGCCCGCACCTGCCACCGCGTCTCTGCCGGATCGTTCACCGCATGCTGGCCAAGGAGCCGCAGGGGCGGTACGAGTCGGCCCACGAGCTTCTGGCCGACTTGCGCGTGCTTCAGGCCGACCTCCCGGAAGCCGACGAGTGGCCCGAGGACCTGCTGCCGCGTCTGGGAGGGCAGACGCCGCGGCCCGACTCGTCGGAACTGACGCGGCGTCTCTCATCCCTGATGCAGCGCGGCCCCCGCCGCGCCGGAGCGTGGAAAGGGATTGCCTGGGGCCTGGGCGCGGCGGCGGCCTTCTCTTGCGGCGCGGCGGTCGCTCTGTTCGCCGCGCGCGAGCCGTCGCCGCTGCCGGCGGCCACTGCAATCGAGCTGACCGTTCCGCAGCAAGAAACCGCCCTGCGCCAGTGGTATTACGCCAGCGAGCTGGGCACCGAGGAAGCGTGGCAGAGCGTCATCGAGTACTTCCCCGAAAAGCAGTACATGGTCTTCCGCGCCAAGCAGCAGCTCGTGCGGATCTACCTCCGCGAAGGGCGCTACGAGGAGGCGATGGCGCTGTTCGACGAGTTCGCAATCCTCGGCGAGCCGGAGAGCGAAGTGCGGGCCTACGGCCTGGCCGGACAGTGCGGCGTGCTCACCCTGCAAGGCAAACACCACGAGGCCGCCGCCGTCCTCGCCCAGCTCTGGCCGATCCGCGATCAGCTCAAGGACCCCCAGATGCGGCAACTGCTTTCCCACGTGATCCGCAAGAACCAGTCGGAGCTGGGCGATCAGGCCACCCATCAGTGGCAGGACTGGCTCGCCGAACGGTTCCCGGACGA
>CAYSUS010000189.1:0-7856 GCA_964434165.1 uncultured Pirellulales bacterium
ATACCCAGAGACGGCACTGGCTGACAAGCAGCCAGTGGCACCCGACGCGCGGCGTTCGCAATCCCGCTCACGCGGCCCGCTTCACACGCACGGCGGGCACGTGCTTCCGCCCGGCGAGGAACTCGACTTCGAGATCCACCTGGACGCCGGGCTTGGCCTTCGCCACGGCCCACGGCCTGGCCCACGGCGAGCCCCGCGAACGACTCGCGGCCTCGTGCTGGCGGCAACCAGCGGCGAGACGCGCCCTAGAGCGGAAGGCTGAAAAGCACCACTGGAAGCACCTCGCCCTCTAGCTGTCGCCCTGACTCCTTAGGCACGTTTGCCTTTGGGCGATCTGTCCTCCCGTCTCCGGAGCCAGGTTAGAGGTTCGAATCCTGTCGCACGCGAGCGATTCAGTACTCGTCGCGGCCGGGCGAGAACGTGCTGGACCTGTTCGCCGGAAGCGGGAGCACGCTGATCGGCTGTGAGCAGACGGGCCGCAAGTGCTTCACCATGGAGCTCGACTGCCTGTATGCCGACGTGGTCGTGCAGCGGTGGGAGCAGTTCACGGGAAGGAAGGCACAGCGACTTCCTCTGGAAACGTCGACTAACGACGACGGCGCCAGTAGCCGGGGCGCCGGCTCGTGTGAGCCACAGCCACGATCCTGACGAGGTCAGGGGACACCTCGCGAAAGATGAGCACGTACGGGAATCGCTTCACGCGCACCCATCGATATGAGGTCCCAAGCCTGGCGAGCATCGCGCGCTTTGTCGAGACACGGTCCACCGCGCGATCGACGGCAGCCCGGAAGCGTTCGGCGACATCCGCCGATCGGGCCGCATACCAGTCACGGGCCAACCGGTACTCGCGCGCGGCCAGCCGGTGGAAGACGACCTCGGTCTGGGGCATCAGCCTTCGGCCTTCAGCTCCGACCAGGGGACGTCCCCGTCGCTGTCCGCAAACCGGCGATCGAGTTCCTCGATCAGATGCTCGTCGTCCAGAGAGAGCGTGTCGTCCTCCGGGGGAAGCGTGCTCATCAACCGGGATACGAGCGCGAGTCGATCGTTCTCGGGAAGCTGCAACGCCGCTTCAAGAATGGACGGGAGATCGGTCTGCATGGAATTCACCTCGGGCCCGGTGCCGCGCTGCGGTGGCCGCACTTCACACGACTCATTATGCCCGGCGTTCGGCTCGCATGGCAATCCCCCGCGTCCGCCCCGGACGGGACGTGCGTCATGATCTACCTCGCATCTCCCTACAGCCACGACGACCCGGCCGTGCGCCAAGAGCGTTTCGACGCCGCCTGCCGCGCGGCCGCGGAGCTCGTGCGGCAGGGCAAGACCGTGTTCCGCCCCGTGGCCCATAGCCACGCCATTTGCCGCTACGGCCTACCTTGGGACTGGCGGTTCGAGGCCCTGCCGGCGCCGCTGGAGGAGGAGAAGAAGTAGCAGACGTCCGCCGGACAATCCGGCCGCTGGTCCTCAAGAGCCCATTAACCCCAGAGTCGCCATCTGAGCCTAGAGGGTGGATACGACTGCGATCTCTCGTTTCTCTGCCTATCTTCGCAATCCGCTGCGCCTCTGGAGTGGGGAGGCCGCAGCAGCGAGCAGGACGGAATCCTCGAGGAAGTGGCGGCGTGCCAGAGTCCGGTACATCAGACCCGCCCGTTCAGGCGATTCGAAAGTGAACGTCATCGACGAGCTCACTCGATCGCGCACGACTCTTCTACCGCGTATCTCAGCCGGATCGACGCAAGCCGGTGGTTCAGTATATCCGACACGTACACACGGTTCTCGTCCTTCGCCACAGCGAACGGAAACCCGAAAGCAATGGGCGGCTCGGGCTCCTGGCTGCCCGGCCCGGCCGAGTCGGCATTGCCGTAGGCGCCGAAACGCATTAGGCGGTTTCCGCCCGTGTCGGTCACCTCAACGCAGAAGCGGAACGGGTTGGGCAGGAACACGCGGCCGTAGGGGTCCACGGCGAAGCGGCCCTGATAACAGGCGCATCCCGGGTCGCCCCAGGGATGCCCGCTGGCCGAGCAAGGACCGAAGCCCGCGTAGCGCCACTCGGCGCCGGCAACGGCCGCTTCCCGGTCGAGGTATCCCGACCGGTAAAAGGTGGCGCCCGGAAGGGGGGCCGCGGGGTATTCATCTCGCTTCGGCCTCCGCCAGACGGTTCCGCCCTCGGTCCCGAACTTCAGCACGGCGCCCCAGTGCCAGAGGTAGGGATTCTGATAGGGATAGCACCACGGGACCGGGCGCTTACCGCCGGACTCCTTGGCGCCCCGCAGGGCGTCGTGCCACCACCACCAGCTTGCCGGGCCGCGACCTTGGGCGCCAGGGAGCACCTCAGCAAACTCTGCAGGATAGGGCCGATCGGCCGGCTTGACGTTCGCCCCCACGTAGACGTTGCCCGATGCGTCCACGCCCACGCCGCCGTCGCCTACACCCAGACCCGATACAAGCCGGTCTTCCCGCAGCGTGCCGTCGGGGGCGTAGACCATCAGCCGGGCAGCGCTCTGGCCGCCGCCCCCCAGAAACTGGTTGGCAATGGCGTAGACGGTACCGTCCGGGCCGATTGCCAGCCCCCGCCCGCTGATCTCGCCGCGGGCAAAGAACGGCACGTTGATCGCGCTGTCGCCCGAGGACGCGAAGGGCAGCGGCCGGCCCTCCGGATCGAAACGCAGGACCGCGTTGCTGGCCCAGGGGCCGTATCCGTAGATACTGCCCTCCGAGTCCAGCGCCACCTCATACCGCTTCGCGATGCTTTTGGGCAGGGGCGACGTCTCCCCGGAGGGTATCTCGATGGCGACGTAGCCACCCTTGCGCGGCGCTCCGTTCAGACCGTACAGGGCCGTGCGTCCCTTGGCCACGATACGCTTGTGGGCCGGGTCGGCCGCCAGGAACGTCGGCCAGGGAAGGCCGCCGTCGTCGGTCACGTCCTGCCCCACCTCGAGAGCTTCGCCCTTGTCGACCACGGGCACCAGGCTCACGTGCGTATTGTCCCAGCCGTACTTTCGCTCGTTGACCAGGGCCACCCAGAGGCGCGGGGGTTCCGCTGCCGCGTCCAGGGCCATTGCCCACGGAAACGGTCTCTCGGGCCGAAACGTCCCCTGGGGCAGCACGCCAAGATGGGGCACCGTCGAGAAAGCGGCCAGCTCCGTGCTCTTTCCTTCCTTGAGGGGCGAGAACTTCGTCACCCTGCCGCACCGGTCGCCCCAGGCGGCCGTCAAGTCGTTCGTCGAGAGGACGTAGATCGCGCGCGTGGCAGGGTGGACGGCGATCTGGTGAGGGTCGTCGATCGCGATCTTGCCGAGCAGCTCGCCGCCGGCCGTGAAGACCATCACCCGGTGGTTGAAATGGTCGCACACGTAGAGGTTGCCGTCGGGGTCCGTGGCCAGGCCGCGCGGCCAGTTGAAGTGTCGGTGATCTTCCCCGGGCTCACCAGCCCCAAGGAAGGGCTTGCCCAGCTCTTGGTCAGTCCACTTCAGTCGGTACACGGCGTGCCGGTTGTTGAACTGTTTGCGGGTCGGCCCGGGCGTGGCTTTTCCGTCGAGCACGTTCGTCAGGTAAACCCACTTGCCGTCGGGACTGGTGGCCACGGCGCTAAAGGCCCACGCCTTGGTGTCGCCCGCGCCGCCGCCCAGGTAGCCAACCGGCGCGCGGATCCGCGGCCCGACGAAACCCGTTTCTTCCGGGGCGCCACCTTGCGGATGAAGCGCCAGCAGATGCTGCGGCGGGCCGTTCTCCGCCCAGTTGCCCACTCCGCTCACCAGCAACAGGTGTCCCCGAGGGCTGAAGACCATCTGCTGCTCTCGGAGCGAGGCCGTTAGCGGCGCCAGGGTTTGAGAATGTCCGTTGAACACGATGGGCAGGCGCTGACCTTCGACAATGAGCTCGCCCATCGGCGTGGTCCGTTCCGGCGGCGTGTTGGCCGGGTAGGGCAGGACCGTGCGCAGGTACTTTCCCTCCCGGTCGAAGACCCGCACCTCCGTCTTCCCGTTGAAGTAGGAGAGCAGCACGAAAAGCTCGCCCCCGGGGCCGACCGTCATGCCGCGGAACGCCACGTCGAAGTTGTTGTGGCTGCGTCCCAGGTACTTCTCCAGCTCGGCCTCAAGCCCCAGACGCACGCGGACGCTGGCCGCCTCGACCGGTTTGCCCGCGTCGTCCTTGCGGTCCCAGGTCAAGTCCTGCCTAAGCGAGCCCTTTTGAAACGGCGCCGGTGCGTGCTCGCCCAGCAGTCCCGCCGCGAGATGGCGTACGACATTGCCTTCGCTGTCCAGCATGGCCACCTCGACGTCGGTCGGCTCCTTCACCGCAAAGGTGATGCGAACGCTTTCCGCGGTCTTCTCGACACGGGGCTTCTCGGCGAACGCGGCCGCCGCCGTCTCGCTCCGGACGGCAAGCGGTGCCTCGTAGGTTTCCGCTCGGGCGCCGGCCGTCGCCGCCGTGAACGCCAGGAGAAGTCCAATCGGAGGAATCGCCCTCGTCATCGTTGCCATTTTGGGTGTCTCCGTTGTGAGTTTGTTGTGGCAAGGCCGAGCGCGTTGACCATCGCGGAATCGTCGTCGGCTACCATACTTGCGGAAAGCCGGATCTCCGGTGTCTCACCCGTCGCTGTTCAGTGCAACCCGCTCGGTGACGTGATAGTCCAGCTTCACGCTGCGGATGCAGTCGTTGTTGCCATCGAAGATGAACAGACGCCGGTCGGTGTGCGAGGCGGCATAGTTCGCGTAGGCGAGGGCCACCTCGTCGCCGCCGATCGGGCGCGACGGCTCGGCCCGCAGTCCTTCCGGGTCCGGCATCAGGGGCTTTCCGTCGTCGACGTTCCCGTAGCGGCCGATGTGCGTGATCAGGTTGCCGTTGGTATCCAGCACCGCGAACTGGCCCCGGTGATGCTCCGGAACGAAGGAACGCCCGAAGTGGTCCAACTCCATGGTCGAGGCCCAGCAGGGACAACCCTCCGTCACGTAGCTGGCCAGCGGGAACAGCCAATCGGCCCCTTCGATGTCGTACTCGTTGCCATGCTGGCCGGGCCCTTTCATCCGCCATTTTGTGTCGGGCAGTTCACCCTTGCCGACCCGGAATTTCACGGCGCAGCCACTGCTGTTGAGCGTGACGTAGCCTTCGTCGTACTTGCGGCGACCGCCAAGGAGGACGTACACGTCGCCGCGGTTGTCGATCCGCGCCGCGTAACCCCGGGCGGGGTTGGGGATGGCCTCAGCGACGATCATCTTTCCGTCGCGGTCAAACACGGTGCGGGCCACGCCGCCGTTCCAGGTGAATCCGGGCGGAGGAGCGAGCGGTTTTCGTTCCCTGCGATTGTTGACGGCGCGGATGTCCCAGCCGACCACGAGTTGCCCCCGGCTGTTGACGTCCATTCCAGATTGCCAGTAGTGCCCCCCCGACTCGCCGCCATGAGCGCATCGCTCGAGCCACAAGCCGCCCTTCAGGTCGGTGCGCGTGCCCCCATACATGGCGTGCGCGGACTTGATCGGCTGCCCGTGCTCAAAGGGCGCTTCCTCCAGGGTATCCAGATCGAATCGCCCGACCACGCCCGACGCCCGCAGGTAAAGGTGCCCCTCGTCGTCCAGCGAGAAGTTGCTGCAGCTCATCGGCAGAGGGATCACCGAAACCTCACCCGTCTCCGGATCGATTCGGTTGAGCGACTCGAAATCCGACGGGCCGTTGTCGCCCGTGGCGCCTTCCACGTAGAGAAAACCCGTGCGGGGATCGACGCTCATGTGCCGCTTCTGCCCCCGGCGAAAATCGATCTCCTGAATGGACTCTTTCACGACGTCGTTCCAGTTCTCCAGATGGACCAGTGTGTCGCCGTCGATCCGGTACCGGCTGACCTGGCGATCCTGCCAGCCGTTGCGAGCGGGACCGCCGAAGTGGTGCGTGCACATCCACAGCGTCGGAGGGTCCGTGTAACTGTCCAGGGTCACGCGAAACTGCAGATGGTCGTTTTCCTGCCACGACCACAGCAGGGGAATGCGATCGTAGTTGGACTCGCCTTTGCGCGGATGAATTTCAAAAGGCAACGCGATCTCCTTCACGGGCTGGGCGGATTTGAATGGATCGAACACACTCAACAGCGGCGGCACCTTACGGAAGGGGACCTCCCAGCGCTCGGTGGCAATGGGAAACGCGAAGGCGTACAACTCCTGCGTGCGATGATGCATCTGCAGGATTGACGGGCCTCGGACCGGGACGCTCTTGAGCAACTCGCCCCCGGGCGAGAAAACCTGTACGTGGTCGTTGAAGTGGTCCGCCACGTAGACGCGGCCCTCGGCATCGACACACACGCCGGCCGGTAGATAGAAATGCCCGTCCTCCTCACCTGGAGTGTCCACGTCACCCAGCCAGGGCTTTGCCGGCCCCGTGCCATCGAAGGCCATGCGATAAACGGCGTGCCTGGGCTTCTCATCGCTCTTGATCGATCCGGTCGAGTACAGCCATTGTTTATCCGGTGAGAACGCCACGCTGCTGGGCGGGAACGGCATGATCTCCTCGGCCGGGTGTTCCAGGACGTGGGCGGTGAGCGCCTTGCCTACTCCCAAACGGTTGAGCCGCGCCGGCGCCCGGCGGGCGTGGGTCCATTGACCGCTGACCAGTGCGATGCTTCCGTCATGCACGGCCATGGACATCGCGCTCGATCCGTAGCCCAGTCCGCGGGGGACCCGGTCGGCGCCCGCGAAAAGAAACGTTTGGTGGGCCCGATCGTTGTCCAGCCCCGGCTTGTGAAGCGCCGCCTTGTGGCCGTCCGGCCAGGTATGCCACTCCAGCCCCCTGACGTGTTTGATGTCGTCGGTGGGGAACGGGTACACCGTACGAATGTACTTTCCATCGTGCCCGAACAGCTTGATCGTCTCCACGGCCGCCCCCTCGTAAACGTAGACTCCCTCCGGTTGCGCAACCATCAAGGGGTTGTACGTGTATCCGATCCGTTTCTTCGGGTGCCAGAAGAGCGTTCGCTCCAACCGGGCCTTCAGGCCCAGCGAAACTCGCACCGACAACTTGCTGCGATCCGCGACCGGCCGGCCTGAGTCGTCCTTGCCGTCCCAGACAATTTCCTGCTTGAGGGAGTCTTCCGTGAACGGATCCGGGGCGTTGGCGCCGAGCACGCCGTACACCAGGTGGCGCAAGATCCGCCCGTTGCCGTCTTCGATCGCCACGGCCACATCGCAGTAGCCCTTCGAGGTGAAACGGATGATAATCCGCCCATCCTCGCGCGTGACGGTCGGTTTCTTCGTGAACACGTAGACCTCTTCGCGGTCGATCGTGAGGTCTTCGACGGCTTCGGATGGAAAGCCGTCGGCCAACGCGGGCGAAACGGCGAGCGCCAGAACACATGCCGCGATCGTTCGCTTCATCATGTCGGTTATCCTCCACCTCTTGGCCGCCTCGCCGAAGTACGAAGGGCAGGTCTCCGGTTGCCGGGCCAGACCGGCTTGTGCTTGTAGAGGTAGCAGCGGAATTCTCGCCCGACCGTGCGAGCCAGCAACATCACTCGCGGACACGGGGACAGGTCCCGTTTACCGTCGCTTGGGTCTGCCGGGCGGGCGTATCGTTGCCTCCATGCCAAGTTCTTTGACCGTCTTGTCGACCCAATCCCTACTGCCGTAAGGCGAGCCGCGGTGGCAGCATCGCCGCAAGGCCCCAAGTTCCGCTTCCGTCTCCGGTTTGTTTACGTACCGCAGCCACCTGCGAGGCCGCGGGAGCGGCCCATCGGATGACAGAGGAAACGGGGCGAGGTCCAGTTTAGCGTCGCAAGGTCGTCATCGTCGCCGAAGAACAACGTCTGCCCCCCCACGCCACCATGGATGACGTGGCAGACCATCCCGCCCGGCGCCGCTCGTGCTGTTCTAGGCATG
>CAYSUS010000190.1:0-7773 GCA_964434165.1 uncultured Pirellulales bacterium
GAGGGGGGGACGGGGGGACAAGGGGACGGGGCGACGGGGAGGGAGCGGACATGGGGCACAAGGACTCTCGAATCGGGAAACCTCGATCTTCGATCAAAGACACTCACCCACTCACCCCGTCACCTTACGACCTTCTCACCTGGTCACCCCCCTCACGCCTCACTCCGCCAGCGACAGCACGTAACTGACCACGTCCCAGATCTCCTCGGGCGTGAGGATGCCGTCGGCGTGCGGGCCCGGGCCGGCGGCCGGCATGGCCGTACCCTTGATGCCCACGTGGATTCGCCAGTAAAGGTCGACCGGACGGCCGCCGCCGTGGAACACGCCCTCGCGGAAGTTCCGCGGGTGAAGCTCCTGGATCGGCAACGTGAACCACTTCGCCAGCTCAGCGGTCTGCTCGGGGGTCATCCCCTTCTTGGACTTGTTCCACTCGTCGTACAGCTCCGGCTCCTCGCCCTTGCCGTCGCCTTCCCGGCCGTGGCAATCGACGCACTTCGAGCCCTTGGCCAGGTACAGCTCGCGCCCGCGGGCGACGGAGGCGGCGAGCTGCTCGGGCGTGTCGGTGGGCGGGGCGTGGCTGAGGGCCTCCTCCTCGGAGATCGCCCGCTCCGTTGCCCGCGCCCACATGTCGGCCATGGGCAAGAGGCAGTCCTCCTCGACGATCTCCTCGTCCAGCGGCAGGTACTCGTCCTCATCGACCACCACCGAGAACAGAGCCAGCTCGGTCTCGCCGCGGATGCTCAGGTACTTGACGTACTCGATCAGGGCGTCGATCTCCCCGGGCTTGAGCATGGCGAACGAGGGCATGGCCGTGCCGGGCACGCCGCGGAGCAGCGTCCGCTCCAGGTCGTCGTCGACGGGCTTGGCCCCGCCGGCGGTCGAGGTGTACTTGAACAGCCCGGGCCGGAAGTCCCGAGGGTAGGGTGAAAGCACGGCCGCGGCCGGACCGGCCCCGCTCCCTTCCAGGCCGTGGCAGGTGACGCAGTGCTGGCGGTACAGGCCGTACTGCACGCCCTGCTCGTCGCTGCGGATCGGGCCGGCCGCGCGGCGGATCAGCTCGAGGTCGAGATCGACGCCTTCGGGCACGCGGGGCTCGCTCGGCGTGCCGAACAGCTCGATGAGGGTCTCTTCGATCGCCTCGGCCTGGGACCGGCTCACCGTGGCCGGATCGCGGCCCTCCATGTTCAGCTCGAACTGAAGCGGCCCCGGCGCGCAGCCCGACAAGAGCGGCAGCCCGACCAACGCAATCGCCCGCGCCAGCCGCAGGGCGAGCGCGGGCGAGTGGAGCATGGAGTCGGGAGTCTTTTCTCGCGGAGACTTCGCCATGAACGGAAAGCCTGTTTCGAGAGAAGACTCCCGACCCCCTTCGGTGTCTTCGGTCAGGTTGTCTTCTCGAACAGCTTGGGGTCGAGCCTCACCGTTCCCAGGTCGGTTCGACCGGGCTTGATCTCGATCTCGAACCGGCCGCGGCGCCAATCGGACGTTTCCAGGTAGCCGATCCGCTCCTGCCAGACCTGGAACTCCCACGTGCCCACCGGCAGCTTGGGAATCGTGAACGAGCCGTCCGCGGCGGTGATGGCCACGTAGGGGTTGTCGCGCGGCAGGATGTAGGCGCTTTCCCAGGGGTGGTAGTTGCACGCGATCGGAACGGGCCGGCTCTGCTTGCGCGTGAAGCGGTACGTGGCGTCGGTCTTGTCGCCCGGCGCAGCCTGCAGGACGAAGTTGGCCGGCTCGTCGCCGAGCGGGTTGAAGGCCACGTTCTGCGCGATCGGGTCGGAGTTGACGATGTAGAACTCCTGCTTGTCGCACCAGATCCACATGCAGTGCGGAATGAAGATGCAGTCGCGGTTGTCGAGCGTCACCCTGGGGGGCGGATTCTGGAGCTCGGGACAGATGTCGATCGAGCGGTCCCGCACATAGACGTACACGTTGGCCAGGCCGCCGCCCTCGGAGACCATCAGCGACTCGTCGCGGATGTCGTACTTGCCGCAGCAATCGACGTCCTTATCGACCTTCAGCTTCTCGCGCTCGGGCGGGGTGCCATCGTAGAGGAGCCGCCCCGTGAGATCGGCCCACTGGCCGGTCTCGGCCCGCACCAGCGAAGGGGAGGCCACGGCCGCGAGCGTGCCCGCCGCGACCTTTCCCAGAAACGTGCGCCGATCGGTGTGACTCATGGGCTCAACCTCGATGAAGGCATTCTAGGGGCGGGGGGGAGTGGCGGGCAACGGCCTGGTGGACGGCTGGCCAGACTTCCGAAGTCTTCGAGACTTCGGAAGTCTTCTGGGCTCAGGGGCCCTTAGTCGGCTCGATCATGGCGCGGATCGGGGCCCGACGCCGCAGATACTCATCGTAATTGACCAGAAGCCGGGTGACCACTTCGATCTGCTCCAGGCTCGCGCCGGGCAACAGGTCCTGGCCTACGGGGTCGCCGTCGGGCGGAAAGTTCACGGGCATGCCGGTGTACGGGAGAATCCGCTTGGGGTGCGCCAGCCATCGAAAGACGTACTCGGGGCGAAGGCGCTCGCCGACCTCCTGCAGATCGGGAGCCAGCGTGGTGCGGACCTCCTCGCCCGGGCTGTAGTCGCCGATCCGGTGGCACTTGGCGCAGAAGGTCGTGCGGTCGATCAGAAGCCGCATGGCCGCGTCGAGGCGTTCGGGGACGACCGGCAGCTTGTCTTCCCGTGCCCGTGATCGGGCAGCGTACGGGAACTCGGCCCCGTCGGCTGCGGCGAGATAGCCGGCCAGGGCCGCGGCCTCCTCGGAGGACATCTGGTACCGCGGCATGCGGAGCACGCTGGCCGGACGGATGACCGTGGGATGGAGCAGGTAGCGGTGCAGCCAGTCGGGCCGGACCTTGCGCCCTTCGCCCACCAGCGGCGGCGGCACCCAGCCCCAGGGCTCCATGCCCGAGACCATGGCCCCCGCCGCGCGGGCCTCGGCCAGCACAACGGGATAGAGGAGCCGGGCGAGGGCCCCGCCCACCGGAGGCCGCTTCTGGAGAACCTGACGCTGGTAGAGAAGCAGATCGGCCCCGCCGACCCAGCAGACGTCTCCGTGGATCACGGCCGGCTCCCAGAGCACGAAGCTCTGCATGGGCAGGGGATCGCCCTGGTCGTCCTCCTCGTCGCCTTCGACCACGAGGATTTCGCCCCGCGCGTCGCGCTGCGGCATGCCCACGACCGGCGCCCGGCCCAGGCCCCGGCGATCGACCTCCATGGACCGGGCCACTTCTTCGGCGGAAAACTGGGGCGCGAGGAACTCGAAGTCGTCGGGCGCCCGCGGCAGATCGACGTCGTCGGGATCGTACTGGAAGGTCCAGCGGTGCATCGCCAGCGTGTGGCACTCGGCGCAGGCGAAGCGGTCGAGGACCTTCTGGCCCTCGATGATCGCGCGCTGGCGACCGTCGGGCTGATAGACGTACTTCTCTGCGGGCGGGTCGGCGACCAGCCCGAGCAGGAAGGTGATGATCGCCTCGCGCTCCTGGGGCGCAAGCTGGAATCGGCCCATCAGGAGCCACTCGCTGTAGGGCTTGTTCTGGGCCTTCTGGTAGTCGAAGCTGCGCGGCCCGCGGAGCTTCTGCCAGGCGAACCCCTCGCGGCGATGCCCGCGCATGGCGTCGAGGTAAAAACCCCAGTCCCGCTCAGCCCGGAGCCGCTCCCACGCCTCGCCGGTGGTCACGTAGGCGTGCACCTGCTCGAAGGCCAGCAGCGACTCCTCCTTTTTGCCCCAATCGAACAGGGCGGGACCGATCGGCTGGGCCTGCTCCAGCCCCGGGATGTCGTGGCAGCCGGCGCAGCCCCGGCGCACGAGCGTGCGGCGGCCCACATAGCGGAGCTTCTTCTGCGGCGTCATCGGGCCCAGCAGCTCGACCGCCTCGCCGCGGACCTCGCCGGCCATCGACTCGGGGATGCCTTCCCGCAGGTACTCCTCGGCCAGCGGGCGCGGATAGGCACGGCCGAGGTACAGAAGGGCCAACTCGTCCAGGTCCGCCTCGACCAGCCCGGGCAGGGGCGCCGGCTGCCAGTCGTTCGCCTCCAGCAGATACGCCGCGATGTCGGCCGCCGGATCGGAGAGGCGCGCGGGCGGCGACTCTCCTCCACTAGCTTCGTCCTTGCGATCCCCCTCGGTCCGCAACGGCGCCGGCTCCAACAGCGGGCTGGGCATCACGGTCCTGGGACTGAGATGGCCGGGATCGCGGATCCAGCTTTCGAGCCATTGCCTGCCCGAGGGAGCGCGGTACTTGGCGCCCATGCGCGTCAGGTCCGGCCCCTGCGTTGCCTGGCCCTTGGGAAAGTCGGCGTGCATGTGGCAGGCGAGGCACCCGTGGAGCAGGAACAGTCGCTTGCCGCGCCCGGGCGAAGGCGGCTCGGTCACGCCCGCGGGCGGCGGGAGCGGTTCGATCGGCTCGCTCGCGCCGAGCAGGTACTCGGTCATGCCGAGGATCTCGACCGTCTCCAGTCGCTTCGCATGCGCCAGCGCCCGGCCTTCGAGGTAGTGGTGCAGGCCGAAAAACTGCGGCATGCGCGTTCGCGGCAGGAACCGCCGCGGGTCTTCCGTCCAGTCGGCCAGGAAGGCGGCATCCGTCTTGGCCGCCACGTCGCGGAGGCTGGGACCGACCTTGCGCATGGTGCCGGGATGCGGCGGGTCTTCCCCAGACCCGGGCTCCAGGCGCATGTCGGGCCCCACGCGCCGGCCCGAGGCGTCGTAGCCGTTGATCTCGTGGCAGCCGAAGCAGCCGTTCTGCCGGATCAGGTGATAGCCGGCCAGCAGCTTGGGGGCAGGCGGATCGGGGAACCGCTCCGTGGGATTCAGGTCGGTCACGGCATGGTGGCACTTCAGGCAACGGCTCTCGGCGAACCGCGCAGGCAGCATGGGGTATTCCCAGTCGTGGTTGAAGAACCACCCGTATCGCTTCTTCCAGTCGCCTCTCTGTCCCGCCGTGTTGGGCGTGTGGGAGGCCCAGGTGAAATCGGTCGCCAGACCCTGGCCGCCGTGGCAGATCGTGCAGCCATACTCGGCCTCTGGGTGCGGACTCGTCGCTCCTACGAACAGGTCGAGTCGCGGATGGCCGCTGTAGGGAGGAGGAAGGCCGCGCCGGACGGAGAGGGATATCGGCTCGGCCGAGTCGCTTTCCCTGTTCCCGATCAGCGCGGCTTCGACTTCGGCCGCGCTCCCCACGGGCTGTGCGTCGATGGCTTCAATCACGTCGCCGACCTCCAGCCCCGCGTGGGCGGCCGACGTGAGAGGAAGGACGCGGAAGACGGTCGGCGCCTCGGGGTCGAGCATGCCGCGCGGGGCGAGCGCGAACCCGTAGGCCTCCTCCAGCGAAGGCCGCGATTCCTCGTCCTCCTCCCCTGCCCTGCCCTGCCCCGTCTCGGGCCGCGGCATTGGCAGCGTCAGCGACGACTGCTGCGCGATCGCGGCCCGCTCCGGGGACTGCGGGTCGGGCCTGGCGATCCCCTGATGGCACGTCACGCAGCGGTCGAACCGCGCCACCCGGCGGAAGTGATAGTCGATCGTCAACTCGGGCAGCCAGATCTGCTCCACGTCGATCGGCCGGCCGAAGGCGTCGATCAGCGGCTGCTCGAGCACGCGCTTCGCGGCGTTGGGGCGCTGCCGTGCCAGGGCGTCGCGCAGGCGCTCCAGCTCGGCCTCATGCCCGGCCAGCGCCGCTTGGGCGGCTTCCTCTTCCGCGGTGATTTCCAGCAGAATCCCGCGAAGCCGCTCGACGTGCTGCTCCGCCCGATCCGCCTCCAGCGCGATCGATTCGGCCGTCTCGCGCAGGCGATCGACCTCGGCCTGCATCCCGGCAATCGCCTCCGCGGGCCGACCCTGGCCGACCGCGATCTCCAGCCGACTGCGGGCCTCGTCCAGGTCGGCCCGCGCTTGGCGGAGCCTGTCGGCCAGATCAAGCTGGCGAGACTCGGCGTCTTGCACGACCGCGTCGAGTCGAGCGAGCAGCGTCTTGCGTCTCTCCGCGTCGGCCCGATTCGTCAGGGCCTGATAAGCCGTCTCGACGCCCGAAAGATCGACGTCCTCACCTCCCCGCGCCTCCGCCGCTTGCCTCGCCGCGCGGCAGAACCGGTCGATGAGCGCCCGATCGGGCACACCGTTTCGCGCCTCGGCCAGGGCGGCGACAAGCTTCTCCCGCGTGGCGAGGAACTCGTCGGTCTGGGTTGCTTCGATGCGCGCGGCCGTGAGCCACGGCTCGATCCGGTCGCGGTACGTGCGCTGGTACTGCTTCCAGGGCCGGTAATGGTCGGCGGCGATCATCCACACGGTGACCGCCAGCAGCCCCAGCGCCGAGACGGCAAAGACCGCATGCATCCGCTTGAGGCTATGGAACGTTCGGTCGGAGGCCGGCATGAATCGGCTCGGAACGGCAGAGTCTCAGAACTGCAGGGAATACTCGGGGATATCGACCACGTAGCTCAGGTGCAGCGTCCACACAAGGATCATCTTCAGCGGCAGGGCCAGCATCAGCAGAAGCAGAAACACCATCACCGCGTAGCGCCAGCGGCCCATGGCGCGGCGCATCGGGCGGAAGACCGTCCTCGCCAGCAGCACGGGCAGACCGAGGAAGTAGAGCCCCAGGACCACCAGGCCCGGGGCTTCGCGGAGCACGATTCTCCCGAACCGGGACCACCCGCCGGAGTCCGGGGAGACCTGCGGCACGCCCACCCCGAGCCAGAACTCCCAGAAGTACCGGGCCAGGCTGACGTTGGCCAGCGAGAAAACCTTGTGCGGATCGCGGGGCTCGTAGAGGCCGAAGAAGCTCCAGTTCGGCCCGCGGAGGAACGTCCCGATGAGGATCAGCAGGATCCACAGCATCAGGAAGCCGAACAGGTAAACCACCCAGGCGAAGGGACGCTGGCGGATCGTGTAGTAGCCGCTCCCCTTGGGATTCACGTCGAGATAGGGGATGGCCATCAGCCCGACGATGATCAGCACCGGCAGGATCACCCCGGCGATCGACGGGGGAAAATAGACCAGCATCTCCTGGAGGCCCAGGAAGTACCAGGGAGCTTTCGAGGGGTTGGGCGTGACCACGGGATTGGCCGGGGCCTCCAGCGGGGCCTTCAGGGCCAGCGACCAGACGATGAGCACGATCGAGCCGATGACCATGCCGATCAGCTCCAGGTACACGACGTCCGGCCACACCAGGACCGTATCGGCGTAGTCGGCCTCGACCGGCCCCTGCCCTGCTTCCATGCGCTCGTCGTTGCGCACCGCCTGATACAAGGCCAACCACGCGAAGAACCCCAGGAGGAAGACCATCGCCACGATGGGGACGTTGTCGGGCCTGGTGACGACCGAGGCGAACACGGGATCGGCCAGCGAGACGCCGAGGAACAGCGCCGCGGTGTTCAGGATCG
The DNA here is from genome assembly GCA_964434165.1 of uncultured Pirellulales bacterium. Lineage (GTDB taxonomy): Bacteria > Planctomycetota > Planctomycetia > Pirellulales > Thermoguttaceae > CAYSUS01. The sequence goes on from CAYSUS010000190.1 coordinate 7,377, forward strand.
TCCAGCCCACCGCGGGCCTGGCGAAAAAGCGGTGCAGCGCGCCGACGAGACCGAACGCGGCGAAACTGCCCAGCGTGAGGCTCACCGGACCCAGCGCGGAGTCGATGGCGAGTTTGACGCCCTCGGGCAGGGCCGGCGGCCGTCCGGCGAAAGCGAAGCAGGAGATCGCCGCGAGCCCCACCGCCAGGACGACCCACGCCCCCGCCTCGCCACGCCGGCGCCAGGCGCGCATCCACCACGCCGCGGCGAGAAGGTTCGCGGTCGCTGCCAGGCCGTAGTACCAGCCCAGCGGCACGGCAGCGGTGGCGATCCATTCGGCGTGGGGCATTGGGGGTGAGGGGGCGAGGGTGGGTCGGGGCGAGGGTGGGTCGGGGTGTATTCGTGGCTCCCTCTCCCT
>CAYSUS010000191.1:0-7764 GCA_964434165.1 uncultured Pirellulales bacterium
CGCGCTGCAGGAGCGGATCGCCTCGACGAGCAAGGGGGCGATCACCTCGGTGCAGGCCGTGTACGTCCCGGCCGACGACCCCACGGACCCAGCCCCTGCCGCGGCCTTCGGCCAGCTCGACGCGTTCCTCTACCTGGAGCGGTCGATCTCCGAGAAAGGCATCTACCCCGCGGTCGATCCGCTGGCCTCCAACAGCCGCGTGCTCGATCCGCAGTACGTGGGCGAGCGACACTACAAGATCGCCCGACGCGTGCAGCAGACGCTCCAGCGCTACCGCGAGCTTCAGGACATCATCGCCATCCTCGGCGTGGACGAGCTGAGCGAAGAGGACAAGCTCGTCGTCCACCGCGCCCGGCGCATGGAGCGGTTCCTCTCCCAGCCGTTTCTCGTGGCCGAGGCGTTCACCGGCAAGCCGGGCGAGGTCACGCCCCTGGACGAGACCATCCGCAGCTTCGAGGAGCTCGCCGACGGCAAGTGGGACCACCTGCCGGAAGAGGCCTTCATGTACGTGGGAGCCATCGAGCAGGCCGCCGAGCAGGCCGAGAAGATGCAGGCGAAGAAGTAGAGAAGCCCTTATCGGTTGAGCCCGCTGCCCCTTGCCCCCTCGTCCCATGGCCGATCTTCAACTCATCGTCGTTACGCCGGAGCGCAAGCTGGTCGATCGCCGCGCCTCGTTCGTGGCCCTGCCCCTGTTCGACGGCGAGATCGGCATCGCCCCGGACCACAGCCCGTTGATCGGACGGCTGGGGGCGGGCGAGCTGCGGATCGGCCGCGAGGACGAGCCCGAGCGGTACTTCGTCGAAGGGGGCTTCGTCGAGGTGCTCGACAACGTCGTCTCGGTGCTTACGCGTCGGGCCATGCCCGCCTCCGCGCTCGACGAGCTCGCCGCTCGCGAGCAGCTCTCGGAGGCCCGAGCCCGTACGGCTCACTCGGACGACCTCCTTGAAGCCCGGGAGCGCGACGTGGCCATCGCGCGGGCCCAGTTGCGGGCCGCGCGCCGGGCGATGGGGTGAGCGGCCGGTCGAGACGGCGGTCAAACCTCCGTGCCCGGACTCATTCCGCCGATCTTCGCCAAGTCACTCTGGCGGCAGGTTCTTTCGCAAACACGTCACATACTGCCCGATCTCGTGGTCCCGAATGCCGATCTCGATGAATCGGGCCATGACCTCGTCGCTCGTGCGATCGGTCATCGCCTCTTCCATGGCGGCCAGGGCCAGGGCCTCGCGGGCGAACCACTCGATCCGCCCCTTGACGTCCAGCAGTCCCTCCGAGTCGAACCAGTACAGCTCCCCCACGTGGCGGTAGCGATTGAGGAGGCCGGGCAGGGGGAAGTTGGGAATCAGGTCGCGGTCGTTGACGAAGCGCAGGTGGCGCCGCGCATAGGCCGCGGCAAAGGCGAGGTTGCCCACGCGCGGTTGGCCGAAGGTGAAGACCGCCTCGGCTGCCCTGCCTCGCGGAGCAGGCGGATCATGTTCACCACCTGGTCCCACACCGAATCGAGCGCCTCGGCGAAGCCCCGGTGCACGCGCCCTCCGTAGCCGTTCACCTGGGTATAGTCGATGCTGGTGATCCAGTCGCCGATTTCGTCGGTGCCGCGGAAAGCCACCACGACCGCCTCGTCGTTGGCCGCGACGTAACCCCGGGTGCGGAACCCATTGGCCGCGAAGAGTTGAATGCGGGGAAGCTCCAGCCTTTCGAACGTGGGGTACGACTCCGGAAGGTCCTCGTAGGCCGCCGCCGCGGCGTGGGCCAGATAGTGCGCGCTGATCAAATCATGCGAACCGAGTGCGAACGGGTCCATCGAAGCCTGCCCTCCTTGTTGTCGCGCTCCCCCATCCCCCGGCCGGCGACCTCAGCCATTGTACGCCTTCGGACCGCTTGGGCGGAAGGGAGCTGCGACTGGCCGATTCTCAGACCGACGGCCAGGTCCGCTCGACGAAGGTCGTATCCACGTCCCCGTCCATGAACGCCGAGTGGGCGAGGATGTCCTGGTGCAGAGGCACGGTCGTGGCGACCCCCTCGATGTGCAGCTCGCGCAGGGCTCTCTTCATCGTGTCGATGGCCTCGCGCCGCGTGGGCTGGTGAACGAGAAGCTTGCCGATCATCGAATCGTAGAAGGGAGAGACCGTGTAGCCGGCGTGGGCGTGGGAGTCCCACCGCACGCCGAACCCCCCGGGGGCGATCAGGTGGGTGATCCGGCCCGGCGCGGGCCGGAAGTTCTTCCTGGGGTCCTCGGCGTTGATGCGGCACTCGATGGCCGCGCCCCGGCACGGGATGTCCTCCTGCCGGAACGGGAGCGGCTCGCCGGCGGCCACGCGGATCTGGGCCTTGATCAGGTCGACGCCCGTGACCAGCTCCGTTACCGGGTGCTCGACCTGGATGCGGGCGTTGACCTCGATGAAGTAGAAGCTCCCGTGGCGATCGACGATGAACTCCACGGTGCCGGCGTTTGTGTAGTTGGCCGTCCTGACCAGGCGCACGGCCGCGTCGCAGACCGCCTGACGGGTCTCCTGGCCGAGCGTGGGAGCGGGGCTCTCCTCGATCAGCTTCTGGTGCCTCCGCTGCACAGTGCAATCGCGCTCCCAGAGGTGGACGGCCTCGCCGTGAAGATCGGCCAGCACCTGGACCTCGACGTGCCGCGGGTGCTCGACGTACTTCTCCAGATAGATCTCCCCGTTGCCGAAGGCGGCCTGGGCCTCGGCCTGGGCCTGCTGCAACGCCGCCTTGAGGGCCAGGTCGTTCAGGGCCACGCGCATCCCCCGCCCTCCCCCGCCCGCCGAGGCCTTGATGAGCACGGGAAAGCCGATCTCGTGGGCGATGCGCACGGCCTCGGCCTCGCTGCCGATCAGACCGTCGCTGCCGGGCACGGTGGGCACGTCGGCCTGCCTGGCCATCTGCCGCGCGGCGTTCTTGTCGCCCAGCATCGCCATCGCCTCCTGCGAGGGCCCGATGAACTCGATGTTGCAGCTCCTGCAGACGTCGGCGAAGTGGGCGTTCTCGGCCAGGAACCCGTAACCCGGATGGATCGCCTGGACGTTGCCGATCTCCGCCGCGCTGATCACGCGGTCGATCTTCAGGTAGCTGTCGGCGGCCTTGGGCGGTCCGATGCAGTAGGCCTCGTCGGCCAACTGGAGGTAGGCCGCGCCGCGGTCCGCCTCGCTGAAGACGGCCACGGTCTCGATGCCCAGCTCGCGGCAGGCCCGAAGGATCCGCAAGGCGATCTCGCCCCGGTTGGCGACCAGGATGCGCTGAAACATGCGACGTGCTCGAAGGGGATGCTACGTATCGATCGAAGGCTGGTGCCGGGATCCGGCTGCGGCGCGCGGGCCGACATGTAAGACCTCGGCGCGCGGGCGCGCGCCGTATCGGGGCGCGGCTCAGGCGCTCGTGTCCACCTTGAACAGGGGTTGGCCGAACTCCACGGCCGCGCCGTTCTCGACGAGAACGGCCACGATCTTGCCCGAGACCTCGGCCGGGATCTCGTTGAAGACCTTCATCGCCTCGACGATGCACACGGTGGTATCCACCCCCACGTGATCGCCGACCTTGATGAACGGGGCCGAGTCGGGGTCGGGCGCGGCATAGAAGGTGCCCACCATGGGGCTCTTGATGAAGGCCTCGTGGGCTGCGCTCTTCGGCTCGGCGGGCACGGAGGCGGGGGCGCCGCGGGCCGGCTCGGGGGCCGCGGCCATGGGGAGGTGGGCCTCTCGCGGCGGGCTCGTGCTGACGATCACCGGCTCGTCGCCCGTGCGGCGAAGCTTAATACGCGTCTCGCCCTGGCGGAGATCGATCTCGTTCAACTCGTGCTCTTTCATCAATTCGACAAGCCGGCGGATCCGCCGCACGTCGAAGATGTCCTGTGGGGAACCGGGACCGGGCATGGATAGACTCCGGGATGAATACGCCGCGCGACCGACGCCGCGCGGGACTTCGCGCCCGGCCGCCGCGCCCGGGGATGGAATGCACGAGGCGGCGCCGGGCCGCGTCGGGTTGTCGCAACGAAGCAAAGGCCCCTTCAACAGGCCACCGCAGCCTCCTCGAACTGCTTGGGGACGCTGGTGAGCACGTCGTGGCCGGAGCGCGTGACGAGCACGTCGTCCTCAATCCGCACACCGCCCCATCCGGGAATGTAAATGCCCGGCTCGACGGTTACGACCATGCCCGGCTTGAGGACCACGTCGCTCTTGGGAGCCAGCCGGGGGGCCTCGTGGACCTCCAGACCGAGGCCGTGGCCCAGCCCGTGCCCAAAGCGCCGCCTGAACCCCGCCTTGGCGATCACCTCCCGCGCGACCGCATCGACCTCCCTGCCGGTCACCCCCGGTCGGATCGCATCGATCGCCTTGGTTTGGGCCTTGAACACAACTCCATAAATACGGCGGAGTTTGGGCGAGATTCTACCCGTCACCAGAACCCGGGTCAAGTCGCTCTTGTAGAGCCGTTCATCGGCGCCCCAGTCCACCAGGAGGATGTCGTATCGCCCGATCTCCACGTCTTCGGGATGGGCGTGCGGCAGTGCCGCCCGAGGGCCGGCTGCCACGATCGGCGGGAAGCCGCTGCACTTCGCCCCAAACTCCCGCAGGTGCTGCTCCAGCTCGTTGGCGATCTGGCGCTCGGTCTGATCCGGGCGCAACGTCGCGCGGAGCGCGGCGAATGCCCGCTCGGCCTGATGCGCGGCCTGCCGCATGCGCGCGATCTCCTCCTTGTCCTTGATCTGGCGGAACTGCTCCACCAGCCCGGAAGTGGGCGAGAACTCGACCTTCTTCATCTCCTCGGAAAGCTTCCCCTGCAAGCCCACGGTCATGGAATCGGCCTCGATCCCCAGGCGGCCCAACTTGCCGCTTCGCACCGCCCGCTTCACGGCCTGAGCCATGTTCACTCCAGGCGGGCGCACGAGCAGATCGAGGCCAGGGCACTCCTCCTCCAATTGGGTGGTGTAGCGCGCATCGGTAATCAGCAAGTCCTTCTCCGCCATCATCAGCAGGAAGCTGTCGTCGCCGGTGAAGCCCGTCAGGTACGTCACGTTCGTGAAGTTGGTGACCAGCAGGGCCGGGGCTCCCGCCTTGCGCACGGCGCGGCGGACGCGGTCGCGGCGGCGTTGGTAATCCATGCGGCTTCTCCTCACGGTGCAAAACGTGTTATTTGAACGTTAAGCCGCCAGGTGTGCAAGGAGCATCGCCGGCCTCACGCACGCCTCGGGACCGGCCTTCGCGACGTCGCCGCTCGGATTCCACCCGCCAATCGCCCGCGGTCCGGGGTCGTTCCCCGGCCCGGGCCCACCGATTACCATGGAATCCATGCAGCCACACGACATCCAGCAGCTCGCCCAGCGGCTCCTGGCCGGCGACCTGTCGGTCGAGGAGTTCTCGCGGCGCTTCGCGCCCGGAATCGCCGACGTGGGCGAAGCCCAGGTCGATACCGACCGCGACCGGCGCTGCGGCTTCCCCGAGGTGGTGTACGCCGAGGGCAAGACCGTCGCCGCCATCGAGAAGATCTTCCATGTCCTGCTCCAGAGCGGGGCCGACGTGCTGGCCACGCGGGTCTCCGTGGAGCAGGCCGCCGAGCTGGGCCCAAAGTTCCCGGCCGGGCGATACAACCCCATGGGCCGGACCTTCCGCATCCCCAGGGCCGCAGACCAGGCCGAGCCCGATGCCGCGAGAGGAAGGGTGATCATCCTCACCGCCGGCACCAGCGACCTGCCCGTGGCCGAAGAGGCGCGGGAGACCGCCGAGTGGACCGGGGCCGAGGTCTCGATGATCCAGGACGTGGGCGTGGCCGGTCCCCACCGCCTCGTCGCCCACGTGGCCGCGCTCCGCCAGGCCGACGCCGTGGTCGTCGTTGCCGGCATGGAAGGGGCCCTTCCCAGCGTGGTGGGCGGGCACGTGGCCTGCCCGGTCGTCGCCGTGCCGACCAGCGTGGGATACGGGGCCAGCTTCGGCGGCCTGGCGGCCATGCTCGGCATGCTCAACAGTTGCGCCTCGAACGTGACCGTGGTGAACATCGACGCCGGCTTCAAGGGCGGATACGTGGCCGGCCTGATCGCCCGCAACGTGGCCAACGAGCGGGCCCGCCGATGACGGACCTCCCGCGCCTCCCGCCGCGCCCTGCCGACGCCCACAAGGGCCTGTTCGGTCTGACGCTCCTGGTGGGCGGGTCGCGGGGCATGGCCGGGGCCGCGGCCCTGGCAGGCATGGCCGCCCTGCGCAGCGGCGCCGGACTGGTGCGCCTGGCCGTGCCCGACCCGTGCCAGGACCTGGTCGCCGGCTTCGACCCCTCCTACATGGTCCTGGGGCTGGCCTCCGACGACGCGGGGCGCCTCGCGCCCCAGGCCCGCGAGCGGATCGTCGAGCTCAGCCAGTCGGCCACCGCGGTCGCGCTGGGTCCCGGCCTGGGACGCTCGCCCGATCTGGACGCGCTGGCGATCTGGCTCTACGGCCATCTGCAAAGGCCGATGGTGGTGGATGCCGACGGGCTCAACGCACTGGCCTCCACCGGCGAACTGCCCTCCTCCCCCCCTGCCCCGCGCATTCTCACGCCGCACCCGGGGGAGTTCGCCCGACTGCCGGGCGGAGCCAAGGTGACCGGCGAGGAGCGGGCCGGGGCCGCCCGGGACATGGCCTCCCGGCTGGGCGCCCTGGTGGTGCTCAAGGGCCATGCGACCTGCGTGAGCGACGGGACCCAAGTGTGGATCGGTTCCACGGGCAACCCGGGCATGGCCACCGGCGGCACGGGCGACGTGCTCACGGGGGTGATCGCGGCGCTGGCCGGCCAAGGGCTTTCGCCCTGGGATGCGGCGCGCCTCGGGGTGCACGTCCACGGGCTGGCCGGCGACCTGGCCGCGGCCGAGCTGGGCGAGGTCGCGATGATTGCCAGCGACCTGGTCCGGTTTCTTCCCCACGCATTCCGCCGCGTGCAGGAGAAGGGATAGGAGGCTTTCGTGTCGCATGTCCGCTGTCTTCTCAGACTTCCGAAGTCCTGAACTCGCCTTGCCGCGCGGCGCACCTCGGACTTCCGAAGTCTTGAGGACTTCGGAAGTCTCGGGTTAGTGCCTATCTGCTAACGCGACGCTAACGGTCCCCGCACACCCCCGGCAGAGGCATCGCGAAATCGCTTCGCGCAGGGGCGCGTCCGGGCTAGACTGACCGCTGGCGGAATACGTCGAGGCATGCCGACAGACCGTCTGACTTCCGGGGGGAGAGAAGGAGGCTGTCTGCGCCGGCCGGGCTCGAAGTGCGCGGGGGCTCGGGCGCCGAGTGACGGAGCCTTCTCTGCCTCCAACCCTGGTGCCGCCCTGGCGCAGATGGTGGAACCGTGGAAAAGCCCTTCGACCCGTACTTGAAGTGGTTGGGCATTCCCGAGCCGGAGCAGCCACCCAACCAGTACCGCCTGCTGGGCATCCAACTCCTCGAGTCGGACCCGGACGTCATCGCCAACGCCGCGGATCAGCGCATGGCATACGTCAAGGGATTCGCGTCGGGCAAGCACTCCGCATACACCCAGCGCCTCCTGAACGAGCTGTCGGCCGCCCGGGTCACCCTGCTCGACCCCGAGGCCAAAACGGCGTACGACGCCGGCCTGAAGGCCAAGCCCCGCCCGGCCCCGGCCCGCGAACGGGACTCCCACGGCGGGCCTGCCGCAGAACCGATCGCGATCACCGCGCCGGTGGTCGATGCGGTGGGCACGAGCAAGCTGGCCGCGCGGCGCGGCTCGCCACCGCGGGGCCAGCGTAACGTGGCCGCCACCGCCACGGCGGCGGCGGTCGGCGTC
>CAYSUS010000192.1:0-7572 GCA_964434165.1 uncultured Pirellulales bacterium
GCGCCGCTCGTGCTGTTCCAGGCATGTCCCCATCATGCAGATATGCCCCAACTTGCCAACAACTGGACCTGTCCCCGTTTCTCCGCCGGAATCTGGACCGTCCTGGCCACCTGCGCCCAACAACGTCGCTCTGACTTCGACTTCCTTCACGAGTCGATCCTCGCCTGCTTCAACAAGCAAGCCCCTCCTTCGCTACTACCCCTTCCCCCGTGAACGGCCACGTGTCCGGGCCACCACGGCCCGGCCCGCAAGCGCGACGCTCAACCGCACTACGCCCGCAGTTGCGCGCCGTGCTCCTTCTGGCAGGCGGCCACGATCCCGTCGCGCACCGCGTCGGCCTCCTGGCTGGTGAGCGTGCCTTCCTTCGACCGCAGGACCACGGAAAACAGCAGGCTCTTCTTGCCTTCGCCGAGGCGCTGCGGGTCGCGGTACGTGTCGAGGTAGCGGAGTTCTTCGAAGCACGCGCCGCCGGCCTTTCGGGCGGTGGTCGCCACGTGGGCCCAGCGCACCTCGTCGTCGACCACGAGGTTGATGTCCCGGGCCACAGCCGGGAACGCAATCACTGGCACGAATTGCGGCACCAGCTCGGCCGCCTCGACGAGCAGCCCCAGCCGGACTTCGGCCACGGCCGTCGGCTGGCGGAGCCCTCGGTGCTCAAGCAGTGACGGAGCGGCCCGGCCTACGAAGCCCAACAGCTTGCCGTCGAGCAGCAGCCGGCACGAGGCGGCCGGGTCGAGCAGGTCGCAATCGGCGTCGGTGGACTCCAGCGACGCGCCGATGTGCAGCACGTCGGGGAGCGACTCGACGAAGCCCTTCACCTCGGCATAAGGCCGGCCGCTGGCGATTCCGATCATCCGCTCCTCGACGGGTAGCTTCTTGCCCCGGGGCCAATAGACCTTGGCCACCTCGAACAGCTCGATCCGGTCGTTGGCCGCCGACTCGTTGGTCTTGCGCGCCCCCAGCAGGCTGGGCAGCAGGCTCTTGCGCACCACGTCCGCGCCGCGCACGATGGGCGTCCTGGTCCGCAGCGGCTCGGCTTCGGTCCAGGGCAGGAAGCACTCCGCGGATTTCTCGTCCACCACGGAGAGCGTCATCGCCTCGTCCAGTCCGAACGCGACCAGCGCGGTGCGGACCTTCTCCAACACGCGGTCCTCGGGCGTGCGGCTGGAGGCGGCCATGGGCACGCTCACGTCCTCGGGAATCTGGTCGTAGCCGTGAACTCGCCCCACCTCCTCGATCAGGTCAATCTCCCGCCCGAGGTCGCGCCGCCAGCTCGGCGGAACCACCGCGATGGCTGCCCGGTCACCGCTTGCGTCGGCGCCGAGTGAAGCCGGGCTCTCCTCGTTCCCCAAGGCGAGGAGGATCTCGCGCAGGCGCTCCTCGGGGATCTCGATACCCAGCACGCGCTCGATCTGCCGGAGGCGCAGCACGATCGGCTCTCGCGGGGCAGGGCGGCGCCCCATGTCGATCACGCCCTGGGCAAGCTCGCCCCCGGCAAGCTCCAGAATCAACCCGCAGCAGCGGCGGCTGGCCCAATCGACGAACTCGGAGTCGACCACGCGCTCGAAGCGATAGGACGAGTCGCTGTGCAGTCGGAGCGTGCGGGCCGTGTTGCGGATCGAGACCGGGTCGAACTCCGCCGCCTCGATTAGGACGTCCGTCGTCGCCTCGGAGATCTCCGTGGTCGCCCCGCCCATCACGCCGCCGATGGCCACGGGGTCCTCGGCGTCGCAGATCACGCACATCTCGGGTTCGAGGCGGTAGGCGTTGTGGTCGATGGCCTCGATCTGCTCGCCGGGCTTGGGTCGCCGCACTACGATCTCAGGCCCCTTCAGCCGGGCGTAGTCGAACGTGTGCAGCGGCTGCCCGCACTCCATGAGCACGTAGTTCGAGATGTCCACGATGTTGTTGATCGGCACCAGGCCGAGCGTCTTCAGGCGTCGGGCCATCCAGCCCGGACTGGGGCCGACGCGCACGCCGCGGATCACCCGGGCCGTGTAGCGCGGGCACAGATCGGGGCACTCGATCCTGACCTGGGCGAGCCTCTCGACTGGGGTTTGTCCCTCGACCAGGCTTGCCGGGGGGAACGTCACCTCGCGGCCGAACAGCACCCCGACCTCGCGGGCAACACCGAGGTGTCCCAGGCAGTCGGGCCGGTTGCTGGTCACCTCCAGATCGATGGCCAGGTCGCCACCGACCTCCTCCGTGCCCTCGTGGTTCAGGCCGGCCATCATCAACCGGCCGGTGAGCTCCTCGACCGGCATGTCGAGGCGCACGTACTGCTTGAGCCAGTTCCAGGAAACGATCATGGGAAGGTGAACGCTTGAGGCCGGATAGGAGGCGAAAACCTAGAACTGACTCAAGAACCGCACGTCGTTGTTGTAGAACTCGCGGATGTCGTCGATGCCGTGCTGTCGCATGCAGATCCGCTCGATGCCCAACCCGAAGGCAAAGCCGGTCACTTCGTCGGGATCGTAGCCCACCGCGCGGAGCACGTTGGGATCGACCATGCCGGCCCCGCCCATCTCGATCCACCGGCCCTGCCAGCTCATGTCGATCTCCACGCTCGGCTCGGTGAACGGGAAGAACGAGGGGCGGAAGCGGATGTGCACGTCGCCGTGGAAGTAGCTCATCCCCAACAGCCGGAGCACGCTCTTCAGGTCGGCCATGGTCACGTGCCGGTCGACCAAGAGGCCCTCGATCTGGTGGAACATGGGCGAGTGGGTGGCGTCGGGCTTGTCCGGCCGATAGACGCGGCCCAGGGAGATGATCCGCACGGGCGGCGGCTGCTTCTCCATCACGCGAATCTGCACGGTGCTCGTCTGGCTGCGAAGAAGGAAGCCGTCGCCCGAAGGCACGGCCGCCGTCTTCCCGGCCGTGGCCAGGTAGAAGTTCTCCAGCGGGTCGCGCGCCGGATGCGCGCTGGGGATATTGAGGGCTTCGAAATTGTGCCAGTCGTCTTCGATCTCAGGTCCGTCGGCCACGGTGAAGCCCAGCCGCCCCATGATGTCTTTCAGGTGCTCGATCGTCTGGGTCAACGGGTGCAGATGGCCCAGCACCGGACGGACGCCCGGCACGGTGGGATCGAACCCCACGCCCTTGCCGGCCTGGCCCTTGGCCACCGAGACCCCGTCCTTGGCGGCTTCAAAGGCCGCCTCGATCTGCTGCTTGACCTCGTTGAACCGCTTGCCGGCCGCCGGTTTGTCGGCCTTGTCCACCTTGCCGAGCCCCTTCTGCACGGTTTTCAGGCGGCCGCTCTTCGCGCCGAGGAACTCGACTCGCGCGGCCTCCAGGGCCTCGGCCGCGCCCGATTGCCGGGCCGACTGGAACGCGGCCTGGGCCTCACCGGCAAGGCGGTCGAGCGCGTCGAGGAAATCTTGAAGGGGCATGGCGGGCTTCCAAAATGCAATGGGCTTTCCACTGGGAGTCGGGGCCTTATGCGGCCGCCCTCCTCCCTGGACGCAACTGCCCGCGGTCGTGTTCGCGGGTTGCCGTTCGGCTTCCCGGCCGGCGAGGCGGTCTGGTCGGCTGCTTCGCCAAACGACAACGGGAGAGGCAACCTCCAGGGCCGCCCCTCCCGCGATAGGCTTGGCGCGAGCGATCGCCCGGAGGCGATCACGCGGAGACGGTCTTCCCGAGGGCCTCCTTGACCACTTCGACGATCCGGTCGAAGCCCTCCGGATCGCTGACAGCAATCTCGGCGAGCATCTTGCGGTCGAGGCGGACCTCGGCCTTGTCCAGGCCGTGGATGAACTCGCTGTATCGGAGGTCGCGCATGCGCACGGCCGCGTTGATGCGGGTAATCCAAAGGCGGCGGAAATCCCGCTTGCGCACGCGGCGGTCGCGGTAAGCGTACTTGCCCGCACGGAGCAGGTTCTCCTTGACCGTGCGCAACAGGTTGCGGCGGCCGCCGCGATAGCCCTTGGCCGCCTTGAAGAGCCGGTTCTTGGCTCGATTCCGCGCGGCTCCTTTCGTGGTTCTCATGACAGATCCTCAAGTGCTGGCGGGTATCGGGCCCCCGCAGGGCAGTGCCGTGCGAGCGTTGGCCGCCCGTCCCGCAATGGCCGACGCGCAAAGCGCTTCCGGCGTTCCTCCCGCGATCAGTAGCTGTACTTGCCCAGCGCAGTCTGGATCCGCGGGGTCTCGGTCTCGTGGAGCACGCCCGTGCCGCGAAGGTTGCGTTTTCGCTTCTGGCTCATCCGCGTGGCGAGGTGGCTGGTCCCTGCCTGCCGGTGCTTGGCCTTGCCCTTGGCCGTCAGGCGGAACCGCTTCTTCGTCCCTTTATGGGTTTTCTGCTTGGGCATGGCTGGACCGTAGCAACGAGCGTGGCAGGGGGGATACTGAGCAAGACCCGTCATTATAAAACATCGGCCCGAGGCGAAAAGGGGGATCCCTGCGCCCGTGCCCGCGGCTCCCACGCGATCCCCCCCTCCTCCACCACCCTACCCCTCGCCCCGAGGGAGGTTACTTCGGCGCGACCGTACAGATCATACGTCGCCCCACCTGCTGGGGGGGCTGCTCGATCCGCGATACATCCTCGAGCTGTCGCAGGATGTCATCGACCACGCGCCGCCCCTCTTCCTGGTGGGCCATTTCGCGACCGCGGAAGAGGACCGAGATCTGCACCTTATTCTTGTGGGCAAGGAAGTCGCGGGCCCGTGCCACCTTGACGTTGATGTCGTGCTCCCCCGTCTTCGGTCGTACGCGGATCTCCTTGATGCGAATCTGGTGCGAGTGGCTCTTATGCTGCCGCTTCTTCTGCTGGTACTTGTACTTGCCGAAGTCCATGATGCGGCAAACGGGGGGCCGCTCGTTCGGCGCCACTTCCACCAGGTCAAGTCCGGCCTGCCGCGCGGTCTCCAAGGCCTCCTGCGTGGGGATGATCCCCAGTTGTGTCCCGTCGGCCGCGATGGCTCGAACCTGGGACACCCGGATCTGCTCGTTGACCCGTTGCGATTTGGTTTCGATTGCCAAGCTCCTCCTTTTCCAACTCCAGGGGTCAGCCACATACGAATCCGCCCGACGGCGACCCTCGGTCGCCTTCCGGCCCCCGGGAGAATGCCGGGCCGGGCAGGACAACATCCTGTGAGTATTCCCATCAAATCGGCTAGCGTCAACCGATTTCCTTGACTCCCCTCCGCGGATTCTCGCGCAAGCCAAGGGGGAAGCGATCGGTGGCGGGCGGAGCCGGCCGAATCGAGCCCCCTCCGCCAGCCTCCGGTCGCGCGCGGGGTGCGACCCGATCATGCCTTGCGAACGGTCTTGGCCGCGATCTCTTCTCGCAGCTTGGCCAGGGCGTCGTCCATCGACATCGCGCCCAGATCGCCCTCGACGCGGTCCCGCACGGCCACGGCCCCCTCGTCCATCTCGCGACCGCCGATGACGAACATGTAAGGAACCAGCTCGATCTGGGCGTCGCGGATCTTCGAGCCGATCTTCTCCGCCCGCCAGTCCCCGGTGGCCCGCAGGCCGGCCTCCGACAACTGCGCCAGCACCTGGCGGCCGTACTCCTCGAACTTCTGGCTCACGACCAGCACGCGGACCTGCTCGGGTGCGAGCCAAAGGGGGAACGCCCCCGCAAAGTGCTCGATCAGCATGCCCACGAACCGCTCGAACGAGCCCAGCGGCGCGCGGTGGATCATCACCGGCTCGTGACGCCGGTTGTCGGCCCCGATGTACTCCAGTCCGAACCGCTGGGCGCTAGGCAGATTGTAATCCAACTGCACGGTGCCCAGTTGCCACGGGCGCCCGATGCAGTCGTTGATCACGAAATCGGCCTTGGGCCCGTAGAAGGCGGCCTCCCCCGGGGCCACCTCCAGGCTCGGAAGGTCCATCCCGCGGCAGACCTCCTCCAGCGCGGCCTCGGCGCGGTCCCAGTTCTCCGCGCTGCCCACGTACTTGTCGCTCTGCGGGTCGCGGAAGCTCAGGCGCACGCGGTAGTCGTCCAGCCCCAAGGTCTTCAGCACGTAGGTGGTCATCTCCAGGCAGCCGCGGAATTCGTCGGCCACCTGCTCCTCGGTACAGAAGATGTGGGCGTCGTCCTGGGTGAAGCCGCGCACGCGAATCATGCCGCTCAGCTCACCCGACTGCTCGAAACGGTGGACCAGCCCGAACTCCGCCAAACGCAGCGGCAGATCGCGGTAACTCCGCGGCTTGGACTGGTAGATCATGATGTGGTGCGGGCAGTTCATCGGCCGCAAGAGGTAGCGGTCGCCGTCCTCCATTTCCACGGGCGGGAATTGGCTGTCGGCGTAATAGGGGTAATGCCCGGAGGTCTCATAAAGCCCGACGCGGCCGATGGCCGGGGTGTAAACCGGCTGATAACCTCGCTTCATCAGCTCGCCATAGACGAAGCCCTCCAGTTCGCGCCGCAGGATGGCACCCTTGGGCAGCCACATCACCAGGCCCGACCCGACCTTGGGATCGATGGCAAACAGCTCCAGGCGCTTGCCCAATACGCGGTGGTCGCGCCGCTTGGCTTCTTCAAGCTGCTTGAGGTACTGCTCCAGTTCCTCCTTGCTGAACCAGGCGGTGGCGTAGAGCCGCTGAAGCTGCTGGCGCGACGCATCGCCCTTCCAGTAGGCCCCGGCCACGCTGAGCAGCTTGAACGCCCCGATGGCCCCGGCTTTGGGCACGTGCGGCCCGCGGCACAGGTCGATGAACTCCCCGTTGCGATAGAACGAGACGCTCTCCTCCTCGGAGAGCCCCTCCCGAAGATGCTCGACCTTGAGCTCCTGCCCCAATTCGTCGCAAAGCTGGATCGCCCTGTCGCGGGGCTCTTCAAACCGTTCGAACGGCTCGTCCTCTTTGACGATCTTGGCCATCTCGGCCTCGATCTTGGGGAAGTCCTCCTCGCAGAGCGCGTGCTTCAGCTCGAAGTCGTAGTAGAACCCGTTGTCCACGGTCGGGCCGAACGCCAGTTGCACGCCGTCGAACAGCCGCATCACCGCCCGGGCCATCACGTGGGCGCAGGAATGCCGCATCACGTCGAGGGCCTCAGGGTCCTTCTTGGTGAGGACGCGGAGCGAGACTTCACCCTCCTCGGGCAGCACGGTGTCGGCTCCGACGACCTGGCCATCGACCTGGGAGGCCATCGTGGCCTTGGCCAGGCGCGGGCCGATGTCGGCCGCGATATCGATGGGTCGCACGCGGCGGGAGTACTCCAGGACGTTTCCGTCGGGCAGTTTGACTTTAAGCATTTTGCGCAAATCACCCAGAATCCGAGTTGCATCCCCACCTCAGGGTGGCGCCGATACAAAGGACGTCACAACAGGAGAGGTCCCTGGCGAGGCGATGCGAGACCAAAGTATAGGGTGCGCAGACAGATGGGATCAATAGTGGGTTCATCTCGCGAGCCTCGCCTGCGCGGCTCGTGTCCTGGGGATTTGGCCGGGGCATGCCCTTCGCCTCATGACCCATCCGCCGCCCCCAAAGGCCCTTGACGACCGCGAGCCAGCGTGTCAGGATTCTCAAGATAGGCTGCCCCTAAGGCCGAATACCCTGGGAGGCGTGGCCGCGGGCGATTAGCTCAGTTGGCTAGAGCACCAGCTCGACAAGCTGGGGGTCACTGGT
>CAYSUS010000193.1:0-7510 GCA_964434165.1 uncultured Pirellulales bacterium
GTTTGCCAATTAAGATGCCTTTTTGAGACGCTCTTTCTATATAAATTGTGGCCCGATCGGACACTTCAACCGTTAAGAGGTCCTTCCTCGGACGGTCGCGCCGAGCCCGAGGGGACACACGAACGATTCCTCAGAGAATCGGCGCCGCTCTGGGTGTGCCCTCTCCGGCCAATCCGGATGACCTGACTGACGCGGTTGACTCGGAACTTGTCCCTAGGGAGGACACGATGGGCTTCGATGTGAGGAGGGCAGTCCGTTTCACGCCGTTTTACGCAAGACAGGTCGGTTGGCAAGACCACACACATGAACTGTTCGGGTATCTTGGCTTCATGCGTTTGCCCGATCCGAAGCAGTTTGTGCGAGCGGTGCGCGACTGGCAGCATGCCCATCCGCCGCTGAGCCCAGACGGCATGCTCGGCCCGAAGACTTGGCGAAAGATGGAATCCGCAGTGAAACGATACAACGGGAGGAAGCCCCCCAACATCTTCGGGAAGGGAGAATACGACGGGAGGTTCTGGGTGTTCATGGTCGACTACGAAATGCACAAGAACACCACGGCACGGCGGGCTCCTCGACCCTCGCAGCACCGGCAACTGTCCGACCAGGAGGATCGCAGGATCGAAGAAGACGCCAAGCTCGCGGCCAAGCTGGCTCTTGACATCCGCGCTGCTTTGCCGATGAGCGGCGAAGCTGCAGCGGAGTGGATTCATCCGAAGGGACCCTCGAAGCTCGCGACCGGACGACCCATCTCTCAGACGCTTCAAGTTGGGCAGAAATGGAAAGGTCCCGCTGGTAATCGGATTGTCCTTGGGTTTTCCATCGCCGGCTCCAATTACAAAGGCCATTCCTACGTCTTCTTCGCGACGGAAAGCGGCCAAGCCTACGTTCAGAACGAAGTAGGATTCGAGGCGGATCTCCTGGCGTGGGTCACCGAAGACCTGACACGCAGCCTGAAGCCCGTGAAGTTCATGGTTGATCTTACCGGCAATGTGCTGGTCGGAGCAATTGCAGCGAGTGGTTGGGGAGGGTTCCTGCTTGTGACAACGATGGGGGTAACGCCGTGGATTATCAAACACCGCAATGATTTCGACGACTGGATCGACGCCTTTCTCGCTGTGCTTGCGGTTCGCGCGACATTGAAGGCGGTCGCGCCAACGCTCTACGACAAGGTGTTCGACTCTGTTCTAATCAGTGCATGGAGAGGCTTCAAGGCCGCATTTGGAATCTATGGAAAGCAAGTGGCTGGGGACATTCCTGAGTCCATCGCAGCTGACCCGAAGATCATTGGCCGTGGCGTTGGTGCTCTACTCGCAAAAGTAGGCAAGAAGGGCCTCGCCCAACGGCTCACAGTTGTTTCTGTGATCATCTTGGTGTTGCTCGAAGCAATCAAGGCCGGTGCCAAGGCAGTGCCTGGGGCAATCAAGATCTCGTCTTCGGAGCAACTGCGGACTGGGAAGCAGATCATTGACGAACTGAGAAAGGTAGGTGTGACCGTTACGCAAAGTGAAACGGAGAAGATCTTCAAAGAAATATGTGAACATCCGGACGAGGTGAAGAAGGCATTGGAGAAGCTAGACAGGACATTTGAGGCTTTCCGGTGAGGGGAGAGGCCGGGGATCCCTGGACCAAAGCGTTTCGGCCCTCGCCGCGCCCCAGGCGTCTTGATGCCGAACTCCCGGGCCTTGCGTTTCTAGAGCCCGCGTGGTAAGAGTAACGCTTAGGGGGTCGAACGTGGTGCAGCGGCACCTCAGGATCACGAGGGCCGTGCCGTGCTTTTCTATCAAGCCATTGTGGCTGCGGCGAAGACGACGGGACGAAAAAAGGCCGTGGCGGAGAAGATGCTGGCCACCGCGGATGCGAT
The DNA here is from genome assembly GCA_964434165.1 of uncultured Pirellulales bacterium. Classification (GTDB taxonomy): domain Bacteria; phylum Planctomycetota; class Planctomycetia; order Pirellulales; family Thermoguttaceae; genus CAYSUS01. The sequence goes on from CAYSUS010000193.1 coordinate 1,862, forward strand.
CCCGGACGACCAGGCCGGGCGGTACGTGCTGTTTCGCGCCGTGCGCAAGCTGGCGATCGAGGCGGACTCGGCTGAGATCGGCGTGCGGGCGGCATCCGTCGGTCTTGCTCATGCTTCGGGCTGGGATGGGACAGGTTCGGTTGCATGGCCTCGCGTCGGCCGTCGGAGGCTGAGGATTGCCGGTCGTGTGGAAACAGCGAGCGTGTCGGCTTGACGGGCCGCGGCACAGCGCTCAAGCTTACCTGCGGAAGCGAGACCCGCCCGTGGAAGCGGAAGGAAGTCGCGATCATGCCAGGCGCTCGTACGGCGATCCTCTGGGGGCTTGCTGCGGCCGCGGCAATCGCGGTCACGGGGCAGGGTTGCGGTCGTGGGTCCTCGGGTGGTCCCGTGGGCGGCGTGATCGTCTTCGAGGGCCTTTACACGAGCGACGGCGTCGGGGAAATGGAAGCGGTGAGCATCGTGGACGAGGCGGTCGCCAAGGAGCTCGCCTCGTTCTTCCCGAGCTACGAGGCCTGCCCGTCCAGCAGCATGGCGGGCGAATGGAAATCGGGATACACGGTTTACCTCGGGTCCAGAGACGGGCGCGCGGTCCGCATCATGGTCTCGTTCGACGGCGAGTCGTGGTCCGTGGGTGACGGCGATTTTCAGACCAAGGGGGACTTCGCGGCGTTCGCCGAGGAGTTGAAGCGTCGCGCTGCACGCTGAAGCGCACTTCATGAGGTCTTGCCGTGGACCTGTTCATCCTCCGACATGCCTGGGCCGAGGAGCGCAGCGAGACCCGTTGGCCCGACGACGGGCTCCGCCCGCTGACGGCCGAGGGCCGAGATCGCATGGCCAAGGTAGTCGGCAAGCTGGCCGACGCGGGAATGGGGCCGGAGCTGATCGCCACCAGCCCGCTGGTCCGCTGTCGGCAGACCGCGGACATCGTGGCTGGGGGAGTGGCGCGCGAGCCGCCCGTCGTGGAGCTGGCCGCGTTGGTGCCCGGCAGCGACCTGGACGCGCTCGTGGAGTGGACCGCGGGCCAGGCCGAGGAGCACGAGGCGATCGCCTGGGTGGGCCACGCCCCGGACGTGGACCTGCTGTGCGCCGAGTTGATCGGCAGCGGCGAGGGCCTGATCCGCTTCGCCAAGGGGGCCGCGGCATGCGTTCGCTTTGACGAGGAGATCGCCCCGGGCCGCGGCGAGTTGCGGTGGCTGGTCACGGCCAAGGTGCTGGGATGCTGAGATGCCGGCTCGGCCGTGGCTTTCGTCGAGGCGCCGCGTGGAGCATAATAGGGGCCGACAACGTGAAAGCCGTCGAGAGAGGGGGACGGGCACCGTTTGTGCGAAGCACCCTTCGGGCGGCCGCGCCGCAAACGGGGCCAGTCCCCTCCCAACTTCAGAAGGAACCCGCCATGACCGCTCCCCGACGCGTTTCCCGCCGTCAGTTCCTCGCCACCACGGGTGCCGCCTCCGCCTCGGCGCTGGCCGCGCCGCACCTGGTCCCCCGCCACGTCCTGGCCGGGCCCGAGGGGCCGGGGGCCAACGACAAGATCGGCGTGGGTGGCATCGGCATTGGGCGCCAGGGCGGCGGCCTGGTGCGGAACATGCCTAAGGACGCCCGGTTCGTGGCCATCTGCGACATCAACAAGCCCCGCTGCGAGCAGCTCGCCGCGAAGTACAACGCCGAGGGCTACCACGACTACGAGAAGCTCCTGGAGCGCAAGGACGTGGACGCGGTGATCACGGCCACGCCCGACCACTGGCGCGCCCTGGTCTCGATCCGCGCCTGCCAGGCGGGCAAGGACGTGTACGCCGAGAAGCCCATGACCCTGACCATCCGCGAAGGGCGGCTGATGGCCCAGGCCGTGCGCAAGTACAAGCGCGTGTTCCAGACCGGCAGCCAGCAGCGCTCCAATGCCAAGAACCGCTACGGCTGCGAGCTGATCCGCAACGGCCGGATCGGCAAGCTCCAGATGGTCATCGGCCACAATTACCCCAGTCCCTGGGAGTGCGCGCTTGAGGGCCAGCCCGCCCCCGAGGGCCTCGACTGGGACCGCTGGTGCGGCCCGACCGAGGTGGTGCCCTATCACAAGGACCTGTACACGCCGCGGGCCAACCCGGGCTGGATCAGCTTCCGGCCCTATTCGGGCGGCGAGATGACCGGCTGGGGCGCGCACGGGCTGGACCAGATCCAATGGGCCCTGGGCATGGACGAGAGCGGTCCGGTGGAGATCTGGACCGAAGGGCCCGAGTTCGACCCGCCGACCTACACCAAGCCCGAGTCGCGCTCGCGCGGCGAGAAGATCTGCCGGCAGCCGATGGTGTATTTCAAATACGCCAACGGCGTGACCGTCAAACTCGACAACGGCAACCCGGGCGGGGCGATCTTCATTGGCGACAAGGGCAAGATCGAGATCTTCCGGGGTCGTGTCACGTCGAATCCGCCCGAGCTGGTCAAGGAGCCGATCCGTGACGACGAGATCCGACTCTACGAGAGCAACAGCCACATGGGCAATTGGTTCGCGTGCATGCGAACCCGCGAGCCGTGCGTGGCCGATGTGGAGATCGGCCACCGCTCGGCCACGCTCTGCCACCTGGGCAACATCGCCCGCTGGGCGGGGCGCAAGCTCCAGTGGGACCCGAAGGCCGAAGAGTTCGTGGGCGACGAAGAGGCCAACGCCTACCTCGACCGCCCGCGGCGCAAGGGCTACGAGCTGCCGGAGGATATCTGACCGCGGGCGGCGTTACTTGACCGTGACGAGCGTTTGCACCAGGGTCTCGGCCGGCAGGTCGGGCGGGAGCACGACGGACACGTAGTCGGCGATCGCCTGGTTGTAGTCGGTCAGCGTTTGCAGGAAGGCCAGGGTCTGCTCCTGCTGGTGGCGCACCGTCTGGAGCACCTCGGCCAGGCCCCGCGTGCCGGTTTGGTAGGCGTCGGTGAGCGACGCCCGGGCGAGATCGGCCTCGACCACGGCGTCGGCCTGCTGCGTGAGACTCTCGTACAGGGCGGGGATGAGCGAGGCGCTGCGGCGCACGGGCCAGGATTTCAGTAGCTCCTCGGGCCGCGCCTGGAGCCTCATGGAATACGGGCCGCTGTGAGGCGCGGTGTCGGGCACGGGCCAGGGCGCGTCCAGCGCCATGCCCGCCCGACGCGCGAGCCGGTAGCGGGACGAGAGCAACCGGACCTGCCAGTCCAGCAGGTCGGCGTCGGTGGCCGTGCGCGCGGCCCGGAGCCGGAGCATGGCCTCGGCCCCCAAGGGCCGGTTGCGAGCCGCCAGCGCGAGCGGCGCGAGGTTGCGGAGGATCTCTACCTGCTGCGCAACCGCTTGCTGCGCGGCCGCGTCCTGTCGGCAATCCCAGTAGGATTCGATGACCTCGCGGCGGCGCGGGGCGGGAAGGCTCCTGAAGCACTCCTGAAGGGAAACCGTCGCTGCGCCGTCGTCGGCCCCCGTGCGGTCCCAGTGAAGCGCGGCGGCAAGCTGTTTCGCGCGCACAGCCCCTGACAGCTCGGCCAGCCCGGCGTAAAGGGCCGAGGTCGTCCCGGCCGATGCAACGGCCGCCGCGCCGTCAATCGGTTTGCGCGCGGCGCGAGTCGTGGGGGCCGCCTCTTCAGAGGGCTCGGTCGAGGAGGAGGGGGCCTCGGCCGGACCTCGCTCGGCCGCCGGCTCCGTGTTGCGCAGCGGCACGATGCGGGTGGGCAGGGCGAACGGGTCCTCGATCCGCCCGCTCGACGGTTTCTCGGGCACCGAAGAGCCGGAAGGAAGGCCGGCCGGGTTGGGAGTGTCGTTGGAAACGGAGCTGGCCGGGCTTGCCAGACGCCGCTCGAAGGCGTCCCATCGCGGGGCCTCGGCCGCCGCAGCGTCGGGCGCCTGCACGGGCTCGGCAGTCGGCTCAAAGCCCGGCACGCTCCACCGCCGCGGGATCGCACTTCCGGTCTGGGGGGCGGTGTCGGCTTCGGAGCGCGGCGGAGCAGGGGGCGCCTCCTTCGCGCCGGGCAGCGGGACGGTGGTGCCCGTGGGGGACTCAAGCGGCGGGGCCGGGGTCGGTTCCTCGGGCATGGGCGTGGGCACGAGCTTGGGAGCCGGAGTCGGAGTGGGCTGCAATTCCGACTCCACGGGGCTCCGCTCGGGGGCCGGCGCGGGCTGGAGCGATTCGCGCGGCGGGGCCAGCGTAGGCTCGCCGCGCGGGGCGGGCCGGGTCCATTGCGGGGCCTCGGCCGCCGGGGCGTTGAACGTGGCGGGCTCCACGGCAGGGTCCGGCACGAGGTCCGCCCGGTCGGCCCGGCCGGCGGGCAGCGGACGAAGCGGCCGGTCGGAAATCGCGGAGGGCATGATGAGCATGGCGACCAGCGCGCGGCCCCGGACCGTCGGCGGGGCTACGGCGAGGGCGTATTCCGCGATCTCCCGGTTGTATTGGAAGACCGATTCGAGCAGGGCCTCGCGCTGCCGGCTCCACTGCTGGTGGCAGGCAAGAACGGTGGCGAGGTCGCCGCGCCCTGCCCGACAGGCATCGGCGGCAGCCACCGCGGCATCCTGGGCCGCCAGCACGGCGGTGGCGCGGGCATCGATCGCCCGACAGCGAACCGGGAGTGTGCGGTCGAGCAGTCGCGTCCGGCCGGGCGGGATGCGCGCGGCGAACAAACGGTCGAAGTGGGTGTGATACACCCCGATGTGCGGCGGATCGGCGGGTAGCGGCAACTCGGCCCCCTGGGCGAGCGACGCCTTCTCGGCCAGCTCGTGCTGGGCCTTGACCGCGGCGACCTCTGCCGACCGCAAAGCCGCCTTGGCCGAGGTCTGGAGATTGTGCAAGGCGATGGAGTCGCGCGAAGGGGCCGAGACCGCCTCCAGCCAGGCCGACTCCTCGTGCTTCCAGTTGTGCGCGGCCACGGCCGCGGCAAGACGCCAGTAGGCCAGGGTAATCTCGAGTTGAGTCGCGCGGTCGGCGGTGTCGCCGAGCATCTCCAGGAGGGTCACCTGCCGCCCCTGGAGCGAGCTCTCCGCCGGCAGCTTCAGGGCTGCCGCGACCATCTCGGGCGGCGTGATCTTAGGTGCGGAAGGCTCGGCGCCCGGCTGACCCGACGATGCCGGATCGGACGAATCGCGCGCCGCCTCCGAGCCCGCGCGAAGGGACTGAAGGTCGGAGCCGGCCCCAGGCGCGCTGCGCGTGGCGGTCGGGCTCGGCTCGACGTGCGCCCCGTCGCGCGCGGCGGGCGCAACGCCCGGCGCCAGGGTTGGAAGGGCCGCAGCATCCGGTTCGGCCACGGCGCCGGTCGGCCCCCCGAAGGCTCCGCGCGAGCCCCCTATCGAGTGTCGCGCGGGGGCAGTCGTTGGGGCGAGGTCGGAGTGAGCCGGTCCGCTCTGACCGAGAAATGCCCACGTGAGAACCAGACAGGTCATCCCATCCATAGCGTGACCTCTGAAGCAGGAAGTGGAGTGGACGCGGGGATTTAAGGCGACGGATAGCCTGCCATCTCCGCGGCGATCCGTCAATCCGAGTTCTCACGCGCCGGGGGCGGGTTTGCAGGAGCGATGGATTCGCGTCGTTGTAAGGACGCTAAGGCGCCGTCCACGATCCTGCGAGGGAGTGTCACTGGCCGGGACACAGCGCGGAGAGGCTAGTGTTCTGATTCAGAGTTAGCGGAACCTATGGAGGGTTGTGGGGTTTCATC
>CAYSUS010000194.1:0-7503 GCA_964434165.1 uncultured Pirellulales bacterium
ATGAAACCCCACAACCCTCCATAGGTTCCGCTAACTCTGAATCAGAACACTAGCTCCGCCATCGCAGAGGAAAGCCGAGCCGGGCCGTGTCGGCCCGGCCGGACCCGCGCGGGACTCCGGGCCGACGCGGCCCGGATCGGAATGGCTGCGTTTCGGTTCCTTCCTGAAAACACTATCGAAGACGACTCCCGCTTCTCAGCAGAGCACAGGCCTCGTGAACCACGACGAATTCCGCCACTGGGGCCACAAGGTCATCGACTGGGTGGCCGACTACCTCCAGCGCGTCGAGCAGTATCCGGTCGTCTCGCGGGTCAAGCCGGGCGAGGTGCGGGCGAAGCTGCCCGACGCGCCGCCGGAAGGGGGCGAGGACTTCGAGAACGTCCTCCGCGACCTCGACGAGATCATCCTGCCCGGAATCACCCATTGGCAGTCGCCCAGCTTCTTCGGGTTCTTCCCGGCCAACAACTCGGGCCCTTCGATCCTCGGCGAGCTGCTCTCGGCCGGGCTCGGCGTGCAGGGCATGCTCTGGGCCACCAGCCCTGCCTGCACGGAGCTGGAGACCCACATGCTCGACTGGATGGTCGATCTGCTGGGCCTGCCTGAGGTGTTCAAGTCAACCTCGGCCGGCGGCGGCGTGATCCAGGACAGCGCCTCGTCGGCCACGCTGTGCGCGATCCTCGCCGCGCGCGAAGAGGCCGCCGGTGGCCGGGCCAACCGCCGCGGCACCGACCGCTCGCTGGTCGCTTACACCTCCACGCAGGCCCACTCCTCGGTGGAAAAGGGTGTGCGCATCGCCGGGATGGGGAGCGACAACCTGCGTTCGATCGAGACCGACTCGACCTTCGCCATGCGTCCCGACCTGCTTGCCGAGGCGATCGACGCGGACCTCGCCGCGGGGCGAAAGCCCTGCTTCGTCTGCGGCACGGTGGGCACGACCTCCTCGACGGCGATCGACCCGGTCCCCCAGATCGGCGCCATCTGCCGCCGGCACGGGATCTGGCTCCACGTCGATGCGGCTTACGCCGGCTCGGCGGCCGTGTGCCCGGAATTCCACTTCCTGCACGACGGCCTGGAGCTGGCCGACAGCTACTGCTTCAACCCGCACAAGTGGATGTTCACGAACTTCGACTGCGACTGCTTCTTCGTGGCCGATCGCGCGAAACTTCTGCGGGCCTTGAGCATCCTGCCCGAGTACCTCCGCAATCAGGCCACGGAGTCGGGCGCGGTGATCGACTACCGCGACTGGCAGGTCCCCTTGGGGCGGCGGTTCCGGGCCCTGAAGCTGTGGCTTGTGCTCCGCTCGTTCGGGGTCGAGGACATTCGCCGGCGGATTCGCCGACACGTCGAGCTCGCCCGGCGGTTCGCGGCCTGGGTCGAGGCCGACGTCCGCTTCGAACTCGCCGCGCCGCGGACCTTGGCCCTGGTCTGCTTCCGGCACCGCGGGGGCGAGGACGTCAACCAGCGGATCCTCGATCGTGCCAACGCCTCAGGCAAGCTGATGATCACGCACACGCGCCTGGACGGCAAGCTCACGCTGCGGCTTTCCGTCGGCCAAACGGGCACCGAGGCCCGGCACGTGGAAGCGGCCTGGCGCGTGATCCGCGAGCTGGCAGCGGGGTAGAATCGACCGCAGCGCTTACGCCTCCACCACTCCGCGAGCCCTCGATGCATAATCCGGCGCAAGATGAGTTCAAGACCGTTCTCTTCCTCTGCACCGGCAACTACTACCGCAGCCGGTTCGCCGAGCACCTTTTCGACCGGCTGGCCCGGGAGGAGGGCCTGCCGTGGCGCGCGGCCTCGCGCGGGCTGGCCGCAGGCACGGCCGGCAACATCGGGCCGATCTCGTCGTTCGCGCTGGCCGAATTGGAGAGGCGAGGGATTCACCTGGACGGCCAGGCGCGGTTTCCGCTCCAGGTGACCGAGGCCGACCTCGACGCGGCCGATCGGATCGTGGCCATGAAGGAGATCGAGCACCGGGCCATGCTGGCGGCGTCGTACCCCCAGTGGGAAGACCGCGTGGAGTACTGGCACATCGACGACCTCGACTGCGCCGGTCCCGAAGAAGCCCTGGCCGCCGCCGCGACCGCCGTGCGGGCGCTGGTCCGGCGGCTGGCTGAGCAGCGCGACGCGCCCGGCCGGGGCTGAGAGTGGCCGCAAGTCGCCGAAGCCTTTCCCCGGCCCCGCGGGCGGGTTAGACTGCGAGGGTAACCAGCCCCGAATTGCGGAGGACCCGCCGTGTTGCGATCTCTCTCCACCTCGCGACTGCCCCGTCTCGCTTCGTTTGTCGTCGTCGTGGCCTGCGTGGCCGGTTTCGATGGCTTGCCCGAGGTCCACGGAGCAGCGCCCGACGAGACAGCCGCCCGCATCCTCGAGGAGTCCGGCGTGCGCGGCGGGCTCGTGGTCCACGTGGGCTGTGGCGACGGGCGTCTGACGGCGGCGCTGGGAGCCGGTGAGGCGATGCTTGTCCAGGGTCTCCACGTCGATGCCGCCCAGGTGGCCAAGGCCCGCGAGCACGTGCGCTCGGCCGGCCTTTACGGCAAGGTCTCGGTGGACCGCTTCGACGGCGAGCACCTGCCCTACCGCAACGGCCTGGTGACGCTGGTGGTCGCCGAGGACCTCGGCGAGGTCTCGCGCGACGAGGCGATGCGAGTCCTCGCCCCAGGCGGCGTGCTGTGCGTCGAGGAGGGCGGCCAGTGGAAGGCGACCGTCAAGCCGCGGCCCGAGAGCATCGACGAGTGGACCCACTATCTGCACGGGCCGGGCAACAACGCCGTGGCCAACGACGAGGTCGTGGGCCCGCCGCGGGGCATGCAGTGGCTGGCCGGCCCACAGTGGTCGCGCAACCATCACCGGCTGGCGAGCCTGAGCTCGGCCGTCACGGCTGGCGGGCGCCTGTTCTACATTCTGGACGAGGCCACCGCGGCCAACATCAACGTACCGAGCCGCTGGACGATCGTCGCCCGGGACGCCTTTAGCGGCGTGCTGCTGTGGAAGCGACCGATCCCGAACTGGGCGTGGCACCAGATTCGCTTCCGCTCCGGGCCTCCCCAGGTGACGCGCTTGCTCGTGGCGACGAAGAACCGGCTCTACGTGCCGCTGGGCCTGAGCGCCCCGGTCTCGGCGATCGACGCGGCCTCGGGCGAGACGATCGCGACCTACGACGACACGCAAGGCGCCGAGGAGATGGTCCTCGTCGGTGGCGTCCTCGTGGTCCTCAAGGGGGCGCCGGTGGCCGCGCAGGCGTTCGGCCACAGCGCGTTCCGCGAGGTGTATCGGCTCCCCAACGAGAAGACGATCCTCGCGCTGGACACGGATGCGGGCAAGACGCTGTGGTCGAAGGCCCCGGGCAGCGTCATGCCTGAGACGCTCGCCTCGGACGGCAAGCGGGTGTTCGCGCAGATCGATCAAGGCGTGGCTTGCCTCGACCTGAACTCGGGCGAGCAGCTATGGACCTACGGGGACGGCGAGCCCGAGAAGCCCAAGCCCGCCGGTGCGAAGAAGGGGAAGAAACAAAGGAAGAGGGCACCGGGCATGACATTCGGCAAGTCCACGCTGGTCGTGGCCGACGGCGTGGTCCTCTGCAAGCTGGGCGACACCCTCGTCGCGCTGGATGCCGAAGACGGAAGCAAGCTCTGGGACTGCCCTGGAAAGGGCACCGGATTCCATGCTCCCGTGGACGTGTTCGTGATCGACGGCCTGGTCTGGTCCGGCATTCATCCTGGCGACTCGATCTCGCCGCCGCCGGTGCAGGACTTCAGCGAAGGCCGCGACCTCCGCACCGGAGAGGTTAAGGTGACCAACGCCGTGGCCGTCGACCTCCAGACGCCCGGACATCACCACCGCTGCTATCGCGAGAAGGCGACCTGCCGCTTCATCCTCACGGGCAAGCGGGGCATTGAGCTGATGAATCTGGCCGGGGACGATCACTGGCGCAACAACTGGGTCCGGGGCACGTGCCAGTACGGGATCCTGCCGGCCAACGGGCTGATCTACGCCCCGCCGCACGCCTGCGGATGCTACATGGAGGCCAAGCTCCGCGGCTTCTGGGCCCTGACCGCGGACGGCGAGGCGCGAGACCGTGCGCCCAAGGTGCAGGCCGAGGCGAGGCTTCAGCGCGGCCCGGCCTTTGGCCGGCTCTCCTCGGCCGTCGATGAGAGTGAGGGGGTTTGGCCCCAGTATCGCCACGATCCGCTTCGCAGCGGCGTGGCCGACACCGGGTTGCCCACGGGTCTGTCGCAGGAGTGGAAGACGCCGATCGGCGGGCGCCTCACCCAGCCGGTGGTGGCCGAGGGCAAGGTCGTGCTGGCCAGCGTGGACGCCCACACCGTCTTCGCCCTGGACGAGAAGACCGGCAAGGTGCTGTGGCATTGCGTGGCAGGCGGGCGCGTCGATTCGCCGCCGGCGATCTACCGGGGGATGGTCCTCTTCGGCAGCGCCGACGGACGCGTGACTTGCCTGCGCGCGAGCGATGGGGAGCTGGTCTGGAGCTTCCTGGCCGCTCCGGCCGACGTGCGCACCGTGGCCATGGGTCGCGTCGAGTCGCTGTGGCCGGTCCACGGCAGCGTGCTCGTGCTCGACGGCGTGGCCTACTGCTCGGCCGGCCGATCGACCTGGCTCGACGGCGGCATCGACCTCGTGGCCCTCGACCCGGCGACCGGAAAGGTTCTGCACCACACGCCTTTCGAGAGCCGGCACCCCGAGTACCAGGAGGGCAAGGACCAGGCCGGGCCGGAGGACGTGGTCAAGGTCAGCCAGAACCTGACCGACTACAAGACGTTTTACGCCTCGGACCGCAGCGACGCGTTCTCGATGGCGGCCGGCGCGGTCTCCGACGTCATGGTCAGCGACGGGCAGAACGTCTACCTCCACCACGTCAAGTTCACGCCGCAGCTCGAGAAGCGGGAAGAGCTCTCGCGGCACCTGTTCTCGACCTCGAGCCTGTTGGACGACTCGGAGAGCCATCGCTCGCACTGGGTGCTGGGGACGGGCGACTTCAGCCGCGTGCCCGTGGCCTACTCCTGGATCGCCAACCGGCCGGGGAAGCGGATGCCGACGATCGCCGTGCCGACCGGGACGATGATGGTCTTCGACTCGACCGCCGTGTGGGGCGCTCGCCGGCAGGGCGACTCGAACGGCAAGTACTGGCTGTTCAAGCGCGAGAACAAGCCGTTCGACGAAGAGGAGAAGTCGCTGCCCGACTTCCGCAGCATCCCGGCCGATCAGGTTGATCGGTGCGCCTGGCGGATCGACCTGCCCATGCGGCCCACGGCGATGCTCAAGTCGGGCAGCCATCTGCTCGTGGGCACCTCGCCCGTGACGATCCCCGAGGACGACCCACATGCGTCCTACGAGGGCCGCCTGGGGGGGAGCCTGTGGATCTGCCAGGAGAACGACGGCACCCACGTGGCCGAGGTCCCATTGGAGGCGCCCCCGGTCTGGGACGGCATGGCCGCGGCCGGACGTAAGCTGTTTGTATCCTTGACCGACGGGTCGATCGTGTGCTTGCGGTAGGCTAGACTTCCGAAGTCTCGATCGCGCGGATAACCCGATTCTCGCAACGAGGAGTTCCCCACCGATGTTCGCCTCCCACCTTTCGCGAGCGGTCACTTGGCTTCTCGCCGGTTCGTTGATTCTCGGCTGCCCGGCCCTGTCTGCCACGAGCAGTGCCGCTGCGACTCCCGACCAGCAGGCTCAGACGATTCTCGGAGAGGCGGGCTTCACGGGCGGAGTCATCATCCACGTCGGCTGCGGCGACGGGCAATTGACCGCTGCGCTGGGGGCCGGCGAGGGACGCCTTGTGCAGGGCCTCGACACGGACGCAGCCGACGTGAAGAACGCCCGCGAGCACATCCGCGCCGCCGGATGCTACGGCAAGGTCTCGGCCGATCGGTTTGACGGGAAGTGCCTGCCGTACATCGACAACTTCGCGAATCTCGTGGTCTGCGAGGCTGACGTGCCCGAGCAAGAAGTGATGCGCGTGCTCGCCCCGGATGGCGTGGCCTGCTTCAAGGCGGGGGGCGCCTGGAGGAAGAAGGTCAAGCCCCGGCCCGAGGAGATCGACGACTGGACGCACTTCCTGCACGGTCCGGATAACAACGCCGTGGCCCACGATTCGGTGGTGGGGCCGCCGCGGCGCATGCAGTGGGTGGGCGGGCCGCGCTACTCGCGGCACCACGACAAGATGTCGAGCCTCAGCGCGGCGGTCTCCTCCGGCGGCCGGGTGTTCTACATCATGGACCTGGCGCCCGCGGTGTCGATTTTGATGAACCCCGAGTGGCATCTCATCGCCCGGGATGCCTTCAACGGGACGATCCTCTGGCAGCGGACGATCGATCCCTGGCACTCGCACATGTACGGGCTGAAGAGCGGCCCGGCCCACTTGCCGCGCAGGCTGGTCGCGATCGACGACCGTGTTTACGTGACGCTGGGGATCGGGCTGCCGGTGACGGCGCTCGACGCGGCGACGGGCGAGACCGTGCGGACCTACGAGGAAACGGCCGGCGCTGAGGAGCTGATCTTCTCCGACGGCATGCTCTTCGTGCAGATCGCCGCCGCCGATGTCTCGGCTGAGGCCCCAAGAGCAAAGCGGCGCCCGGCCGGGCCGCGCGCGGGGCAGAAGGCCCTGATGGCCATCGCGGCCGACTCGGGCAAGGTCCTCTGGAAGGTCGAGTACCCCATGCTGCTGGGCACGCTGGCGGCCGACGGCGAGCGCGTCGTGTTCATGGCCGACGAGAACGCCGTTTGCCTCGATCGAACGAGCGGCAAGGAGCAATGGCGAAGCGAGCCGCTCCCCCTGCCCGACAAGTACCCGCTGCGGTTCACGCCTACGCTCGTGCTGTACGAGGACGTGGTGCTGTTCGCTGGCGGCGAGTTCGCTGCCAACGGCAACCGCTCCTGGGCGGTCGATAAGGACGACACGATGACGGCCCTCTCCGCCAAGACCGGCGAAAAGCTCTGGTCGGCCCCGCATCCGATCTCCGGCTACGGCTCGTCCGAGGACCTGCTCGTGATCGGCGGCGTGGCCTGGTGCGGCGAGACGACCAGCGGACACGCCGTGGGTCGGTTCACGGGTCGGGACGTGCTCACGGGCAAGGTCGTGGCCGAGTTCGATCCCGACGTCGAGACGTACTGGTTCCACCATCGCTGCTACCGCGGCAAGGCCACGGACAAGTACCTGCTCATGTCGCGCACGGGCGTGGAGTTCATCGACGTGGAGAAGCAGAAGTGGCTCATCAACCACTGGGTCCGCGGCGCGTGCCTGTACGGTATCATGCCGGCCAACGGCCTGCTCTACGCCCCGCAGCACCCGTGCGCCTGCTATCCCGAGGCCAAGATGTACGGGTTCAACGCCTTGGCCCCGGCCGGCGCCACACAGTCTTCCTGGGAGAAGGCGCAGGACGAGGCCCGGCTCCAGCGGGGCTCCGTGTATGATGCGAAACCCGACACCTCGTCCGGTTCCACGGATACCGAGGACTGGCCCACCTATCGCCGCGACGCCGCCCG
>CAYSUS010000195.1:0-7328 GCA_964434165.1 uncultured Pirellulales bacterium
GACGCGACGCTGCGGGGCCTGACGCGGATATCCCGCGCGGCCGGGAATCCAAGCAAGCCCCGCCCGTGTTTTCTGCTCGCACGCAGTGCGAGGCAATTTTCTCCGGCGGCGGCGCGGCGGGGCATGGCAAGCCGCGTGCCGGGCGTAGGGACCGGCAGGAGCGGAGCCCGGGCACGTCGGGTTGCGCGAGCGGTCGGATTATCTCCCGCGCCCCCGGGCGGGAATAACCGACCGCGAGCTGAATATGTGCCATCGTGGGCCGAAGGCCCGCGTCGACTACGAATCTTCTCCTGTCGCCTTTCGGACGGCGTCGCGCAAGAAGTCGGGCTTTTTCGCAAGATGGGCGTAGGTGCGGCTCAGCGTCGTGATGTCCGTGTGGCCGAGCAGGATGCTGACCGTAATCGGATCGACCCCCCTCGCCAAGGCATTTGTCGCCCAGGAATGCCTGATGACCGTCGAGCAGAGGCCTTTTCGTTTGTATTTTCGGAATCGGCAGCGAATGGAGTTCGGTGTCCACGGCTTTCCCCTGCCGTTTCGGAAAATGGGACCGGTCGGGTGCTTTCGGGCAAGACGACGAACGACTTCGAGCGCCTTTTCGTTCAGGTAGATGACACGCGGCAAGCGTCGGCCTTTGGCCTCGGACGGCGGGAAGACGATTCGCTCGTGCTGCTCCTCGAAATGCTTCGCCTCAATGGCGCGGATTTCTTGGGGGCGCATTCCGGTTTCCCATTGGACGGTCAGGTAGTCCTTCTCGGCCTGGTCGGTGGCCTTGGCGAGAATCTCTTCAAACTCCTCTTCAGAAAGCACCACCTCGCGGCGGTTTGGGGTCGGCTTCTCAACCGCTGCGACCGGGTTTCTGGAAACGTGCCCCTCGCGGGTGGCCCAGTTGAAAGCCCGCTGCACGGCCCGGATGGCGCCGTGGACCGTGGAGGGCGAGGAGTCGGGGTGAACCCTGTCGACCCAGGCGGTGACATGCTTCGGCTTCAGGTCCGCGATCCTGAGTTTCGCTCCCACGTGCTGGGCGAAGGACTCAAGGTGCATCTGATACCAGAGGTATGTCCGCGCCGCTCTTCGGCGCTGGACCCAGTCGAGGAATTTGTCGAGGAGGACGACGACCGGAGCATCCGGCTCGACATCGTCTGGCTGATAGGTGACGAGCTCGTGCCACCTAGCGAAGGCTTCTTCCTTGTCGGGTCCGAGCCGGTGTTGTCTGCCGGCGTGCCAGACGTACCACTCGCCGCGTTTCTTCCGGTAGAAGGGTTTTCTCATGGGACGACCTCCCGTGGCACTGATTTGGTGACAAATCTAGTGACATTCTTGTGGGAGGTCGTCGTAAGTCAAGTCGGGGCGAGAGGATTCGAACCTCCGACTTCCTGCTCCCAAAGCAGGCGCGCTAGCCAGACTGCGCCACGCCCCGATCGGCCGGACCGCGGCCCGGCCGCAAGTCCCCTATCTTAGCGAGAAGCCGCCGGTGCGGCAATCCGCTGCGCCGGTCCCAACCGCCGGCGCGTGCGGCGGATCGTTGTCCGCGGGCCGCTGGCCTGGACACGGCCAGCGCGAGCCGGGTTCGGCGGCCCGATGCGCCCGGTCCGCCCGGCAATCTCAACCGGCCTCGCGATGGCCGGGGATCTCCGGCTCGCAGATGATCTGCCGGACCCGCTCGAACTCCTCGTGGTTGCGGAACTGGATCACGAGCTTGCCCCGCCCGCGGCTGTTGTGCGTGAGCTTCACCTTCAGACCCAGCGCCGAGCGGAACTCCTGCTCCAGGGCCACCACCTGATCGCTCTGCGCGCGGCGGGGGCCCCCGGCGGACGGCCCGTCCGCGCCCACCACGCCCAGCATGGGGCCGTCCTCGGCGTCGATCGTCTCCTGCACCAGGGCCTCGGTCTGACGCACACTCAGTCCCTCGCGCTCGATCCGCTCGGCCATGGCCGCCTGCTGCGGCTCGTCGCCCAGCGGCAGAAGCGCCCGGGCGTGGCCCTGCGTCAGCCGGCCCTGGCGCAGGGCGGTCCGAACGGCCTCGGGCAGCTCCAGAAGGCGAATCAGATTGGCGACGGTCGAGCGGTCGATGCTCAGGCGGCCGGCCAGCTCCTCCTGCGTGCAGCCGTAGGTCTGGAGGTAGCGGTGGAACGAGGCCGCCTTCTCCAGCGGATTGAGGTCCCTGCGCTGGAGGTTCTCGACGATCGCCAGCTCGGCGGTCTGGCGGTCGTCGGCCTCGACCACCTGGGCGGGCACGTCGGTCCAGCCGGCCGACTCCGCGGCGCGGAGACGCCGCTCGCCGGCCACGAGCTGGTAGCGGTCGCCGGTGCGCCGCACCAGGATCGGCTGCAACAGGCCGTGCTCCTCCAGGCTCGCGGTTAGCGCGCGCATCTCGTCGGGATCGAAGTCCTGGCGGGGCTGGTAGGGATTGCCGTCGATCAGTCCGATGCCGATCCGCGCCGATCCCGCCACGCCCGTCCCCGGCGCGGGCGCGGGCTCCTGCGCGTAAGCGGCCGCCGGCGGCACGACGTCGGCGGGGGCCGCCTCGGCCGGCGCGGGCGGGGATTCGGGCGGCGCGGCATCGGAGCCGGGCTCGTCGGCCGCCACGCCTTCGCCCTGCGCCTCCGGCTCCTCGGCCGCCTCCGACGGTTTCTCGGGTGGGTGCGGAAACGCCCCAGGTTTGGCGGCCGGGACCTTGATCGGCGGCTCGACCCGCTGGGGTGTTCGGCTCAACAGGGCTTCCAGCCCGCGGCCCAATCGCTTAGGCTTACTCACGTTCGAGGACCTCCATGCAAAGCTCCACGTATGCCCGGGTGCCTCGGGCACGCGGGGCGTAGTCGATGACCGATTTGCCGTGACTGGGGGCTTCCGAGACGGCCACGTCGCGCGGGATGACCGTCTGGAAGACGATGTCGCCGAAAAAATCGCGGACCTCGTTCTCCACCTCGCGGGTCAGCTCCAGGTAGTGGTCGAACATGGTCAGCAGGATGCCGCCGAACTGCAAGGCCGCGGCCCCGCCGTGCATGACCTGGCGGATGACCTCGATCATCTGCGCCAGGCCCTCCATGGCGAAATACTCGCACTGGATCGGCATCAGCACCTCGGTCGAGCTGGCCAGGGCCGTGCGCGTGAGCTGGCCGACCGACGGAGGGCAGTCGATAAGCACGAAATCGTAGGCCCCGAAGCCGCCGGTCAGGTGCTGCCGGAGCCGCGCGGCCTGATGGGCGTCGT
This sequence comes from uncultured Pirellulales bacterium, assembly GCA_964434165.1. GTDB lineage: Bacteria > Planctomycetota > Planctomycetia > Pirellulales > Thermoguttaceae > CAYSUS01. Next base: position 3,211 of record CAYSUS010000195.1, read on the forward strand.
CGCGGGTGAGGGCTTCCACGTCGCGAAAGCTGCGGCTGCCGGGCAGGATCTCCAGCCGGGGGACCCCCGTGTCCCGGATCTCCTCCCGAAGTGGGGTTCCGGCTACGAGGGGATGACAGGTTGTAGGCTCGCCACCCAGTCCCGTGGTCGCGTTGCACTGCGGGTCCAGATCGACCAGCAGCGTGCGCTGCCCGCCCTTGGCCAGGCCGGCTGCAAGGTTGACGGCCGTGGTCGTCTTGCCCACGCCGCCCTTCTGGTTGGCCACGCAAAAGATGCGACCCACCGCGGGCCTCCCTGCCGCGCAAGGTGAGGAAGCGAGATACGAGGGCGCGGATTCTATCAGGCCCCCGCGGGTTGAGGGAAGGCGGAAATCGACAGGCGAGCCCCGGAATAGGTCTGCTGCGCGAGCCGCCAACTCACGCCATCCTTCCCCGCTTGCATAGACGTTTCACGTGAAACGGGCGGGCCACCCACGCCGTTCAGCCGGCGCACGAGGGGTAGGCCGGCGGCTAATCCCGACAGGAGAGAACCGAGCCAACGGAGTGGGGAGAGCTTGGTTGCCTTCGCCTCCTCGGCGGTCTCAATCCCCGTTGGCCCCGTCATCGTGGCGGACTCCTGTTCCGTCCACCCGGTCATCCATCCAGCCTGCTATCGAACGCGTCATTTGTCGGCCAGCGACTAGGGAAGATGTCTCTGCCTCGTCCCTTCGCACGAACGGGTCCCGACTCCCTTGCCCTCCCGGGCCCGTGCACGGCCGTTTAGATCGAGTCGTCGCGGTGCGAGCGAGCGGGCAGCAACACGGCGAACACCACCGCGGCAATCGTGAGAATCGGCGTGGCCAGTACGAAGCCGAAATGGAGTCCCGCGTAGGCCAGGCCCTTGGCCACCTCAAGCTCGCCGCCCCATCCGACCGGCGTGCCGGAGAGCACGCTCGCCGCGTCGCGCCATCCGGCCAGGTGCGCGGCGAGATAGCCGGCCGTGATGGCCGCGGCGACCAGGAGGAATGCCGCGGGCGAGACGATCCACTCCACGGCGACGCGCAGGGATCCCCGCGGACGCGTCGGCCGCTCTGCCCGAGACGCCTGGTTCATGGCTCGTCCCTCGCACCCGCCTTCACACGGTCCCAGGCCGGCCCGAGCACGGCCGAATAGAGCAGCACGGCGTCGCCCACCTGGTTGCTCGCCGCGTAGCGCAGCCGGCCGCGGTCCTCGATGGGGAAGCCGGCGAAGTCGAGCGTGGTGCGGAGGGACTGGTAGAACCCGGCATCGCCGAAGGACCGCGCCCCCACGAAGGCCAGGCCGCTGGAGCCCGCGCTGACCTCCAGCAGCGGGACCACCGGGCCGGAATCCACGTCCTCGTGCCCCGCGGTGCGCGAAGGCCACTCGCGGCCGTAGCCGAACCCGAGGACCTCCCGTCCCAACAAGCGGCGGGCCCGCTCGTACTGGTCGCGGGCCAAGGCCTCGTCCACGAGCTGGAGGCAATGGGCCACCATCCAGATCGAGGAGCCTTCGGGCCCGTCGCGCACACGCCCGTCCAGCGTGAAGCTCGAGACCAGGAGGCCGGTCTGGCGATCGACGAGCCGCGCTTGGGCCGTCTGGACCCAGCGGCGGAACAGGTCGCGGTGGTCGGTGCCGTCGAGGTGATCGGCCACGCGGACCGCGGCCAGGGCCACGGCGTTGCAGAAGGTCCAGCACTCGTCCGGGTAGCTTTCGGCGCAAAGCACGGGCCCGGCCTCCATGCGCCGGACGATCACCTCGATGCGGTCCGCCATCAGCGGCCGGTACGCGTCCTTCTCCTCGACCAGGCGGCGGAGTCCGAGCATCAGCGCGATCTCGCCATCGACGAACAGGCTCCTGGCCGGCTGGACCACGAACGGCTTGCGCCGCGCGTAAGGCATGAGGAAATGGTGCATGCCCCGCTCGCGTTCGATGCGGAGCGTCTCGTCGATGATTCGATCCATCACCGGAAGCAGGTCGCCGCGCCGATCCGGCTCGGCCAGGGCCAGGTTGGCCAGGGCCCAGACGAGGAAGCTCCGGCCCATGAAATCCCACTCGGCATTGGCCGAGCGCATGCGGGCGAGTTCCTTCTCCCGGGCCCCGGGATAGCTCCACTGCGTCAGATGCCTGGCCGCGAGCCGGTCGGCCCATTCCCGGCCGGCGGGCTCGCCGTACGCGACGTCGGCCGGCCGATAGAGCAGATGCACCGACGGGAGCCAGATAGCCGCACCGATCGACAGCGACACCACCGCCACGGTCAGCCGAACGCGCAACAACGGCAATCGCACCGTCCGGGGCGCGGGGACGGGGGTGGGCGCAGGTTCGGCCTGGTCCGGCATGGTCGGTCGGCCCGGTGGTCGGTCGTCCCTGGCAGCCTCGTGCCGGGGGGCGCGGGTGCGCTCAATGACGGATTCGGTGGGCAACGCGCGAGTCCTTCGCGACGGGCGGGAGCGAAGCCGCTTCCATTCTAGATCGGGCACCGCCGGATCGAAAGCCTGAGCCTCCGCGCCGAGCGTCAAACCCCGCCCGTTTCACGTGGAACACGCCGTCCACCTAGACGACCGCGAGCGAAGAACCCGGTTTCACGTGAAACGCCGCCCCAATCGCCTCGCCGCTACGCGCCGTCAGTCCAGCGGGTTGATCACCAGGCCGCTGAGCAGCTTGGGGTAGAAGTAGGTGCTCTTGGCCGGCATCCGCTCGCCCGACATGCTCACCGCGCGGACGTGCTCGACGGTGGCCGGCATGACCAGCGCGGCCAAGGGATACTGTCCCGTGGCGAGGCCTTCGACCACTTCGCCCACCAGGTGGACGTACCGGGCCTGGCAGGGCTCTTCGACGCCCAGCAGCGTCCTGAGCACCAGGCGGTGCAGGAGGCTCACGCCCAGCGACTGCCACTCGGGCCCGTGGTCCCGGGCGACCTCGGCCATCCTGGCCCGCCCGGACTCGGTGAGCTGGGCCGTGATCCACCGGCCGTCCTTGCGCGTGTAGAGGCCGAGGGTGTCCTGGCCGCTGCCCGTCTCCAGGTCCTCCCACACGGCCGCCGCCGCGTCTGGCCCCTCGCCGCCGGGGCGGACAGCGAACAAGTCGCCGAGCTTTTCGGTGAGTTCGGCGGACGTCAGTTCGGGGACCTGGGTCAGCAGGCGGTGGGTGGGCAGCACGGCCAGACCGGGGTCCTCCATGCCCACGCACATCATGAGCACGAAGTTCGCGGGGTGATCGACGCTGAGGAACCCGCTGTCGTAAACCTGGTCGCGCCACTTCAAGGCCGTCTCGTAGCGGTGGTGCCCGTCGGCGATGAAGATCGGCTTGGGGCCCATCACGCCGGCCACCGCCGCGATCACCGCGGGATCGGTCACCGGCCACATCCGGTGGACCACCCCGAGGTGATCGACGGCCTCGACGGGGGTCTGGCCGGCCACGGCCTCTTCCAGCAGGTTCTGGGCCTCGCAGCCCGGATCGGGGTAGAGGCCGAAGATCTGGCTGAGGTTGGCCTTGCACACGGCGGTGAGCATGTAGCGGTCCATCTTGGGGCCGCTCATCGTCTCCTCGTGCGGAAAGACGACGCCCTCGCCGAAACGCGAGAGCCGCATCCGTGCCATGAAGCCGCGGCGGTTGAATTCCTGGCCGGCGACCTCGAACTGCTGGTGATACACGTAAAGGGCGGGGTCGGCCTCGCTGAACAACACGCCCTGCGCCTGCCACTCGCGGAAGAACCGGCCGGCGCGGATGTAGCGGTTGTTGGCCTCGTCGTCGCCGGGCTCGATGCGGTTGAGGGTCAACCGGACCACGTTGCAGGGATGTCGCTTGTAGAGCGCGTCCTGCAAGTCGGGACCGATCACGTCGTACGGCGGCGCGACCACGTCGCCGAGCGAGCCGACGTGGCCGAGGTCGTAGCGGAGCGCGCGGAAGGCGTGGATTTCGGGCATGACGGAGGCCGGCTCAGTACCGGTAGTGGTCCGGCTTGAAGGGGCCCGCCACGGGAATGCCCAGGTACTCGGCCTGCTTCCGCGTGAGCTTCTCGAGCTTCACTCCGAGCTTGGCCAGGTGCAGCCGGGCGACCTCCTCGTCGAGCTTCTTGGGCAAGACGTGCACGCCCACCGGGTAGTTGTCCGGCTCGGTCCA
>CAYSUS010000196.1:0-7295 GCA_964434165.1 uncultured Pirellulales bacterium
GGATCGACCTGAACGCCCCCTGCCACGGGTCATGGACCGACGTGTTTCCGGTCCCCGAAGGCCTGCACGCGCGGCGCATGGCCCTGCGCCGTCAGTGTGGCGGCCCGACCGAAGACCCCGAGGCCGTGCCGTCGCGGGGGCCCGTGCGGATCGCGCCGGCCGATCGCGCAAGCCTGCCGGAGCCCCAGGAGATCGCCCTGGCGCGCTGGCCGTTCGATCCGGCCGAGGCCCGCCGGCGCCAGGAAAGCGCCGCCCCGGTGCGCGAGCGGGTGATCGAGCTGGCCGACGGCATCCGGCTCCGCCTGGTGCTCATCCCGTCAGGCAAGTTCGTGATGGGATCGGCCGAGGGGCCCGACGATCAGCGCCCGCGGTCGGTCGTCACGATCGACGAGCCGTTCTGGATGGGCGCCTGCGAGGTGACCAACGAGCAGTTCCGGCTCTTCGACCCGTCGCATGACCCGCGCTACTACCAGAAGCGGCACCGCCGCCCCGACGATCGCGGCGTGCCGCTGGACGGGCCCAGGCAGCCCGCCGTGCGGGCCTCCTGGCAGCAGGCCGTCGCCTATTGCGCATGGCTCTCGGAGAAAACCGGCATGCGGTTCTCGCTCCCCACCGAGGCCGAGTGGGAATGGGCCTGCCGGGCGGGCACCGCGACGCCGCTCTTCTTCGGCACTCCCCAGAGCGACTTCAGCCGCTGGGCGAACACGGCCGACCGCTGGTTCAGCGCCGGCATGATCAAGGACGGCAAGCAGATCTCCGGCGGGCTGGAGCACCTGGTCCTGGAGGGCGCGCACCTGGCCGACCGCCGCTTCGCCGACAGGGCCGTGGTGACCGCCGAGGTGGGCAGCTATGAGCCCAACCCGTGGGGCCTGTTCGACATGCACGGCAATGCGGCCGAGTGGACCTTGAGCACCTATCGCCCCTACCCGTACGACGCCGGAGACGAACGCAACGACGCAGCCCCTCCTGGCCGCAAGGTCGTGCGCGGCGGGTCGTTCTTCGACCGCCCGGCCCGGTGCACCAGCGCCTACCGGCTCAGCTACCCCGCGTGGCGGCGGGTGTTCAACGTGGGGTTCCGCGTCGTCGCGCGATACGACGGGGCCGGCGGGAGCAAGTAGCCCCATCTGGGCTTCTCCCCATGGGCCGAATCGTGTATATCTCGTCGCCGCGACTGGACTTCCAGCCTTGGTTGGCACACGGAGGTGCTCGACATGCCGGCCGCCTTGATCCTGGCCTACATCGATCCGGGCTCGGGAACCCTTCTCTTGCAGGCCCTCCTGGCCGCCGCCCTCGGCTCGCTGGTGTTCCTCCGCGGGCTGGCCGGCCGGGCCGTGGGCATGATCCTGCCGCGTCGCGGCGATCCGCGAGAACCCAAGTAGCGCGCCCCTCGCCCAGGCCCTGCGCATGGACGCCCCGGCCGAATCCTCGCGCCCCAGGCCGCCATACCGGCTGCACCCCTACCTGGCCGCCGCCGCCCTGCCGCTGGGCATGTGGCTGGGCAACCTGGCCGAGGAGCCGCGCATCGGCGAGGTCGTGGCCACCTTCGCGACGGCGCTGGGCGTGGCCGCAGCGGCCGATCTCGGCGCCCGGCTCGTGATCCGCCGGGCGGCGTGTCGCTGGCTGGTGACGCTCCTGGGTGTGCTCGCGGTGCTGGCCTACGGTCACGCCTTCGAAGTGATGGCCCCGCTGCGGCCCATGCACCGGTGGCTGGTCCCGGCGTGGCTGGCGGCGATCGGGTCGGCTGCGGTCGCGGTTCTCTTGTTGCGAAGGACGAGACTCGTCGAAGGGGCCGCCCGCCTGGCGGCCGTGGGCGCGGTGATCTTCCTGGCCGTCGAGGTTGCCTGGGTTCTGCCCGTGCTCAAGGCGTGGATGACGTCCCGCGCCGGGGCGTCGCCGACCGCCGTATGCCGGGAAGGGGGAGCGCCTTCCTCGCCCGCCGACCTTCCGGACATCTACTACATCATCCTCGACGGCTATGCCCGGGCCGACGTGCTGCGCCGGATCCACGGCTTCGACAACACGCCGTTCCTCGACGCGCTGCGCGAGCGCGGGTTCTACGTGGCCGACCGCGCCCGGGCGAACTACGCCCAGACGCGCCTGTCGCTCCCGTCCTCGCTGAGCATGTGCTACCTGCCGTCGGTTCCGCTGGGCGACGCCTACGCGCCGCACCACGAGGAGTTCCGCCGGCTCCGCAAGCAGAGCGCGGTCGTCGCCCGGCTGAAGCAGGCCGGCTACTCCTATCGCTACGTGGGGTCGATTCACTACCCCGTGGACGCCCTGGCCGACGAGGAGCTGTTTCCGGACGGGCACGACGGCGGCTACTTCCGCGCCTACCTGGCCACCACGCTCTTCGAGCCGGTCCTGCACCGTCTGAAGATCCTCGACCCGTGTGCCGACCGCATCGCCCTGGACGAGTACCAGTGGGCCAGCATCGCGCGGCCCAAGGCCGACGAGCGGCCAATGTACGTCTTCGCGCACATCGTCTGCCCGCACGGACCGTATCTGTACGACCGCGACGGCCCGCGGCCCGACCCCGTGGACGACGACGAAGGGACCTCCGCGGACTACGTCCCCCAGGTGCAGTACGTCAACCGCCGGGTGCTGGAGCTGCTCGACGGCATCGACCGGACCAGCGGGCGCGGGGCGATCGTCCTGCTCCAGGCCGACCACGGCAGCGACATGCTCGGACTGCCTGACGAGCCGAGCGAGGAACAGCTCTTCGAGCGGATGTCGATCCTCAGCGCCTACCGCGTGCCCCCCGAGGTACGCAGGCTGCTCTACCCCGAGATCACGCCGGTGAACAGCTTCCGGGCCGTGCTGTCGGGGCTGTTGGGCGACGACCTGCCGCGGTTGGAAGACCGCGCGTTCTACTCGTCCTATGAGACGCCGCTGCGGTTCGTCGAGGTGCGGTAGAGGGGCTTCCAGACTTCGGAAGTCTGGAAGCCTAGCTGGTGGCGGGGTTGACGCCCGCGTCGCGCATCTTCAGCCGGGCGCGGCTGAGAATGGGGCCGATGCTGTTCTCCGACATGCCCACCTCGGAGCTGATCTCGTGATAGCTCTTACCTTCCAGGTGGTACATGCGCACGATGCGGGCCTCGGCCCCTTCGAGCTCGCCGAGGAGACGCTCGACCTCCTCGCGGTTGGAAAGACGCTGTTCCGGGCTGGCCTGGCGGTCCGCCACGGACTGCTCCGCGCCCACCTCGCTCAGGGCGGCGGTCGTCTTCCACCCCAGCATCCGCTTGACGGCGACCCGGCGTGCGACGACGGTCAGGTAGGTCGCCAGGCTGCTCTGCCCGCGGAAGTGCCGCAGGATGGCGAAATCGTCCTTGATGATATTGAGAAATATCTCGGCACAGAGATCGTCACGATCCTCGGGTGCCAGGCGGATGCTGCGTGCCTGGGCCGTGTGGTTGACGACGTGGATCGCCAGGCCGATGAAGCGATCGACGAAGTCCTCCCAGGCCCTCGGCTTCCGCTGGAGGCAGCGGTCGAGCAGGTTGCGGTCGATTTCCGAGAGTGCCACTTGGAAGCTTTCCTGGTGAACGACCAGCGCCCTTGATTGATCCTCAGGACAGCCAGCGCGACTTCTCGGCTGTCAGCGTCGCTTCGGAGTCATGCTGGTCATCGGAGGATCGACAGCCCTCGAAAAGGGGAACGCGAGACCTCGTGGCGGCGAAGCCAGAGTCCATGGCGCCGATAACCCCCTCTTCTTACCGATTCTAAATGGGCGCGTTGAGCAAAGCAAGCTGGAACGGGGCAAATTCGGGACCTCCGCGGCCGCGTCTCAGGTTGACAGCCTTCACCGGCGTTCATAGGATTTCCTGCGCCGGCACGATGACGCGTCGTCCAAGTGCTTCCGTGCCAACGACTTGAACTCACCCGAGCAGGAGAGCCTCCGCATGACTCACGTCGTGTGCCAGCCTTGCGAGAACTGCAAGTACACCGACTGCGTGGTGGTCTGCCCCGTGGAGTGTTTCTATGAGGGGCAGACGATGCTCTACATCCACCCCGACGAGTGCATCGACTGCGAGGCGTGCGTGCCGGAGTGCCCCGTCGAGGCGATCTTCCTGGACGAGAACGTGCCGGAGGAGTGGAAGAGCTACATCGAGCTGAACGCCGAGATGTCCGTCCAGTGCCCGGTGATCACGGAGAAGAAGACGCCGCTGTGTGAAGAGGAGTAGGGGCCCTCCGGCCACGGCGCGGCGCGGGCAAGCCATGCGGCGCGGACCGACACGGCCCGGCTCGACACGGCCCGGCTCGAACGGACTCCCCGAGCGACCGATCGATCAGACGCCCGCCTCGCAGTAGGACGTGTCGATCCAGCTCTTCCAGGCCGAGTACTTGGGGTTGCGGAGCTTCATCGACAGCAACGGGCTTCGCTTGGGGCGGAAGGGACTGCGCATCAGTTTCATGCGGGCCTCCTTCGGAGTCCGCCCGCCCTTCTTCACGTTGCACGTCAGGCACGCGCAGACCACGTTCTCCCACGTCGTCCCGCCGCCGCGGCTCCGCGGCACCACGTGATCCAGGCTCAACTGGCTGCCAGGCAGACGCGTCCCGCAATACTGGCAACGGTGCTCGTCGCGGGCAAAGATGCTGTGGCGATTCAGTCGCAACGCGTGCCGCGGCATCCGGTCGTAGAACAACAGCCGGATGACGCGCGGGACCATGACCTCCAGGCGGACCGTGCGGACCCAGTCCTCGTGCAGCCCCTTGTCCGTGGCGTACAACTGGCTCATCTCCAGCCAGGCCGGGAAGTTGTAGTTGGCGAACTTGCCGTCCTCAACGTGAATCACTTCGGCCAGGTCCCGGTAGAGAAGACCGAATGCCCGTCGGACCCCGATGATATGGACGGGCATGTACAGCCGGTTGAGGACCAAGACGCTGGAAGACAACGCGTCTGAGCCGTCTGGGCCAACCATCGGGCAGGCTCCCCTGGCGCCACCGCCGCGTGATCGGTTGGTCCAAGACCTTCAGCCTTCGACCCGCGCGCCAAGAGCGCGAGAGCCGCCGATCATGCCTTGATCACGGCGCGACGAGCGGATATCACTCCGCTAACCGCCCTATATTCTAGACGGGCCGAGGGTGCAACACCAGTCGCGCACCACTCGGCAGACGGGGCGCCGCGGAACGCGGCCGCATGGCGAGGAATCGCTTGCATCAAGTCTGCCGGCTCGAATCCCCGGAAGCCGAGGCTCAGCGAAAATAGGCTATCTTAACCCCACCACAGCGCGAACCCGGCAGGGCGATCCCCGCGCACGCCAGGCGATTCGAGCCGGATCCAAGGCGATTCGAGCCGGATCCAAAAAGCGCACCGCGCCCACCCCCGCCACGCGCGCCGCGCGTGCTCCTCGCGCACGTGGTTCCCAGGCGCCACGGTGGAAAATGGCCAAGGACGCCTTGCGTCGGAAGAAGACTTCTCATTAGGATGAACTTGCTCGGGACGTGTCGGGTGTTCGATCCACGTCCGGCCGGTTCGCGGCTCAGTTGGGGAGCGGCTCCATGATTCGATACTGTTGCGACTTGTGCAAACGCGAGCTCGATCAGGATGAAGAGATCCGCTACGTGGTCAAGATCGAGGTCTCCGCGGCATTCGATCCGCAAGTCGTCGATGAGGACGAAGACGACCGCGACCACCTGCAAGAGATCCAGGATTTGCTCGAACGGCTTGCCGACCGCGACGACGACGTCGGCGAGGACGTCTACCGGGAGCTTCGCTTCGACCTCTGCTCGGAGTGCCGCCGCAAGTTCGTCAAGAATCCGCTCGGCCGCGAAGTCGCCAAGGTGCTCGACTTCAGCAACAACTGAAAGCGGCCAGCGGACCTCTCGGTCCAAGACGGTGCGGGTGTTTAAACCCTAGCATCAGGGCGATGATGAAGCGGCGCCGCGTCCGCTACGTGCGACCCCGAGGCGCGCTGGGCCGCCGCCTCGCCGTGGCCGTGGTGGCGATCGCCGCCGTGGCGGCTCTCGCGCGTCTGGCCGGACGCTTCCAGAAGCCGGCGCCGACGTCCCTTTCCGAGGGCATCTACCGGGTCGAACGGGTCGTGGACGGCGACACCCTCCTCCTGGCCAACGGCGCCCGCGTGCGGCTGATCGGCGCCGACACGCCGGAGACCGTCAAGCCGAACTCCCCCGTCGAGCCCTGGGGCCCCGAGGCCACCGAGTTCACCGAGCGGTTCGTGTCGGGCGGCGAGGTCCGCCTGGAGCTCGACCGCGAGCGGCTCGACAAGTACGGGCGCTTTCTAGCCTATGTGTGGGTCGAGGACCGCATGCTCAACGAGGAGCTCATCCGCGCGGGGCTCGCCCGTGCCCGCACCGGGTTCTCCTACTCCGAGGCCATGAAGCGCCGCTTCCGCCGCGCGGAGGAGGAGGCCCGACAGGCCCGGCGCGGGATCTGGACCGACGGCGCGGCGCGGCGCGCATCCCCTCGCGAAGCCGCGTCCTTGAGACGCCCGCGGCCCGCTGCTAGAATCGCATCTTTCCACCCCACGATCTGGGTGCCGGCCGGGGGTCGGCACCTCGTCCAGGGCATCCTTTTTCCACACCGGAATGCGACCTGTGAGCACGCGTGATCCCCTGAAGGTAGCGGTACTTGGCGGTGACGGCACCGGCCCGGAAGTGGCGGCCGAGGGCGTCAAGGTTCTCAAAGCGGTCGCGGGCCTGGAAGGCTTCGGCGTCGAGTTCCAGGATTTCGACCTGGGCGGCGATCGATATCTCAGCCGCGGCGAGATCCTGCCCGACAGCGTCGTCGAAGAGCTGAAGGCCTTCGACACGATCCTCCTGGGGGCGGTCGGGCACCCGGACGTGGCGCCCGGCATCCTGGAGCGCGGCCTGCTCTTGCGGCTCCGTTTCGAGTTCGACCAGTACATCAACCTCCGGCCCGTGAAGCTCTACCCGGGCGTGGAGACCCCGCTCTCCGGCAAGGGGCCCGACGACGTGGACTTCGTCGTCGTGCGCGAGAACACCGAGGACCTGTACGCGGGCGTGGGCGGGCACCTGAAGAAGGGCACGCCCGACGAGGTGGCCATCCAGTCGGCCGTCTATACCCGAAAGGGCTGCGAGCGCTGCATCCGCTGGGCCTTCGAGTACACGCGCAAGCGCAACCGCAAGAAGATGCTCACCCTCGTGGCCAAGACCAACGTGCTGACCTACGGGCACGACCTCTGGCAGCGCGTCTTCGACGAAGTGGCCACGGAGTACCCCGACGTGAAGACCGACTACAACCACGTCGATGCCTGCTGCATGTGGATGGTCAAGAACCCGGAGTACTACGACGTGATCGTGACCACGAACATGTT
>CAYSUS010000197.1:0-7242 GCA_964434165.1 uncultured Pirellulales bacterium
GAAGGCGCCCAGGGAAATCAGCAGTCCGTCTGCCCACGGCGCCCCCAGCGCCCGGCTCAGGCCCAGCGCGGCCAACCCGGCAAGCGTCGCCGTCATGATCAGGGAGCCGCCGGGCGGCACGGCTCGTTGCCACGAGCGCCCCGTTCGAAGATGCAGCCAGAGGAGCATGGCCAGGATCGGAGCCATCAAGAGGGCCGCAATCACGCCAGCGACCAGCACCCCGAAGACGACCGCGAGGGCCTCCTGCAACTTGCCCAGCGTGGCGGCCGCCGAAAGCGCAACCGCGGCGAGCGTGGTCGCGATCAGCAGGCCGGCGATCGAGAACTGCACGCGCCACGGCGTTGGCGGCTCGGTTGAACGGCCGGCGCCCCCTGGCGCGGAATCGAGGCTCGAAAGCGAACGCTCTTGCTCACGGCCGCCTTCCAAGCCCCGGCCCACATCTACTCGGCGCGGTCGCCCGGGTCGGTCCACGGACCGCATGCTTGCACCAGCACGTTGTGGGCGAAGTCGTACCCTGCCTCGCGCAGGGCGGTTTCGAGCTGCTGCTGGGTGACGTTCTGCCCTTCGGCATACACCAGGCCCCAGCACACGGTGCATCCCCCGTTGACGTGCTTGCCGGTCGCCACCTGAACGACGCGAAGCTGGGGATTGAGCCGGGCCAACAGGTGCTGGACGGGATAGAACTCGTGCTCGTCGCGCACGGACAGGGCTTTCGGCAGTTCCACGGTCACCTGCATCGGCGGCTCCTTCAGCGACTGGGCGTGCCCGGAAGAACTCACTTGCCGCGTCGAACCGACCGGCCGCGCCGGCCAGGATCAACGCACCGATTGTACCGCGTCGAGCAGCGCCGCGGCACACCGCTTTGCGAATTCCGGGTCGTTGATATTGCAGTCCATCTCGACCACGGGGATGTCGGGGCGCAGCCCGGCCTGAAGCGCGTCGAACAGGGCCCGGTCCGCCTCCGGCCACCAGAACGGCCCGTCCGGCGCGTCGATCACGCTCAAGCCGTTCCGGGGTATCAGCACGGTCACTGGCCCGGTGCTCTGGTTGAGCTTCTCGGCCAGGATGCGGCCCAGCTCGCGGTTTTCCTCGGGGGTGGTCCGCATCAGCGTGATGTTGGGGTTGTGGGGGTAGAACTTGCGACCCGAGAACCTTTCGGGAATGGTCTCGGGGGCCCAGAAATTGACCATGTCCAGACAGCCCGGCGCGACCACGGCCGGAATGCCCGACCGCGCGGCCGCCTCCAGTCGCTTGGGGCCCGCCGCCAGCACGCCGCCGACCAGCTCGTCGGCCCATTCCGTGGTGGTCACGTCCAGCACCCCGCTGATGCGTCCCGAGGCGACGAGGTTCTCCATGGTCCGGCCGCCCGTGCCGGTGGCGTGGAACACGAGCACCTCGTAGCCGGCCTCCTCGAGGACCTGGCGGGCCACGTCGATGCACCTGGTCGTGTTGCCGAACATCGAGGCCGCCACGAGCGGCTTGTCCTCGCCCGGCGGCACCTGGGTCTCGACCATGCCCGAGACCGCGCCGGCGGCCCGGGCAAAGACCTCGCGGCTGATCTTGTTGATGCCGGCCACGTCCACGACGGCCGGGATCATCACGATGTCGGCCACGCCCACGTAGCCCGACACGTCTCCGCCCGCCACGGTCGAGACCATCACCTTGGGCACGCCCAGCGGCAGCCCGCGCATCGCCGCGCAGGCGACCGACGTGCCGCCGCCCCCGCCCAGGGCCATGACGGCGTCGAAGCGGCCCTCGGCGTGGAGCTGGGGCACCAGCTCGCCCGCGCCCCGGGCCATGGCGGCCACGGCCTCGCCGCGGTCCTGGCGCGCGGCCAGCTCGGCCATGTCCGCCCCGGCGGCTCGGGCGACCTCCTCGCGGCTGACGTCGGGCTCGACCAGGGGCGGGCCCAGCACGCCCACGTCCACCAGCAGCGTCCGGTGCCCGCGGGCCTCGATGCACTGCTTGACGAACGCGTACTCCGTCCCCTTGGTATCCAGCGCGCCGACAAGAGCGACGGTAGGCATCGGGCCGTCTCCCGGATCGTGGGGGTGTTGCCGCGGCGCCAGTTATACCCGACACGGCGCCCCGAGGCCACGCGTTGGCTTCCGGCTTCGCCCTCGCTCCCATGCTCTGCGTGGGAGCGGGCCGCGAGGGACGCTTCGCCACCGAAACCCGAACCGTAAGCAAGGTAGGCCCCGGACATCAACTTCCCCGCGCACAGCACGCCACCCGTCGCTGGAGCGGAGATCCGGCGGTACGATCGCCCTACAGTGCGAGCGGGGCAATCGCCAGGGGGGCACGGAGGAACAGGCCTGGGCACCTAGTCCGCGAGAAGCCCGCCAGGAACCCTCGTGACGCCTTCGCAAACGCCCTGCCTCTGTGGCGTCCCCTGGCACGCCCCCTTCGATGGCGATGATCAACACTTCGAGGGTGGGGTGCTTCTCTTCGGAGAAGCTGCTTTCTCCCGCCCCCCCAAAAGGCTTGCAGCGGTCGCCGTGACGCGGCATAATCATGGCACCGGGCGGACTCGTCTTGATGGGGAACGAGAGGCCATCCCCCGCTGGCGTCGGACGGAGCGTGAGGCATCTGCGGGGCGCGCTGGCGCCCCCGGGGACTTCGGTCGAACTCCTTTCAGCTTGAGGAGAGGACGATGCGAAAGCGCCGGCCCGGTTTTACTCTCGTCGAGCTGCTGGTGGTCATTACGATCATCGGGATACTCATCTCCCTGCTGCTGCCCGCGGTGCAGGCCGCGCGCGAGGCCGCGCGGCGCGCCGAGTGCATGAACAACCTGAAGCAACTCGGACTGGGCCTGGCCAACTACGAGTCCGCGCTCGGCGTGTTCCCGCCGGCCACGGTGAGCAGCCCCAGACGCCACACGTGGGTGCCGTTCCTGTTTCCCTACCTGGAGCAGCAGTCCCTGGCCGACCACTACCGCTGGGACCTGCATTGGAACCACGACGACAATCAGGAGTGGGTCAACGTGAACCTGAGCGTCGTGCGATGCCCCTCCACGCCCGGCGGCGACGACAACCTGGACAAGATCGGCGGCGGCAAGACCGCGGCCACCAGCGATTACTCGGTGCCGACCGGGATCTCGGGCGACCTGATCAAGGCCGGCCTGGTGCCGGAGACGGAACTGACCCACGGACTGTTGCGCCCCAATTACGCCACGGCCATGATGGAGGTCCGCGACGGGTCGTCCAACACGATCGCCGTGATCGAGGACGCCGGCCGGCCCCACCACTGGACCGGCAAGGGCCGCGGCCCCGACGAGAACAACAACCATTGCGGCAACTACAACGTCTCCGGCGGCAAGGTCCGCGGGGCGGGTTGGGCCAATCCCGACATGGCCATCCCGCTGCACGGGTTCACCGCCGACGGCCTCCGCTGTCCCGGTCCGTGCGCGATCAACTGCACGAACAACAACGAGGCCTTCGGCTTCCATCCCGGCGGGGCGGTCGCGGCGTTCGCCGATGGGAGCGTGCACTTCCTCTCGGAGACGATCGCCATCCGCGTCTATGCGGCGCTATTGACGCGGGCGGGCGGGGAACTGGTCAGCGCGGACGAGTATTGACCTCAGCGCCTTCCGCGCCCGCCGGCTCGTCTTCGCTTGGCATGGTGCGGCTCCTTATGCGGATGGGACGTGACGGCCCCGCGGCGTGTCGTGCGAGGCGGCGGGACGCATTGTCGAGCCCCGTCGGGCAGATGTCAAACCCCACACCGAGGAACACACCAGGATGACCGCGGCATTGCTCAAGACCCCGGGCGGACTCCTCTCTTTGCTCGTCGTCCTCGCCGGCTGCGGCGGCGGGGAGACGTGCTACCCGGTCCGCGGCCGGGTGACGCTCGACGGCCACGCCCTGCCCGACGCCTTGGTGTTCTTCATCCCCAAGGACCCCGAGGGCCGGGCGGCCTCGGCCATGACGGACTCAGAAGGCCGCTACGAGCTGGAGTACGTGACGGGCCAGGAGGGCGTGCCGGCCGGCACGTACGAGGTGCGGATCACGACCGGCCGCGAGGGCAAGCCCGAGGCCGACCCGCCCATCCCCACCATCCCCGAGCGCGTCCCCGCCCGGTTCAACCTCAACACCGAGCTGGTGCGCGAGGTGGACGGTACCCAGGAGACCTTCGACTTCGAGCTCGATTCCGGCGGTCAGATCATCCAGCCGGGCGCGCTGTGATCGCTGGGGAAGACCCTCGAAGTCGCTCGGCACGCGCACCTGGAGGCGTCTCCCTATCCGGCGAACTCGTACGACGGCCGCCCGGCCACGCCCGGCTCGATCGCGAACAGCCCGCCCGCGTGTGGCTCGCGCGCGAGGGTCTCCTCGTCGAGCCGGTGCCGGGCCGTCGTGATGTAGAGCCGGTCGAGATCCGGCCCGCCGAACGCGCAGGAGGTGACGTTCGTGGCCGGGAGCTTCACCTCGGCGAGCATCCGTCCGCCAGCGGGGTCCCACCGGCTGACGCGCCCGCCCGACCAGTGCGCGACCCAGAGCATGCCCTCGCGGTCGAGGGTCATGCCGTCGGGCCGGCCGATGCCGTCGGGGAATTGCACCACCACGCGGCGGCCGGCGATCGTGCCCTGCTCCTCGTCGTAGTCGAACGCGGCGACCTGGAGCGTGGGCGTGTCGATGTAATACATCGTCTTGCCGTCCTCGGTCCAGTCCAGGCCGTTCGAGGTGGTCACGCCCTCCAGCACGCGGCGGACCGAGCCGCCCGGCTCGAGCACGTACAGCGAGGCCGTCCTCGGCTGCCGCGTCATGCTCATCGTGCCCGCCCAGAACCGGCCGCGCGGATCGCACTTGCCGTCGTTGAAGCGGTTGTCGGGCAGGTGGCTCTCGGGATCGGCCACCAGCTCCAGGCGACGGGCGTCGAGATCGAAGGCCTGAAAGCCTTGCTCGGTGGCCAGGAGCAGCCCGCCGGCAATTCGCGGCACGGCCGCGCCCACGCGCATGCCCACCTCATAGACCGCGTCGGGCTCGCCCTCCGGATCGTGGACGTGGAGCTTGCCCCCTTCGATATCGACCCACATCAGGCGTCCCGTGCGGGCCTGCCAGCAGGGCCCCTCGCCCAGTTGCGCCCGGGCGTCAACGACTAGCTCAGGTGTCATTCGGTATCCTCAAGCGATCATGTTGACCCTCATCCCCCTCGGTCCCACGCTCTACGTGGGAACCAGGACACGCGGGCCAAACGCCGGTGGCCTTCGCGCGTGCAGTGCAGGCCACCGCAGGTTACCATAGGGACCTCCACGGGGCGAGCCCGCCCGAGCCGCGCCCACGCCGTTCTACGCGATCCACGAGAGGAGCTTCCCATGCGATGGTCCGTCCTTGCCTTGTCCGCCGCCCTTGTCGCCGTGGCGGCCAGTGCGCCCGCCCTGGCCGAAAAGCCCAAACAGAAGCCCAACATCATCTTCATCATGGCCGACGACCTCGGCTACGGCGATCTGGGCTGCTACGGCCAGAAGGCCATCAAGACGCCCTGCCTCGACCGCATGGCGGCCGAGGGCATGCGGTTCACCGACTGCTACGCCGGCAGCACGGTCTGCGCCCCGTCGCGGAGCGTGCTGATGACTGGCCTGCACACGGGCCACACGCGAATCCGCGGCAATGCCACGGTGCCCCTCGAGCCCGAGGACGTGACCGTCGCGGAGGTGCTCAAGCGGGCCGGGTACCAAACCGGCCTGGTCGGCAAGTGGGGACTCGGCGAGGCCGGCTCGACCGGCATCCCCACGCGCCAGGGCTTCGACTACTTCTTCGGCTATCTCAACCAGGTCCACGCCCACAACTACTACCCCGAGTTTCTCTGGCGCAACACCGAGAAGGTCCCCTTGCGCAACGAGGTCAAACGGCCGGAGAAGGGCTACGCCAGGGAGCACGGCGGCGTGGCCACCAAGAAGGTCGATTACTCGCATGACCTCTGCGCCGAGGAGGCCCTCCAGTTCGTCCAGAAGCACAAGGGCGACACGTTCTTCCTCTACCTGGCCCTGACCATCCCACACGCCAACAACGAGGCGGGCAAGCAAGGCATGGAGGTGCCCGACTACGGCCAGTATGCCGAGATGGATTGGCCCGAGCCGCAGAAGGGCCACGCGGCCATGATCACCCGCATGGACCGCGACATCGGCCGGCTCCTGGCCAGGCTCAGGGAGCTGGGCCTCGACGAGCGGACGATCGTGTTCTTCACCAGCGACAACGGCCCGCACCGCGAAGGCGGCAACAACCCCGACTTCCAGGACTCCAACGGACCCTTGCAGGGCATCAAGCGATCGCTCCACGACGGCGGGATCCGCGTGCCGGGCATCGTGCGCTGGCCCGGGCGCGTCAAGGCCGGCGCGGTCAGCGATCTGCCGTGGTACTTCGCCGACCTGCTTCCCACCGCCGCGGACCTGGCCGGCGTCGAGCCGCCGGAGGGGCTCGACGGCATCTCCATCGTGCCCACCCTCCTGGGCTGCGGCGAGCAGAAGCGGCACGAGTTCATGTACTGGGAGTTCCACGAGGGCCGCGGATCGAGCCAGGCCGTGCGCATGGGCCACTGGAAGGCCGTGCGCGAGCGGATCCCGGGCCCGATCGAGCTGTTCGACCTCGAGACCGACGTGGCCGAGGCCCACGACGTGGCCGCCCAGCACCCGGAGGTGGTCGCCAGAATCGAAGCCTACCTGAAGACCGCGCGGACCGAGTCGGAGCACTGGCCGCTGCGGGAGTGGAAGCCGAAGCCCAAGGGTCGCTGACCGCGGCGCTTGCGCAGGTCGGGCGGCCGCGCCGGGGGCGCGTGACGCGCAGGAGAAACGGCACGGGCCTGGCGTCCTCACCCCCGACCCCTCTCCCGCGCGGGAGAGGGGAGATCGAAAGCCTAGCCACGAACCACTACTTCTGCTCTTCCTTGTCGAAGGCCGAGTCGAAGGCCCGGCCGCTGGGGGCGAAGTCCACGCGGCGCACGAACTCGCAGGCCTCGCGCGCGCCGTGCTCGCGGTCCATGCCGCTGTCTTCCCATTCCACGGAGAGCGGGCCCTGGTAGTTGCAGTCGTTCAGGGCGCGGATGATCTCGCCGAACTTCACGCCGCCGTGCCCCAGCGAGCGGAAGTCCCAGCCGCGGCGCGGGTCGCCGAAGTTGAGGTGGCTGGAGAGGATGCCGGTGCGCCCGTCGAGCGTGACGATGGCGTCCTTCATGTGGACGTGGTAGATGCGGTCGGCGAAGCGGCGGATGAACTCCACCGGATCGACGCCCTGCCAGATGAGATGGCTG
>CAYSUS010000198.1:0-7197 GCA_964434165.1 uncultured Pirellulales bacterium
CGGAAGATGCTCGAGGCCCGGGACGTGGACGCGGTGGTCATCGCCACACCCGACCACTGGCACGTGCGCCCGGCGATCCACGCCTGCCTGGCCCACAAGGACATCTACCTGGAGAAGCCCTTGTCGCTGACCGTCCACGAGGGGCGCGTGTTGGTCGAGGCCGTGCGCAAGCACGGGCGCGTGCTGCAGACCGGCAGCCAGCGGCGGTCGATGGCCGGGCACCGCCTGGGCTGCGCGCTCGTGCGCAACGGGGTGGCCGGGCGGATCCACACCGTGCTGATCCTCAACTACCCCAGCCCGTGGGAAGCCCGGTTCCCGGGCCAGGCCGCCCCCGAGGGGCTCGACTGGGACGCCTGGTGCGGATGCACCGATCTCGTGCCGTTCCACGAGGACATCTACATCCAGCGGTCGCGCCCGGGCTGGATCTCGCTGCGTCCCTACTCGGGCGGCGAGATGACCGGCACCGGGGCGCACGGCTTCGACCAGGTGCAGTGGGCCCTGGACATGGACCACACCGGGCCGGTGGAGATAGCGGCCGAAGGGGGAAAGCTCGAGCCGGTCGTGTACGACAAGCCCGAGTCGCTGGGGCGCGGCAACCGCGCCACCAGCGAGAGCCGGCGCGTGACCATGAAGTACGCCAACGGGATCGAGCTTCGCTTGGAGCCGGGCGAGCCGGCCGCGGGGGGCGTGTTCATCGGCGAGAAGGGCAAGATCCGCATCGGCAACAACCGCGTGGACAGCAATCCGCCGGAGCTGGCCAGGACGCCGCCCGAGGAACTCAAGATCCGCCTGCCGGTCAGCGACAACCACCTGGCCAACTGGTTTCAGTGCATCAAGACCCGGCAGAGACCGATCGCCGACGTGGAGATCGGGCATCGCTCGGCCGTGGTCTGCCACCTGGGCAATATCGCCCGCTGGGTCG
This sequence comes from uncultured Pirellulales bacterium, assembly GCA_964434165.1. Lineage (GTDB taxonomy): Bacteria > Planctomycetota > Planctomycetia > Pirellulales > Thermoguttaceae > CAYSUS01. The sequence goes on from CAYSUS010000198.1 coordinate 923, forward strand.
GACGCCCCTTGCGCTGGGACCCGGAGACGGAGGTCTTCCCGGGCGACGACGACGCGAACCAGTATCTCGACCGCCCAAGGCGCAAGGGCTTTGAGCTGCCCCAAGCGTGACGGACGCCCGATCCTCCCGACTTCCGAAGACTTTGAGACTTTGGAAGTCTGCGCCCGGCAGCTAACCGCTCGGCAGGATGATCGGCGTGGGCGTCAGGCCCACGAAGATGAACGCGAGCGTCAGCCACCCCAGCACCACGCGGACCGGCCCGAGACGCGCGTGATCGTTGCCCGTGGGCGGGTGCGCCGGCCCCATGAGAAACAGCAGGAAGAGCATCAGCAGCCACTGGGGATAGCCGTGGCGGATCGTGCCGTAGATCACGGCCGCGGTGACTCCGGCAAGAATCACCGAGGCCACCGTCGCCGCCCGATTCCGCAATAGGGCGTAGAGCACGTGCCCGCCGTCGAGCTGTCCCACTGGCAGGAGGTTCAGCGAGGTGATCAGGAGTCCGACCCAGGCCGCAAAGCCGAAGGGATGGACCATCACCTCGTGACCCGGGGGCGCGGGTCCGCGGATCCATTCGGCGAAGAAACGGAAGATCAGGGGGTCGCCGAACAGGAGGGAGCCGGGCCGCGGCACGCCGTATTCCGAGAGGTGCAATCCCCAGACCAGGAAGACCATAGTAGGCACCAGCCCCGCCAGGGGACCCGTGATACCGATGTCGAACAGGGCCCTGCGGTCGCGGACCTGGGCGTCCATGGCGATCACCGCCCCCAAGGTCCCGATGGGCGAGAAGGGCATGGGAATGAAGTACGGCAGGCTGGCCTGCACGCCGTAGCGCCGCGCCTGGATGTAGTGGCCGGCCTCGTGGAAGACCAGGATCAGCATCACGGGCACGGCGTACGTGGCTCCGGCCTGAAGCAGACCGAGGAGCACGGTAATGCCCGAGACCGGCCCTTCCGGCATCCGATACCAACCGAACCCGCAGAACATCGTGCTGGCACACGTGGCCAGAAACAGGCATAGCGGCAGCACCACGCGAGGCCGCGGCGGCAGGGCCGCGGGCTGCGGGGGCCCGGGCCTGTCCACCACCTCGGCCACGATCACTTCGGGCGGCGAGCAGGCCGGCGCCGCGGGCGGATCGATGCTGTCTTCGCGATAGGCTCTCATGACCGAAGTCATCTTATACGAAAGGGTTGTGACGGCAAAGCCGCGTTTTGCGGAGGGAGGCAGCCCCCCCTTGTGCGATGAGCCGTTTCGGGCCAACATCCACCAAAAGAACGGCTGGCCCCTGACCAATCGACGTTGCGGAGACACCCTCCGATGTTGGAACGCTACTTCGAGCTCTCCAAGCACGGTACGAACGCCCGCACCGAAGTGTTGGCCGGGGTGACGACCTTCCTCACCATGGCCTACATCATCTTCGTGCAGCCGGCCGTGCTCTCGGGCCGCATGTTCGAGAGGGACACGGGCATGGACTTCGGCGCCGTGACCACGGCCACCTGCCTGGGCGCGGCCCTGGCCACGGCCATCATGGCCCTCTATGCGAGGCTCCCTATCGCGCAGGCGCCGGGCATGGGCGAGAATTTCTTCTTCGTCCTCACCCTGATCCCGGCGGCCGGCGCGATGATCAAGGCGCAGGTCGCGTCCGGCGCGCTCGAGCCCGACGCGACCACGCCGTGGCAGGTTGCCCTCGGGGTGATCTTCCTTTCCGGCGTGCTTTTCCTCGTGCTCTCGCTGTTGGGCGTACGGGAGATGCTGCTCGATGCGATCAGCCCCACGATGCGTCACGGGATCGCCGTGGGCATCGGGCTGTTCATCGCCTTCATCGGCCTGGAGAACGGCTCGCTGGTGATCGCCAACCCGGGGACGCTGGTGAAGATGAATCCCCGCTTCGCCACGCCCGACCTGATGGTGTTCTTCTTCGGCCTGCTGGTGACCGCGGGCCTGCACGCGAAGCGCGTGCGCGGGGCGATCCTCTGGGGCATCCTGGCGGCGACCGTCCTGGCCCTGGTTCTTTTGCACTCCTACCCGCGCCCGGAATCACCGACCGACGGCACGCCGGCGACGTCGGAGCAGCAGGCCGCCGCCGAGGAGTGGGCCAAGCTCGACGGGCTGGCCCAAGCCGAAGCGAGGTTCCTGACCGGAGGCCCGGTGGCGGCGCCTCCTCCCGTGGCGCCCACGCTCTTCCGGATGGACCTCCGCCGCGCCGTGGCCGGGTCGATGATCCCGTTTGTGATGATCTTCCTGTTCATGAACCTCTTCGACACGCTGGGCACGCTGATCGGCGTCACCGAACAGGCGGGGCTCGTGCGCGGCAACCAGATTCCCAGGATCAAGCAGGCCTTGGTCTCCGACGCGGTGGGCACCGTGGCCGGGGCGGCGATGGGAACGAGCACGGTGGTCAGCTTCATCGAGAGCGCGTCGGGCGTGTCGCAGGGAGGACGCACGGGGCTGACCTCGCTGGTGGTGGCTGTGCTGTTCCTGGTCGCCCTGCTGTTCAGCCCGGTGATCGCCCTGGTGGGGAGCTACCCGCCGATCACCGCCCCGGCCCTGGTGGTGATCGGGTCGATGATGTTCCGCAACGTGAACCTCATGGACTGGACGAACGAGGCCGAGACGATCCCGGCGTTTCTGATCGTCATCGGCATCCCTCTGACCTACTCCATCGCCGACGGCCTGGCCCTGGGGTTCATCGCCTATCCGGTGGTCAAGCTGCTGGCCGGTCAGGGCCGCGACGTGAAATGGCTGATGTACGTGATGGCCGTCGTGCTGGTGGCGTACTTCGTGTTTGTCCGGGTCCAGGCGGGTTGATAGAATGGCCGTACCATGAAGCTCCTCCCCCAGTACTCCCTGCGAAAGCTGCTACTGATCACGACCGGCTGCGCGCTGGCCTTCTCCGTCGTGGCCCTGGGAATGCGGGGCACGCCGTGGGCCGTGGGCTTCTCGGTCGGCGTGCTGGCCGCCGTGCTCCTGTTGGCCGTCCTGGTCGGCATGTTCGGCATCGTGTGGGGGGTGGCCGGGCTTCTGGCGATTCTGGAGGGGGCCGCCGGCAAAGGCCGCTCGCCCTTCGGCCCGGAGCAACAGCCGGCCGAGGCAGCACCGAGTCGGGTCGCGGCGGGCAGCCCTTTCCAAACGCCTGGCGGTTAGCGAACCTGTGAGACCGTCGTGCGTCGGAAGGCAAGAGGCGACCCACTCCTCTCGTCAAGCTGGTCATGACGCCATGAGCCGCGCCGGAAACATGCTCCACCGCGCCGCGCGAGCGCTGGGCGCCGGTCCGTCCGGCGCGTTGAATCGCGGGCTGGTGGGCCTGCTTGCCGCGGCGCTCGCCTGCGCCTCCGTCGCGCCCCTCCGCGCTCAGACCGCCGCTTCGCATCGCCTGGCCGGGGCGGGGCTGGTGATGCACGTCGAGACGCGCTGGGCCGACGGGCCGGGCTACCGGCCTGTGCGGATCGCGCTGACGCCGACCGCCGCGGTCACCGCGGATCGCACGCTGACGATTGAGATCCTGGTGTTCGAACTGGGCCAGCAGCACGCGCTTCGCGTGGCGCAGGACGTCGAGATCCCGTCGGGCACTCTGCCGGTCCGGGCCACGGTTCTCGTGCCCAACGCGGTGAGTTGGGGGAACTACGCGATCAACGTCGTGGAGGACGGCGCCCTGGTGCCAAGCCTCTGCGTGCCGCGCACCGGCACAGTAGTCCCCGGGAACGCCAGCGTGGACGCCCTGCCCCGAATTCTCTTCGTGGGCGACCGCGTCCCAAACACGCGATCCTTGGCCTCCTCGCTGCCGGTCCAACAGTACGTGCAGTTCCTGGCCAGCGCCGGCATGTCGCCCATTTCGACCCCCCCCCGGGGCCTGGGCGGGCAACTGCCCACGGCCATGAACCTGCCGGCCGGACAGCTCCCCGAGCGATGGATCGAATACACGAGCTTCGACGTGATCTGCGCAGGACAGGCCGATCTGGAGGTTATGGCCCGCACCCGCCCCGAGGCCTTTCGGGCCGTGATGGCGTGGACGGCCGCCGGAGGCAGTCTCTGGGTCTTCGGAGTGGGCGAGGGGTTCGCGCGCCTGGGTGGTTTGGAGTCGCTGCTGGGAATGCCGCCGGGGCACGGGGATCGCGAGTCCCCGCCGGTCGATCGCGGATGGCGCGAACCGGATCGCGCGACCTTCGGTCAACCGCTCAGCCATGGGTCGGGTCGCGGTATGCCGACCTACTACAGCCCCCGGTACGGACCCCTAGCCATGCCGGCGCCGATGGTGGAAGACGGCCGCGCGCTTGCGGAGCCGTCGCTCGTGCTTCCCGCGGCGCCGAAGGAGGCCCCCTTCGTGCTGCGCGACCTCCAGGCGGGGCTGGTCGTGGCCTGGGCTGCCCGCGATCCCCTGCCCGGAACGCCGTCCCACTGGGCCTGGGTCCTCAACAGCATGCGCTCCGAAAGGTGGCAGTGGTGCGAGCGCCACGGCATGTCCCTGTTCCGCGCGAACCGCGATTTCTGGAACTTCCTCATCCCCGGCGTGGGCCTGGTGCCCGCCGTGGAGTTCGGCGTGTTGATCACGCTCTTCGTGCTGGTGATCGGCCCGCTGAACTACGTACTGCTGAAGCGCTGGAAGCGCCTACACCTACTCGTGGTGACCGTCCCCGTCAGCGCCGCGTTGATCACGCTGGCGCTGTTCGGCTATGCCGTGCTTGCCGACGGGCTGGGCACGCGGGTCCGCGTCCGCAGCCTGACGCTTCTGGACCAGCGCAGCAACCGCGCCGCGTGCTGGGCGCGGATGTCGTACTACGCCGGCATCACGCCCTCCGGCGGGCTTTCGTTTTCCGACGAGACGGCGGTCTATCCCGTGGAGGCCTATCCGGGCCGGGCGTTCGACGACGAGTCGGGGCGGAGCCGGGAGCTGATCTGGGAGGACGGCCAGTGGCTGGCCTCGGGCTGGCTCCCGGCGCGCACGCCGACCCAGTATCTGACGGTTCGCTCCAGCCGTACGCACGCGCGTCTGGAGTTCGCGGCCCGCGGCGACGGGGCCTTGGAGGTTTCGAACCACCTCGGCACGGATTTGAAACACCTTCTGCTCCGCGCCGACGACGGCTCGTACTACGCGATGGACGAACTGGGCGCGGGCAAGACAGGGTCGGCCGAGGCCGTCGAACTCGGCGAGGGGATGCGACCCTTCCACGAGGCCCGCAACGCCAACCTGCCCGAGTTCCCGACGGGCATGGACACCACCTACTTCCGCGTGGGCCGACCGCGCCTCTCCGGGTACCGACGCGTCTACGATCCGGGGCTTCCCTCGCCCAGCCAGTCCACCAGCCGGCTGGAGCGGCTGCTGGCCGCGGGGCCGGGAGGGGCGCGCAGCGGCGGCGCGATGCCCCGGCGGAGCTACGTGGCGCTGGCCGAGCGATCGCCCCAGGTCGAACTGGGCACCCCGGGCGCGCGCGAGGAGGCCAGCTATCACGTCATCTTCGGTGAGTACTAGCCCGGACGCGGACCGCCATGACCTGCGAAAACTCCATGCTTGAGCTGCGGCACCTGCACCGGTACTTCGGCAGGACGAGAGCCGTAGAGGACGTGTGCTTCTCCGTGGGTCGCGGGCAGGTGTTCGGCTACATCGGCCCGAACGGGGCCGGCAAGACCACGAGCATGCGGATCCTGGCCACGCTCGACCTGCCCACGGCGGGCGACGCCTTCGTGGACGGCTTCTCGGTGATCGACGACCCCGACCGCGTGCGTCGCCGCCTGGGGTTTATGCCCGACCACTTCGGCACGTATCCCAACGTGGACGTGTGGGAGTACCTCGACTTCTTCGCCCGCTCCTACCAGCTTCGCGGACCCAAGCGCAAGGACGCGGTGGATCGCGTGATGGCGTTCACGGGGCTGGACGTCCTGGCCGACAAGCCGATCGACGGCCTTTCGAAGGGGATGAAGCAGCGGCTGTGCCTGGGCAGGGCGCTGATCCACGACCCGGCCGTGCTCGTGCTCGACGAGCCCGCCGCGGGCCTCGATCCCCGCGCCCGCATCCAGGTCCGCGGCATGATCCGCGCCCTGGCCGACGGCGGCAAGACCGTGCTCATCAGCTCGCACATCCTCACCGAGCTGGCCGAGTTCTGCACCTCGATCGGGATCATGGAACGCGGGCGGCTGGTGCTCTCGGGCTCGATCAAGGAGGTGATCGCTCGGCTGGGGGCGCACCGGCGGTTCACGGTCGAGACGGTCGGCCCGGCCGCGGCGGCGGCGGCGCTGCTCGACGCGCGCGACGGGCTCGAGCGGCTCGAGACGGCGGACGGTCG
>CAYSUS010000199.1:0-7196 GCA_964434165.1 uncultured Pirellulales bacterium
AGGGGGTGAGGGGGTCAAAGCCCGAAGCGTCAGCGAGGGTACCAGCGAAACCCGACGCGTCAGCGAGAGACACTTCTCAGCATAGTGGGTCACGTGGCGGTTCGGATAGGGCAGAGCTTGCGCGGGCGGTCACGGGTCGATGCGAGCGTTTCGTCTTTCCCTCCAGGCACTTGCGGCGATCCCCCGGTTTTGCCGTAAGTGTTTGTCTTTGGTCTACAACCAGGGCCCTCCTCCAACCGTGCCCATCCGTGGTAGGGTTTACGGCTGGGATCGGTCCCGCGCAATTCCGAGCCCGGCCGGGTCGGCCCGGTTCAGGGTTGCCGCCTCCTGAAACGAATCAATCTGGCTTTCACGCCCGACCCAGCACACCGCCAGACAAGGCCGCACACCCCCCATTCTTCTACGCGTACGCGGGCCTTCAAGGGCCGACATTCGGGCACCCCCTCGGCGGCGCTCCGCGCTCATGCCGCCGCGCGCTTGAAACGAAGCGCGCTCGAGTTGGTTCCGCCACGATTGGACTCCGCCTGGCGCGGCCGCGAAAATGGTGTGGGACAATACGAAAACGCGATCGAGGGACCGGCCCCATGAAACCGCTCGCCGCTGCCTGGATCCTGCTCGGCCTGATCGGCACGGCGTCGGCCGAGAACATCGTCTACCCTGCCGACGCGGGGGTGATCGACGTCACCCGTCCCCCGTACCGCGCCGTGCCGGACGATGGCCGCGACGATACGGCGGCCATCCAGCGGGCGCTCAGCGACCACATCTCGGGCAACCACGTATTCTACTTCCCCAACGGGCAGTACGACATCAGCGACGCCCTCATGAACCTCCCCGAGGGCGATCCACTCCGCAACACCCGGGCCTGCCTGGAGCTGCGCGGTAAGGCCAAGCGGAGCATCTTCGTGGGCCAGTCCGAGAGAAGGGCCGTGCTGCGCCTCTCGGACTCGGTGCCCGCGGAGTTCGACGGCGCGGTGATCTGGTTCGGACGCAGCCCGGCCCAGCGGTTCCGCAACGCGATGCGGCACCTCACCGTTTCTATCGGCACCGGCCACCCCAAGGCAAGCGGGGTGATGTTCAACGCCAGCAACCAGGGCGGCATCCGCCGCGTCACCATTCGTAGCGACGACCACGAGGGGCGAGGCGCGGTTGGGCTCCACCTGGCCCACACCGACGAGATCGGGCCGCTCCTGGTCCAGCATCTCACGGTTGAAGGCTTCGACCGCGGCATCCGCTGCGCCTTCCAGACCGCCTCGCAGACCTTCGAGCACATCACACTCCGCGGCCAGCGGGAGTACGGCTGGACCAACGGGTTCTCGCAGTCGATCTTCGTGCGGCGCCTGGACTTCGAAGGGCCGGTCACCGCCGTGCGCAACGGACCCACCACGCGCGGCGATCCCGGCCAGTCGCGCCTCCTGCTGATCGACGCCGACCTGCGCTTCACGGGCCGTGGCGATCCGCCCGCGGCCGTGCGCAATCAGAAGGCCGCTTTCCTGCGAGACGTCAGCGCCCGGGGCTTCAGCGCCGTGGTCTCCAACGAGCTGGACCACGGCCGGGGCAACCCCACCGTCCGGGAAAGCCCGCTGGTCGAATTCCTCGCCAACGGCTCGGAGCCGGGGCGCAAGGGCGGACCGTTCATGCTCTTCAGTTCGCCGCCGCGGTCGCTGAGCCTGCCCGTCCAGGAGCCGCCGGACGTGCCGTGGAACGAGCGCCTGGAGAACTGGCGCGGCCCGCAGCATTACCCGCAAGGGCAGTCCGGGAAGGCCGACGACCCATGGGACGATTCCCCCTCAATCCAGGCGGCCATCGACTCGGGGGCCACCACGGTCTATCTGCCTTGCGGCACGTGGCGGATCCAGGGCGAGCTGATCCTTCGCGGGCGCGTGCGGCACTTCGTCGGCTGCGAGGCGCGGCTGAACCCCGTGGAAGGTCGGAAGGCAACGGTCGTGCTGGCCCAGGGCGCCGCGCCGGCGGTGCTCGTCGAGGGGCTGGAGCCGGGCGGAGTGGTTTTCACCCATAGGTCGCAAAGGATACTGCACCTCCGCCATCTCCTTGGAGGACGTTATCTCGCCCCCGAGTCCGGCCCGGCCGGCAAGGTGTTTCTCACCGACGTGACGTCCGGGCCGATCACCGTGGGGAGAGGGCAGCGGCTCTGGGCCCGGCAGCTCGACATCGAGGGAGATACCACCCAGGACCCGACCAGCCAGGCCAAGGTGCTCAACCAGGGAGGCGTCGCGTGGATCCTGGGCATGAAGACCGAGGACGAGGGCACGGTCATCAAGACGATCGGCGGCGGCAGGACCGAGCTGCTCGGTCATCTGCACGTGGGCGGGAGCGGCTCGGAGCCGCGGTTCGTGACCGTCGATTCCTCGTTCTCCGCCGCCCTGGTCGGCTCGGGCTTCGCCCTCTCGGCCGTCGAGACCCGCGGTGGCCAGACCCGCCAGGCCGCGGATTTCGATCGCGCCGATCTGTACGTGGCGCATCAGGAGTGAACGGGCGGGGGCGGCAAGCCGCCCGCGCGCAGCCCGCCCGGGCGAAGACGCCGTCGTTTGCCGGCCGCGCCTTCAGTCCCAGGAATCCCGGGTTGCACTGGGCCCGTGACGAATTCCCCGAGCGGTGCGATCGCCTGCTGTCGTGCCTCAGACCGCGGCGTATCGAGGTCGTACGAGCCCGAGATCGCGCGAAACCATCCAGGCCCCCCAGTCTCCCGCCCTGCGCGAGCGCCCTCATAAGAGTCTGATCGAAAGCCAACCGAAGTCTTACACGGACGCCCTATAAACAGGGCTTCCTGACCAGCCGAGAGGGGATCTCGCCGGGGCGGCCCGGGGGGTGTTGCTTCCCGCGTGTCGATCGCGCGCGGCCGCCGCGCACCTTGCGGAAGGCGCGGACCATGAGAATCAGCTTTGCGTGCCAGTGCGGGAAGAGGCTCTCCGCGCGGGAGGAGGACGCCGGCAAACGGGCACGGTGCAGCCGCTGCGGCAACGTGGTTCAGATCCCGGCGCCGCACTTCCCGGAAGTCGCCGCGCCGGCGGGCCCCGCCGACCGCGCCGCCGAGGAATCGACCGCCGCGGCGACCATTCCCTCGGTGTACTCCGCCGAGCTGCTCGCGGCCGCCCCGCAGCCGGGCGCTGCGGCGCCCGCGCTGGCGAGCCCCGGCGGGCCCTGCCCGGGATGCGGAGCCGAGATGGCGCCGGGCACGGTGCTCTGCATGGCCTGCGGCCACGACCTGCGCACCGGCAAGCGGCGCAAGACCAAGGTCGTCGTTCCCAAGAGGAACCCGGACAAGGAAGACGACGAGGACGAGAAGAAGGTCGAATCGACCTGGTGGGGATGGATCTTCTTCGTCGCCTGCATGGCGATCCTCGTCGCCACGCGGGGCGGGGCCCTGTGGGGCGCGCTGGGTGGCATGGCCGGCTCGGCCTGCCTGAAGATCGCCGGCAGCCGCGAGATACCCCTGGCCGCGCGGCTCTCCGTCTGCGTGCTCATTACCGCATCCGTGTGGGGCTTCATCATCTGGCTGCTGGTGACGTTCACCTGACGCGCCGCGGGGGTGAAGAGGCGCGAATTCCAGCGCTTCAGCCCCGGAAGCGGCGAACGTCAACATATCGGGGCGAAAGCCCTGGTACTCGCCTGCCCCTCACTCCAGCAGCTTCAGCTCCCCCTCCGGCACGCGGGCGACGTCGGGATAGGGGCCCTTGCCCCGGCGCGGGGCCGTGGCCTCCCACTTGTCGGCCACCTGCTTCCAGCGACTGGCCCGCGCGGGGTCGGCCAGCGGGTCACCGGTGTCTTTCTGCCACGCGCGCAGCGCGGCCGTGAGCCGCTGGCGATGCTCGGCGCAGCTCGGATCGTCGGCCAGGTTCTTCGTCTCGCCCGGGTCGCTTTTCAAATCGAACAGCTCGACCGCGGCCTGTTCGCCCCGCGGGGCCAGGTTCAACAGCAGCTTGTAGCGGTCGTCGCGCACGGAGCGCTGCGGCTTGTAGTGATTGGCCGTGTGGAAGCTCATCTCGGTGAACAGGTAGCGGCGCCACTCGGGCGACGCCTCTGCGGACAGCAGCGGCTGCAAGGCCCGGCCCGCCAGCTCTTCGGGCACGGCCACGCCCGCAGCCAGAAGCACCGTGGGCATCACGTCCACGGCCGAGACCAGCTCGTCGCGGACCTCGCCCGGCCTGGCCTTGCCCGGCCAGCGGATCAGAAGCGGCACCTGCACGCCCCGCTCGTAGCTGCTCGTCTTGCCGCGGCGCACGGGGGCTCCGTTGTCGCCGAGGAAGATCACCAGGGTGTTTTCGGCCAGCCCCGCGGCCTTCAGCTCGTCGAGGAGCATGCCCATGCCCAGATCCACCCGGGCGACGCAGTCGTAGAACAGCGCGGTCAGTCGCCGCGCGGCCTGGGGGTTGCGCCCCATGGGCAGCGGTTCGATGCTCTCCGGGTCGAGAGGCTTTTCGGGCAGGCCGGCCACCTGGGCCACCTCGGGGAAGTACGGCCCGTGCGGGTCGAAGTAGTTGACGTACAGCAGCCGCGGCCCGCCCGACTTCCCGCTCGAGGCGAAGAACTCCCGCGCCTGCTTGGCCACCCAGCGCACGTCGCGTGTGGGTCCGGCGCTGGTGCCTTTGCCTTCCGGTTTCCAGTCGAAGGGGAACTCCCCGGCCGGCTCCACGTGGAGCTTGCCCACGATGCCCGTCCAGTAGCCGGCCTTCTTGAGCATGGCCACGAGGTTCCGGTTGCCCGGGTGCATGCGAAAGCCCAGGTGCGAGAGGCCGTACTGTCCGTTCTGGTGCGGGTAGAGGCCGGTCAACAGGGCCGCGCGGGACGAGCTGCACGACGACTGGGCCACGTACGCCCGGGTGAACCGCACGCCCTCGGCGGCCAGCCGGTCCAGGTGCGGGGTGGCCAGGCGCGTATCGCCGTAGCACGACAACTGATTGCCCAGGTCATCGGCCGTGACCAAGAGGATGTTGGGCCGGTCGTCGGCCGTGACGGGCGCGGCCGACGTGAGAAGGGCCAGCGCGACGAGGCTCAGAAGGCGCGCAAGTCGTGTCATAATCGAGTGCTCGGGCCGAGAGTCGAAGGAAAGGGGGGTCGGGAGTCTTCTCTCCGAACAGCCGGTTCATGCAACCCACGCGTAGGCGAGAAAAGACCCGCGACCCCGCCCCTCGCCCAGCCCTCTTCACGAGGGCAGGGGAGGGGCGCAGGGAGACTGCTAACGGACGGGTCCACCCTGGCGGCGCGGTGCGATCACCCGTCCAGGACCCAGCCCTTGCGGTACTCGCGGCTGAGCAGCGCGTTCGCCTCGTCGTTGTTGGTCACGCGGCCGGCCTTGCCGTCGTAGTCCAGCTTCTCGCCGACGCGGTAGGCGACCAGGCCCAAGAGCATCTGCTCGAGGGCGTCGCCGCTGTACTTGAAGTCGCAGGCGCACTTCAGGTCGCCCTTGCAGGCGTTAATCCACTGCTCCTGGAACCCGCCCATGCGCGGGATCTGCTCCGATTCGGGGCGCGGCTTGTAGTGGTCGAGGCTGCCGCCTTCCTCCAGCGGCAGGAGCTTGTGGTTGCCGAAGCCCGCCGCCAGCTTGGCCTTGTCGCCCACGAACAGCGCGCCGTGGCCGTTGCCGTTGGGGTCCTTTTTCTTCATCGCCTTGCCGTGCGCCCCCTGGTACCAGGTGACCTTGATCGGCGGGCGCCAGTCGTTGGCGGGATGCTCGAAGGTGGCGGTGAGGTCCACGGGCGTCACCTCGGGATTGAACGGCTCGCCGAAGGCCTCGGCCGAGGTGGGCAGCGTCGCGTCGATGGGGTACCAGGCCAGGTCCATCGTGTGGCTTCCCATGTCGCCGATCTGGCCGCTGCCGAAGTCCCAGTACATGTTCCAGGCCAGGCAGCCGCCGAAGTAGCCCGGGTTGTAGGGGTGCATCGGCGAGGGGCCGATCCAAAGATCGTAGTGCAAGTGCTTCGGCGGCTCGCCTTTGGGTGGCAGGTAGCCGGGCCGGCGCAGCTCGCGATCGCCCCACGCGTGCACGTGCTTCAGGGTTCCCACGGCCCCGTCGAGGATCGCCTCGCGCACGCGGTCGAAGTTGGGATTGGCGTGCCGCTGGGTGCCGACCTGCGTGGCGAGCTTGTCCTTCTTGGCGAGCCACTTCGCGCGGGCCACGCGGACCTCTTCCACGGAGTTGCCCAGCGGCTTCTCCAGATACACGTGCATGTCGCGGTTGATGGCCCAGCAGGCGATGAAGGCGTGGGTGTGGTCCGTCGTGCTGCATACGACGGCGTTGATATCCTTCTGCTCCAGGCACTCGCGCCAGTCGACGTAGTGCTTCGCGCCGGGGAACGTCTCGGCCGCCTTGGCGAGGTTCTGCTCGTTGACGTCGCACAGGGCGACGACGTTCTCGTTCTTCACGGCGTTGAAGTGGGCCCGGGCCCGGCCCCAGGTGCCGATCAGGGCGACATTCAGCTTGTTGCTCGGCGGATTGGCCCCCAACACGCCGCTGGGGAGGATCGTCAACCCGGCCCCCAGGGCCATCGTCGTCTTCAGGGCTTCACGTCGGGTGACCGTGGGCCGGCCGGCGGTCGATCTGCGCGAGGCGGTCATCGGCAGGACTCCTTGTGGAGGGTGAGGAAAGGTAGGACGCTGGCTGCAATACGGCTCGTTGCGATGGGAGCCATTATACTCGAAGCGGGCCGGGCGTGCACTCGGGCGTGCGGGAGGGCCACCCTAGACCTGCCACGGCTGTCGCACTGGCGAGCCGAGGCTCGAGCCGTGCGTCCAGCGAAGCACGGGGCGGACGCCCGCCCCACGCCTCTTGAGCCAGCAGTCGGGGGCCGCCGTACAGAGGCCGGCGAAGCCAAAGCCGGGCGAGCCGGGCCGGCTGGTCGTAGCACAGTGGACGCGACGGACGCGCGGAGCGAGAACATCGCAGAACGCACCGCAGAAACGCAGAAAGGACAGGCATCATCCCATTGGTCCGGGTCCCAATATCCCGCATCGCCGGCCGAGAACACGCTGGAGTCCTTGGGGATCTTCAGCACCGGATCGACGTGCAGGGCGCCCAACTTGCCCGCGGCGATATCGACGGCCGCCACGAGCGGGACGTCGCCGAGCAAACAGCAAAAACGACAGGCATCATCGTACTCAGAACCATAAAGGACAGGCATCATCTCATTGACGCCGGGCGGCCCGGGTGCTAGCCTGGCGGGGTGCGACGCCGCGTCGGC
>CAYSUS010000200.1:0-7172 GCA_964434165.1 uncultured Pirellulales bacterium
CGCGCAGCCCTCGATAAAGCACCAACAGCCTGAAACACTACACTAGCGAGGCTTCACCCGCACCGGATGGAGATCGGGCGGGGGATCGGACTCCATGTCGTCGCGGTCCGAGGGGTGCCAGATCGGCAGACCCGCCTGGACGCGGGCCGCCATCACCTCAAGCTTGGCCTTGGTGCCGGGCATCGCGTCGGTGGCGTCATAGTTCCCGCATTCCACCTCCGGGGGTTCGAAGTCCCAGAACCCCAACTTGATGGCCTCCAGAATGGAGCTCGGCACCTCGTCGCTCCTTGCGTTCACGAGATACAACACGGCCGGAACCGGCCTCCCGCCCGGATGCGCACAGGAGCCTGCGAATCCCGACTTCCGGGCTGTTCGACAACACCTAGAATCGATAGTTTAGGGGTTTGAGCGCGATTGTCAAGCAATTCTGCAAGTTCAGTGAGAATTGTGTTCATCGAGCAGCGATCGCAGGCCGCGAACCTGTCCGGCATCGACGCTCCCGAGGCGGCCGCCCACGCATGCGGCCCCGCGCACGGCCACCACGTCCGCGCCCGCATGGCACGCGACGGGGATGGTCCCGGACGACAGAGACCCGGCCACCGCGACCATCAGCCCTTCGAGCTTCGCCCGTCGCACGAGAACCGATAGCGCACGGGGGTCGAGCCAGCGGAACAGATCGCCTTCGGTCTTGTCGAACGTGTCCACGAGCAGCGCCCGGGCGCACGTGGAATCGGTCCGCTCCAGCACTTCCCCGGGACTGGGAGCGCCGGCCGATCGCCAGTCGGCATACGCCACCGCCACGCGCTGGCACGAGGCGGGGAGGCCTGCCAGCGCGGCCGCCCAACGCTGCGGCCAGTCGAGGTGCGTCCCGCATCGTGCAAGCCCGAGCTTGACCATTGCCAACCCAGCCGGCAGCTCATGTCCCGCGGTCTGGCTGGTTTCGATCAGCTCGCCCAGGGCGGCGGTGACCTGGCGGCGCCCCGCCACGGCGCGGAGCACCTGTTCAACGGCACTTGCCTCAGGGCGCCCCAGCGGGCCCCGGTTCGGCTCCTTGACGTCGACGATATCGGCGCCGCCCTGGATGGCGGAGATCGCTTCGGTTGCGTCACGCACGCTCACCAGAAGCCGAACCATCCAGGAGGGCCCCCCCGTCCACTGCCGATTCGCAAGGAAAGCACGAAACAGCCGCACGGGCGACCGATCGCGGCCTTGACCAGGAGGCGAGGTCAACGGGGTCGGATAGACGACTCCGGCCGGGGACTATCGCTTCCCCCGCAGGTGCGGTGCAGCAACGCCTCGAGGAATAACCTAACCTTTCCTGAAGCGATTCCCAAGGGCATGCGCGCATTTGCCCTTGATTTCCGCTTCGCGATGCGATTCTTTTATTCGGTTTGCACATACCGGATCGCGACACGCGACACGATCCACGGGCCCGACGGCCGGGCGCAAGACCACCATGTTCGGAAAGGCTCAGGCCTCCATGTCTCACGATCACGGCACCCCGGGCTCGAACAAATCTCCGCTGATGGGCATCGGCATCGTCATCGCGGTTTACATCGCGTTGCTCGCCCTAGGATGGCCCCAGTACGGCACACAGATCGCCACGGCCGATCACGGGCACGGCGCGCATGAAGCTTCGGAAGGTCATGGGGAGGCGCACGACGACCACGCGGCGGCGCACGACGGCCACGGCCGGCCGGCGATCGTTCATCCTCCCTACCCGATGGTCGTTCCGTTCGCCTTGCTGCTGGGGGCGATCGCCGTGCTGCCGCTGCTGCCGTTGACCGAGCACTGGTGGGAGAGCAATCTTCACCGATTCTACGTGGCGGCGGCGCTAGGCGCGGTGACGTTGATCTACTTCCTCTTCGCCCACCCGCACACGGTCGTCGCGCATTGGCCGGGGCACGGCTACGTGGAGCCGTCGTCCGGCGCGGTCAACGTGGCCGGCACGCTCGCCGTGCTGGCCAACGCGATCCTGGCCGAATACGTCCCGTTCATCATCCTTCTTTTCAGCCTGTACACGATCAGCGGGGGCATCCGCATCGAAGGCGACCTGCGGGCCCACCCCTTGACGAACGCGGGATTCATCGCCATCGGGGGACTGCTGGCCAGCTTCATCGGCACGACCGGGGCGGCCATGCTGCTCATTCGGCCTCTTCTGGAGACCAACAGCGAGCGCAAGCACGTGGTCCACACGGTGGTGTTCTTCATCTTCGTGGTCTGCAACTGCGGGGGCTGCCTGCTGCCGATCGGCGACCCCCCGCTGTTCATGGGATACCTGTTCGGCGTCCCCTTCCTGTGGACGTTCAGTCTCTGGCCCGCGTGGCTGTTCGTGAACTGCGTGCTGCTGGTGATCTACGTGGCGTGGGACCACTTCGTGGCCTACCCCAAGGAAGCGCCCCGGGACGTGGCGCTCGACGAGACCCGCGTCCGCGGGCTGAAAATCTCCGGACTGTGGCCCAACCTGCCCCTGCTGGCGGGCGTGGTGCTGTGCGTGGGGCTGCTCGATCCGACCAAGGCCCTGCCCGGCACCGAGTACCATCCGCCGCTGTTCCTCCGCGAGATCCTCCAGGTGGCCCTGGTGGGTCTGTCGCTGCTGCTGGGGAGCGACCTGGTACGCCGCCGCAACAACTTCAACTACCACGCCATCCTCGAAGTGGCCGCGCTGTTCTTCGGCATCTTCATCTGCATGCAGCCGGCGATTCAGATCCTCAACGTCCGCGGCCCGGCGCTCGGGCTGGAGCAGCCGTGGCAGTTCTTCTGGGCCACGGGCGGCCTCTCCGCGGTGCTCGACAACGCCCCGACCTACGTGGTCTTCTTCGAGACGGCCAGCTCGCTGTCGCACGAGCCCGGGGAGGGGATCATGAGCCTCACCGGCGGCAAGTTCATTCGCGAGGACCTTCTGGTGGCGATCAGCCTCGGCGCCGTGTTCCTTGGGGCGATGACCTACATCGGCAACGGACCGAACTTCATGGTCAAGGCCATCGCCGAGAAGTCGGGGGTGAAGATGCCGAGCTTCTTCGGTTACATGGTCTATAGCTGCGCGATCCTGCTGCCCACGTTCCTGCTGGTGAACTACGTTCTGCGTCTGCTGGGAGTCATTTCCTGAGCTTTCGCGGGATCGACGCGGAGGGGCGCGCGCCGACCGTGGCGCCTGCCTTGGTCGTGCCGGGACACGGGCCGAAGCATTCCCCCGTTCGGGCTGGTGGATCGCAAGCCGGCTTGGGGCTAGAATTCGCCAGCTATCCGCTGACGATTCTCTTCTCCCGGAGCGCAACCGATGCAGAAGGTGGCGGTCTTCTCCGTGCTGCTGGTGGTGGGGATGGTCGGGTCCCAGGCCCTGCCCGGCATGCTTGGCGAAGCCTACGCCTCGGTGGCCACGGGGGTCGGTCTGCTTACTTTCGTGGCCCTGGCCTTCATCATGATCCACGTGGGCTACGAATTCGAGATCGACAAGTCGAAGATCGGGCAGTACGGCTGGGACTACCTTGTTGCCATGACCGCGGCGGCGTTTCCCTGGATCATGGTGTGTCTGTACTTCGTCTTCGTCATGCTGCCGCAGGAGTACTGGGTCTCCGTCGAGGCGTGGAAGGAATGCCTGCTGGCCAGCCGGTTCGCGGCGCCGACCTCGGCGGGCGTCCTGTTCTCGATGCTTGCGGCGGCGGGACTCAGCGCGACCTGGCTGTTCCGCAAGGCCCGCATCCTGGCCATCTTCGACGATCTGGACACGGTGCTGCTGATGATCCCGCTGAAGATGCTGATGGTCGGCCCGGCCTGGCAGCTCGGCGTGGTGGTCCTCGTGATGTTCGGACTCCTGTGGCTGGGATGGCAGTATCTGCACCGCTGGCCGCTGCCGATCACCTGGCCGTGGGTGCTCGGTTACGCGGCGGTCATCGTGGCCGGTTGCGAGGCCCTTCATCTGTCGAGCAAGGCGATCAACCAGGACGTGCCGATCCACATCGAGGTTCTTCTGCCTGCCTTCGTGCTCGGCTGCATGCTCAAGCGTCCGGAGGGAAGCGATCCTCACAGCGACGACGCGCGGGAGGGCCACCAGGAGGGCCCCGAAAGCCCGGAAGAGCAGCGCGCGGCAACGATCGTCTCCGCCGTGTTCATGGTGCTGGTCGGATTGAGCATGCCGCCGGTGTTCGGCGACGCATCGGGTACCCCCGCCAGGGAGGTCTCGGCCGGGGCCGCCCAGGTGCCGACGGCCGCGGAGGAAGAGCCCGACGACATGACGGTGACCGCCAGTCAGCCCACGCCCGGCTGGGGCATGTTGGCCCTGCACGTGGTTGTGCTCACACTCCTGGCGAACCTGGGCAAGATGTACCCGGCGCTTTGCTATCGCAAGGAGGCCCACTGGAAGACCCGTCTTGCCGTGGCCATCGGGCTATGGCCGCGCGGCGAGGTGGGAGCCGGCGTGCTGATCCTCAGCCTCAGTTACGGGATCGGGGGGCCGATCGTCACGGCGGCCATGCTCTGCCTGGCGCTGAACCTGATCCTCACCGGGGTCTTCATCCTCATCGTCAAGCGGTTGGCGGCTGCCGGGGAGAGGGAGTGGCGCGTGGCGGGAGCCTCGTCATAAGCCCTCTGCGGGTCGCGGCGGATCCTCTCCTCGAGCGGGCCCGGCCTCCCGCCGGTCGGCCTCGCCGGGTGGCTTGCCGATCCTCGATCGAGGCCTGGACTTCGCGGCTCGGGGCCTTGTGGGGAACCTAGCGGAGCCGCCGGCCCGCGGCTATCATGGGAGAATCCACCGCGGCAGACCCGGCTGACGGCACGTTCGTGCGTTTCCGCCCTGCTGCCCCTTCGGGCTGGCGGGCTGCCGCCGACCTCTCGAGTCGATCCTGCAACGGAGCGCTCTCCGAGTGTCGCACGAGACCATTGCATCCGACGAGCAGCTTCGGCGGTTCTGCGACGATCTTGCCGACTGCAAGACGATCGCCTTCGACACCGAGTTCGTCGCGGAGAACACCTACCGCCCGCTGTTGTGCCTGGTGCAGACCGAGGCGGGCGGGCGCCTGGCGCTGATCGACGCGATGGCCATCGAGGACATGACGCCGTTCTGGAGGGCTGTCGCGGCGCCGGGTCGGGAGACGATCGTGCACGCGGGACGCGTGGAAGCCGAGTTCTGCCTGCACGCGGTGGGCCACATGCCCTCGGGGCTGGTGGACGTGCAGATCGCGGCCGGGCTGGCGGGCATTGAGTACCCGGCCGGCTTCGGGACGCTGTTGTACAAGCTGCTTGGACTGTCGCCCGGCAAGGAGGAAACCCGAACCGACTGGCGCCGGCGCCCCCTCTCCAACCGCCAGATCAAGTACGCCCTGGACGACGTCCGCTATTTGCCTGAAGTCTGGGACGCGCTGAAGACCAGGATCCGCGATCTGGGCCGCGGCCCGTGGCTGGAAGAGGAGATGGCAACCTGGAACGACGAGGTCCGCAGGTCGTTCTCCCGCGAGCGGTGGCGCAGGGTGTCGGGCAATTCGGGGCTTTCGCGGCGCGGGTTGGCCGTGCTCCGCGAGCTCTGGCGGTGGCGCGAGGCCGAGGCCGAGCGTCGCAACTGCCCGGTGCGGCGCGTGCTCCGCGACGACCTGCTGGTCGAGCTTGCCCGCCGCCAGACCGCGAGCGTCAAGCGAATCCGCGCCGTGCGCGGGCTCGATCGGGGCGACCTCCAGAAGCATCTTCCCCATCTGGGCGCCGCTATTCAGAAGGCGCTGGACCTCGACGAGGACGACCTGCCACTCACCCTGCGCCACAGCCGGCTCCCGCAGTTGGCCTTGTTGGGTCAGTTCCTCTATTCGGCGCTGGGGACGGTCTGCCGGCAGGCGGAGCTTTCCCCCGGCATCGTGGGCACGCCGACCGACGTGCGCGAGCTAATCGCCCATCGTATCGGCCTGTGGGATCAGGGCGAGCCCCCGCCGTTGGCGCGCGGCTGGAGGGCAGAGTTCATCGGCCCCCTTTTCGACGACCTCCTCGCGGGCAAGGCCTCGCTGCGCATCGCCGATCCCTTGGCCGAGCATCCGCTGGTCGTCGAGCGCGACGAGAGGGCTTGCGGATCGGAGTAACTGAGCTGAGTCCGGCTGGCTAGCCAGCCGTGCACGATCCTGGGACGCAAGGCGATCTAGAGAGCGTCCGAGGGATGCCGCCCGCCCAGGCCGGGACGGCCGAGGTGCCCACGATCCGAAGGCGGCCCGCGCGGAGAAGCGGGGCCCGGCGGGCGATGGAGGCCCGGGGCGTACTCCAGATCGAGCAGCTCTCCTTGTTCCGCGGGCGGTTTGCCCTGGGGCCGTTCCCGTTCCGCGGAAGCCTGCGCAAGCGGCCGCCGCTGATTCCGCTGCGCCAGCTCCTCGGTCGGCTCGACGAAGAAGGCCTCGTCGGCCACCGAGAGATGCTCCTTGCTTCGCCGCGAGCCGGGTTGAATCAGCGGCACGTCCAACTCGCTGCCGGCGAACTTCGTGCCATCGTGAATGCTGCCCCGCTGGAAAGGCCCGGCGCCGAAGACCCACACGTCCTTGGCCTTGCTCTCTTCCGACACCACGCCCGACTGCCACACGGGCCGTCCCGTATTGCGGTTGTAGGCGAAAATGGCGAGCTTGCTCACGCCTCGCTGGGCGGTCCGTTTGACCAGCGGGATCTCCGGGATGCTGGAGGGAACGCCGGGCACCAGCCCCGACGCGGGAAGCTGCGTGGCGGGCACGCCGAACAGCAGGTCGTTGCGGTCGGTTCCCACGGCCCCGGCGCGGATCTCGACGACGTATTCCGCCTCCTCCTCCTTGTCCATCACAATGCATCCGCTGGCCAGCATCTGCTGCCGCACGCTGCTGACCAGGTACGAGGAGTCCACCGTGTTCTTGACGTACTGATCGTCGAGATAGACCGTCCTTCCCGCCAGCGCCCGGAAGTCGAACCGGCTGACCGCGCGGTCCACGGCGTCGGAGATGAGAAGCTGCTCGGTCGCCGTCCGCGACGTGTCGGACGAGCGCGTCGTGCCGCACCCCAGCACTCCCAGGCAGAGCACCGCTGATCCGATGGCGCGCAGGGCAAGGCTCATGCTGATGGGATCGGAGCGTGGCGCCGAAGCTCGCGTGTGCTTCGCAGGCATGAATCCGGGGGCGGCTCGCCGTCGAGCCGAGGAGGAGCGTCCGCGCGGCCCTCAAGGTCCAGGGGCCCGCGGGGGC
>CAYSUS010000201.1:0-7112 GCA_964434165.1 uncultured Pirellulales bacterium
CCGACCCCGCAGTTTATCTGAGCACCGCCGGGGCAATTTATCTGAGCATCAACGTCGTTGATCGATTGAATCAGGCATGGGCAGCGGACATCAAGTATCCCTCGGCTCGCCAATACTACCACGCCTGCCCCAATGCGGAAGATGAAGATCTCGACGGCCGGGCCCTTTGGCTTGCCCTCGACATGGCCTACGCAATGGGCATCCCCGAGCCGGAAGTCCAAGCACTCCTGGTACTGCTGGAACGGGACGCCCCAGAAGTGAGTGACCATCCGATCTTCAGGGACGAGGCCGAATACATTGTAGACCGATGTGGGCGTTACATCGAAATGCTATCCGAACAGTACGACACGGCGATTCCGCCCGTGCCTGCGGAGAAGATACGGGAAATGTGGGAGGCCAAGGCGCAATCCACCACAACCTGTGAACAACTGGAGAACCTCGTTGTCAATCTGGCATTCGATCAAATGCAGATAGCAGGCTTGAGTCCAGGGGCTATGGCGAACCTTCGTGACTACACGAACCGGTGTTTCCCGGCACTGATTGACCATCCGTTGTTTGAGGATCTCGCTTCTGAGCAGGCGATGCCACCCGACACGGCGGAATCCCCACCGGACAACGACGGTAGCGGCAATGCCGAGCGAGGCTCTGAGGCTCCTTGATTCCAGCGGGATACCGAAAGCTGGAATCCTGGAAATCTGGAATTGTGGAATGGGGACGTTGCTGGTGCTGGATCGGTGAGAGCCGAGACTGCCCCAATTTGATCGGCTGCGACCTTGGCGTAAGCCCGCACGGCTAGACCGGCGACGGCAACGTTCTTTTCGTGACTTCAGCCGGTACAGGTGGCGGGAGTCATGAGTTACAGGACTCACTGATTTCTGGAATTCTGCGATCTTCGAATCGTGCCGTGGCAAATACGAGGGGGTTGCCGACGAGACGGAACACGGAGTAGAAGATCAGGCCAGCAGGCTCGGGCCAGAGTGATCTAATAGCGATCTAATAGTGGTCTATTAAGCTGGAACAGCGAAAAGCAGTGGTATACGCAAGTTGTTTCTCAGGAACGAGTTACGGACATCCTGTGATTCAGACGGCGAATCCTGTCCTCTCCGCTAATGATTCCGCCAGCTTCTGCCAGCATCGGCACAAAGCCCTTGGAAACAGGGGCTTGCGTCGTTTCTTGTTCATGCTCGCTGGTATCGGCGGATATGTCGCGCGCCGCCTGGCGCGCCGCTTTGCCGTTCTCGCGCGCCGCCTGGCGCGCCGCCTCCCCCCGGCCGGCAGCCTTGGCAAAGTCGGCCTCGGTCACCATCAGGTAATGCTTCAGCGCCACTCGGGGGGTGTTGCCGAGCCAGGCAGTGACCACGTGAATGGGGTGCACCTGGGCCAGCTCGGTCTCGCGGCTCGCCCTCAGGGCATGGAATAGCCGCGGCCACGGCGTCAACCCGGCCCGCTTGACGATGCGCTCGAACTGGGTCCGCAGATTGCAGTTCCTCCAGCCGTTGGGACCCGTCGCCGCATCGCGGTACCGACCTCCGACCACGTACCGGGCGCCCTCAGGGGCCACCTCGAAAGCCTCGCCCAAGACTGCGCGAAGCTCGGGAAACAGGGGCACCGCTCGGGAGGCCTTGCCAGGGTGGTGGGCAGTCTTCGGCGATTCGACGTGGAACTGGCCGCGATCCCAGTCCACGCCCCGCCACTCCAGGGAAAGCACCTCGCTGGGGCAACGCAGCCCGCCGTAACGAGCCAGGGCCACGATTGCCTTCCAATCGACGTTGGGGCAGGCTTCGAGCAACTGGTCCACCTCCTCCCGCGCGATGAACCGCTCCCGGCTGTTCTTCAGGGCCGCCTTGGCGGTGACCTCGGCGAACGGGTTGGAGGCGACCAGCTTCCGCTTCATGGCCGCGCGGAAGAACCCCCTGGCGAACTGAAGCCGCTTGTGGATCGTGGTCGCGGCGAGGCTCTGCCCGACGAGGTACATCTTGAAGTCCTCGGCCGCACCCTCGTCGATCGTGACGATCTCCCGGTCCCCGCCGAAGCACTCTTTGAGATTGCGGACAACCTGCGACCAGACCTCCTTCGTCGCCGGCTTCACGTCGATCCGGCGCTCGACGTGCTCGGCAAGGAACGCACCAAGCGTCGGCCCGCGCGGCTCGCCTGCGTCACCCTCTTGCCGGGGCCTCGGCGGGACCAGGCCGAGAGACTCCAGCTTCTCGAAAAGCTCCGGGCTGAGTCTGGCAGCCCACGCAGCGGTCTCGGGGTCTGGCGTGGTGTTGCTCGCGAGGGCGTACTCCAGGATGTCGACGCGAGCCTTGAAGGTGAGCGCGATCCTGATGGGCATCCTCCCCAGTCGGATCGGGCGACGGCGGCCGTTCACCTTGACGACGATCCTTCGGGTGCCGTTCTTGTCGCGGCATAGGGATGCCATCGCGTCACCTGCCTTTCTTCGGGCGCCTTTCCCGGGTCAGTTTCAGTCCGAGGTGCTTGCCCAACGCATCCAGGCCTTCCATCGAGACGCCGCGCTCACCGTTCACGAAGCGGGAGAGCGCCGACACGTGCAGCCCCGTCGCACGGGAAATCTCTCCGAGGGATTGGCCGGACTCGACCACGAATCCGCGGAGCTGATCTGTGAGTGCTTCATCGGTCTCTTTCTTCATCGGAAACGAATCCTATCAAGGTTTTGCCGTTGTGTCAACAAGCCCCTTCCACCTGGCCGGCGAGGAAGGCGTGGATCGCCGGCGTGTCTCGGCTCGCCCAGAAGCCGCCGCCGTCGAGCCCGAAGAGCCGAAGCAGCGTCCGTCGCCGCTCACCCTCGATCGGCACCTTGCCGCGGTACGTGCGGTGGTAGTCAGGTGCGCAGACGTTGCCGCCGTGGCTCAGGATGCAGAACAGCCGCTCCTCGACCAGGCCCGGGTTCATCACGTCGCGGAAGAACCCGTGTGGCTGCCCGTCCCATTCGGGCACGAACTTGCGGCCGTACACGATCCGCTTCTGAAGATAGAACGGGGGGCTGGGGTAGTTGAACTCATAGAAAGAACCGTCCTGGAGGTAGTGCACGTACCCGCCCCGGACGATCGAAGCGGACTTCGCCGAGGTCGGCCCGAGCGTCGGCGAATGCACGGTTTCGCCGAGAGCGTTGACGAGCGACTCCACGGCCGTGGGGGCGTAGGCGTCGTCGCTGTCACAAGCAACCGTGTACGCAATCCGCACGCCGGCCGCCGCGAGCCGCTTGGCCTCGGCCTGGCCGCGATCGAAGGTCACGAACACACCGGCCTCGCCGAGCATGGGCAGATACTTCTGCAATTCGCGTTCGGTGCCTGGGGCGGCGCTGAGCCACGGCGTGGCAGGCATCGTCTGCCGGAGGATCGCCGGCAGGCAGAAGCGGAAGTAGAGCTGCATCCGCCGGTCCATGTACTCCTCGGTCCGCGGCGGGGCGTGTCGGCCGATGTCATCGGTCACACGCGACCAGACGTAGATGGGCGAGCTGGATTCCATGACAAAGGTCTCCGCACTAAGAAGACTGGAACAAGAGCTAGGCGGGCACGGCCGTTCCCAACTCGATATCCTCTTCGGACGGCGCGCTGTAGATCCCGGCGTAGGCCGACCGCCACGAGGAGATGCAATCGCCCCGATCGTAGTACGCCCGCAGCCGCTCGCGATTCCCCTCCTCGGCCAGCCACTGCCGGAACGCACCGCCGTACCGGAAGACCGTCCCGCCGTATCCGGAGCGGAGTTCGCCGAGCGCCGTGCCGTCAACGTCTCGCGGTTCGTCGGCGCCAGGGCATGTGGGGATCAGGGCATCCCATACGCGCCCGTCGATGAAAACCGTATCCATGAATCGCTCGGGCTGCGATAGAAACCAATCGCGCACGGCCGGCTGCCAACATGCAAACGACCGTTCGTGCCACAGATGGATCGCCTGATGCGTATCGAGCGAAAGGCGGTAGCACGCGGGAGCCAGGCCCTCGCCGGCCAGGGTCATGATGGCCTCGCCCAGCAGATCGTACACGTCCTGGAAGTACAACCGATCCGCGTGGTCGAAGAACTCGATCGTATCGAGCCAGTCGCGGCGGGCGAAGAAGATGTCTTCTGCAAATCGGCAAACCCCCTCCCTCGGCGCCGACTCCCATGCGACCCAGTGCGTGGTGGGCATCTCGAAGTACTCCATCGCTGCCTTGCACGCGTCCCCCTTGGAAAGCGGGGAGGTGATGCGTTCCGACAAAGCAAGTTCGCACTCCCGATGCCGATCGTACGCCTCGCCTGTCGCAATGGATGGGCCCGGCCGCCGGAGGTTGCCCAGCGCGAGGATCGGGCGGTGACGCTGGAGATGTTCCAGCGTCTGCTTCAGCCGCTCCGGTCCGTGCAGGAACTCGGTGTGCGAGAACGTGACGTACTCGCCTCGCACCAGGCCCCAGGCCCGGCGCACAGACTCCATCACGCTCCAGAGCGGATAGCCGGCAGCCGTCTCATGCTCTGCCGCAACGATAGTCACGGGCATGGGCAGCCGCGCGAGGGCCCGCGGCGTGTGGGCGTCGCGCGGCTTCTGGGTGATGGCAAGAAGCTGCACCTGGTCGAGCGCGCTGCGGTTCCACTGGCGCAGGCCGGCGACGAAGTACTCGGTGTACCGCTCCGGCTT
Organism: uncultured Pirellulales bacterium; assembly: GCA_964434165.1. GTDB lineage: Bacteria > Planctomycetota > Planctomycetia > Pirellulales > Thermoguttaceae > CAYSUS01. Next base: position 4,631 of record CAYSUS010000201.1, read on the forward strand.
CTCGGCATCGATGGTGAGAAGCATCGTGAGCATGGGTCGATTCGATCGGATCATGGGGCTTCGTTTCCTGGAAGTGTGCAAAAGTGAAGACACCAGGACGCGGAAGGCGACTCTCGCGACCGCCTAGCGGGCGCAGGCGCGCCGCGAGTGGGGCCTTTGGCGGTCGGCGGTTTCCTAGATTGACTAGATTCGCCATTTTCGTCTTGTTCCGCCATGTGCGAGGGCCCAGGCACAAGCTAACGTGTTGTGGGGAAGCAGCTTAGGTTCTCTTGTGTCTTGTGCCGCAATCTGTAAGAGGCATACACGGAGCTAGAAAAGAATTCCGCAACGGATGAAGAAGACCAGCAATTCAACTCGGTGTCCCCTACTACTACATCTATCTTTTTGGAATAAGAGGAATAAGAGAGGGAAACCCTTTTCCTGCAAGGGTTTAGTTGGATTCTGGCTTGCCTTGCCCTGTCTTGGAAGCCTTGTCTGAGGAGGGGGTTTGACGGTCAAAACCCCGGATCGTCCGCCCCGAGGAACCGCTCCTGCACGAGTTTCCACGGGATCAGCAAACCCCGCGGCTGTCTGCCGCCAACGATCCGACGCCCAGCCTTTGCGCCGTCCAGCCGGAGGAGGATTTGGTCCAAGCTCTGGCTTTCCCAGGCCGTCCCCCGCATCAAATACCGGCTGACGGACTTGCAGTCGATGAAGAGAGTTTGCCGCTTGTAGGTCTCACTCCAGGCGTCTCCCGTAAACCCCTGCTCGCCGAGAGGCCGGATGCCAACTCGCTCACAGGCGGCCGGGCCATGGTCCACGCCGCCCTGGAGCACCTGAGCCACGGTCGCCCGCTCCCCGTGCCCAATGTCCAGCACGGCCCCCAGGATCGCTTCCAGGGCGTCCTCCTGGTCCGTGGCCCGGCCACCCTCCTCGGACTCCCGCTCGATCAGGAGTCGCTCCAGGATCGCCACAGGCTCGTTCTCCGTGGCGAGGGCAAGCAACGCCGCGGCCGGCGCGTAATTCTCGATCGTTCTGGCCCCGAAGCCGGGGAGGCGATGGCGGCGAAGCTGGGCCGACACCTCGAGCGCGTCGGGGAAGCATCGCAGACAGGCTGCCAGGAGCCGGGCGCCGAGATCGGCCATCCGGTCAGGATCGGGTTCCTCGATGTCCCCGTGGCGATCCGCGGGGGGCTTGTTCATCTCGACCGCGACAAAGCGGTTGGCGTCGGGCTCGCGGTGCAAGTTTACCTCCACAGCCGCGACCCAGACGATATGTTGCAGGGCGAATTGCCGGCCTTGCTGGTCGGTCGTCCCCCGTACCTGCTTGGCTCCGCGGCCGCTGGTCCGGAGCAGCTCCAAAATCTTGGAGCGATGGAGATCACTCTCGAACTCGTCCACGAAGATGGCTTCCGAGCTGGAGCCGATATGCTGGCGAAGGCCGGCCTCGGTCGGTTTGGCTGTCAAGAAGCCGAGGTGTGAGAACATCGCGGAGAGGCCGCGGAAGAACATGGACTTGCCCGAGCTGCTTGCCCCGCGGATCGCCACGTGCGGGCGCCAGCTCCACACCGACTGGAGCCAGGTTGCCATCAGCAAGCCGGTGAAGAGCCAGGGCACGGTCGCCTGCTGCCAATACCAGCCCTCGATCCAAGTCGTCACCTCTTCGACAACTCGCCTCCGCCAGCCCACGTCCTGGGCGTATTCAAGGTACAGCTCCAGGCGCGCGAGGTCGAACCATGGGTCGGGCGCAGACAGGTCGAGCAGGTAGCCGCCGGCGAAGGGTTGGCGAAGTCGCTTGAGCTGCTGCTGCGCGAACGACCACACCAATGCCTCAGAGGCCCCGACCAACACCAGGCAATCGCGATCGCGGCCGAGCCAGATACCGCGGCCTTTGGCGGTATCGTGAGAGAGGCGGGTGCGGCTCGCCAGGGACGCGATCGCCTCGCGGACGGTGCGGATGTGGTACATGCCAGGCACCACCTCGTTCGACTCGTGGATCTTCTCGTGCACCACGGGCCCGCAAATCTGCAGCAGATCGGCCTTTGTGAGCTGGGCCGGCCGCTTGATCTCATTGGTGCGGCCGAGACCCTCCGAGAACACGACCACGCGCATGTCAGGCCGATCGCCGATGACGTGCAGCCCCAGGGCGTGGCATATCTCTCGGCTCCGTGTGTACGGGTCCGTGGTGGCCTTCTCTTCGAGCTGCTGCTTGGGCCGCGGGATCACACGTGACGCCTCAGCCAGGTCGAGCAGCTCGGAGTACCAATGGCCCTCGGCGAGGTAGTCGCGGAGGTCCTTGCCGTGCTTGTCGGCGAGCGGGTACGGCAGCTCGACCCACCGCACCTCATCGGCTACGGTCGCGATCAGCTCCGCCTGGCGCAAGCCGCCGCTCTGGCCGTCCTTGTCGCGATCGTGGACCACGTACACCCGCTTGCCGGCCAGGTGGGCGACTAGTGTTCTGATTCAGAGTTAGCGGAACCTATGGAGGGTTGTGGGGTTTCATC
>CAYSUS010000202.1:0-7009 GCA_964434165.1 uncultured Pirellulales bacterium
AGGCCTCGGCCGGCCTCGATCCGCCGAAGGACCGCGTCGGCCCGACCACGGTCGCCGGGCCGGGCCGGGTGCGGCGCGTCTCGCACCAACCGTCCCCCGGATCGCCGTCGGCCGCCAGCCGGGCAGCGATCGCGCGGGGTACGGTCACCCTGGCCAAGGGCAACCCTGTCGAGGAGCCCGCCGGCATGGGGCGGTCGGGCGGCCTGATCGACGCGATCGAAGGCCGCGGTGCGGCGACGCAGCGCTCGCCGGGGCGGTCTGCCTCCGATCGGATCCACCCCGGCGAGTCGGCCGAGGACCTCCTCGTCTTCGCCGCGCCCGATGCCAAGGTCGAGTACCTGCGCCTCACCCTGCCCGGCGCGGCCTTCGGCAGCACGGGCTACGTGCACTACCAGATCCCCGGCACGATGATCAAGACCCGGCAGGAGGCCGAAGCGGGGCCCGACGGAGAGCCGCGGCCGAAACGGAAAAGGCCCTCGGAAGAAGAGGACATGGGCGACCTCTCCTACGAGGAGTTCATGAAGAAGATGAACGAGGACATCGAGGCGGTCGAAGGAGGCGACGCCGCCCCGAAGACGGAATCCGGCGCCCCGCGGGACCCGAAGGAGAAGCCCGCCGGCAAGAAGGCCAAGCAGCCATGAGTTCCGCGTCCGTTCCTCGCCGGACCGCACTGGACGGGTAGGGCTCGCCGTGAAAGCGCTGGTCACCGGGGCCGGGGGCTTCCTCGGCCTGTACGTGGTCGAGAAGCTCGTCGCCCGGGGCGATCGCGTCCGCGCCTTCTGCCGCGGCGACTACCCGGAGCTGGAGCGGCTGGGCGCGGAGATCGTGCGCGGCGATCTCCGCGACCGCCAGGCCGTGCGGGCCGCGTGCCGCGGCGTGGACGTCGTCTTCCACGCAGCCGGCGTGGCCGGGCTGGGCGGTCCGTGGTCGCTCTACTACGGGATCAACACCCTGGGCACGCGCCACGTACTGGAGGGCTGCCGCGCGGCCGGCACCCATAAGCTCATTTACACTAGCAGCCCCAGCGTCACGTTCGACGGCTCGGACCAGTGCGGCGTGGACGAGTCGGCCCCCTACCCGACCCGCTGGCTCGCCCATTACCCGCACAGCAAGGCCCTGGCCGAGCAAATGGTGCTGGCCGCCAACGGCCGCGACGGGCTTTGCACCTGCGCCCTGCGCCCGCACCTCATCTGGGGACCGCGCGACCGGCACCTCGTCCCGCGCCTGCTCGCGCGGGCCAGGTCGGGAAAGCTGCGGCGCGTGGGCGACGGCACGAACCTGGTGGACATGATCTACGTGGACAATGCGGCCGACGCCCACCTCCAGGCGGCCGACGCCCTGGGCCCCGGCTCGCCCGTGGCCGGCCGGGCCTACTTCCTCAGCCAGGGCGAGCCGGTCAACTGCTGGGGGTGGATCGGCGAAATCCTCGAGCTGGCCGGGGTCCCGCCGGTCACCCGATCGATCTCCCTTGGCACGGCGTGGCGGATCGGCGCGGTCTGCGAGCTGATCTACCGGCTCCTGCATCTCTCGGGCGATCCGCCCATGACCCGCTTCCTCGCCGCCCAGCTAGCCACTTCGCACTACTTCGACATCTCCCGTGCCCGGGCCGACTTCGGGTACCAGCCGCAAGTCCGCACAGCGGAAGGGATGGAGAAGCTGGGGGAGGAAATCCGAAATGCGAATGACTGAGACGAAGAAACGGGCGGGCGCCCCGCCGGAACCGTTTCGATCATTCGGGCTTCGTGCCTGTTTCGGATTTCGGTATTCGGGCTTCGTGCTTAGTCCCTCCATCCTCGCGACAGCTCCACGTACGACACCCGCCTCTGGTCGGCCGGATCGACGCGCTTGAGGATGCTCGCGAAACGGCTGCCTTCGGTCGCTGGATCGTCAAACTCCCGCACGGCGATCGTGGCGATGATCTCGCCCCGGGCGTTGGTCACGACCTCGCGGCCGAGGAACTCGTGCTCGCTGGGGAAGTACTGGTCGAGCCGTGCGAGGTTCCGCTCGAAACGGTCCCGCTCGCCCTGGGCCATGAACTCCTCGTCGCGCGGCCTGGCGATGTGCTTCTCCTCCTCGGCGTCCTTGCGGAGCTCGCCGCCGGCGTAGGCCGCCTCGACGGCCGCGATGATCCGCCGGTCCTCGTCCGTGAGCCTCCCGGCCGGCACCCACCGGTATCGCACCGCGTGCGGCGCCTCGCGCAACGCGTCGAGGTCGAACGTCGCGTCGTGGATCGTCGCGATCCGCTCGCTCCACATGCCGCCGCCACGCTTGTTGCTGTCGAGCTGCGCGACGATGCCGGGCTTGAAGCGGGAGTCGCGCCGGTCGCAGATCACGATCTGCCACGGCTTGCCGTCCACGTGGGCCAGCGCCCGATACACGTGGCGCCCGGCGGTTCGGCCCCGGTCCAGCTCGATCGGCGCGAGGTGCGTGATGGAAGCCTCCTTCTCGAAGCGCAGACCCGGATCGTCCACGGCCACGTTCTTGCGGCGGCCGGCGTCCTTGCCCACGGTCCAGCGATAGGGATAGGTGGCGGGCTCGCCCGCGGGCCGGATCACCGGATGCCACTGGAGCTTGAGGAATCGCTTGGGCTCGCCCTGCTCGCGGACCTCGTAAAGCTCGACGGCGACCTTGAACAGGCCGCGGCCGCGAAAGTCGGGATTGCCGTCGGGCCAGGCCGAGGTGGGCTTGTACTCCACGCCCCCTTGCTTGCCGCCGGTGACCGTCGCCCAGCCCGACAGCAGCGTCCGCTTCTCGGCGACCTGCGGGGCCGTGTCGGCACCCAGCTCGTCGCCCAGGCAGCATGTCGCCGCCAGGAAGACCCCGCACCAACCCAGCGCGACCGCGGTCCTGTTCATCGCATGGCTCCCTTGGGGCAAGTTGAACGTCGTCGCGAGACTCCTGGGGCCGCATGATACTGGATGCCGTGATGCCAAGTCACCATTTCAGGACGGACCGCGACCGGCCTTTCATCAGTGCGGCGACGGATCGCCGCTTTCTTCCCTTCGCTTCAGACGGAGAGCCGAAGCCGCCCTGGGGTCTCGAAAAGCGGCGATCCGTCGCCGCACTCCGAAGGGGGTTGCTCGTGCTCATACAATGCGCACAGCGAGGAGTCAGCGCGCAGTTCGCCCCCCCGTCCTCCCCCGCCTGGACCCCATGCCAAGCTTCCACTCGCGACGACTGGCCGGCTGGATCGCGCTGGCCGCCGTGTTGATAACGTCAGGCACAGTCCGGGCGGCTGACGAACCCCCGCCCGGCGCCGCGATCTACAAGAGGTTGTGCGCCTCCTGCCACGGGCCCACCGGCGAGGGGACCGACGACTACTACCCCCAGAAGCTCCTCGGCGATAAGTCGGTCGCCCAACTGGCCAGCTTGATCGCCGAGACCATGCCGGAGGACGACCCGGAGAAGTGCACCGGCGACGACGCCCGCGCCGTGGCCGCGTACATCCACGAGGCGTTCTATTCGCCGCTGGCCCAGGCGCGGAACAAGCCGGCCCGCATCGAGCTTGCGCGCCTCACCGTGCGCCAGTACGAGAACGCCGTGGCCGACCTGTTGGGCAGCTTCCGCCCGGGCGGGCGTTGGGACGCGAACCGCGGCCTGGAGGGCGAATACTTCAAGTCGCGGCGTTTCCGAAAGCAAGACCTCGTGCTCACGCGGCGCGACGCCGCGGTCGCCTTCGACTTCGGCGAGGGCAGCCCCGTGCCCGGCAAGATCGAGCCCGGGGAGTTCTCCATCCGCTGGAAGGGCGCCGTCTTCGCGCCGGAGACGGGCGAGTACGACTTCGTTCTCAAGACGGAGAGCGGGGCGCGGCTCTGGGTCAACGACGAGTCGCGCCCGCTGATCGACGCCTGGGTTCAGTCGGGCGACGACCGCGAGCACCGCGCCGCGATCCGCCTGCTCGGCGGCCGTGCGTACCCGCTCCGCCTGGAGATGTTCAAGAGAGCCAACGAGAAGGCCAAGGAGACAAGACACGCGGCCTCCGTCGCGCTTTGGTGGCAAATACCTAGACGCGCCGAGGAGCCGATCCCCTCGCGATGCCTCTCGCCGAACTGGTTTCCCGAGACGTTCGTGATCCGGACGCCGTTCCCGCCCGACGACCGCACGGTCGGCTACGAGCGGGGCACGTCCATCTCCAAGGCCTGGGACGAGGCCACGACCGCCGCGGCCGTCGAGACGGCCGACCACGTGGTGAGCCGTCTCCGCCAGATGCCCGAGCTGCGCGGCGAAGGCCCTGACCGCCAGAGGCGGCTTCGCGAGATATGCCTCACGTTTGCCCAGCGTGCGTTCCGCCGCCCGCTCACCGAGGGGCAGAAGAAGCTCTACGTCGATCGCCAGTTCGCCGCCGCGCCCGACGCGGAAACGGCCGTGAAGCGCGTGGTGATGTTGGTGCTCAAGTCGCCTCGGTTCCTCTACCACGGGGTAGGAATGGAGGAAATCGACGCCTTCGACGTGGCCTCGCGGATCTCCTTCGCGCTCTGGGACTCGCTGCCCGACGAGCCCCTGCTGGCGGCCGCGGCGTCGGGGAAGCTCGAGACGCCCCAAGAGGTCGCGGCCCAGGCCGAGCGCATGCTGCCGGACCTGCGCACCCGGGCCAAGCTCCGCGAGTTCCTCCTCCAGTGGCTCAAGGTCGAGCACACGCCCGAGCTGGCCAAGTCGGCGGAGCGTTATCCCGCGTTCGACGAGCGTGCGGCGTCCGACCTTCGCACCTCGCTCGACCTGCTGCTCGACGGCGTGATCTGGCAGGGGGACGGCGACTTCCGCCGGCTTCTCCTGGCCGATCGCGTGCCCATGAACGGGCGGCTCGCCGCGCTGTACGGGGCGGTGCTGCCGGCCGACGCCCCGTTCCAAGAGGTCGCCCTGGAGCCGGAGCACCGGGCTGGAGTGCTTTCGCACCCTTATCTGGCGGCCACGTTCGCCTATACCTCGACCAGCTCGCCGATCCACCGCGGGGTGTTCCTCGCGCGGAGCGTGCTGGGTCGATCGCTCAAACCGCCGCCCGAGGCCGTGGCCCCGCTCGCGCCCGACCTGCATCCCGATCTGACGACGCGCCAGCGCGTGGCCGAGCAGACCAGCCCCCAGGCGTGCCAGACGTGCCACGGGATGATCAACCCGCTGGGCTTCGCCCTGGAGCACTTCGACGCGGTGGGCCGCTATCGCCAGGAGGAAGGCAAGCGGCCGATCGACGCCACGGGCCTCTACGTGGCCCGGTCCGGCGAGAAGGTCCGCTTCGACGGCGCCCGCGAACTGGCCGAGTTCCTCGCCCAGAGCGAAGAGACCCACGAGGCCTTCGTGCGGCAGCTGTTCCACTACCTGGTGAAGCAGCCGATCACGGCCTATGGCCCCGATCGGGTTGAGAAGCTCCGCGAGGCCTTCGCCGCGGAGAACTACAATGTCCGCAAGCTGCTGGTGGCGATCGTGGCCCAGTCGGCGTTGGCCGAACCGGTCTCTCGGGAAGCGAAAGCCCAACCCACGAAGGAGAAGTAACGTGGCCATCCAAAGAACCCGGCGCCAGTTCGTCCGCGAATTGGGAATCGGCGCGGCGGCCGTGCCGTTCGTGCTGAACCTCCCCAGCCTCGGATTCGCCAACCAGCGGAGACGCAAACAACGCCTCGTGGTGATGTTCAGCCCCGACGGCGTGGTGCCGCCGACCTTCTGGCCGGACGAAGAGGGCGGATCCTTCACGCTCAAGGAGAGCCTCACGCCGCTGGAGCCCTTCCGCGACCGCACACTCATCCTCCGCGGCCTGTGCGACAAGGTCCGCGGCGACGGCGACAACCACATGCGCGGCATGGGCTGCCTCCTCACCGGCGTGGAGCTGTTCCCCGGCAATATCCAGGGCGGCTCGCACACGCCGGCCGGCTGGGCCAGCGGCATCTCCATCGACCAGGAGATCAAGAACCACCTGCAGAAGGCCCCCGAGACGCGGACCCGCTTCGGCTCGCTGGAGTTCGGCGTGATGGTGCCCGACCGGGCCGACACCTGGACCCGCATGGTGTACGCCGGGCCGAACAGGCCGATCGCCCCCATCGACGATCCCTACCAGATGTTCGCCCGGCTCTACGGCCGCATGAAGGACCGCGAGAGCCTCAAGAGCATTCTCGACGACCTTCAGGAGGACATCCAAAAGGTCCGCGCCACGGTCAGCTCCGAGGACCGCAAACTGCTCGACGAGCATACGACGCTCGTGCGCCAGTTCGAACAGGAGCTGCGCCAATCCGACGAGGAGAACGTCGGCCACGCCGTGCCCGCGCTGGAGCCGGGCGTGAAGGACGAGAACGACAATATGCCGCAGATCAGCAAGATGCAGATCGACCTGATGGTGGCGAGCTTCGTGGCCGACTTCGCCCGGGTGGCCACGTTACAGTACACCAACTCGGTCGGCCAGGCCCGCATGCGGTGGCTGGGCATCGCCGAGGGCCAACACGAGCTCTCGCACAAGCCCGACAGCGACAAGGCGGCCCAGGACAAGCTCACGCGCATCAACCGCTGGTACTGCGAGCAGCTCGCCTACATGATGAAGCGACTGGCCGAAACGCCCGAGCCGGGCGGGCCGGGGAGCCTGTTGGACAACACGCTCATCGTGTGGAGCAACGAGCTGGGCAAGGGCAATTCCCACACGCTGGACAACATCCCCTTCGTGCTGGCAGGCGGCGGCCTCGACTTCCGCATGGGCCGGTCGCTCGTCTACCCCAAGGTGCCGCATAACCGGCTCCTGCTCGCGCTGGCCCACGCCATGGGGCACGAACTGAAGGCCTTCGGCAAGCCCGGCTTCTGTGACGACGGGCCGCTGGCGGACCTGACGTAGCCCGTCCCGGCGACACCTACTCCTACTTCTTCCCGACACCAGACAGACAAGACAAGACAAAAGGACAGGCATCATCTGCGGCCGGGTGAGGGCGGCTCGCATCAACCGGCGTAGGATAAGCGAAGTATTCACCGCCGCAGCACAGAAGGACGAACGAGGTCCCCGTGCCGTGACGTGCCGCGCCGGCGGGGAGGAAGGACGCAG
>CAYSUS010000203.1:0-6967 GCA_964434165.1 uncultured Pirellulales bacterium
AGCCCTCCGCGTCGAGGTTGTACTTGATCCCCGTGGCCAGGTGCTCCTCGTCCTCGACCACGAGGATGTGCTTACGCTCGCCCATGCTGCGTCTCGGCCTCCCGGTGCTGGGCCGCTTGCGCACCCGCCGCGGTCGCGTCCAATTCGAGGGGCCGGGCGGGCAGTTGGATCTCGAACACGGTGCCCGGCCCGGGGCGCCGGTCGCGGATGCGGATCTTGCCCTTCAGCCGGCGGACCACGGTCTGCGCAATGTACAGGCCCAGTCCCGTGCCCGGCTTCTCGCGCTCCAGCTCCGAGCCGAGGCGCACGAAGCGGCGGAAGACCGTGCGCCGCTGGCTGTGCGGGATGCCCCGCCCGTTGTCGGCCACGCGCACGATCGCCTGGCCTGCCGACTCGAGGGCCACGCCGACGCGCACGTCCGGCGGATCACCCGCGTACTTCACCGCATTGTCGATCAGGTTGCGGAAGAGCATCTCCAGATCGACCCGCCGCGATCGCACCGTGCACGGCTCGACCTCCAGGCCGATCGACTGCCTGGGCATGCGATACCGCGCGGTGATGGCCGCGACGCAGTGATCGAGCACGTCGCCCAGCGCGACCTCCTCGACCTCGCCCTCCAGCCGGTTCGACTCGAGCCGGCCCGCGTCGAGCATCTGGTTGATCAGGTGGTCGAGCCGCTCCACGTCGTCGAGCATCACGCCCACGAAGCTCGCCTGCTGCTCGTGACTGACCGGGCGGCGGTGCATGGTCTGGAGGTACAGCTTCATCGAGGCGATGGGCGACTTCAGCTCGTGGGTCACGCTGTCGATGAAGTTCGACTGGCGGCGATTGAGGTTCACCGCCTTGATGACCAGGATCATGTAGATGATCACCCCGGCCAGGAGCAGGCCGATGAACGCCGTGCCCACCCCGAACAGGGCCCAGTTGAGTCCGGCGAACTGCGCGTTGGCCAGCGCCCCGAACACCGACAGCAGCACCCAGCCGATGGTCAGCACCACCAGCAGGACCATCATCACCACGGCCAGGATGATCGGCAGTCGCAGCGAGCGTCGCATGGGCTTGCGGTGCGGGCTTCGTGGCACCCGGTGTACCCCCGGGCCCCTGGCAGACGTCCTCCATGCGACCATACCAGGGGCGGCCCGAGCTCGTCAATCCGGCGAGCCGGGGCGTGATGAGCGGGGAGCGAGCGGGCCGTTTCGCCGGGGACTGCCGCGGTTTACAATAGGCTCCCCTGCCCCGCAAACACACCCTGACTGCGGCCACCGGGGACTGTCCCCTTCCCGAGTCACCGCCACACCCTGGCCCGACACCCGCCCCTGGAGCCCCCCATGCCGCTGAAGTATCTCCCCGCCCTCGCTCTCGCCGCCGCCCTGCTCCCCCTCGCCCGGCCGCTCGCGGCCGAGGAGTCGCCGGCTTCGATCGGCCCGGGCGAGTGGCTCAAGGCCCAGCCCAAGCCGCATTTCCGCTCCGGGCACACGCTGCCGCCGCTGACGCGGTTCGGCTGGACGCTGCCCATTGACGCCCGCATCGAGCTGGCCGAGCACTGGGGCTATTGCCTGGAGTTCGGCGGCTACGCCACGCACAAGGCCGTGGACAAGGCCTTCGACGACCCGGAGAGCCCGGGCGGGCGCGTGCTCGCCCTGGCCGCGGCCGATCCCGAGAAGTACCGCCTGGGCGTGATCCTCAGCCGCGAGCTCCCCAAGGACCCGCCCCCCGAGACCTGGGCCCGTGACGCGGAGGGCAACTTCCTCGGCGGCAAGCGCAAGATCTGGAGCCCCGAGGCCCCGCAGTCCGTGCTCGACGAGGCGGCCGCGCTCCGCGCCGGCCCCCTGCGCCGACTCCGTGAGCGGGCGCCCGTCGCCGTGCTGCTCAATGGGGGCGAATACGCCCTGGGCGTGCTGGGCTTCTGCCAGAAGTACTGGGAGCAGGACCCGCGCATCGTCAAGGCCAAGGGCGACCGGCCGTGGTTCGACTATATTTCCGAGAAGAAGGCCCTCATGGAGACGACCATCGCCGAGGCCGTGCGCAAGGCCGTGCCCGACCGCACGCTCTACATCTACTACACCTCGGGCGGCGGCACGCACCGCAATCGGACCAGGGACTGGGACCGTTGGGCGTACGGCTTCCGGTGGATGCGCGCGGCCACGGACCTGCCCAGCAACGAGCACTACTACCGCCACTTCAACGACGGCTGGACCGGGCGCTACGACATGCTCACGATGTCGCTGGGTGCGCGGGGTTACGAGCTGAAGCTCGGCCACCCGCACTGCTACGACTGGCTCTGTGCGGGCTGGACCCGGCCCGAGAAGAAGCCCCAGGCCGGGGCCAACCCGGCCGCCCTGGTCGATCCTGAATCGGGCTGGCTCGGCGACCTGGACCTCTACGAGGGATTCCTCAAGTGTCTTTACACCTCGGGCATGGTGGGCGGCAACGCCGGCTACTACGCCTACCCCAAAGGCGGATTCAAGGCGGAGTTCCCCGCGGACCGGCCGCCGCACTGGCTGCGGCAGATGGTCGTCCTTGCCCGGGTGCACGCCCTCTTCTCCCACCAGGAGCACTACCTGCGCGAGGGGGACCTGCTCGCCGGCCCGGACAAGCACGTCTGGAACAGGGACCAGCCGGCCTACGAGCTGCCCAGCGGCCACGAGGCAACGCGCGTGCTAGTGCGAAAGCTTCGCGAGAGGCCCGACTGGCTCGTCACCGCCTGGGCGGCCGACGGCACCGCGCGCGAGGTCGAAGTCACGGTCCCCGACCTCGGCCGCGTGAAGCTCCGCGCCTTGCCCTCGGCAGGTGTGTACCGCGTCACGCGCGCCCGCGGCGAGGCCCAGGTGGAGTCGCTTGAGGGCCGGGGCGGGTGAGGGGTGACGGGGTTTCTCGCGGCGACTGCGGCCGCCTGTCGCGCGACTTCCGCGGGGTGGCCCAGTGCGTCCGGGCCGGGTCACGCGTCCGACGGGGCGGTGTGGTGCTCCGCCCCGCGCGCGAGACGGAGCAGGCACGTCTCCCCTCGCGAGGGGAGGGTTATTCCGGGAGCTGCGCGGTCTCCAGGCCGTCCACGGTGGCCAGGGCCCTGTAAACGTCCAGGGCGATGTTCTCCGAGAGGAAGTGCACGCTGCCGTCGGCGACCATGAAGTTGGCGCCGCCCGGATGGTGGCTTCCCATCTCCAGCCAGTTGAACGGTACCCCGTCGGTGCTGGTGTCGCGATCCAGGCCGGCGTTGATCGGGTGCTCGACGACCTTGAAGGCGTACGAGCCGTTCTGGGTGTTGTTCGTGCCGCCGAAGATCCAGGGGCGCACGTTGCCGGGCCAGGTGCTGTAGGTGCCCACGCTGTCCTTCTGCACGAACTCGCCCACGGCCAGGGTGTTGCTGGTGCCGTCGAGCACGGCGTTGAGGCGGCGGACCTCGGCCCACATGAACATGCCGTTCTTGGGGATGTTGCCGTGGCTGCTGGTGACCACGTCGCCCTGGCTGTCGCTGTCGGTTCCGTAGATCACTCCGCCCACGCCCTGGTAGGTCGTAAACGCGCCATTGAGATGGTCGGCCGACTGGTTGCGAAGCACGGTCGGACCGGGGTAGCTGGGGCACATGTACACGGCGATCTCGATGTAGCGGTTCTCGCCCTCGTTGAACGTGTTGCCGTCGAGCGTGAGCCGATCGTGAACCGTGTTCAGCTCCAAGTACGGCAGGATGTGGGTGAACAGCCCGTGGCGCGCGGGGCCGGGGCTGCCCGGCGGGAAGTGCTCGCGATTGGCCGTCATGTAGTTGTGGCAGGCCAGGCCGATCTGCTTCAGATGGTTCGTGCACTGCATGCGGCGCGCCGCCTCGCGCGCGGCCTGCACGGCCGGCAGCAGAAGCGCGATGAGAATGCCGATGATGGCGATGACGACCAGCAGCTCGACCAGCGTGAACCCGGTGCGCTTCCTCGACACGGAACGTCCCCTTCGATGCCGGCCAAGACGAGTCCGGGGGCGGCCGGCCGGGTGCCGCCACGGTTGCCCTAAATCGCGTTGCGTGATTCCGGGAAGACGGACCCGCCCTCTCTTCCCTTTCAGGCGCGCATCGCCGCTCAGAAAAGGGGCGGGGCGGGGCAGCCTGCCCGACGCGGGATAGACCGAAGCCCCTCTTCCTCCCTTATATCTGATTTCATGCGCGCCGACGAGACCGGCGCCCCCCCATGCGCCCCAGCAGGGCCGCTCCCAAGACGGCGGCCGAAAGCCCCATGCCCCAAGTGGCCGGCTCGGGGACCTGCGAGATGACGAGCGAATCGAGCGAGAACGCGAGGTCGCCGGCCGCGTTGCCCTTGCCCCCGAAACGGAGGATGTTGAACTCGCCGGTCAGCCCGTTGCGGAACGTCAGGCCGTAGGCTGAGAAGCTGTCGGTCCCGTCGAACATCGATGCGTTGTACAGTCCGAGCTGCGGATACACCCAGACGTCGAACTCGTAGATCGCCCCGGGCGTGAGCGTCATGCCGGTGTTGACCATGTTCTCCTTGGCAAATCCGTTGCCGTCCGCGCCGTCGTAGAAATACCAGTTGCCGTCGTGCACGTCATTGCCGCCGCGATCGGCCGAGGTGTAGCCGACGATCCACGAGCTGGCGGTGCTGGTGCCCGTCGCGCCGGAGTCGGAGCCGAAGAAGTGGATGCGGTCGTCGAAGACCGTCATGTCGGCCAGGTCGCCGTCGAAGCGCCACTGCCACTGGATACGGTGGGGCTGCGCGGGATCCACGCCCCCGTACTGCTCGAACTCGCGGACCACGTTCGTGTCGCCGATCCCGGTGGAGACGACCTCGAGGTAAGGATCGCCCGGCCCGGCGAGCGGGTTGGCGGTGGCCACGGTCGCGCTGAGCCCGCCGTCGGTGGACCAGCCCGCCGTCCAGCCGCGCCCCGCGGCCCCGGTGAACTGATCGACGTAGGTCGTGCCGTTGCCGCGGTCGAAATGGGCCACGATGAACGGCGGGTGGATCTGGCGTATCTCGATCCCGTCCACCGAGAAGGACCTCGCTTCGCCCGAGGCGTTGGCCCGGCCTCCGAAGTGGAGGAACGTGCCGGGCGAGTCGGGCGGGGCGTCGCGGCGGAAACCGAGATTGGCCCCGACGTAGGTGTTCGTCCCGTCCGAGATCCGCACGTCGTACTCCTGGGCCGACGGATGGACGGTGACCAGCATCTCGTACACGGCGTCGTCGCGAATGCCAATCCCCGTGTTGACGAACTGGCTGCCGCTGAAGCCGCCCCCGTCCTTCTGGCCGTCGAACACGATCCATTTGCCGGCCACCGGCGCGCCCTGGAAATCGCCGCCCTGGCCGAGGATCATCCAATCCGCGCTGGCGTCGGTGCCTTCGCGCACCGAGGGGCGGGTGTACGCCATGAACCGGTCGTTTCCGTCGGAGAAGCCGGCCAGATCGTCAGGACGGTAGAGGAACCGGATGGTGTGCGGCTGCGAGACATCGACGTCGCCGGTGGCCGGGTCGCCGTACTGGCGCGCCACGGCCCCCTGGCCGTTGGCGCCCGAGGTGAGAAGCGTGGCGGCCAGGTAGTTGCCAAGCCCCGCGCCAAGCGGCGAGGCGCTCTCCACCGCAGGGCCGCCGCTGAACGAAGCCCCGCCGGTACCCGATTGCCACGCGGTGGCCCAGCCGAGGCCCGGCATCCCCGCGTAGGCATCCACCTGGTCGGAGGCGTTGCCGCCGTCGAACCCGGCGACGATGCCGGCCGATGCCGTGCTTCCGAAGCCGACCAGAAACCAGCAAAGCAGCGGCGGGAGAAAAGCTCTGACGTGGACGTTCATCGCTGGGCTCCTTGGTCGCGCAGGACGACGAAACGGGCGAAGTGGGGAGTCGAACGGGAGAAGCCGCGAAAGCCGAACGGCGGCAGCCTACCCCCCAAACAGACCCCCAACGCTACTTGTCAGGATACTCCGACCCGGCGGAGGAGGCAAGAAGATGGCTTGCCGTCGCCTGGAGCACCTCGGCCGAGCCTTCCGAAGTCTCGCAGACTTCGGAACTCTTGGGGATTCACAGCGGCGCCTGGAGCTTCTTCCAGGCCTTCATCGACCGGCGGAGGTTCTCCTCCTTGTCGCCCGGCACGGCGTAGCACTGAAGGCCGATCGGGCCGCGGAACTCCAACTCGCGCAGGATCCTCAGCAACTCGGCGTTGTCGAATGTGCCGCGGTCGAGCGGCTGGATGAGCTCCTTCCAGGTCTTGCCGTCGCGGTCGGCGCCGTTGAGCGTGACGATCAATAGATGCGGCCGGGCCAGCTCGAGCTTCTTCCTGAGGTCCTTTGGGCCGTCGACCTTCAGCCAGTGGCAGAGGTTGAATGTCACGCCCACATTGGGCCGGTCGACTTTCCTGGCCAGACGCACGGCGTCTTCGACCCGCTCGACGTAGAACCCCGCGTGCGGATACATGGCGATCTTGATCCCCGACGCCTCGCAAAGGCCGGCCAGCTCGCGGATAATCTGCACGGCCCGATCGTCCCCCTCGGTGCTCTGCGGCCGGTGCTTTTTGCTGTGCACGGTGAGCCAGATGTGCGAGTCGCGGCGGCCCTTGAGGGCCTCGATCGCCTCGGGCAGCTTGGGCGAGTACTTGGGCTGATCCGGATCGATGTTGCACGGTACGTACAGGGCGTAGAGCTTCAGGCCGTGCGCGTCGAGCGCTTCGAGCATCTGGGGCACGCCGGCCGTGCCCGACGGGCCCAGCCCGTCGTAGGCCAGCGCCTTGAGCGTCCTGGCCCGAGAGTCCCACGTCGGATGCTTTTCGTCGGCGATCCCGTTCTGAAGCACGAAGAAGGGGTTTGGAACGGGCTTCTCCGCCGGCTCCTGCGCGACGGAAAACCCGATAGAAACCGGGAAAGCCGCAATAAAAACCAGCGCGGTTAGGACGAACCGTTGTCGCATTGGCAATTCTCCGTGGTTCGCGTGCATCTAGTGTTCTGATTCAGAGTTAGCGGAACTTATGGAGGGTTGTGGGGTTTCAT
>CAYSUS010000204.1:0-6114 GCA_964434165.1 uncultured Pirellulales bacterium
CCGATGCTCGAGAGCTCGATGGCGCCGATGGATTTGGGTGCGGACATGGCGGCGGAGTTGTTTGGGGGGCAGGGGTCAGGGGTCAGGGATCAGAGGGCAGGGGTCGCGCCTCACGCGTTCTCCAATCCCCAATCCCTATGTTCAGGCTTCAATCCACACCACGCCGTCTTCTATGGCCGTGACGCGGCCGGCGATCGAGGCGTGGACCGGGGCGCCGAGGGCCGGCGTACCGTTCTGCATGGGGCGGCGTCCGACCTCCCGGCCCTTCTCGACCCGGTCGCCCACCCGGACTGTGGCCTCGCACGGGACGCCGATGTGCTGCTTCAGGCCGATGCCCACGCGACGGGCCTCGACGGTCCGGTCCACCAGCGGCCCCACGTTGCGGAACTGCATCAGGCCCAGCTTGTGCATCAGCCGCGACATGGGGGCCTTGCGGTTTTCCAGGTGCGCGCCCGGCCGGTCGGGGTTGAACGGCGGGTCCTCCCATCGCCGCTTTTCGGCGGCCAGACGCTGCTTGTTCTGCGTGCACACGTTCTTGGGGTCGAGGTCCTCGGGGCAGGAGTACAGGCTGCACAGGTTGCACTCGCAGCAGAACGCCGTGCCGATCACGTTGGCCTCGCCGATGAGGTTGAACTCCAGGCTCCGCATGGCCCGGTGCGGCTCGATGGGATGTCCCAGCAGCCACCGCGGGCAGAGCTCGGTGCAGAAGCTGCACTGGTCGCACGCGCTGCGCCCGATGCGCACGATCTGCTGCCAGTCCTGGCGCCGGCGGCGGATGACCGTGTGATCGTCGGGCAGGACGACCACCCCGCCGGTGGTCTTGTCGACCAGGGCACGGTGGTCCTCCTGTAGCTTTCCCATCATCACGCCGCCGACCATGTAATTGGCGTCGGGCACGGTGGCCCCGCCCGCCGCCTGGACGCACTCGGCCAGCGTCACGCCCACGGGCACGCGGAGCGTCACCGGCTCGGCCACGGCCCCGGCGATGGTGAGGAACTTCTCGGTCACCGGCTCGGCGCCGGCCCGGGCGACGTTCAGCGCGGTCTCCACGTTCATCACGACCGTGCCGACGTGCAGAGGAATCCCGCCCGGCGGGATCACGCGGCCTAGGATATCGTACACCAGGATGAACTCGTCGCCGGCCGGATAGGCATCGCGCAAGGGGGCCACCTCCATTCCCCCCGGCAGCCTGGCGTGCAACAGGTCGATGACCTCGTGATACTTCTCCTTGATGCCGATCACGCCCCGGCCGGCTCCCACGAGCTCCATGGACGCCGCCACGCCTTCGATCACGCCGTCGATGTACTCGCGGAGGACCTCCTTGTCCTTGTGCAGCAGGGGCTCGCACTCGGCGGCGTTGATCAGGACCGTGTCGGCCCGGGCGGCGAGCTTGACGTGGGTGGGGAATCCAGCACCCCCTGCCCCCACTACGCCGGCGGAAGCCACGTCTTCAATCGCGATCTTAGGCATGCGACCCTCACGGATCGGTAACGGTTAGACAGAGTAGTATAGCTGCCGCGAGAGGGGGAGGCCAACGCGCCACCGCCCGTTTGAACCCGCCTGGGCCCCAAGGTACGATAGCGGCCGCTCTCACCCCCCAGTCGTCCGTCTGCCAAGGAGACCCGCCATGCCAAGCCCGCCGAACCCGTCCCTCCGGATCGACCGCCGCAAGTTCCTGGCTGCCTCCGCGGCCGTGGCCGCATCGGCCGCTGTGCCTGGCATCCGCGCACAAGCGGAGGCCGAAAAGAAAGGCTGGACCATGCGGCTCTCGACTTCGTCGATCCAGTTCATGTCGCTGCCGATCGAGAAGGCCTGCGAGCGGATCGCGGCGCTGGGGTTCGAGGCGATCGACATCTGGTCGCCGCACGCCGGCTGCCCCCACCTGGATGACGTTCAGGCTCGGCTGGGCCCCGAGGGACTGAAGGAGTTGCTCGCCAAGAACAAGCTGAAGCTGTACGCCTTCTCGGTCTACAGAGGCGGATACCCCAAATACGCGGAGCTGCTGGGCAAGGCGGGCGGCGGCGTGGCCATCCACGGCAGCGCGCGGCCGTGCGATCCCAAGGAGCTCGTCTCGCACATGAAGACGCTTCTTGAGAGGCTTAAGCCGGAAGTCGAGCTGGCCGAGAAGTACGACTCCTACGTGGCGGTCGAGAACCACGGCAACGCCCTGTTGGATTCGATCGACTCGATCAAGGCGTTCGTCGACCTGAACCAGCACCCGCGCCTGGGAATCGCCCTGGCGCCTTACCACATCCAGGGCCGCAAGGAGAAGGTGGAAGACGCGATCGCCGCGTCGGGCAAGCAGTTGCTCTTCTTCTACGCGTGGCAGAAGGCCAGAGGGACGCAGCAGCTGCCGGGCATCGGACCGACCGACTGCGTTCCCTGGATCGCGGCCCTGGCCAAGGCCGAGTATTCGTGGTACGTCAATCCCTTCATGCACGGAGAGCCGGAGCCGGACGAGATGTCCGAGGCCCTGGCCAGGTCGCGCAAGTGCCTCTTGCAGTGTTACGAGAAGGCCATGTACTGACCGTCACCAACCGGGCCGGCACGGCCCGCCGTCGCCGGCGTACCCCGTCATGTTGCCGAGCCCGTAAGGTTGGGGATGACGACGAGCGTCTGGCGCCAGACCGCCGCACTGGCAGATGGTGGTGCGGCCCAGCGCATCGGCGATCTGCGTGAGCTTCGCGGGGGCGTCGCAATACCGGACCGACTTCCGGTGTCCATGCCCCATGGCTGAACGTGTAGCGGATTTGGAGAAGCAGCTTGCCGCGGCGTTGGCGAGGATTGCCGAGCTGGAGAAGCAGTTGGGGGCTGCGCGGAAGGATTCGTCGACTTCCTCCAAGCCACCGTCGAGCGACATCGTCAAGCCGCCGCGTGCTGCGGACCGAGCCCGGGGAAAGCGGAACCGGAAGAGGCGGCCGGGCGGACAACCTGGGCATGACCGGCACGAGCGGACGCCGTTTTCGCCCGAAGAAGTGGATCGGTCCTGGATTGACGAGTGGCCAGAGTCGTCGCTTTCGTCGGACGGGGAGCCGCGCGAAGAGTTTCAGACGGTTCAACAGGTGGAGTTGGTCGAGAAGCTCTTCGAGGTGAGCGAGCACCGCGCGAGGCTCTATCGTCACCGCAGGACGGGCGAAGTGATCGCCGCGACGCTGCCCGACGAGGTGTTGCGGGCGGGAGGAAAAGGATGATGCCTGCCGTTTTCACGCAGTCGGCCGCGGGGCTCGGCCTGGAATCGACCCTCCGCGCGCCAGGACGACCGCGAAGGTATCCTGCCTAAACCCCCAGAAACGAGCTGCGTCCCCTTTTTCTTGCCCGCAGTAGGCGCGCTCCGCGTGCCGTCCACCTCGGCTTCGAGTTGCCCGGCAAGCGAAGCTTCCACACCCGGGCGCACGGGGATGCGACGGGGATGATGCCTGTCCTTTCCTTTCTTTTGCCGTTCGGGAGACCCAAGCGACGGTCAACTGGACCCGTCCCCGCTTCTCCGCGTTTCTCCGCTGCGAGTGCGGCGGCGAACCTCCCTGGACCCGCCAAGCGCTGGCGAACGGATCGGCCGACGGCGCCGGAGCGCTCCAACACGGCTTCCCGGGGGTGGTGCTTGGGAACCGTCCGTTGTGATACACTCGGCGCGTTTCCATCGGGAATCACGATAAGTCCTCCACCTACTGCCGCTTCGGGTCAGGCAACTGCGTTGTGTTGCGGCAAGTGCTTCCTGCGCACGCACTCGGCTCCCACCGTAAGGGTGACCAGGCTTAGCATCGACCAGATAAGCACGCTGCCGGGTTCCGGGATCGTGGTGGTGTCGGCCAAGTTGGGTGAATCCAACCCGGAGTCGAATTGCACGGTGAACCCGTGGTCCTCCGGCGTGGAGCCGTCGCTGAACGTAATCGCGTCGAAGGTGACGGTATTGGCGAAATTGAGCACCCCAAAAGCCGTGCCAGATGATTCGTACTTGGCGAAAGCACTCCCACCGAGCTGGACGGTGTAGGCGGCACTTCGGTCGTCACCCAAGTCCAATGTGCCCGTCACGGGGACGTTGTTCCACGTGCCCTCGCTGAAGGAATCGCCAGCGAACGCCCTGGACCCTGAATACGCTGTCAAGCCGGCACTCGCAGAGCCTCCGTCGAAGAACAAGAAGTTGATACCGCTGGCGCTGGCGTCTCCGCTCACGGCCCACGTGAGATCGACCTCGGTCGAGGGGAGATCTTCGTCGCCCACAAGTGTCAGGCGGTCGCTCCACGTTAGTATGGCCACGGCATCCGCTTGAACGAGCCCGAACTCCGAATTCGTTACAGACGCATGCATCGCGAGACCCATGTCGAACCCGCGGATATATCCGCGAGCCGCCGCCTCCGCGAAACCTGCACTGCTGGCATCGGACACGATGAAATCTCCCTGGACCGATGTGAAGCCGCTACGAGTGGTTCGTATGGAACTGCCATCGCTGGCCGCGGCCAGGACGTCGAATGCGCCCGTTGCGTGCATCACCGCCGCCGGCGTTTCGAGAGCCGGGAAAGCCGAGAGAAGCAAGGCACAGCTAAGAACTTGTCGTTTCATGCGGCCTCCTTAAAATAGTGTATCTACCGAGGGCGGCATGTTGCCGCGGCACATTGCCGGAGCAAGAAGTCCACGACGCCATCCTTAGGGCTATCGCATGCTAAGGATTGGGAGCGCGGAATCAACCCCCTAATCCTGACCCTTTCTCGCCGGGTTGCGAGAGATGTCGCTCGTAGGGGCGACGGGAGGAAGAAGAAAGGAATGAAGGAAAAGGAAAGAAGAAAGAAAGGAAAGGACAGGCATCATCCCCGTCGCATCCCCGTCGCATCCCCGTGCGCCCGCGTGTGGAAGCATCGCTTGCCTGGACAACTCGAAGCCGAGGTGGACGGCACGCGGAGCGTGCCTACTAGTGCGCCTGTGAGCGTACTGAATCGGTGATGTGAGAGTCATCAGCAATGTTTGATCTGGACATTGTAACCGAAGTTAACTGCGTCCTCGCGAGAGGGGGTGGAGAGCAACTGGAGGTGAACGACCAGTCCGTAGGATGACGAACTCGATTCGGCCTGTCGTCGCGACGAGCCTGCTAGTAAAAGGCGAAGTCCAAGATGCCGTACGCTCCCGGCACACCGGGTGACCAAGGCAGAAGGCGGTCAGACCTGGAGGACGAGGGAGGAAAGGACAGGCACAATAAGGCGCCCCTCTGTGCCCTGCCCATCTCCGCGTTTGCTGCACCCCCCAGGCGTGCCGCCGTCAATGGAATAGGATGCCTGGGCTATTTGGTGCATCCTGTTCCCACGCTCTGCGCGCGAACGCCCACCGCTGCGGCGCTTACCCCTCTGGGTAGCTGGTATTGCGGCGCACGGGGGCCCGCGTTTTACAGAGAAATCGGCGGGGCCGCGGGACCCCGATGTCTTTGTGGGAAAAACCTTTGCGCCGCCGGCGTCGCCGGCGCGGCCGGGCTGGAGGGCCGCGTGTTGGTCAACCGAAGCGAGTTTTTCCAGCCGGCATCCCCCTGGAAGGGTACTCATGCCGCGAGATCGCAGCAAGGTGTTGCCTTGCAAGGGGTTTGGTCGATCGCACTTCCGGGTCCGGGGGCTCATGCTTTCTGACCACGCAACGCGAGGGCTTCTCCGGGCCGACCGCTGCCGCCCGGCCCGCTTCGGCCAGGCGGAAACGTTCCCAAGTTCCCAATAGCCGCATTCTGCCGCGCTGCCGCGGGGGTTCAAGCCGTGAGAATCGGGCCGTCTTTCCATCGTCCCCAGGCCCCCGCCTGAGGGCAAAGTGGAGTGGTCCACCGGTCGGGCCAGCTCTCGGCCAGTCGGCCGCCGTCTTGCCGCCCTTTCTCGGGGTTCGTCTGTTCGCTGATGTGGTTATCAAGGGTCGCTGGACCAGGACACCATCTTCCCATTTGGCGAAGACCTCGTCGGCTTGCTCGTCAGAATGCGGAGGATCGGCGCCCTCGTCTGGCTTGGTGGCAACGGCGACCGCTCGGGTGCCACTGGCTGCTTGTCAGCCAGTGTTTGCCCCAAACGGGCCGCGAGGCATGAAAGGGGGAGATCGCAAGACCGTGCAAGAACTCGACGGCAGGGCCCGTGACACCAGTCCCCGGCCTCGTGC
>CAYSUS010000205.1:0-6096 GCA_964434165.1 uncultured Pirellulales bacterium
TTCTTGCGGATGTCCTCGCAGACCACGTCCATGCTCTTCTCGATCCGCCAGTCGTCGTACTGTCCGAACTCCTGCATGCAAACGACGCCTGCCGCGGCCATGGCCGTGGTGGCGTTGCCGCCGCCGCGGCTGTAGGTGAACTGGCCGGGGTGCTTCTTCTGCTCCTCTTCTGGGGCCTTGTCCGAGCAGCCCCGCGGCGTGTAGTGGTCGCGCACGCTGCTGATCGCCTTGTCCACGACCTCGGGCGGGACCTCCAGGCCGCTGTCCACGGCGCTGCGCAGGGCCAGGGCCTGCATCACGGCCAGGCTCAGGTCGTGCCCGTGCGCCTGGCGCCGGGCGATGTAATCCCACCCGCCGTCGTTGCACTGCGTATGGCAGATCAGCTTCAGGGCGCGGTCCAGCGAGGGGCCCAGCCGGTCGTCGCTGACCATCCCGTAGGCCTGCCCCAGCACGAAGGTGGACAGGCCGTGGTTGTACATGTCGCGCCGCTGATCGGCGATGTTCAACAGTCCCGACGGCTGCCCGTTGCGGAGCACGTAGTTCAGCGCCCGGTGGACGGTGTCGCCGTGCTGCCCTCGGCCCGGGAAGTGCCCGTCGGCCAGAAACGCCAGCGCGCCGGTGCTCACCAGCCCCAGGTCGTCGGAGGTCCAGTTGCCCTGCGGCCCCTGGTTGCGGGCAAGCCAGCGCAGGCCGCGATCGAGCGCCTGCCGGCTCTCCGGCGTAACCTCCCACTCGCCCTCGCCGTGGGCGGGGCGTGAGCCGACCGCCATCGCCGCCGCGAGTGCCAGGAGCGGGAAAATCGGGCGAGCGGGCGCGCTAAGCATCGAGCATGGCTCCTTTCGGCAGGCCGGAACGCAAGCGGCCGTGGAGGCGGGGTGAGGCTCGCACGCCCGGCGGGCGCGCCCGGCGCGCTTCGGCGGTGGCCGGCATGGCTCGCCTCCCGCGCCGTCGTCCCGCATTGCGCACAGAGCCGCGCATGGGCCGACTCCTCTGATCCGTTCCGTTTCAGGCAGGCACCAGCGAGGTGTATTGTGGGCAGGCCGTGGGGGGAGCGTCAAGCGACTCCCCCACCTCGGCCCGCATTTCCGGAAAAACCGCCTCGCAAGCCGACACCTGGGACTTCCGAAGTCTGACAGACTCGGAAGTCCTGCCGTGCGGGCCTATTCGCTCAGCGGCGGATCGGTGCGGCCTTCCAGCACGATCTCGAAGATCTGGCGCCGCGGCGAGTCCTCGCCCGACCCGTAAAAGGCCCAAAGCCTCGCGCCGTCCGATCCCAAGGGGCCGAGGAGCGGCTTGGGGTGTGGGGGCAGATCCAGCGTTTCCTCCGCCACGGCCTTCCCCTGCTCCGGCTCGACCCACACCAGGACGACGCGAGGCTCCTTGCGGCCCTTTTCCCCGGCCTCCCGCGCGCAGGCGTAAAGCAACCCGCCGGGCCGGCCGCACAAGCGTCCCTCCAGCCGTTGCGGGGCGTCATGGGCCCATGCGACCTCACCGCTCTCGGCACGGAGTCCCACGAAGCCGTCCACCGTCTCCGCGATCACCACGCCCCGGGCCATGCCGACCAGGCCGATCAGTTCCGAGAGCGTCGTGCGCCAAGCGAGCCGACCGGTCTGGAGGTCCACCGCCTCGACCGACCAGGTTCCCGGCTGCGTCACGTACACCCGCTCCCCCGACACGATCGGACTGGCGCGCCGCTGCTGAAGCCAGGCACGCGAGTCGTAGAAGGCCACGCCGGGCGGCACGATCCAGGCCTGGCGACGCAGCCATCGCGTGCGTCCTTCCAGATCGCAGCACACGACCGCGCCGGCCACGGCGGCCACGATCCGGTCCCCGGCCGCCACCGCCCCGCAGGGAACGGCCAGCCGGAAGGTCCTGCGGAGCTCGACGGGCACGCTCCGTCGCAACGCCCTGCCCGTGGTCAGATCGAACTGCGTCAGCACCAGATTCGTCTTCTGCGCATCGCTTCGCTCGCTGCTGAAGGCCCAGCCCCGCTGGCCGACAAGCAGCGCGTCGCTGGCCAGGCGGTCGCCCCACGTGCCGCTCCATCGCAGCCGACCGCCGACGCTCTCCAGGCACACCAGTTCCGATCCCCCGTCGCTTGCCCGGCGCACGAGGACGTGATCGCCGTGCACGACGGCCGGCGAGCGGAACAGCGGCCAGGGCCGCTCGGTCGAGGCGATGTGCGTCAAGTGCCGCCAGGCGGCCTTACCGGTTTCCAGGCCCAAACCCACGTGCTCCGCGCGGGCCGTGGCGATAAGTCGCACGCCCGCCGCGATGGCGGCCGTCTCCCGGCCGGCCCAGTCGATCTCGTTGGACGAGAAGTGCGCGGGCTTCTTTCCGAGACCCGCCAATTCGGCCAGCGGCCGAACCGTGCATCGCGCGGGCGCGGGACAAACGGCGCCCGCTCCCATGTCGCGGGCTCCCGCCACCGTCCGGGGTGGAGACGCCGCCGAGAGCTCGGCCAGGATCTCCGCCAGCTCGTCCCCCGAAAGGTCGCGCTGGCCCGGGCGAAAGCCCGCGGCCGGAACCTCGTGTGTCGCGTCGCGGTCGCGACCGCCACCCGCAACGGCCAGGGCCAGGCGCAAACGGCAGGCCAGATCCGCGTGGCGGTCCTCTCCGGCGCGGCGCATGGCGCGGCGATAGAGGCCCGCGGCCTCGGCGAAACGGCCGGAGGCCATGCGTCGATCGCCGAGCCAGCGGTGGGCATCGACCGACGCGCCGGTTCCCATGAACTGGAGCGAGACCATCTCCACGGCCCCCTCGTCGCCGGCCTGCGTGGCCCGAGCGAGCCTCAACCGCGCCACCCCTCCGTACTGCTCGCGCATGGTCTTCCGCAACTCGGGCGAGGCGTCCACGGCCTGCTCGATCACGCCCGAGAGAGTGACTTGAAGGTCCGGGTCGCTGGCGTCGGGCAGAAGCCCGCGAGTCGCCGCCGGCGTGGCCGACGCAATCACCTGGCACGCCTCGGGCAGGGCCCCGGCCGCGAGCGCGGCCTTCAGCTCCGATCCGACGTTGTACCCCTCCTTGCCCCAGTGCTCGATGGCCGGGTGGCGGTAGTCGTGCTTCTCGCTCCCAGGGCGATCCGGCGCCAGCGCGACCTGGCGCGTCGAGGCGCGGTCCTCCACATACCGGAGCACGTGCTCCAGCGGCCCGCCCCAAGGCGGCGGGCGGCGCTCAGCCTGTTCCGGGCGGGAACGGAACCGCAGTCGTCGGCTCAGCTCCGCTGCGGCGTCCCATTGGTGCGCGCTCGACGCGCGGACCAGGGCCCACCAAGCGAGCCGCGACCAGGCCGGGGGCAGATCGCGCTCGGGCCAGAACGGGGCCTGCACGAAACGGCGATGCACCAGCGCATACCCGTCGCCATCGCGGCGGTGCTCCACCCGTCGTCCCACGCGCTCGTAGCAATCCACCCACCGCTCCGACGTTGCCCAGTCCCGGGCGTTCAGCAGAAGTCCCAGCTCGTCGAGAAGACGCAAACAGGCCCGTGGGTCGTCCATCTCGTCAAGGGCCTCTTCGGCAAGCGTCATGGGCAGATGCTGCGCCCACCACGGCGCAGGCCCGCGCGCGAGCGTGTGAACGAGGCACGCACGGCGCCAGGACTCCGCCGTCTCGTCCGCGGGGCGTGTCTCGGCGCACCGACGCCGCCAGTCTTCAAAGCTGGTGGACTTCTCGAGCGGCTGCGGCGCGTCGGGCTGCGTCGGATCGAAGGCCGCGGCCACGCGCTCCAACAGGCCGGCGCGCACCAGCCCCTCGATCGCCTCCAAGCGGTGCACCGAGAGGTGGCGCAGCCGGACGGAGCGCGGCTGGTCGTCGGCCTCGCAGAAGAGGCCCACTGCGGTGCACGGTCCGCCCGTCTCCACCACTTCGGGCGTGGCCTGACTCCAGTGGCGCCCGTCGCCGCTGATCAACAGCCTGGCGACCGATCCCCCTGCCACGATGCGGAACCAGTGCCGGGGCCCGGCCAGCGGAAGCGGCCGGCGCCCATCGTGCGAGCGATCGCTCCCCCGGCTATCGCCGCGCGCCAGGCCAAAGGTGGTTCGCCCGGTGCGGCGATCGCGGAAGAAGCACAGCCGCGCCCGGGGCTTGCCCGCGTCGTCGCAGAGCATCACGCCCGTTCCGGGCGAGGGACTCTCTATCTCCACGAGGAACTCATGCAGCCCCGGCTGGCAGACGGAGGTCCATGCGTGGCCGTCGCCCGTGTTCTCCGCCGCGGCCAGCTCGACCGCGCCGCCGGCAAGCTCGTCCAGTGCGATGCCTTCGCCCGACGGACGCTGCCACGTGCGCTCGGCCGGCGGCGGGGCATCGGCCGAAGGCGGCGGCGCCGCGTCGTCGTGCGGGGCGCCGCGCACGCGGAACATCTCCAGTCCGCGGATCTGGGCCGTCCCTTCCAGAAGGATCTCCTCGGGCCGTGCGGCCAGAGGAACGGTCAGCAGGCGCACGTCGCCCCGGGCGAGGATCAGCGACCCGGCATGATGATAGATGGCGATGGCGCCTAAGCCGGTGCGACGATAGCGCCCCTGGTCGGTGGCCACCAGGGCCACGGCCTCGGGTCGCGGTGCGACGCCCTCGCGCCGCGCGAGGTAGCCCGCCCAGGTGCAAGTCGGCTGGCGATGGTAGTGTAGCGTGACCCCCTCGCGTCCCGCGCAAACATGAATGCGGAAGCGCTCCGAATCCACGGGCCACAGCCGCAGCGCCGAGTTCTCCGTCCAGGAAGGGCCCAGCTTCAGCAGCCCGGAGACGCGGCAAATGGCCTGGTCGTGACGCCGCGTCTGGTCGATGCGCGAGCTCTCGCCCGGCACTTCGGCGAGCAATCGCCTCAGCGCGTCGCGGTCGGGGCAGGGCTGCGTCAAGGAGAAGTCGTCGAAGCAGACCTGCTCGAAGCGGCAAACGGCATTCTCCGGCAATGCCGTCTGGCCCGCGGCCGGCCCAGGCAATCCAGCGATCACCGCCACGGTGGTCAGGGCCGCGATCACGCGGTTCCGTTCGCTCCGGCGTGTTCGGGGCGATCTGAGCATGGCAGACTGTAGCGGGCTGTCGCCGTGCGCGGGCGCGACGTGGCTGTCGCCACGACTGCGGCCCACGAAGGCGGCGGAGAGCCCTGGCATGGGGGGGCTCGGCGGGTAAGGACTGTTCCGTTACCCGTTTATGGTAATCGCCACGGCCGAGAGAAGGCAAACTTCGAGGCCCGCCGATGACGAGTTTGCCGGAAGCGGTTCCGTCACTTCCTTCGAGAGAAGGCGGCGATCAGGCCGCCCGGAGAGCAGCCCTCAGAACCCGGCCCCGCTCTCTGCCAGGGAGGGGACCGCGGGATGGGAGATCGGCAAGCGGAGCAGCCGTTCGGCACGCTCCAGCACGCCGGTAGCTCGCGCGGTCGCCGGGCCACGCTGGCTGGCCGGATCGGAGGCCGTGAACCGACCGCCGCAATGCTGGCACGTGACCCGGCGACCGAGGTACGAAACGCGGATTTCCAGGGGCCGGCCGCAGACCGGGCAGCCCTGCTGGAAAAGGGTTTGGTGTCTCTTCAAAGCAAGTATCTCCAGCTAGACCGTCCGTGGCGGAGGACACGTGGGTGTCCTGCGAGGTTCCACCTCAAGCCGGCACCCCTCTGTCGCGGTAACGCGACCGGAATGACCGTTACAGCCCGAAAGGGCAGGATGAGTTACACGTGTCTCTACGGCCGCGTCTCCCAGTCGGTTCGCCGAAAGACGCAGAATCTTGGCCGCGCGCAACCGCCAGCTCCGCTTCGCCGACACCGACTCAAGCGGGGCGGGGTCGGAAGTCAGGGCACCCCAAACCGCCCTTGAGTTCTCCGACACCCGCACCGCCGACGACCGGCGAAGGAAACAGGCATTATCCAAGGCCACAGCGCAGAACGACGAACGAGGTCCGGCCGCGCCGTGGCGGTGGGGAGGGAGGACGGAGATGGGGCGGGGTGGAAGCGGCTTCGCGCGGCGCGAGAACGTCGCGGGGCAGCGCCGCCTGGCGGCAAGCCCGCAGCAGGGGGTGCGCGCCGCGACGAATCGCATGATGCGAGTCCTTTGTTCCATAAACTACTAGCGCTGGGCTCACGGTTTCCTCATTGCAAGGTGGTACAAG
>CAYSUS010000206.1:0-6085 GCA_964434165.1 uncultured Pirellulales bacterium
AACCGACCTTGATCTCGCGCGGTTGGGCTTTGCCGCCTTCCGGCACGTAAACGACCGTCTTTCCCTGCTCGCGCTGGACGGCTTTGGCCGACACGGCCAACACGTCCTGCCGTTGGTCGAGAAAGATGGTCACGCTGGCAGTCATTTCTGGCCGCAGCCGGCCGTGGTACGGCGTCTGGATGTCGACCACGACATCGTAATTGACGACGTTGTCCTGGATCACCGCCTTCGGATAAATCGCAGAGACCTTCCCCTCGAACTCCGTGCCCGGGAAAGCATCTACGGTGAAGATCGCCCGCTGACCGACCTTGACCTTGCCAATGTCGACCTCGTCGACGTAGGCATCCACCTGCAACCGCTCCAGGTCGATGATGGTGACGAACGTCGGGGCCTGCATCCCGGCGGCCACCGTTTCGCCTTCCTCGGTAGAGACCGACGCGATCACGCCTTGGATCGGCGCGGTGATCGTCGCGTAGGAGAGTTGCACCTGGGCGTTGGTCAGCGCCGAGCGGGCACGCTCGACCTCGGCCTTGGCCTGCCGCAGGTCTTCCGTGTAACGGGTCTCGGCCAACTCCAGAGTCTTGCGGCTGGAGGCCACCCGGCTGCTGGCGACCGAGTATCGCTCCTCTGCTTGGTCGCGTTCATCGTCGCTGATCACCCTGCGGCCATGGAGTTCGCGGCTCCGTCCCAGGACCTTTTCGGCAAGCGTCAGCGTAGCTTGGTTCTCTTCTAAGTCGAGGCGGGCTTTGTCGATTTCCTGGGGGAGCAAGGACTCGACGGCGGCCAGCTTCGCCTCGCCAAGGTTCAACTCGGCCTGCCGCTGGGCCACCAACGCTTCCAGATCGGCCTTCTCCAGTTCCGCAACGACCTGTCCCTTGTCCACGTTGTCGCCGATGTTCGCCAGCAAGCGTTCGACCTTTCCCGAGATCCTCGCTCCCACGCGAACTTCCGCGCCGATCTGCGGCTGCACCGCACCGGTGGCCAGCACCGACGAGGCGAAGTCTCGCCGCACGACCCTCTCGCTGGCCGGCGCTGCATTGACATCGGCAGCCGTGCCATGGGGCCAGAACCACCAAGCCGTCACGGCTACCGCTCCGACCACAAGCATTAGTAGGGCCGCACGCCGGCGCTGCTTTCGCTTCCGTCGGGCGGCGGCGCGGCGCAAGGAGGAAGTCGAAGAGGCAGCATTGCTTTGTGTAGACGACATCACGCTCCCATTGAGTCCAGCCGGGCCGACGGTCCGATCCCGTAGCCTAGTGCGGTCGGTGGTAGAGGCGGTGCTCATCGTGCCTCTCGTGCTGCAGGGCGAGTCAGCGGTTCATGTCACCCGGTGGAGTTGGGTCGTGCTGTCGCAGAACTCGACCGAGGCCCCCGCGCGACCTTCCCGACATGGGCGGATCGGCAGCGCAGCCGGTCCGGTCTCGGAGCATCGTGAAAAGCTGCTGTTGTTGCTTAGACGTGAGGATCTCCCTCTCCACCAGCAGATGCTCGACCACCAACCGCTGAATCTGCTGCTTTGTGGCAAGAATCTCATCCTGCTTCGCCTGGATTGCAGACAAGTCCGGTTGTTCGGCCGCGATGAGGTCGATGACCTCGGAGCGCATCACGTCAGCCTGACTGCAAAGCCCCCCAACCGATGCCTGGAACTCTCGCAGGCGCGGCTCGATTTCAGCCCACTGCTGCGGCGTCACCTCCAGGGCGCGGTGCAATGGACACCAGACGTCCGGCTCAGGCTGTGGCCGGTTTGCCGCACGCACCGGCCATGCGTGGGCAACCCAGACGCCCACGAACGCAAGGTTGAGCCCCACCGACGCCAAGACCAGGTAGAAGGTCGCCTTTCTCCACATGTTGATACTCCTTAACCGTCGTCGCCAGCAGTCATCGAGAGATAGGCCTGGGCAAGCGAATCGCCCCCCGGTTCAACGAGCTGCCCGAGCCCCGAGCCGGCCAGCGGATCGGCCGGCTGGACGGCGCTCGGCGGAGCAGCCTCCCACCACGTCTGTAAGCCTAAGTAGCCGCCCAGGAAAAGCCCGCCCGCCAACGCCGCGGCCGCACTCGCGGCGATTCGCAGGTTGCGGCCCAGTCGCTGACCCGCGCGCCGAGGGGCAATGGCGTAATCCGGGACGGCTTCGCGTCTCGCCCGCTCGGCTACTAACCTGGCGAACCCGTCGGGAACGGGGGGCGTCAAAGCCGAGGCCAGTAGCTCTTCGAGCTTCCGCAGCCGTGCGAGTTCCCAGCGACACCGCTCGCAACCGCTCAAATGCACCTCGATACTCTTCTGAACATCGGGCGCAAGTTCTTGGCGAACAAAGAGATCGAGATTCTGCTGGACCTTCTGACATCGCATCGTTCTATCCTCTCACACAGGAACAAACGAACCGGCGGCGAGAAACCCCCGCGAAAAAACGAAAGAAATCCCGGGTCGGGATGGTCATCCCCACGAGCTCGGAAACGACGGCGCGGTGTTAGTGGTCTTCGAGCAAGCGTCCCAGCCGCTGCTCAAGTGTTTCCCGCGCTCGCGCCAGCAACCGTTCGACGGCCTTGGTGGTCGTCCTCATCGCGTCGGCGATCTCAGCCCCTCTCAGCCCCTCGTAGTAGCGGAGCACCACCGCCGACCGTTGCTTCGGAAGCAGCTCAGCGATCGCCTGCCGTACCAGATCGGCGCGCTCGCCAAGCTCAGCCTGCTCGTCGACCGACAGCGCCGGCTCGGCAACCACGGTAAGATCCGCCCCAGACTGCGGCCGCCTCTTCTTCAGATGGTCGAGGCAAACGCGGACGACGATGCGGTAGAGATACGTGCGGAAGGCCGCCGTCGGTCGATAGCGGCCAGCCGCCTGGAAGACACGAAGGAACGCCTCCTGTGCAAGATCCTCGGCCGCCTGCCGATCGCCGATGATTCGATACGCCGTCCGCCAAACGACCTCCTGATGTCGCAGGACGAGCTGCTCGAAAGCCGACAGGTCGCCATCGGCGACCTCCAGCATCAGAGACTCGTCCGATGGTCTAGGCATCCTGGACTCTTAGCGTGCGACGATCTACCCACTTCGGCAAAGTTCCTAAGCTATCAGGTGCAGCCGTTTCGTTCGAGTCGCTCGCGCAGTGCCTGAGACAAGGAATGCCGTTGTCGGCGTGCTGGCGCGAAATGACCCTCCCGGGGCCGTCGGTCCAGGCAGTCCTGGCCCAGCGCAACTGCCGGAGGTCCGCCCACCGCCGCGATCTAGAATGATGCAGTTTCGTGCGTCGGGGAAGTCGACCGACTGCACTTCGCTCGCCCGACATCGTCCATCGGTGTCATCAGAATGAGTGCGCGCGGCAGTCGGTTTTCACGCCCGCAGCGTTTCTGGCTAAGTGACCAATGTCGAACCGACATGAGTCACCAAAAGGGCCCGCTATCCTCCGGTGGTCCTCACGACCCTCTGCGCGCCTCGGCGGAAGAAGCGAAACAGGCGGACAAAGGGCCCTCTGGCGGGGAGTCGTGCAGAGCTTTCTTCGCTTCTCCCGCTTCTTCCGCGGCTGCGCGCTGCCCGACGGCTCAGTTCGCCCGTTGCCGTTGATGCTGCTCAGCCTGGCAGCTCTCGCCATAGAACTCGGTGGTGCGATGGTCAGCAATCCTCGAACCCAGGGCCTCTTCCAAGAACCGGCTCGCTTCAAGGCAACTCGCTCCCGCAAAGCCCTTGGTCTGGACGGTGGTCTCGCCTTGGGCACTGACGAGGATTTCGAGGGTCTGGCTCATGCAGCACCTCCGGCAACCTGGATCGTGAGCTTGACCGAACCATCGGCGAGCTTCTGTTCGGTGAGTGTGTGGCCCTTCCTGCGGGCTTCAATGCGGCACTTCTCGACCGCGTACGCTTGAAGGAAGGCGTCGAGGTGCTTCTGCTCCCCCCACCTCCCGCCGAAATTGTCGTAGTGAACCTGTCCGGACTCCAGATCGCACACGGCCGGGTATTGCCAGTCCGGGAGTTGCACAGCCAGCCCGGTCACTTCGCCGCTGAAAAGCTTGGTCTTGCCGTGGACTGGGTTCTGCAGGCCCAGTCTCGAACAAGCAGCCCGGACAGCAGCGGCATCTCGGACCTCGGTCTTGATCGTGACGATGTGGCTCAAGGGTATGGGCTCCTTTCGAGTCGTTGTGCGGGTTCACGAAGAGGATCACCACGGAAGTGCTCGGTCTTCCTCGTCCTCCTGCCGAAGCTCCTCGCGGCCGTCTTCAATCCTCGCCCGCTCATTTCCTTCGATAGACGGAAACACTGGACGCTCTGCCAGCAGCTCTCGGGTCAGAAGCAGCGTGAGTTCTTCCTCGGGCGGGTCTTCACTTCGCACAGCCCGCAGCAAGTAGATGGCCAACACGAGCGGTAGCAGGCAGGCCAGGGTCAGTCCCAGAGAAGTGATCGTGGCGGCAAGGATCGGAGCTCGGTGTCTCTGTTGGGCAATCTCCTTCCGCTCCTGGTCAAGCGCCTCCTTCTGTCGGTCCAGGTGGCGGCGTTCTTCGGTGGCGGTCTTCTCCAGGTGCCGCTGCAGTTGGGCCAGTTCACGTCGTCCTTCCCGGTCACGCTCCACCACCGTCCTTTGAAGCTGCAGGACTTCTTCTCGGGCTTGACCTTCCGCCTCGATCAACCGCTTGTGGCTTTCGGCGACTTCACGATTCAGCCGGGCCATTTCCTGATTCTGTTCGGCCTGATGTTGGGTGCTTTGACGGGCGATCTCTGCCAGGCGCTCATCCTCGCTGCACCCGGTCGCAAGGATGGTCAGGGTCAGAAGTGCGAGCTGGATTGGGGGTCTTGCCATAGGATCTCCAGTAGGCCAGGAGACGGTGCAACAGAGCCTGAAGTGCCCGCCTTAGTCGCACCTCCCTTACCAGAGCAACGACGGCGAGCAGGGAAACCAGGGAAACGAGCGTGAGCAAGAGGGTGTACAAGCTGGGGACCTCCTTTGTGGGAGTCGTGTGAGAGGTGGGGCGGATCGTGAGCTAGGAGCGCTCAGAGTCGATGCACGGCCAGAAGAGGCCCGAAAGGCGCGATTTGGCCCAGATTAGGGTGCCTTCGAGACCTATAGCGCCCGTTCACGTCGATATGCCGGCTATTTGGGCGTTTTTGACGTGTGCGGGGCAGGTTGTGGGGCTACTTTGGCGGGTGGCAAAGTAAGGGAGACGGCCTAGTAGATGGCACGCCTGGGAGACCATCGCGTACTGCGAGTCGCTCGGCGGGCTGCTGAAGCACTACGAGATACAGGCGGCATGAGAAGTGGCGGGGAATCGGGACGTTGGCAGCTCCATCCAGTTATCAATGTCTGAATGCGATCGTCGCGGTCAGAAGCTGAAAGCAGCGGCGACGACTCGAATCCAGCACACATTGCGGGCCGATCGGTGCTCGATATAATGAGGCGCTGGATTCGGAGGCTCCTCGACATGGCAGAAGACGAGATATCTCGGTGGATCAGGGGACTCGCCCGAGGCGACGAAGCCGCGGCCCAGGCCATCTGGCAACGGTACTCTGAGCGCCTGATTCGCTTAGCGCAACGCCGACTGGAGGGGCTGCCTCGGCGGATCGCGGACGAGGAGGACGTCGTCCTCAGCGCGATGCACAGCTTCCTTCGCGGCGCGGCCGCCGGTCGCTATCCGCAATTGGCGGACAGAGAGGACCTCTGGCATCTTCTGGTGACGATTACCTCCCACAAGGCCATCAAGCAGGCAAGACGCCAACGTGCTCAGAAGCGAGGGGGTGGCATCGTCCGCGGCGATTCGGCTTTCACCCACTCGTCAATCCAGGACCGATCCACTTCTTCGGGCGAAAACGGCGTCCGCTCGTGCCGGTCATGCCCAGGTTGTCCGCCCGGCCGCCTCTTCCGGTTCCGCTTTCCCCGGGCTCGGTCCGCAGCACGCGGCGGCTTGACGATGTCGCTCGACGGTGGCTTGGAGGAAGTCGACGAATCCTTCCGCGCAGCCCCCAACTGCTTCTCCAGCTCGGCAATCCTCGCCAACGCCGCGGCAAGCTGCTTCTCCAACTCCGCCACACGTTCAGCCAGCCGAGCACAATTCGTAACCGGTCACGGTTGAGACGAAAACTGGTATTGCGCCATGAGGGTGAATCGG
>CAYSUS010000207.1:0-6063 GCA_964434165.1 uncultured Pirellulales bacterium
GGCGAGTTCCGCGCCAGCCAGCTGGTGGGCGACTGCATCCTCGACTCCAACGACCTGGAGCGGGAGCGGGGCATTACCATCCTCGCGAAGAACATCGCCCTGCACTACCGGGGCGTGAAGATCAACCTCATCGACACGCCGGGTCACGCGGACTTCGGCGGCGAGGTGGAACGCGTCCTGCGCATGGCCGACGGGGCCCTCGTGCTGGTCGATGCGGCCGAAGGGCCGCTGCCGCAGACGCGGTTCGTCATCTCCAAGGCCCTCCAGTGCGGCCTCAGGCCGATCGTGGTGATCAACAAGATCGACCGCAGCGACGCCCGGCCCCACGAGGTGCTCACGGAGACCTTCGACCTGTTCCTCGACCTCGGGGCCGACGAGTTGCTGGGCGATTTCCCGCACATCTTCGCCACGGGGCGGGGTGGCTACGCGACCGAGGACCCCCGCGTGCCCGGCGACTCGATGCGGCCCCTGCTGGACCTGGTGCTCTCGGCCGTGCCCGGGCCCGAGATCGATCCCAAGGCCCCCCTCCAGATGCTGGTGACCACGCTCGACTGGTCGGACTACGTCGGCCGCATCGCCGTGGGTCGGATCTACGCGGGCACGCTGCGCCAGGGCCAGCCGATCGCCCTGATGCAGGCCGGCGGCAGGGAGCTTGTGGAGCGGGTCAGCGAGGTCCACCTGTTCGACAAGCTGGGCCGCGTCCAGGTCGAGGAGGCCGAGGCCGGCGACATCGCGGCCGCGGTGGGCCTGGACACCGTGTCCATCGGCGACACGATCAGCGACGTGGAGGTCCGCCGCGCCCTGCCCCGCGTGGAGGTCGATCAGCCCACGATCCAGATGCTCTTTGGCCCGAACACCTCGCCGTTTGCGGGTCGCGAGGGCCGGTTCGTCACCACGCGCCACGTGCGCGAGCGGCTCTACCGGGAGCTGGAGCGGAACGTGGCCCTCCGCGTCGAGCCGCACGACGGGAGCGACTGGTTCCGCGTGTCGGGCCGGGGCGTACTCCACCTGGCCGTGCTCATCGAGATCATGCGCCGCGAGGGATACGAGCTTTCCATCGGCAAGCCCAAGGTGATCCTCCGTGAGAGCGAGGGGGTGCTGGAGGAGCCGTTCGAGAGCCTCGTCGTCGAGGTGCCCAACGACAAGCTGGGGCCGGTCATGGAGCTGGTCGGCGCGCGCCGCGGGCAGATGACCGAGATGACCGCGCACGACGACTACACGTACGTCGTGTTCTCGATCCCGGCGCGGGGTCTGATCGGGCTCCGCACGCGCTTGCTCAACGCCACGCAGGGGACGGCCGTGATCCACCACCGCTTCGAGGCCTACCGGCCCGTCGAGGAGGAGATCGCCGGCCGGGGCAACGGGGTGCTCGTTTCGATGGTCGCGGGGCGCGTGGTCGCCTACGCCCTGGACGGACTGCAGGAGCGGTCCGAGCTGTTCGTCTCGCCCGGCGACGACGTGTACGAGGGGATGATCGTGGGCGAGAACAGCCGCTCGGACGACATGCCGGTCAATCCCACCAAGGAGAAGAAGCTCACCAACATCCGTGCGGCCGGCAGCGACAAGAACATCCTCCTCCGGCCCGCCCGCGACATGTCGCTGGAAGTGGCCCTGGAATACATCGAAGACGACGAGCTGGTCGAGGTCACTCCGGGGAGCATCCGGCTCCGCAAGATCGTGCTCAAGGAGGCCGACCGCCGCCGCGCCGCGCGCCAGGCGGCCCGGGCGTGAACATGGCGCAGACTCTCGTCCTGGGAACGCACAACCGCAAGAAGGGCCTGGAGCTGGCCGCGCTGGTCGCGCGCGCCGGCCTGGAGGCGGTCACCCTGGCCGAACTCGCCGATCCGGTCGAGGTCGAGGAGACCGGCTCGACCTTCACCGAGAACGCCCGGCTGAAGGCTTCGCTCCAGGCGAAACACCTTGGCCGGTGGGTCCTGGCCGACGACAGCGGGCTGGCCGTCGATGCCCTCCAGGGCGCCCCGGGCGTCCATTCCTCGCGCTATGCCGGCCCCGACGCGGACGATGAGGCCAACCGCCGCAAGCTGCGCGCCGCGTTGGAGGGCATTCCGTTGGAGAAGCGCGGGGCGGGCTTCGTCTGCCACCTGGCCCTCGCCGATGCGGCCGGGGAGATCCGCGCGGAGGCCCGGGGGACCTGCCGCGGCCGGATCATCTTCGAAGAGCGCGGCCAGCGGGGCTTCGGCTACGATCCGCTCTTCGAGGTGGTCGAATACCACCGCACCTTCGCCGAGCTGGGGGAGCTGGCCAAGAACCGCCTCAGCCACCGCGCCCGCGCGGCGTGGCGGATCGTTCCCGAGCTGATGCGCCTGGTGGATACCGGGGCGTGGGAGCGCTAGCGGCACGGCCCCCAGATCTCTTCGAGCAGGTCGTGGAGCGCCGGATCGTGCTCCTCGAGCTCCGCGCGCACGAAGGGATAGAAGTCGTTGCGGTAGAAGTAGGCCTCGGTCCCCTCGGCGAAATACTCCTTGTGGTCGGTCAGCGCGTAGTGGCGGACCTTCTTGCCGGTGTAGAGCAGGACCTTCTCGTAGGTGCCGGCCTCCTTGGCCTTGCCGTAGGCCGCGACGATCCGCGCCTCGTCGAAGCCGAGGACCTGGTCGTGATAGGAGTGGGCCAGCTCGTGCAGCACGACCATGGGATGCTTCAGCATCTGCTGGCGCGACAGCAGCGCGGCCGCTCTGGGGATGTGGACCATCTTGACCAATCGCGGGTCGTGCCCGTGCGACTTGAGCCAGCCAAGGTCGGGGTGATACTGCATCGACCCGAGCGTCGGGTGGTGATGCTCGATCCAGATCTCCAGCTTCTGCATTTCAGCCAGCCGGTCGGGCGGCAGCAGGATGGCAATCCGCTGGAGGTGGTTGGCGAGCATCTTCAATGCCCGGCCGCCCTTCCCGCTGTGCTCCCCCTTCAGCAGCCTGGGGTCGACGTGGACGGTCCACCCCTCGATCTTCTGCACCACGGGCTCGAAGCGGTGCTTCCTGGCGATCTCGAGGTCCCGATCGCGCTTGGCGGCGGGACGCTTGTCCCCTTCGGCCAGGGCGAGCGAACCGAGGACCAGAGCGGCGAGAGAAACGAGAACGATGGCTGGGGTCTGAGTTCGGGTCATGCTTCCACGTTCGTGGGGAAATGGAGCGGCGGCCGGGGGAGCCGGGGTTGGGGCGGTCGATACGTCGCACGATAGCACGGCAGCGGCCCTGAATCCAGCCGGCGACCGTCTCGCGCCCCGGGGGGCGACCATCACACCCTGGCCAACGGACGAAGCGACCGGCGGGGCAAATGCGCCGCCTACCCGATCGTCAAGCCGCGCGCAAGCGCCCCTGCGAAACCGCTCGGGTGCCACTTTGCGCCGTTAACCGTTTCGGACTGCGGCTCGAAGCAGCCCGTAACCTGGAGCATCGAGGCGTTACCTGCCGACCTCCTTCGCCCCGCCTGGGCCGAAGCGGGAAACGATCGACTTCTTCGAGCCGTTCGTGCTTCCGGCCCTGGTCGGGCTGGGGGCGCAGTTGCTGGTGCTGTTTGGCTTGAGACTTGCGCCCTGGTAGTCTGGTGCGCGTCGCGCGGACGGCGTTGTCGGCTCGACGCAACGAACCATCGACGCGAGGCCTGCCATGACCCACGGAACGCCCCGAGCCCCATGGTTCGCGCTGGCGCTGGCTCTGGCGGTCACGGTCGCGGACCGCGCCGCCCCCGCGGCGGTGTTTCAGTACGCCGTGCCCGTCGCGGCGCGCAAGGCCCCCGGCACGGCCTGCCTCTGGATACCGCCGCAAGCCGAGCGCGTACGCGGCGTGGTCGTGGCCGGCATGACGCTCATGGAACGGGAGCTCGCCAAAGACCCGCGAATCCGCCGCGCATGCGAAGAGGCGCAGTTGGCGATCGTGTTCGTCAAGTGCGGACTGGGGGCCGTGGACCTGCCCAAGGTGCTCGAGGATCTCGCGGAAGTCTCGGGCTACGGGGAGCTCAGAGCGGCGCCGCTGCTGTTCGTCGGGCACTCGGCCGGTGGACCGCAGGCCAAGGCCCGGGCGATCGAAATGGCCCCGCGTTGCTTCGGACTGGTGTTGTATCGGGGCGGCGTCCCGGGAGGCCCACAGCCGGTCCCGCCCGGCGTGCCGGTGCTGATGATGGTCGGGCAGTTCGACGAGTTCGGCGGCACCATGCGCGACGCCTCGGGGCGCGAGAGTTGGCAAGGCGGGCGCGATGCCGTGGGCGAGTTCCGCAAAGCCCACGCGCGCAACCTGGCGAGCATCCTGGTCGAGCCCGGCGCGGGGCACTTCGCGTGGTCGGAGCGCAACGCGGTTTACCTCGCCCAGTTCCTGCGCAAAGCGGCCGAAGCCCGCATTCCCGACGGGCCCCTCCACGCACGCGAGCCGGTCGCCTGCAACCAGATCGACCATGCGACCGGCTGGCTCTCCGACTTGAGGATCGAGAAGCAGGGCCAGCCGGAGTCGGCCCCCTACCGCGAGTACGGGGGCGACAGGTCCTTGGCGGCGTGGCACTTCGACCGGCCGATGGCGGAGGCCACCGTGGCGTACCATGCGGGCGGATTCGCCAAAAAGGACCAGTTCATCAAGTGGGAAGACCCGTACTGGGTCGATGCCGGCGCGCGGTTCTTCTTCACCAAGATCAAGTGGGTGGACGACGGGCAGACCTTCGAGGTCCATCCCGCGTACGCCGACGTGTATCCTTCCCAGCCGGGGGGACGCGGCCCGAAGTGGCTGGCGGCCGGCAAGCCGGTTGGCCACTGCCGCGCGCCCATTCGCGTGAAGCCCGTGAGCGGACCGGTCGTCGCCGCGGGCAGCAATACTCTGCGGATCCAGTTCGACAATCTGGCCCCGGCCACGGGAAGCGCGCGCGCGACCTTCCTGGCGGCGAGCCCGGGCGACGACGAGTTCCGCTACACCGAGCAGGTGGGAATGCTGCCTCGAGGCTTCCGAGGCTTCACGCGCGGCGCGGACCAGCAGATCACCTTTCCGCCCATCGGCCCCCTGAAGCCCGACGGCCCGGCGGTGAAGCTTCGGGCGACCAGCGATGCGGGGCTTCGCGTGGAGTATTACGTTGCCTGTGGCCCGGCGACGGTCGAGGGCGACCGGCTCCGCGTGGCCGAGTTACCGCGTCGCGCGAAGCTTCCCATCGAGGTGGAGGTGGTCGCATGGCAGTTTGGCCGCGGCATCGAACCGTTGGTGAAGACGGCCGAGCCGGTTGCGCGGAAGACCCGCATCGAAAGGCCGTAGCCCCAGGGCCGCGCGCCTCGCCCGAGCCGTCCATCGACCATTGATTCGCGGCGCCGGCGCGCGAATCGAGGCGGATGGGGAGGGATTCGAACCCCCGGTGGACTTTCGCCCACTGCAGTTTTCAAGACTGCCGCCTTAGACCACTCGGCCACCCATCCGATGGTGGGGCGCTTGCCCCGTTGTGGTCAACTCTACCCGTCCGGCCGGCACAGTGTCAAACCGGGCATGTCGGGAACGAGCGATTCAACCGCTTGTCCCCCTCGCGATGGCGGACTGCGATGGGATGCAAGCTACAGTTAGGGAGCTTCAGGCAAGGAGGGCGGT
This sequence comes from uncultured Pirellulales bacterium, assembly GCA_964434165.1. Taxonomy (GTDB): domain Bacteria; phylum Planctomycetota; class Planctomycetia; order Pirellulales; family Thermoguttaceae; genus CAYSUS01. The sequence continues at coordinate 5,568 of CAYSUS010000207.1, forward strand.
TCGGGGAGCGGCCCTGAAGGTGCGACCGCGCCGTCCGGTTGTCTGAGTCCGACGCCGCCCAGCAGCATGGAAACGGGGCACGAAGCATGAGCACGGTCCTCGCGCAGCCCGCTCTTGTCAAGGTCAAGATGGCGGGCATCGGGATCGGTCAGGCCCCGGAGGAGCTGGAGACGCTGCTGGGCTCGTGCGTCGGCATTGCCATCTGGGATCGCGGCACCGCCTGGGGCGGCCTGGCCCATGTGGTTCTGCCCGAAAGCTACGGCAAAGTCGAGAGCCTCGGCAAATTCGCCGACACGGCGATTGCGGAGATCCGCCGCCAACTGGCCAACCGCGGGGCCGACACGGGCCGATTGCGGGCCAAGATCGCGGGCGGAGCCACGATGTTCGGCGAGCGCGGAGCCCAGGACGTGGGCGAGAGGAACTGCCAGTCGGTGCGCAAGTTCCTCAGGCACTTCGGGATCCCCCTGGTGGCGGAGCACACGGGCGGCAGTCAGGG
>CAYSUS010000208.1:0-5873 GCA_964434165.1 uncultured Pirellulales bacterium
TGCTGTCCGGAGCGCCGCCTCCATCACGCCGCCGGTGTTGGCGAAGATGTCGGCAGCGCCCGTCGAAAGGCCCAGCGGGGCGTCCATCTCCTCGTCGGGCAGGGCGTCGAAGTCGATACCCGCCGCGCGGATCATCTTGCCCAGCTCGCGCGTGGTGAGGACGACGTCCACGTCGCGGGCCCCGCTGGTGTCCATCTCCGGGCGCTGGCATTCGTACTTCTTGGCCGTGCAGGGCATGATCGAGGTGACGAACACCTGCTCGGGACGGAGTTCGAGCTTCCTGGCATAGTAGGTCTTGGCCACGGCCCCGAACATCTGCTGCGGCGACTTGCAGGTGGAGAGGTTGGGGAGCATGTCGGGGTGGAAGTACTCCATGAACTTGATCCACCCCGGCGAGCAGCTCGTGAACATGGGCAGGGCAACGTCCCTGCCGTCCACCACGGCCCCTTTCAGGCGCGCCAGCAACTCGGTCCCTTCCTCCATGATCGTCAGATCGGCGGCGAAGTTCGTGTCGAACACGGCGTCGAAGCCCAATCGCCTCAGCGCGGCCACCATTTTGCCCGTCACTAGCGTACCGGGCGCATAGCCGAAGCACTCGCCCAGCGCGGCGCGAATCGCGGGGGCGGTCTGCACCACGACGTGCTTGTCCGGGGCGTCGATGGCCTGCCACACGTCCTCGATCTGGTCGCGCTCCGTGATCGCCCCCACGGGGCAGATCGCCGCGCACTGGCCGCACTGCACGCAGGCCACGGTCGAGAGGTCCTGGTTGAAGGCCGGGCCGATGACCGTGTCGAAGCCGCGGCTCTGCGGGAACAGCGCGCCCACGCTCTGCGTCTCGTTGCAGACCGCCACGCAGCGGCGGCACTTGATGCACTTGCCCGTGTCGCGCAACAGGGCCGGGGTCGAGGTGTCGAGCCGCTTGGGCGTGCGCTCGCCGGGAAAGGGAACGGTGCGGATGCCCAGCTCGGCGGCGAGCATCTGCAATTCGCAGTCCTCGTTGCGGTCGCAGGTCTGGCACTCGCCGTTGTGCTCGGAGAGGAGCAGCTCGACGACCATGCGCCGGGCCTCGCGCACGCGGCGCGTGCTGGTCGAGACCTTCATGCCTTCGGCGACCGGCATAGAGCACGAGGCGGCCAGGTTGCGCCAGCCCTCGACCTCGACCACGCACACGCGGCACGCGCCGATCGCCTGGAGCCGCTCCACGTAGCAGAGCGTGGGGATCTTGATGCCCGCCTGGCGCGCGGCGTGCAGGATCGTCGTGCCCTCGGGCACCTCGACGGAGACGTTGTTGATCGTCAATTGGACCATATCGGGATTCCGAGTGGCGGAGTATCGTCTCACCTCCGTCTCCCTCTGGGAGAGGGCCGGGGTGAGGGCGGTATGAGCTCAACGGCGGGTTCCGCTGCGCTGACCCAGCCTACGTGGGCTCGTACTGAGGGGAAACACGGAACACGAATCGCGAACTACGAAGCAAATCCGAAGCGCGGAATGAGAATGTCGTGAACTCCGGCATTCAGACTTCAGCCAGACGGCTGCTCCCCCCCGTTTCCGTCATTGCTTCTTTCGGTGCTTTGGATTTGCTTCGAATTCGGGTTGCGTGCTTCCCCTACCCTTGCGCCTCCTCCCCCACGCCGGCGCCGTTGCCGCGTCGCCCGTAGTCGCACCGCAGGCACCGCTGGGCCTGGCACACGGCCACCGACTCCCGCCACGGGAGCTCGACCTCGTCGAAGTTATTGCGGCGGCGCTCGACCGGGATCAGCGGAAGGTGCTCGCGCGGCGCCTCGACCGGCTCGGCGTCGGGGTCGAAGAACGTGTCCACCTCGCGGGTGTCGCGCCAGAAGGCGTGCTTGCGGCCGGTCAGATACGCGTCGATCCCCACGGCCGCGCGCTCGCCCGCGGCCACCGCCTCGACCACGGACGAGGGGCCGCTCACCGCGTCGCCGCCCGCAAAGATCCACTTCTCCGAGGTCTGACCGGTGACCGGGCTGGCGTCGAGGAAGTCGTTGGCCCGCACGGCGAGCGAAACCCCGTCGGTCAGGCGGTTCAGGTCGAGGCTCTGGCCGATGGCCACGAGGATGTGATCGGTGGGGATGCAGAACGACTCGCCGCCCTCCTCGGGGCGCCGGCGGCCGGAACGGTCGAACTGCCCCAGGCGCATGGGCTGGCACTTGATGCCGACAACCTTCTTGCCTTCGACGAGCACCTCGACCGGGGCGGTGAGGAGCTTCAGATCGACGCCCTCGTGGATCGCCTCGTCGATCTCTTCCTTGTAGGCGGGCATCACCTCGCGGCTGCGGCGATAGACCACGGTGACGCTCTCGGCGCCGAGGCGGATGGCGGTCCGCGCCGCGTCGATGGCCGAGTTGCCTCCGCCGATGACCACCACGTGGCGGCCCACCGGCACCGAGCCGCGGAGATTGTAGGTGCGGAGGAAGCTCAGCGCGTCGGTCACGCCCTCGGCGTCCTCGCCGGGGACGCCCAGCCCGACGCCCTCGGGCGCGCCCACGCCGAGAAACACGGCCTCGCAGCCCTCGGCGCGGAGCGACCGGAGCGAGAAGTCACGGCCCAGGGCCCTGCCGGTGATGATCTCCACGCCCATCCGCTCGATCATGCGGACCTCGCGCGCGACGACCTCGCGCGGCAGGCGGTAGGCGGGAATGGCCTGGACGAGCATCCCGCCGGGCCGCGGCTCGGCCTCGTACACGGTGGGCCGGTAGCCGAGCCGGGCGAGGAAGTAGGCGCAGGAAAGCCCGGCCGGGCCGGCGCCCACGATGGCCACCTGGCGGCGGGCGTTCTGCTCGTTCTCGCGGAACTCGGGGAGCTGGATGGTCACTTCCTGATCGACCATGAACCGCTTGACGCCGCGGATGGAGACCGGCGCGTCGAGCTTCGCGCGGCGGCACTTCTCCTCGCAGGTGTGGAAGCACACCCGGGAGCAGATGGCGGCGAACGGGTTGCGATCGCGGTGCAGCACGAGGGCCTCGGCATAGCGCTTCTCGGCCACCAGGGAGACGAAGCCCGGGATGTCGACGTTGGCCGGGCAGGCGCTGGAGCAGGGCGCGCTGACCAGAGCGGCGCACACGCCGGCGCGGCACCGCTTGTCGCGGATGTGCTCGACGTACTCGTGCCCAAAGTGGCGTATCGTCGAGAGCACGGGGTTGGGCGCGGTCTGGCCCAGACCGCAGAGCGAGGTCTCCTTGATCATCTCGCCCAGGTCGATAAGGCGATCGACGTCGGCCTCCTCGCCGCGGCCCTCGCAGATGCGGTCGAGGATCTCCAGCATCCGCTTGGTCCCCACGCGGCAGGGGACGCACTTGCCGCACGACTCTTCCTGGACGAACTCGAGGAAGTACCGGGCGACGTCCACCATGCAGCTATCCTCGTCCATGACGATCAGGCCGCCGGAGCCCATGATCGCGCCGATCTGCGAGAGCGACTCGTAATCCAGCGGCGTGTTCAGGTGCTGCTTGGGGATGCACCCGCCCGAGGGGCCGCCGATCTGCGCGGCCTTGAACTCCTTGCCGCCAGGGATGCCGCCGCCGATGTCGTAGATCAAGTCGCCCAGGGGCATGCCGATCGGCACCTCGACCAGGCCGGAATTCTTGATCGTGCCGGCCAGGGCGAAGACCTTGGTGCCGCGGCTCCGCTCGGTGCCGTAGCGGGCGTACTCCTCGCCGCCGAAGAGCAGGATCGGCGCGACGTTGGCGTAGGTCTCGACGTTGTTCAATAGCGTGGGCTTGTCCCACAGCCCGCGCTGGGCCGGGAACGGCGGCCGGGGACGCGGCTCGCCGCGGTTGCCCTCGATGGAGGTCAACAGGGCCGTCTCCTCGCCGCACACGAAGGCCCCGGAGCCCATGCGGATCTCCAGGCCGAAGTCAAAGCCGCTGCCGAGGATGTCGCGGCCCAGCAGTCCACACGCGCGGGCCTGGTCCAGGGCGATCTTCAGGCGCTCGACCGCCAGGGGGTATTCCGCGCGGACGTACACGAACCCCTGCGAGGCGCCGACCGTGTAACCGGCCACGATCATGCCCTCGATGAGGCTGTGGGGATCGCCCTCCAGCACGCTGCGGTCCATGAACGCGCCGGGGTCGCCCTCGTCGGCGTTGCAGACCACGTACTTGGGCTCTCCGGCGGCCTCGCGCGTGAGCTTCCACTTACGCCAGGTCTGAAAGCCCGCCCCGCCGCGCCCCCGCAGCCCGGAGGTCCGGAGGGTGTCGATCACCCGCTCGACATCGCCCAGGGCGAGCACCCCGGCCAGGGCCAGGTACCCATCCTCGGCGATGTAATCCTCGATCTTGCGCGGGTCGATGCGCCCGCAGTTGCGCAGCACGACCTTCTTCTGGCGCCTGAAGAAGTCCACGTCGGCCGCCTCGGGCACGTCGCGCCCGTCGGGCCGCTTGTGCGTGAGGCGCTCGACGATGCGCCCGTTGATCAGGTGCTCGGAGACGATCGTGGCCGCGTCGTGCGGGCCGACGTTCTCGTAGAACACGCCGCCGACCATCACGGCGGGCCCGGCGGAGCACGGCCCCAGGCAGCCGGTCTCCATGAGCGTGACGCGGCCCTCGACGCCCTGCTCGCGAAGCTGGGTCTCGAAGGCCTCCCGGACCTTGATCGAGCCGGAGGCGATGCAGCTTGCGCCCATGCAGACGCGGATCTTTCTGCGGCCCGCGGCGACCGCCTCCTTCTGGTCGGCGCGCACCGCGTCCCGCAGGGCCGCCAACTGCTCCGCGTCGGCGATCCTCTCTCTCATTCCGTCTCTCCGTGATCACCCTCGGAATCGGGGTGGCGATAGCGCTCGAGGATTCTTGCCAGGCGCGCCGGGCGAACGCGCTGGTGCACGTCGTCATCGATCATGATCACCGGGGCCAGCCCGCAGGCCCCGAAGCAGCGTCCTACGTCGAGGGAGAAGAGACGGTCGGCTGTGGTCTCGCCGATCTCCACGCGGAGCGCCGACTTCAGCGCCGAGAGCACTTCCTTGCCCCCGCGCACGTAGCAGGCCGTGCCCAGGCAGACGCGGATGAGATGCCTGCCGCGGGGGACCGTGCTGAAGAAGGAGTAGAAGCCCACGACGCCGGCCACCTCGCTGTACGACTTGCCAAGCGCAAGGCTGATCTCCTTCAGCGCCGCCTCGGGCAGGTAGCCGAACATGGCCTGCGCGATCTGCAGAACGGGGATCAGCGCGCCGGGCTTGCCGCGGTACTCGATGAGCACCTCGTCCAACCGGGCGAGCAGCTCCTCCTCCGTCGCCTCGGGGCAGGTGCACGCGCCCTGGATCTCTTCCGGAGACATTCACGCTCCTTCCGTTGGTGTCGTGGCCAGCGCTACGTGGCGGCCAACTGCACGCGCGCGCCCTCCAGGCGGTGGGCGAGCAGCTTCGCCACCTGGGTCATCAGCCGGTAGCCGATAACCGGGTTCTCTTCGCAAAGGGCCCGCAGCTTGTCCGCGGCGATGCCCACCAGTTGCACGTCCTTCGTGGCGGTGCCGAAGGCCGTGGTCTTGTAGGGCTCGACCAGGGCCGACCAAACCAGAATGTCGCCCTCGACGAGGGTGTCCACGGTCCGCTTCTCGCCGCCGCCCAACAGGTACTGGATGTCCACTTCCCCCTTGGAGATCACGTAGAGGAAGTCGGCGGCGTCTCCTTCCTTGAAGATCTCGGTGCCCGAGGGCATGGCGCGCTCCTCGGCCAGCACGGCGATCTGCTTGAGCAGCGCTTCACTCAGCCCGACGAAACACGGATAGCGGCGCAGCAGCTCTGGTGAAACCATGATCCTCAGCCTCCTGGTTGGAGACTTCCGAAGTCCACGAGACGTCGGAAGTCTGCTTGTGCCCTCTCCTAAGCGCCCGTAGGGTGGGCGAGCGCAGCGAAACCCACC
>CAYSUS010000209.1:0-5339 GCA_964434165.1 uncultured Pirellulales bacterium
TTAGGATACCTGCCGGCGGTCGGCAGAGCGGCCTGTTTTCCCCCGAACGATCCGGTAGACTACCGGATCGGGGTCGCGAGGAGGTTGCAGTGTCCAGCGTTTCCGACGCCCCGCGAGTTGCTTGCTACCCCCCGCCACAGACCCTCGGGTCGAGCGACCGGCATCGGTGGCTTGGAACCGTACCTGCATGCCTGGTGGAGGGAGGCGAAGCCGAAGACCAGCGGCGAGCACCCGCACTTCTGGCAATCGTGGCAAAACTTCGTCTTCGCCTGGGAGGAAGCCGAGACCCCGTTCGGAGAGACCATGAGAACCGTGTCCGAGGAGGCCCGGCCGTCCGATCCGCCCCAAGCGGCCGTTGCCCGATACGGCGCCGGATCGCTGCGCACGCTACTCGCCTCGTTCTGCCGTGAGCTTCAGGAGTTGAACGGCGGCGAGTATTTCTTCCTCACCGGGCGCGACGCCGGCCCGCTGCTCGGCGTGTCCGACGTGCAGGCCTGGCGGTGGCTGCGCCGGCTGGAGTCCGACCAGATCATCGAGACCCTCAAGAAGTACCCGCGCGGGAAGCGCAAAGCGACGGAGTACCGGTTCGTGGGGTGAAGGGGAAAGACACTGAGGGAGGATGCTCCCACGAGGGCAGAGGGAAGAGTCGGGCCATCAGGTAGAGTTTGTTTCACCGCGCACGTGTGGCGCCGAGCCCGCCTTAAGTGACTCCATCTCGCGAGACCCGGGCCGGGGGGTCGGGCAAACATCCTGGCCCGTTTGGGGCCCCCATTCGCGCACGCAAAGGGCCACACCGAAGCGTGGCCCTGGAGCAATCTGCTTGATGACCCGACAGCTACGCCTTACGGAGCCTCCGACGGCCGACGAGGGCGAGGGCGACGAGGGCGAGGCCGGCGAGCAAGAAGGTGGAGGGCTCGGGGATGGGGTTGATGACGTCCACAACGCTCAGGATGCCCGTTGATTGGTCGAACTGATACTCGGCGAGGTTCGCAATGCCGGACCAGACGCCACCGCTCTCCGTGAATCCGTCGACGCTGAACGCAGCGTCCCAGGTCTGGTCGCCGGCGGTGACGTTGAGGATGGTCCAGGAATCGCCGAGGGTGTTTCCGGCATCGGCCAGGTCGAAGGTCCAGAGGCCCGACGTGTCCCAGGAGGCGCCGCTGCCGCTGGTGATGAAGGGGTTGGTCGTCCCGGTCGAGTTAATGTCGAACAGCACGTCCTGGTCGAAGGGATCTCCGTTGCAGGCCTGCAGTCGGCCTCCCTCGATGATCGTCAGCAGGCCATCGCCCAGCGCGCCCATACTCATACTACGACCGTTCAGGTCCACGACCCCGCCGTCCTGGATGGTCACGCCGCCGGTGTAGACGTAGTTGTCGGTCCCGTGCGTGCGAACGAAGTACAACTCGGCCCCGGGCTCGACGATGAAGCCGCCGTCGCCCCGGACACCGTTCGCGTTGTAAGCCCTGACGGTCAGTCGGCCGTCGCCGGAGACAACGAGGTTGCTGTTCAGCCGCCAGGTCGCGTAATAGGCGTTCAGGTGAGCGTTGTTCGAGCTTGTGGCCGTGGCATTCGCCGACGTGCCGGTATCCACGACAAGGCCATCGGGTGTCGTGTAGCTGCCAAAGTCCTGCAAGGTGAAACTGGTCCCCCAGCTCATGGAGCCGAAGGTCACTTTGGCCGTGTTCGGATCCTTGCCGATCTGGCCGGAAGTGCTCGCACTGAACACCAGATCCGCACCAGCCTCGGATTTCGGTGCCACTACGCCGCCTTGCCAGTTGGACGTGTCTTCCCAGTTGGTGGGGTCGCCACCCTGGATCCAGGTGTACGTCACCGCCCGCGCCGAACCGGCCAGGGCAAGCAGAGAAACGGCCGTGATCGCCAAGACAACTGAGAACCTGCTGCATCTCATGACTTTGCTCCCCCCAAGAGCCTCGCATACCCTGGCATGGAACCGAATGGTACAAGAGTCAGTGTATCCGCGGCTGCGTGAAATGCACGCGAAATCAACGCCCTCCCAAGCTTTTCCAGGAATTCAGACGGAATCGAGCCACAAAGGCCCCTCCCGGTAGGGATTGCCCCCCGATTCCACCTAGCACCCTTGGCCGCCTGCCGAACTGGCTGGAATCGGCTCGCCGCAAGCAAAGGGCCACGGCGAAGCGTGGCCCTGATGCGATCTGCTTGATGATCCCGAAAGCTACCCCTTGCGGAGCCTCCGCCGCAGGGCGGCGATCAGGCCGACGAGGGCGAGGCCGGCCAGGCCGAGGGCGGCGAGCAAGGAGGTGGAGGGCTCGGGAATGACCTGGACTTGGACGACCCGCAGTCCCTGGAGCGTGGCGTACTGCGCGTTGGTCGGATCGACGATCGCGGAGTCACTGGCGCGCCGAGCAGGTGGACCCAGTTGGCGAACTACTTCTATCAGGGCGTCACCATTGACAACCCGAACGACTACATAGGTGGGCTGGGCGTAGCGTGCCCATTTTGACAGACCTTGTTTCGTTTGCAGTCCAGAGGGGGTAGCTTAAACACCATTGGGCCGCCAGGGGGTCGCCCCCGGGAGTCCGTTAAGCTAGGGTCGGTCCAGTGGACGACGCAACTTCTGCCACGCCTGAGCTTCCACCGCCCGGCGCAGGACTCTGACCGCGCGGTCCGGACCCCGCCCTCGAAGAATCACAGACCTGGGGCCGGTGTGCCGATCCGCAGGCGGTCGCACGCACGCCGCGCGGTAACCCCCCTCCCGATCGCGGTCGGCGGCGAGGCGCGGTTGAAACCTTGGGAGCGGCTTTCCCGTTCTTTGCCAAGACCGTACCCCTTCGCGCGGGCGATGGTACCTCGTTACCTCGTTACCTCGTTGTCTGTGCGGGGGTGTTGGCTTTGACTGCTTAAAGGGGGGGCCTTGGGTGTGCGGGGGCATGTGGGGCTTTCACGCGCCCGAGACTGTCGCTCACACGCGCGCGGGGGACCGCCGCTGGGCATGCTCGACATCGACGGCACGGTGTTCGTCGCTCACACGCACACGGGGGACCGCCGGACCCAGGAGAAGGCCCGATAGGAGTTTCCACCCTAATCCGGTAATTACCGTTCTTGCCTCCCGCGCTACCGCTGTTCCGCGAAAGAAGACACTACCGGATACGATGGCCGGCAAATGCCGATTCGAGGAGTAGAATACCCGCAAGACCCCGAGGAAAACAGGCTTTTCGGCGGACTTGGCGAGTTCCTTTGCAGGCCCGGGGTTGCCGGTTCGAGCCCGGTCGTCTCCACTGCTACAGTTGGGCAGCAGGAGTCCATTTCGGGCTTCGGCGCGGGCGTGGGCCGATACACCGTTGGCCTCTCTGTCCGTAGCGGGTCGAGGTTCCGGGCGATTCAGGCCATCCACCTCTCCCGCCGGGTTCCGCGTCACGCAGCGAGGCATGCTCGCGTGATGCGCGGCGTTACCGGCGCCGCCCCGGCGCTGCCGTCGGTCGATGCGCTGGCTCGTTGCCCCAGGCTGAGGGTCCGTAGCGGTGGCTGTTCAGCGCGTGGATCGGCTGGCCTTTCCAGTCATTGCTGTCGGGGGTGTAACGCGGGGCGTCAATCTCGGCGCCGGCCCGGTGCCGATCAGCGGCGGATCGCCGCCGGCCGCATCGTGTGAGAGGATGCAGTCTACTGCAACACCGGACAGGCGTCGAACCACTGGCGGCCCTGGGACCGCATCCAGTCGGTCGAGCTGTCCGGCCCCCAGCCGCCCGCCGCGTACAAGGCCAGCTCGGGCGGGCCGGCCCCGTTCCACACCGCTTGGATCGGATCGATCAGCCCCCAGGCCAGCTCCACTTCGTCGGATCGAGCGAAGAGGCTGGGGTCCCCGTGCAACACGTCGAGCAGGAGCCGCTGATAAGCCTCGGGCATGGGGCCGAAGAACCGCTGCCGATAGTTGAAGTCCAGGTCGGTCATGCGGAACTGCATGCCGGCGTCCGGCACCTTGGTCTGAAAGTGGAGCTGGATGCCCTCGGCCGGCTGGATCTGGATCACCAGCCGGTTGCCGTCCTGCACGTCGCGCGGTCCGGCCTGGAACATCAGGTGCGGCGGCTCACGGAATTGGATCACGATCTGGGTGGTGCGGCACGACATGCCCTTGCCGCTCCGCAGGTAGAAGGGCACGCCCTGCCACCGCCAGTTGTTCACCTCCAGGCGGATCGCACCAAAGGTGGCCGTCACGCTCCCCTGGGGCACGTCGGGCTCGCCGCGATACTCCCGGTACTGGCCGCGCACGGTGTGCTGCGCGACCTCGTCGCGGGTCATCGGCCGGGTGGCCCGAAACACCTTCACCTTCTCGTCGCGCACGGCGTCGGCCTCGTAGATCGCCGGGGCCTCCATGGCCGTAAGCGCAAGGAGCTGGAGCAGGTGGTTCTGGAACATGTCGCGAAGGACTCCGGAGCGGTCGTAGTAGCCGGCCCGGCGCCCCACCAGACCTTCCTCGGCCGCGGTAATCTGCACGTGGTCGATGTAATTGCGGTTCCAGAGGGGCTCGAAGATCGTGTTGGCAAAGCGGAGCACGAGCAGGTTCTGCACGGTCTCCTTGCCCAGGTAGTGGTCGATCCGATAGATCTGCGGCTCGGTGAAGACCTCGTGGACATGTTCGTTCAGATGCCGGGCGGAAGCTCGGTCCGTGCCGAAAGGCTTCTCGATCACCACCCGGCACAAATCGCAATCCTGCGGCGCCAGGCCCGAGGCCCCGAGCTGCGCGACGATCGGCTCGTACAACTGCGGCGCGGTAGAGAGATAGTAGACGCGCACGGCGCCGCGCCCGCCGTCCAGGCTGTCCAGCCGCGCCTTGAAGCGCGCGACGTCCTCGGCCTGGGCCGCGTCCCCCGGCTCGTAGTGAATCGCGGGAGCGAAGTCCGACCAGCTCTGCGGGTCGAAGTCCTCGCCGGCGAACTGCCGCGTGCTCTCGGCGAGCCTCTCGCGCCAAGCATCATCCGAGAAGCGCGTGCGCGAGACGCCCACGATCCGCGTGTCCGCCGCGAGCCGCCCCTTGCGATGAAGCTGGTACAGAGCGGGAATCAGCTTGCGACTGGTGAGGTCGCCGGATGCTCCGAAGATGACGATCGAGTGCCCCATGGGGCCCCCCAGAAGTGCGCGGGCCGGCTTCGCTCGATGCACCATAAGAATAGGCGCCGCGGGGGCCTGGGGAAACCCGAAATACGAAGCACGAAAGCCGAAACAGACTCAAGGCTCGAAACCCCGAACGACCGAAACGTGCCGGGCCCCGGCGGTTTCTGCGATTCTGCCTTCTGGTGATTCGGATTTGCCTAGGCTTTGTCTCAAAACACGAGATCGACGTCGTATCGTAGGTACTGCTGGAT
>CAYSUS010000210.1:0-5277 GCA_964434165.1 uncultured Pirellulales bacterium
CGCATTATGCCGCATCGCCGGGGCGGAACCAGGGGCGATTTTTGGGCCAAACCATACCCTAGAAGGACGGAGCGGCTGCTCCGTGGGGCGGGACCGGAAGCACGGGAGGCGGCGGCGCGTGGCATCCGCGGGCTTCGCGAGCTGCGACTTCGCTACACGTCTTTCCCCACCAGGACCACGTCCTCTTCCTGGCTGTCGTTGATCTCGAAGCCCCGCTTGCGGAAGGTGGCGAGCATGCGGGCGTTGTCCTTGGAGGTCTCGGCCACGACCCGCTTGACGCCCCACCGCTTGGCCACCTCGAGGCAGTAGTCGGTCAAGAGGCCGCCCAGCCCGTGGCCGTGCCAGCGATCGACCACGATCACCGCGTACTCGGCGGCCTCGTGGTTCATGTCGGCCACCAGCCGGCCCACGCCGATGAGCTTGCGCTCGCCTTCCTCCTCGACCTCGGCCACGATGCCGATCTCGCGGTCGTAGTCGATGAAGCAGTAGCGGCTGGCCATCTCGTGCGTGGTCTGCTTGAACAGGTAGCTGAAGCGGAACCAGATCGACTGCGTGGAGCAGCTCGCCAGCAGCTCGTGCCACATGGGCTCGTCCTCGGGCTTGATCGGACGCAGCGTGACGCTGGTGCCGTCCTTGAGCGTGCGCTCGGTGACGAACTCTTCGGGATACGGCCGGATGGCCAGGTGGGCGTAGGGGCGCACGCCGTGCACGATGATGTCGCGGTCGATGACCACGCGCGCGTCGAGGGCCACCAGGTCGTCCTCGGTGACCAGCAGCGGGTTGACGTCGAGCTCCTTGATCTCCGGGTAGTCGGCCACCAGGTAGGAAAAACGCATCAGGACCTCGATGAGCCGGTCGATGTTCACGCCCGGCTTGCCGCGGTAGCCTTGAAGCAGCGGCCACGACTTGAGCGACTCCAATGCCCGGCGCGCCAGCGACTCGTTCAGGGGCGGCAGGGCCAGGGACCGGTCGCGGAACACCTCGGCGGCCACGCCGCCCATGCCGACCATGATCACCGCGCCGAAGATGGGGTCCTTCTTCGTGCCGATGATCAGCTCCACGCCGTTTCCCTTGGTCACGTTCTTCTGCACGGTGACGCCGGTGATCGCGGCGTCGGGGCGCTTCTCCCGGGCCCGGGCGACGATCTCGTCGTAGGCCTTGTGCACGGCCTCGTCGCCCGAGAGGTTGAGCACCACGCCGCCCACGTCGGTCTTGTGCGTGATGTGCGGGGAGTGGACCTTCAGCACGACGGGATAGCCGATGTGCCGGGCGACCTCGACCGCCTCGTCGGCCGAGCGGGAGAGCTGCGGGCGCGTGACCGGGATGTCGTAGGCCTCGAGGAAGGCCTTGGAGAGGTTCTCCGAGAGGATGTCGTTGCCCTCGGTGAGCACGGTGTCGAACACCGCGCGGAGCCGCTGCCGATCGAGGTGGAACGACATGGGGATGTCGCGCGGCGTCTCGTGGAGGATCTCCAGGTTGCGGGCGAAGTGGACCAGGTGCATGAACGCCCGCACGGCCTTCTCCGGCGCGGTGTACGAGGGGATGCCGGCCTCGTTGAGGATCTGGATCCCCTGGCTGACCATGCGCCCGCCCATCCACGCGGCCAGCACCGGCTTGTGGGCGCTGGAAGCGACCTCGCCCACGGCCTTGGCCGTGGCCGTGGGATCGGTCATGGCCTGGGGCGTGAGGATCACCAGCACGGCGTCCACGTTCTTGTCCTTGAGCACGACGTCCAGGGCCTTGGCGTAGCGGTCGGGCGGGGCGTCGCCGAGCACGTCCACGGGGTTGCCGTGCGACCAGAAGGGGGGCAGCACCTGGTTGAGGGCCTCGACGGTCTCCTCCTGGAGCTTGGCCAGGTGGCCGTCGCAGGCGATCAGCGTGTCGGTGGTCATCACGCCCGGCCCGCCCGCGTTGGTGAGGATGGCCAGGCGGTCGCCCTTGGGCGGCTGCTGCCGGGCGAGCAGCTCGGCGCAGTCGAACATGTCGTCGACCTCGAAGATCCGCACGATGCCGGCCCGCTGGAAGGCGGCCTCGTACACGGCGTCCACGCCGGCCATGGCCCCGGTGTGCGAGGCCGCGGCCTGGGCCGACTCCTGGAAGCGGCCGGCCTTGTAGGCGACGATGGGCTTGGTGCGGGCGAAGGCCCGGGCGGCCGACATGAACTCGCGGGCCTCGGTGATCGACTCGATGTAGAGGATGATCGACTGGGTCTCGGTCTGCGAGCCGAAGTAGTCGATCAGGTCGGCCATGCTCACGTCGAGCATGTTGCCCACGGAGACGAAGTACGAGAAGCCGATGCCCTCGTCCAGGGCCCAGTCGAGCACCGAGGTGCACAGCGCGCCGGACTGGGAGATGAAGCCGATGTGTCCCTTCTGCGGCGTGGCGGCGGCGAAGCTGGCGTTGAGGTGGATGCCCGGCACGATGATCCCCAGGCAGTTGGGGCCGAGGATGCGCATGCCGGGGAACTTGGTCTGCTCGTCGAGGAGCTGGCGCTCCAGCTTGCGCCCCTCCTCGCCGATCTCGCGGAAGCCGGCCGAGATGATGACGATGCCGCGGGTGCCGGCCTCGCCCAGGTCGTTCAACAGGCCGGGAACCGTCTGCGCCCGCGTGCAGATCACGGCGAGGTCGGGGGCGTGGGGCAGGCTCTGGACGTCGGGATAGGCCTGGATGCCCTGGACGGCCTCGCGCTTGGGATTGACCGGGTACACCACGCCCCGGAACCCAGAGCCGACCAGGTTCTTCAGCACCGTGTATCCCACGCTGCTGGGCGTGTCGCTGGCGCCAATCACGGCGACACGATGGGGATTGAAGATCTTGTTGAGATTGTGAATGCTCACCTTCTGCTCCTGCCGGCCTGTTTCGAGGGGTCGCCGCTTGCGCACCTTGGGCTGGGACGGACCCAAAAGAATCCACCAATATACTAGGTCGTCGCAGGCTGCGGAAGCGTTGAGGTTTGCGGTGCGGCGCACGGTCAGCGAGATGGGACGAGTTGAGCGATTGCTGCCGGATGCGAGACCGGCGACGGCTGGGAGGGCGCGGCAAGCCGCGCGAGCCGGCCACCCCTCATGTGAGCAAGGAGTCGGGCCAGCCTGTTGGGTGGGGCAATCGTGTCAGCCCGACCGGCCGGCGCCGCGGGCGGCCCCTCTTCCGCAGGAGCAGCGGCCCACGTAGAATACCGCGGGCATCGTGGGCACGAGAGAGCAAGGTCTTCAAGCACGCGGGAGCCGGGGTGGCGGGGTCAACCGACGACGATCGGAAGCTGGTCGATCAGGCCAGGTCGGGCGATTTCTCGGCCTTTGAGGAGCTGGTCTCCAAGTACGAGCGCCGCGTCTATACGCTGGCTTTGCGGATCGTGCGTCACGCCCAGGACGCCGAGGAGGTCGTGCAGCAGAGCCTGCTCAGCGTGGTCGAGCACATCCAGGGCTTCCGCGGCGAGTCCTCTTTTTACACGTGGCTAACACGGATCGTCACCAACCACGCCCTGGCCCTGCTGCGCAAGCGCAACGTGAGGGCGGCCCTGTCGCTGGACAGCAGCCCCGCGGATGACGACTACGGCAGCGTGCCGAGGCCGGACTACATCGCGGTCTGGGGAGAGACGCCGGACCAGTTGGCCTCGCGCCGCGAGGTGCGCCGGGCCGTGGACGCCGCCCTGGACGAGCTGGACGAGAAGTACCGGCTGGTGTTCGTGCTCCGCGACATCGAGGGCCTCTCCACGCGGGAGACCGCCGAGGCCATGGAGATCTCGGAGGAAAACGTCAAGGTGCGTCTCCTTCGCGCCCGGCTCATGCTCCGCGAGCGCCTCACGCGCCTGTTCGGCGACGAGTCGACCCGCGTGGAGCGCGGGCAGCACGGGCACGATTGACGCTGGCGCAAAGCCGGCGTGTGCGCCCGGCGTTGGACATTCGCTCGGGCCGATGGTAGAACGTGTTGCGTCCCCGCCTTTGCCCCTCCCGCCCTGGAGTCCCGCCATGCGTGTCGCTTCTTCCATGTCCCTCGCCGTGTTGGTCCTCGTCTTCGGATCCCCTGCGCTGGCCGCCGCGGAGCGGAAGCTCGACGAGCGGCCCGCGTCGGCCGGAGAGTGGGGCTATCGCCCCGACGAAGGGACGGTCACGGCGGTCAACCCGCCGGGCTTCTCGTGGCGCCCCCAGTCGAAGATCGCGAGCTGGGAGCTGGAGTGCCGCTGCCTGACCGCCGGCCGCGACCGGCCGTACCGGGCGAAGGGCATCACGCTCAACGTCCACTGCCCGGCTGAGGCCTTCGTGCCCGGCGTGTACGCGTGGCGCTGGCGGGGCGTGGACTCTGAGGGCAACAACACGGTGTGGAGCCGCGCGCGCCGGTTCACGATCCCCGAGGGCGCCGTGCGCATGCCCATGCCCCCGCGCGCGGAGCTGCTTGCACGGATTCCCAAGCAGCATCCACGCCTGTTCGTGCGCCCCGAGGACCTGCCGCGCCTGCGCGAGCTGGCCAAGGGGCCGCTGCGCGACGAGTACCAGGCCCTGGTGGTCCAGTGCGAGAAGCTGATGCAGCGCCCGCCCCCGACCGCCGAGCCTCCCAGGTATCCGGCCGGCACGGAGCGCAAGAGCGAAACGTGGCGCGAGATCTGGTGGGGCAATCGCGTCGATACGATCAAGGCCCTCGACGGGGCGGCCACGCTGGCCTTCACGCGCCTGCTGGGCGGCAAGGAGGAGTACGGACAGCTTGCCCGGCGGATCCTCATGGAGTGCGCCAAGTGGGACCCCAAGGGCGCGACCGGCTACCGCTACAACGACGAGGCGGGAATGCCGTACGCGTACTACTTCGCCCGCACCTACACGTTCGTCCACGACCTGCTCAGCGAGGCCGAGCGCCGGGAGTGCCGCCGCGTGATGAAGGTCCGCATGGACGAGATGTACCGACACCTCTGCCCCCGCCACTTGTGGCGTCCCTATTCGAGCCACTCGAACCGGGCCTGGCACTTCCTGGGCGAGGTGGGCATCGCCTTCCAGGGCGAGATCGAGGGGGCCGACGACGCGGTCTGGTTTGCCATGAACGTGTTCTACAACGCCTATCCCGTGTGGAGCGACGACGACGGCGGCTGGCACGAGGGCTCGGCCTACTGGTCCAGCTACATCAGCCGGTTCACGTGGTGGGCCGACGTGATGCGATCGGCCATGGGCATCAACGCCTATCTCAAGCCGTACTTCTCGAAGGTCGGCTACTACCCGATGTACCTGATGCCGCCCGGCACGCATGGCGGCGGATTCGGCGACCTCACCGCGAGCAGGCGAGCGGCGCACA
>CAYSUS010000211.1:0-5254 GCA_964434165.1 uncultured Pirellulales bacterium
CGACCAACATGAACGTCAACGAGGTGCTTGCCAATCGGGCGCTGCAAATCCTCGGTCACTCGCTGGGCGACTACCGCACGGTCAGTCCGCTGGACGACGTCAACCGCCACCAATCGACCAACGACACCTATCCCACCGCCCTGCGCGTGGCCGCGGTGTGGGGACTGCGGGAACTGGAGCAGGCGGTCGTCGCCCTCCAGGAGGCCTTCCAGGAGAAGGAGCGCGCGTTCGCCTCGGTGGTCAAGGTGGCACGCACGCAGCTCCAGGACGCCGTGCTCACCACGCTGGGGCGCGAGATGGGGGCCTACGCCGAGGCCTTCGGGCGCGACCGCTGGCGGATCTACAAGTGCGAGGAGCGGCTCCGCGTGGTCAGCCTCGGCGGCACGGCCGTGGGCACCGGCCTGGGCGCGCCGCGGCAGTACATCTTCCGCGCCGTGGAGCACCTCCGCCAGATCACCGGGCTGGGGCTGGCCAGGGCGGAGAACCTGGTCGAGGCCACGCAGAACGCCGACGTCTTCGTCGAGGTCAGCGGCATCCTCCGCGCCGCGGCTTCGAACCTGCTCAAGGTGTCCACGGACCTGCGCCTCCTCTCGTCGGGGCCCGAGGCGGGGCTGGGGGAGATACGCCTCCCGCCACGCCAGGCGGGAAGCTCGATCATGCCCGGCAAGGTCAACCCGGTCGTCCCCGAGGCCGCCGGCCAGGCGGCGATCGCCGTGATGGGCTGCGACCAGATGGTCCTCCAGGCGGCCAGCCTGGGCAACCTCGACCTCCACCAGTTCCTGCCCCTGGTGGCCGACGCCCTGCTCACCTCGCTCGACCTGCTCACGGCGGCCTGCGGCACGCTCGCGCGGCTGTGCGTGGCCGGCATCGAGGCCGACCAGGAGCGGTGCCGCCAGCACGTCCACGGCAGCACGGCCACGCTCACGGCCCTGGTCGATCGGCTGGGCTACGAGAAGACGGTGGAAGTGGCCCTGGCCTGCGAGCGGTCGGAGAAGACCGTGCGCCAGGTGGTGCTCGAGCGCGGACTCTTGTCGGCCGAGGAGTTCGACGATCTCACCTCGCCCGCGCGCGTGACGCGCCTGGGCTCGGAAGGTAGGTAGGCAATGCACCCTGACCCGACTGCGCGACCCCGCGACCGCTCTTTCCGCTAGACCCTCTCTCGCAAGCGCGAGGGGAGCCGAGACAACCCGAACCGCGACCGTGAGGGAGCGGCCCCTTGCGGTCGTTCAGCCCACTCAGGCCGCTTGCTGACGCGCGGCTCCGGCTGAGAGCGCGACCGGAGCGGCCCTTCACAGTCGACGCCACTTCAAGGAGACCCGCCATGCCCAACCCCCATCCCCGCAGCGTCCCGTTGACGACCGCCATCGCGCTTTCGCTGGCGGCGCTCGCCGTGATCGCGCCGCAGGCCCCGGGCGCGGAACTGCTTGTGGGCACGGCCCACACGAGCATCACGCCCAAGGAGCCCGTCGCCCTGGCCGGGCAGCATCGCGTGCGCATCGCGCGCACGGTGGACAATCCGTGCACGGCCACCGTGCTGGCCCTGGAAGCCCGCGACGGGGAGAAGCCGATCGACCAGGTCGTGCTCGTCTCCTGCGACCTGGTGGCGATTCGCGAGGGGATCATGGATCGCGTGCGCGAACGGATCAAGCCGCGTCTTGAGGATTTCGACGCTTCGAAGCTGATCCTCGCCGCTACCCACACGCACACGGCGCCGGTGACCATGGAGACCCTCTACGACCTGCCCAAGGAAGGCGTGATGCAGCCGAAGGACTACGTGGACTTCCTCGCCGAGCGGCTCGGCGACGCGGTGGTCGAGGCCTGGGAAGGCCGCCAGCCGGGCGGTGTGAGTTGGACCTTGGGGCACGCGGTGGTAGGGCAGAACCGCCGGGCGGTGTATGCCGACGGCCACGCCCAGATGTACGGCAGCACGTCGTCGCCCAGCTTCCGCGGCCTGGAGGGCGACGAAGACCATAGCGTGGACATGCTCTTCCTCTGGAACCGCCGGAAGAAGCTCCGCGCGCTGGCCATCGCGGTCCCTTGCCCTGCCCAGGAGGTGGAGGGCCGCTCCTCGCTCCACGCCGACTTCTGGCACGACGTGCGCGTGGGCCTCCACGAGCGGTTCGGTGGGGACCTGTGCGTGCTCGGGCTGTGCGCGCCGGCCGGCGACCAGTCGCCGCACCTGATGCTCAACAAGGGGGCCGAAGCCCGCATGCGCAAGGCCCGCGGCCTCTCCGAGACCCAGGAAATCGCCCGGCGGATCATCCGCGCGGTGGACGACACGTTGTCCATCGCCGAGGGCGACATTCGCTTCGACGTGCCGCTGGTGCATCGCGTCGAGACGCTTCAACTCCCTTGGCGCAACATCACGGAGGAGGAGCTGGCCCCCATCCGCGCCCGGCATGAGGAGCTGTCGGCCAAGAAGGACCCGTCGAGCAGGGACCTGATCCGCATGAAGCTCGACGAGCGCGTGCTGGGCCGGCTGGAGAAGATGAAGTCCGAGCCCGGCTACACCATGGAGCTGCACGCGCTTCGGCTGGGCGACGTGGCCATTGCCACGAACCCCTTCGAGCTGTACGTGAACTTCGGGCAGCAGATCGAAGCCCGCAGCCCCGCACAGCAGACCGTGCTCATTCAGCTCGCGTGCGGATCGGGCGTGTACGTACCGACCGCCTCGGCGCTTCGCGCCGGCGGCTACAGCACCAAGCCGCAGGAGGTGATCGTCGGGCCCGAAGGCGGCCAGAAGCTGGTCGAACGGACCGTCCAGGTGCTGGGCGAGATCTGGAAGACCGCTCCCTGACGGTCGCGGCTCGGAAGCCACGCGCGGCTCGGGGAATCGCGCCCCGAGCCGCGCCGGTCACCTTCTCTACACACGATCCAGCGACCAACGGGAGCGGCCGTACTCGCCTGGGTGCGGTAGGACCGGTCTGGCTGGCGGCCCTGCCGCCCTGGGTGCGGTAGCACCGGTCTGGCTGGCGGGCCTGCCGCTCTGTCGCGTTAGACGCCGGGGATGCGGATGTCGCCGTCCTTGAGCATGGTCACGTTGTCGGTCTCGAAGTCCGCGGCGGTCGGCTTCAGTTGCAGGTTGTAGTACGCGCCCTTGGGATCCTCGAACATCTCACTCCATTTGATCCGCTTGCCGGTGTAGGCCGCCTCGCGGATGAGGATCGCCGTGGCCGTGGCCCAGGCCACGTTCTGGGCTTCGTTCAGTTCCTCACCCTTGACGATCGCCCAGAGCAGGTGCGCGTGCTCGGCCACGTACGCGTTCTTGTGGTAGCCGCACTCGGCGTACGGGTCCTTGCTCTGGATCTCGAAGTCGCCGGGCTTGTTTCGCTCATAGGTGAACTGCTCGCCGACCCAGTTCCAGCAGTCGCCGATCTGGCGGCACATGCTGTGGACGTACACGCCGCCGGGGTACTCGACGTCGCCGCTGAAGAAGTCGTACATGTTGCCGGCCACGCGCCGCGCGCGGAAGCCGAAGCCGCCGGCCGAGACCGGGTGGGCGCCGATGTACCAGTTGGCGATGTCCAGGTTGTGGACGTGCTGCTCGACGATGTGGTCGCCCGACATCTCGACCCAGATCTGCCACGGTCCGCAGAGCTGGTCGGGACTGGTGGGGTTGATCGGCGTGTTGGTGAAGATCTTGCCCATGTTCCAGGCAACGCGCCCGGCCATCACGCGCCCGTAGGCGCCGTCCTTGATCTCCAGGGCCGTGCGGTTGTAGCCCTCGGAGTGCCGCCGCTGGGTGCCGGCTGCGATTCGGAGGCCCTTCTCCTTGGCCTTCTCGCCGGCGGCGAGGAACTGGCGGATGCCCGGCGGATCGACGCCCACCGGCTTCTCCGTGAAGACGTGCGTGCCGGCCTCGATGCAGGCCTCGAATTGGCGCGGGCGAAACACCGGCGGCTGGGCCATGACCACGATGTCGGGCTTCTGCTCAAGGACCTTCAGGTAGCAGTCGCCGCCGGAGAAGCACTTGTCCTCGGGCACGTTGTACCGCTTGCCGGCCCCCTTGGCCTTGCCCTCGAACCAGTCGCCCGTGGCGACGGGCTCGATCTGGAGGCCCCAGCCGTGGGTCTCGTTGAGCCACTGCGCAGCCTCGATGTGGTTGCCCAAGGCGCCGTTTCCCCGGCCGCCGCAGCCGATCAGGGCCACCTTGAACTTGCGCTTGGTCTCCTGGGCCAGGACGTTGACGACGGGAAACGTGCCCATCGCCGCCCCGGTCGCCAGGGCCGAGGCCTTGAGGAAGTCGCGGCGGGAGGAGCTGCTTCGGGGGGATTTCTTCGCTTCACTCATGGGGAGTCTCCTACGACTGGTGGGCCACAGAGGCCAGCCTATGCTTACCCAATGCCGAAAGGTGAGCGCAAGCCGCCATTGTGCCGCGGGACTTGGCCGGACGCAACGGGGCGGAGTGCCATTCGCTCCCTGACGGTCGCGGCTCGGGATCACGCGCTGCGACCGGAGCCACGACCGTCAGGCAGTGGGGTTCAATCGTCCGTCGTTGACACCGTATCGGCCGCCGATGAAAATGGGAGCCGTGCGCACCTGGGTTTCTCCGTCGCCTTGCGCAGCCTGCCTCCCTGATCTTCAAGTCCCGATCCTCGAAAGGGCCCGCCATGACCGATCGCCACGCTCCCTCCCAGGCAACTGGCGCCTCCCGCCGCGACTTCCTCAAGACGGCCGGCACGGTCGCCGCCGGGGCCGCCCTGGCCGGTCCGCTGGCGCGCGGCGTCCACGCCGCGGAGGACAACACGATCAGGATCGCCTTGATAGGCTGCGGCGGGCGGGGCACGGGGGCGGCGGCCAACGCCCTTTCGACCAAGGGCCCGACGAAGCTCGTGGCCACGGCCGACTTCTTCGCGCAGAAGATGGCGGGCAGCCTGCACAACCTCGCCAAGAACAAATCGCTGGCCCCGAAGCTCGACGTGCCGGCCGAGCGCGCGTTTGCCGGCCTGGACGGCTATCGCAAGGCGATCGACGCCGTCGCGCCCGGCGGGGTCGTGCTCTTGGCCACGCCGCCGGCCTTCCGCCCCATCCACCTGGAATACGCCGTGGATAAGGGCTGCCACGTGTTCATGGAGAAGTCGTTCGCGGTCGACGCCCCGGGCATCCGCCGCGTGCTGCTCTCCGGTGAGCTGGCCGCGCAGAAGAATCTCAAGATCGCGGGCGGCCTGATGAGCCGCCACTACCTGCCGCTGGAAGAGGCCGTCCGGCAGATCCACGACGGGGCGATCGGCGAGGTGATCACCTGCTGGGCCTA
>CAYSUS010000212.1:0-5063 GCA_964434165.1 uncultured Pirellulales bacterium
TCCCCATCATGCAGATATGCCCCAACTTGTCAACAACTGGACCCGTCCCCGTTTCCGGGCCTTCCGGCGCGTTCTGCCCGGAACAACACGCCGGCAAAGCGGCAAATTGTGCCGGGTGAGACGGATTTTGCGGCAGATTCCCCCCAAACGGCTTGCAATCGGGGAGTTCGGAACCCACGATTGGTAGATCCCCCAGCCACGGTTCGGAGAGGTGCCCTTATGAGTCCGGTGGAATGGTTCTACGCGCAAGGGGACAAGCAGCAGGGACCGGTGTCGGCCGGCGAGATCAAGTCGCTGGCGGACACGGGCAAGCTGCGGCCCGACGATCTGGTGTGGCGGGAGGGCATGGAGGACTGGATCCCGGCCCGCAAGGTCAAGGGGCTCTTCGAGAGCGAGTCGGCGGGCCCGCCGCCCGGCCAGCCCGCGCCGGCCCCGCCCCGGGGCGGGGCGGCGACCGCGCCGCCGCCGGCGTTCGAGAAGTCGCCCGCGGCCTTCGAGCGGGCCCGGGAAGGCCGGCCCAGGCATTTGTTCGATTTCGTGCTCGAGTTCGCGCGAGGCCAGTTCACGGGGCCGTTCGTCGGGGCCACGGCGCGGATGTTCGCCGCGTGCGGGCATTACGGGCTGTACCTGGCGATGCTCGTCGTGCTTCTGTTCAGCCTGCTGGTGGGCGTCAAGGGCAACGAGCTGAATCCCATTCTCACGGGACTGGCCGCCGTGGTCATCCTGGCCGTGCTGCAATATGCGGCGCGGCGGTTCGTGACGGCCCTGGAGAAGCTCAACCGGTCCACGGTGGGCAAGATCTCCTCGCCGCTGCTGCCGGATTGCGTGTCCGTGCTGCTGGGGTTGGGCGGTGTCGCGATGCTGATCGCCTTGTCGGTCGAGGCGATTCAGACCGAGCAGTTCCTGCTCATCCTTCCGGCGGTTGCCACCTTCATCATCTGGGAGTACATGGCCATCGTGGCGCTCAACCCGGAGGCCATGAAGCTCTCGGTCACCTCGGAGGCGACCGTCGGCGAGGAGGCCCTGGGGGTGTTCGCGTTCTTCCTCAAGCTGGTCCTGCGCACCGCGCCGGTGGCCTTCGGCGTGGGGGTCGTGTGGGGGATCATCGGGTTTCTCTTCGCCGTGATGATGGTCTTCGCCACGCCGAAGACCGACCTGGGCGTGGCGGTCGCGATGTGGGCGCCGTCCATGGCGACCGGCGTGCCGCTGGTCGAGGTCTTCGTGCCTGCCGCGCTGAGCTGGAGCACCGGGGAGCGCGAGCTGGCCGGAGCGGCCGTAGCAGGCACGATGGCCGGGCGGACGCTGGTCGGCTTCGCCGCCGTGCCCCTGTTCGTCTATCTCTTCTTCCTCTTCTACCACCTGGCGATCGACGTGCTGCGGGCCGTGCTGGCCATTCCGGGCAAGCTCGACCGATTGCGGAGCGAAGAGGAGAAGGAGACGTAACCTGAGCCCCGTCCGGGCCGCAGCGGCAGTGCGGTCCAACTCCGGTGCCGGGCGGCCGGCTGCGGGCCGTCAATCCTCCAGCCGGATTCCGCTCTGTTCGATGCGATAGGGCACGAGATGATCGGGGCACGCGCTTCCGCGGTGCTTGGCCACGTACAGGGCGCGGCGGAAGCTCAAACCCTCGCGCATCTTGCCCAGGTAGATCACCGTGTTGGCGCCCGAGAGCACGTCGCCCTCGTCGAGCGGCCGCTCGATGAGCCCCTCGAGGGTCGCCTCGTGCGATGTGCAGAGCAACATGCAGCCGACCTGGCCGGGATCGTAGAGGTGTGCGGCCACGGCGTCGGCGCGGGCGCGGTAGTGCTCGCGGAACAGGTCCCGGGCGACCCAGTCCGCGTCCTTGCGCAGCACCTGGTGGTAGATGTACTCGAACAGCTCCACCTGCACCGATTCGCTCGGCCGGTCGGCCGGCTCGATTCCGTCGATCACCGCGCGGCGCACCCCGCAGACGAAGTTGCCATAGAAGAAGGCGATGGCCGCGCCGAGGCGCCGGGCGACCTCCGCCTGCCACGCGTGCCAGGCGTCGAAGTCCATGTCGGATCGCGTCACGCGGCGCCCCTGGCGGTCGAACACGTGGAGGTAGTCGCCGCGGCGGCGGCCGGCGTCGAAGAAGCCGTCGAGCGCCGAGAGCTCGGCCGGCGCGACGGCGTCGAGCTCCCAGCCGAACATGCGCCGGGCGTAGGCGGCGTGGTTCTGCGAGTCGCCCCGGGCGGTCATGTCGAAGACGATGCCCGACCGGCCCTCCTGGTCCAGTCCCGCCCGGGCGAACTGCAAGCCGAGTTGCGTCTTGCCGATGCCCGTCGAGCCGACGACCACGGTCAACGTGCCGGGCAGGAGCCCGCCGCCGAGCAGCTCGTCGAGTCGCGGAATGCCGGTCGAAAGGCGCATGGCAAGAATGAATGCGGAATGGCGAATGACGAACAACCAATGACCAACGGCGAATTGGCGTCGGGGACGGCGCACACGTCACGGCATGTCATGCATCATTCATCCTTCCTCATGGGTCAGAATACGTTGGCCATCAGCCCGCCGTCCACGACCAGGCACGTGCCCGTGATGTAGCTGCCCGCGTCGCTGGCCAGCAGCAGGGCGGGGCCGGCGAGCTCGTCGGGCTTACCCCAGCGGTTCAGGGCGGTGCGCGCGGCAAACGTATCCTGCTGCTGTTGGCTGAGGATCGACATGGGCATCTCCGTGGCGATCGGGCCCGGGGCGATGCAGTTGACGGTGATGCCGTGCCGGCCGAGGTCCAGGGCGCTGGCCTGGCCCATGCCGATCAGGGCGGCCTTGGTGGCCGAATAGGCGTTGCGCCGCGCGGTGCTGCCCAGTCCCATCACCGAGGAGATGTGGATCACGCGGCCCCAGCCGCGCTCCTTCATCTGCGGCACGAGGGCCCGGGTGAGGGCCATCACGCTGGTGAGATTCAGCTCGACGAGGTAGTTCCAGTCCTCGTCGCGGATCTCGTCGATCGGCTGGGGGATGTTCCAGCCCGCGTTGTTGACGAGGATATCCACGTGGCCGAATCGCTCGAGGGCCGTGCTGGCGGTCCGCTCCAGGTCGTCGCGCTTGGCCATGTCGGCGGCGAGCCACTCGACGCGGCGGCCGGTGGCGGCGGCGATCTGTGCGGCGGCCGCCTCGAGCGGGCCCTCGCTCCGGGCGCAGAGGAAGAGGTCCGCGCCCGCCGAAGCGAAGCCTTCGGCGATCGCGCGTCCGATGCCCTTGCTGCCGCCGGTCACGAGGGCGGTGCGGTTGGTGAGGTCGAAGGAGGGGGATTGCATGAAGAGATATCCGTGCTATTCAGTCGATTGGGACGGAAACCAACGCTTCCGGGTTGACGTGAGCTTCAGGAACGCTGCATCCGCGCACTTCCGCAAGCTTACACGACATGCGAGTTGCTGAAGAAGCGCCGCCGAAGGACGCCTGGAAGTCGCTCGCAGCACTGCGTGCAGAGCGGCCTTCGGATCGGAGGGTTTCGCCACTCCAGAAGGAACGGAGCCTTTGGTGTGCAGCCACTCCCACATGCTGTTGGCTCCACCGGTCCAACCGAGAACCGCTGCAACCTCGGGTGACCTTCCCCAGACCCAGGTTTCGAGCTCGGGGTCGAGAGCAATGGCCGCACACCTGTCCGACCATCCATTCCTCGCAAGGCGGGTCTCGACCTGTCTTTCGAGGGTCTGACGACCCAGATCCTCTTTGCCACATCCGTGACGGTCAAACACCACAAGCGCGCGATCGAAGTGCCCCAAGAACGGCCGGAGGTAGTTGTGAGCGTCCCGGTAGCAGCCCGAGTCACGCTTGATGAATCGATCAACGAGATACGAAACGGGGCGAATCTCCAGCGACGCCTCGCGCGCGAGGATTGCCCGAATCGCCAGCTCGGCGTCCAAATCCGCCACCACGACGATCAAGTCTCGTCTCGCTTCAGTCACCTCTAGGTGAACACTCCGGAGGCAAACAGCGTTCCGAGGTCGACCTCCCCATGCCAATCCCGCAAACGGGGATGCTGGGTGCCGACGATGACGTCTGTCGCTCCCTCTTGTGTCTTGCCGAAGCACAACACATCTTCGGCTTTGGAACTTGCCAGCACGACGGGCGAGTGGCTTGCTAGGAGGACCTGAGCGCTGTAAACCGACGCCAGCGATTGGTACATCGTCTCCACTGCCGTGGGGTGAATGCCGTTCTCAGGCTCTTCGATGAGATAGACACCTTTCAGATCCTCCAGGTACGCTGGAAGCGTCAATGCGAGCAACCGCAGGGTACCATCGGAAGCCATCCAAGAAGGGACGTCAAGCCCTCCGCGGTAGACGAGGCGCAGGTAGCGGTGCCGGTCGTCTTGACGCTCGACGGTCTCGATTCTCTCCAGGTCCGGCAGTGCCGTGCCTCAACAGCCAACTCAAAGCCAGCGTCCTCATGCCACCAGACCAAGTCGGAGAAGTTCGCTGTGCGAGAGCGGATTGCCTCCTCGACGCCTTCTGCAACGAACTCATGAAGAAAAGAGATCGTGTCCAGAAATGTCGTCTTTCCACTTGCGTTTGGGCCAACGAGCACATGAAAAGGCCGTAGCGGCTGCCGTACGTACCGCAGGCACCGATAGTTCAACGCTTCGATCAGCGAGATCATGGTCGTTCCCCTTGGCGAAGCGCCCGCGCCCCACCGCTCAGAGCGCCTCGCACACCAGATCGCCGACCTCCGTGGTGCTTACGCCCATGCGGCCGGCGGCCTGGCTCTTCATCTTGGTGCCCGTGACGGCCTGGATGGCCTTGAGCACGCGCGCGGCGGCCTTCTCCTGGCCGGCAAACTCCAGGAGCATGGCGGCGGCGCTGATCGCCGCGATGGGGTTGATGGCGCTTTTGCCGGTGTATTTCGGCGCGCTTCCGCCCATCGGCTCGAACATGCTGATGCCGCCGGCGTCGGGATTGATGTTTCCGCCCGCGGCCACGCCCATGCCGCCCTGGATGATTCCGCCCAGGTCGGTGATGATGTCGCCGAACATGTTCGTGGTGACGATCACGTCGTAGTACTCGGGGTTCTTGACCATCCACATGCAGCAGGCGTCGACGTGGTTG
>CAYSUS010000213.1:0-5034 GCA_964434165.1 uncultured Pirellulales bacterium
GGCCACCAGGCGCTGGCTGAATAGCTCGAGGGTGACGGCCATGGAGGATGCCCCCATCTTCGGAGCTATCCATAATAGCCGGTGTTTCGGGGGGAGGGAAGGTGCGTTTCCCCACCTGCTCAAGCTGGGCGAACCGCAGCGCTCGCCGGGTCCGGGCGCCATGCGTTCACAACGCCCGGCCTCGGCTCGGCTGCGCGCGAGCGCGGCCCTCGCGTGTTGACGCAATCTCCCGACAGGCCATAATGGTGCTATGCAAGTGTTCATCGGTTACGCATCGCAGGACCGGCAGGTCGCGTCGCGGTTGGCCGGAGAGCTCTCGGGGGCGGGGGTCGGCGTCTGATGGGATCCGGCCGAGAAGATCGCACCGGGGACAACTGGGCCAGGGCCCTCGGCAACGCGCTGGATGAGTCCGATGTCCTGGTGGCACTGCTGACCCCTGGAGCCCTGGAGCAGACCGAACGGATGCGACGGGGAGTCCAGGACGCGCTCCCGTCGAGGAGCTTCGAGCATCGGCTCGTCCCCGTGCTCGTGGGACCGACCTTTGCGGCGGGAAAGGACGTGCCGTGGATTCTTCTGAAGATGGATCCCGTCACCGTGGCCTCTCCCGCGGATGGATTCGGCGAAGTGATTGAACGGGTCCGCACCATCGCCGCACAACAGCCCCATGCCGCCGGTTGAGGTCTTCCTTTCACACTCGAGCCAGGACCGGGCGATGGCCACACGCCTGGCCGCGGCGCTTGTGGCCCACGGGGCCCCCGTCTTCTACAGCCCGGTGAACATGGTCGGGGCTCAGCAATGGCACGATGAAATCGGCGCCGCGCTTGGCCGTTGCGACTGGTTCACACTCCTCCTTTCACCCGACGCGGTGGCGTCCAAATGGATGAAACGGGAGCTTCTCTTCGCCCTGGAGAACGACCGCTATATCGACCGGATCGTCCCCATCCAAACCCGCGACAGCGACTTCAAGGGGTTGTCGTGGACCTTCTCCGCGTTTTGGATGGTGGATACCTCTGGAGGTTTCGTTGACGGTTGCCGCCGATTCCTGCGAATCCGGAGAATCGGGCTGCGTCCCGACGTGCTCCCTTCGATCTGATCCCCCGTCCCGCCTTCCCCTTGCCTCGCGATGAACCGAACCATGCTCAAACCACGATGGATCATGGCTGCGGCGATGCCGGTCCTGCTCGCCTCGACCGGCCTCGCCAGGGAGATCGACCTGGAGGCCCTCGCGCGCCGGGCCGAGGTGCGTTATCACGACGTGCCTCGCAAGGTTCTCGCCTTCTACTACCCCTGGTACGGCAATGCCGAGGTGCCGGCCGGAAGCGGCGAGAACGCGCACTGGGGCCGCATCGATGTCGGGAAACGGGACATCGAGGCCAGCACGAACTACCCGCAGCTCGGGGCCTACGACTCGCACGACCCGAAGACCATCGGCCAACACGCCACGTGGTCCAAGGAGGCCGGGCTCGACGGGTGGATCGTGAGCTGGTGGGGACGGGGCAGCTTCTCGGACCGGGCCATGCCGCGCGTTCTCGCGGCGTGCGGCGAGGCCGGCCTCGTCGCGACGGTCTATTACGAGACCGTGCGAGGGGAGAAGACGCCTCACAACGCGGCGCGGGAGATCGTCGGAGTGCTCAACACCTACGCAAAGCACCCGGCCTGGCTCCGCGTCGAGGGGAAACCCGTCGTGTTCGTGTACGGCCGCGCGGTCGGCGAACTGGGGCTGACCGGATGGCTGGCCGCCATCGACGAGGTGAATCGCACCTACCCGGGAGGTGCGGTCGTGATCGGCGATCAGATCAGCCGCTCCGCCGCGCGGGTGTTCGACGGCATCCACACCTACAACACGGCCGGCTCGCTCCGCGGGCTGGACGCGGCCGGCGTGCGCACGTGGGCGGGCGAGACCTTCCCGCGATGGGTCGCCCTGGCCGCGCGCGAGAAGCGGATCGCCACGCTGACCGTGATCCCGGGCTACGACGACACCAAGATCCGCGAGCCGGGGCTGAAGGTCGAGCGGTTCGCCGGGCGTTCGTACGCCGCGCAGTGGGAGGCGGCCATCGCCGCCGCGCCCGACTGGGTGCTGATCACGTCGTTCAACGAGTGGCACGAGGGGAGCGAGATCGAGCCGTCGGCCGGGGACGGGGCGAAGTACCTGGAGCAAACCGCCCAGTGGGCCGCGCGGTTCAGGAAGGCCCCGCCCCGCGCGCCGTTTGCGGAGCCGGCCCCCACAGCTCCGCTGACCGAGGCGCAGCGCGAGTCGCTCCAGCGGCTGCGCGGCGCGGGCGTGGGCGTGCTTCCCGGGGCCGACCCGGACGTCCTTTGGTGGCTGCTCGACTCGGGCATGAGGCCCGTAATGCTTTCGCCCCTAGAGGCGGCGGTACTCGATCGCCAGTCGGCCGCGCGCATGCCGCTGATGCTTTACGCCGGCGACGAGACGTACGACCACACGGCCCGCACACCCGGCGACGTGGCCGAGGGGCTGCGGCGCTATCTCGAAGGGGGCGGCCTGTTGATCGTCTTTCCCACCGGCCCCATGCCGATGCACTACGACCGGCAGGGAAGCGTGGTGGGCGCCGCGGCCAGCGTGGGGCTGCCGCTGGGCGTGGGCCGCGCGCGAGGAGGTTGGGAAGAGCCGCCCGAAGGCAGGACGCTCGCCATGGTCCCCTCGCGGGAGCATCTGCCGAACCTGCCGGAGCGATTCGGCTTCCCCCGTGACGATCCGCGATGGCGCCCTCTGGTGCGAAATGATCTTGCGAAGGCCGATCTCGTCATCCCGCTGATCGAGGTCCGCGACTCCCGTGGAGGC
The DNA here is from genome assembly GCA_964434165.1 of uncultured Pirellulales bacterium. Classification (GTDB taxonomy): domain Bacteria; phylum Planctomycetota; class Planctomycetia; order Pirellulales; family Thermoguttaceae; genus CAYSUS01. Next base: position 2,804 of record CAYSUS010000213.1, read on the forward strand.
CGCTACGGCGCGGCAGCCGCCTACCTGGAGCACCGGCACAGCGAGCCCCGCGGCGGCAAGGTGTTGTACGCCTGGTTCGGGCTGCGCCACGCGGGGCTGGGCGACGGCCTGTTGGGCGCCCTGATGGCCTTCGCGGCGGAGCGGATCTCCCCGAGGGAGCGGCAGTAGCGACGCTTTTCACCGCGGAGGGGTCGGCCTCCCCGCAAGCGAGGCGCATTGACACCCCCCGCCCACAGGAGCTATACTCCACGGTCCGATGGTGGATGTAGCTCAGTCGGTTAGAGCGCCAGATTGTGGATCTGGAAGTCGGGGGTTCGAGTCCCCTCATCCACCCTGCAATAACCCATTGCGGGAAAAGGACTTGCAACGGCTGGTTCTTTGCGCTGGTCTGAGTCCTTTGGGTTCTGAGTCCTTCCGTGAGCCTTTTTCGACGGCCAGCGTAGCGGGTGAGCCACCTCCGTTCGGGACGCAGAGGTCGCTGGTTCAAAGCCAGTCGCCACGACTCGTAAACCCTTTTGGGAAAACCATTTAGGAAAACGGCCTTTGACCTCGCAAGCGACCCCCGGATTTGACCCCGGTTTACGCGAGTTTGGCCCCTGGCTGGTGGGGGGATGGCTCGGAAACCGCCGAAGACCCCGCCTTCAAGAGGACGGGGTTTTTTTGTGGACATTGGTCGGGATCGTTGGCACCCACAAAGACCGACGGATTGCGAGATACGGAAATGGCGAAGCGCATGAAGAGTAAGGACGCACCGAAGGATCAGCCGGGGCATAGCGCGTCGGTCAAGGTATTTCACAAGACAGCGTTCGGGAGAGTCTACCACGGGGATTCGTTGCTTCTTCTCAACAAGAGAATGAAGCCCGAGTCGGTGGACTTGATTGTGACGAGCCCCCCGTTTGGCTTGATTCGCAAGAAGGCTTACGGGAATGTTGATGCTGACGAATATCTCGAATGGTTCAGGCCATTCGGGGAAGCGTTTTTGCGGGTCCTGAAACCGAATGGGTCACTCGTCATCGACATTGGCGGGGCATGGATTCCCGGGCAACCTACTCGAAGCCTTTACCATTATGAATTGCTAATCATGCTTTGCCGGGAAGTTGGCTTCCATCTTGCCCAGGACTTCTTTTGGTGGAACCCGGCAAAGATTCCAAGTCCGGCGGAATGGGTCACGGTCCGCCGTATCCGCGTCAAGGACGCGATGAATTGCGTTTGGTGGCTTTCCAAGACGCCGTGGCCAAAGGCAAGCAACTATCGGGTAACGATTCCGTACAGTGAATCAATGAAGGGGTTGTTGAAGAACGGTTATCAATCAAACGTCATCCGTCCGAGCGGTCATGACATAAGCGAGAAGTTTTCCAGGGGGCATGGCTCGGCGATTCCTCCCAACTTGATTGCCGTCCCGAACACGGAAAGCAATTCTTACTATCTTCGGTATTGCAAGGAAAACGGGTTGACTCCGCATCCGGCCCGGTTCCCCGCCGCCATCCCGGAATTCTTCATCCGCATGTTGACCGATGAAGGGGACATGGTTGTTGACCCGTTCGCAGGTAGTTGCGTGACCGGCGAAGTCGCCGAGAGAATGGAGCGCAAATGGGCTTGTTGTGACCTTGTTGAAGAGTATCTACAGGCTGCACTTGCCCGCTTTGACGTCCCGGAAGCGCAACGGAGCCTATTCACTCGCGGCGTGAACCGGAACGGGGAGAATTTCTATCGGGTCTTCCATCCCGGTTCCCTTTGGGGAGATGAAACGCCTGAACAGCTTGAACCGGACGGCGGTCAAACCCGCCCCGCATCCGTTGGACGCAACGGCAAAGCAAGCAAGGACTTCGGCAACGCAACGGACTAGCCTTCCATGCCCCCCCTTTCCCCTCGCAACCTTGTCAACGCCATTCTTGGGGCAATCAATGAATCCGGGTATGGTGCCGCATACCTGTCCGAAAAGATGCGGGAGCACCCCCGAAGAATCGCCATATCGGTTTCCGAGCACCAACCAATCCTTGCTTGGGTTTATGCTTGGACATTGACGCCCGGCGGACGGTCTTCATTGCCGCATGAGTTTCGGATTCAGATGACCTCGGTTTCTTCCCCGCTTTCGACGAATCCGAACGGGCCAACCGTTTTGATCGGATATGACCCGAACCTTCATCTTTTTGGCGGGTTCGACCTGACCCGCCATGGTAGCGCCTGTCAAGGTGCGCACATTGGGTTGGGACTGGTTCTAGAGTCAGCAG
>CAYSUS010000214.1:0-4963 GCA_964434165.1 uncultured Pirellulales bacterium
TTGACCGCCTCAATCATCCGCATCATCTGACCGATGTCGCCCGACGAGTCCTTGACGGCCACAATCCTCTCGCACTCTTCGCTCAGTCGCTGAATCGTCGGCACGTCGATCGGCGAGGCGAACATGGGGATGTTGTAGAGCGTGACGTCGACCGGCGTGTGCTGGCCGATCTCGCGGAAGTAGGCGTAGACGTTGTCCGGGCTGAGACGATAGTAGTAGGGCGAGACGATGGCCACCGCGCGCACGCCCAAGCCCGCGTAGTGCTCGCAGGCGGCGAGCGTCTCGCGCACATTGGCCTCCGCCGCCCCCGCCAGCACCGGCACGCGCCCGGCCACCTGGTCGACCGTGATCTCGATGATCCGCCGCCGCTCCTCGGGCGTGAACCGGGTGAACTCGCTGGTCGAGCCGTTGGGATACAGCCCGTGCACGCCGCGGTCGATCATCCAGTCGATGTACAGGCGCAGTTCGGCCTCGTGGATATTGCCGCCCTCGTCGAGCGGGACCATATTGGGCACGAAGATGCCCTGGATGCGATCGGGCGAGGCCATGGTGGGAACGGTAGAATGAGGGATGGTAGGGGTCAGCAGGCAGGGGTCAGGGATCGGGGGGTAACTGCGAGGCGTAGCCACACTTCCGAAGTCCTCAAGACTTCGGAAGTCTCCCTGTCCCCTGAACCATAGCTCGATCACGGCAGACCTGCATGGTAGGCACGAGAGAGGCGGAAAACAAGCGAGCCCCGGGCGTGGCCGCGGCGGCGGTGGGGCTGGCCGCGTACTTCGTCTTGTTTCTCGCCACGCGCCTGCCCAGCATCGAGGACCGGTTTGCCGGCGAGGGCGGGCGTCCTGTCGTGCGCCGGATCGATCTGGTCGTGCAGTGGGCCCTGCGCCCGGACGAGCTACTCCTGCCCTCTTGGTTCGGGTCGCCGCCCGGCCTGGCGATCCTCGACCGCCTGCCCGTGCTGCTCCTGGCCGCGGCCATGCTGGCCTGCGCGGCCGCCGCGGGATGGCTGGCCATGCGTTCGCTGGGGGCCGACCGGGGGCTGCGATCGCTGGAGACGCTCTGTTTCGCCACCGGCGTGGGCACGAGCCTGGTCTCGACCTTTACGCTCTGCGCGGGGCTGGCGGGCTGGCTGCACTACGCGGCCGTGTTCGTCATTCCGGGGCTGGGCGTTGCGGCCGCCGCGGGGTGGATGCTGTGGCGGGGCAGGGCAGGGGAGGGGCCGCCGGCGGAGGATGGCAAACGGGACGCGCCCGAGCGGGGCGCCGCATGGCTCCTCTGGCTCGCCGTGCCGCCGGCCGCGGTGATCGTGCTGGGTGCCATGCTTCCGCCGGTGGACTTCGACGTGCGCGAGTACCACCTTCAGGTTCCCAAGGAGTGGTACCTTGCCGGACGCATCGGCTTCCTGCCGCACAACGTCTATGGCAACATGCCGCTGGGCGCGGAGATGCTGGCGCTGGCGGCGATGGCCGTGTCGGGCGACTGGTGGCTCGGCGCCCTGGCCGGCAAGACGGCCATGGGGGCGATGACGCTGGTGACGGCGGGCGCGGTGTTCTGCTTGGGACGGCGGCTCTTCTCCACGCGGGCCGGGGCCATCGCCGCCCTGGTGTATCTCTCCACGCCGTGGATCGTGCTGGTCTCCACGAGCGGGCTGGTCGAGGGCGTGACCGCCTGCTACGCGGTCCTGGCCGTGCTGGCCGTGTTCCTATGGCGCGACGATCGGTCCCGCGGTCGGCTGCTGCTGGCCGGGTATCTGGCCGGGGCCGCAGCCGGAACCAAATACCCTGCCTTGCTCTTCGTCGTGGCGCCACTGGCGATCTGGGTAGTTGCGATCGCAGCGCGCGAGCGTGTTGGCAGGGCGTGGAAGCCGATCGGCGTGTTCCTCTTGGCGGCGGTCGCGGGCGGAGGGTTGTGGTATGCGAAGAACGCGGCCCTGGCCGGCAATCCCACCTATCCGCTCCTCTACGGCGTGTTTGGCGGCCGGACGTGGACGCCGGAGAAGGACGCCCAGTGGAGCCGCGTCCACCGGCCGCACGACTTCTCGCCCGCCCGGCTCGCCGAGGACCTCTCCAAGGTCGCGTGGCGGAGCGAGTGGCTTAGCCCGCTGCTGGTGCCGCTGGCCGCGCTGGCCGTGGTCGCCGAAGCGCTGCGGCGGTCGCCCTGCGGGAAGATGCTGGGCAGGAAGCACCCGGAGCCCGGCGGACGCCGTCCCGACGTGCTGATCCTGCTCGCCCTGTTCGGGTTCGTCGTTGCCGCGTGGTGGCTCTTGACCCACCGCATCGACCGGTTCTGGCTGCCGGCCCTGCCACTGCTGGCCGTGTTGGCGGGGCGCGGGGCGTGCTGGAGCGATCACGGCGCGTGGCGCGCGGTCCTGCTATCGGCGATCGGCCTGGGCCTGGTCGCCAATCTCCTCTTCAGCACCGGCGGTCCAGGGGGTTACAACCGCTACTTCGTCCCCCTCGAGCAGCTCCGCAGCGCGCCGGAGCGGGTCGACGCCTGGCACCTGTGGCTCAACGAGCGCGCTCCCGACGGCCGCGTGCTCTTGGTCGGCGACGCCGAGCCGTTCGATTTGGCCATGCCGGTCCTCTACAACACCTGCTTCGACGACTGCGTGCTGGAGCAGATCGCCGAGGGCCGCGAGCCCAAGCAGGTCCAGGCAGCGCTCGCCGAGCGCGGCATCACCCACGTCTTCGTCCACTGGGGCGAGATCGCACGGTACCGGCTGCCGGGCAACTACGGGTTCACCGACTTCGTCCAGCCCGCGGTCTTCGATGCGCTCCAGCAGGCCGGCGTGCTCGATCCGCTCCCGGCCATCGAGGGCCATCCGGGGCGGATGTACCGGGTGCGTCGGTGAGGGAATGAGAGGGGCGACGGGGCGACGCCTCTACCACACCTGGTAGATCGCCGGTGGCACATGCGCACGGGCGAGCATCAGCGCGAACGCCGACGTCAGCGCGAACGTCACGATGTGCAGCGAGAGCAGAAGCGTTGAGCTGCTTCGCCCGGTCGAATCGTCCGTGGGGCGTTTCTTCGTGGCCCAGGTCCGAAGAGGTACGAACACGAGCTCCGAGAGCACGACACCGTACAGCAGAGGAAGCATCGCACGGGCAATGCCCGGGCCGATGGCAGCCGGGTCCTCCATGGACTGGAGCATCGTGACCAGCCCCATAAGATAGGCCGTCAGCCCCATCGCGATCGCGCCGCGGCCGGCCAGTCCGTAGAACCGCGCGGCAGGCGAGCAGGATCGCTCGTCCCCGGTGTCCAGCTCTTCCGACCACCAAGATAAACGCCGCACCCACTCACCACTCACCCCGGCACCCAGCCTTCCTGTCCGTCCTGCCTTGCGTCGCTGCTATTGTCCATTCCCCCATTCTGGCATATGCTACCCGCGCGGGGCCGATTGCCCGCAGCGTGTCACGGCAGACCGCACCCCCATTCAGGAAGAGCGCAACCATGTCTGGCAGCAGCCATGTCGGCGCCCCCACCGAGGGCCGCGCCACGCGGGCGGGGATCTCCCCGTCGCAATCGTTCCCGCTAAGCTCCCCACTTCAGAACGCCGCGCGCCAGGCCGCCCAGCGGACCAGGCAGTGGCTCCTGGACCGCCAGAAGCCCGACGGGCACTGGTGCGCCGAGCTGGAAGGCGACACGATCCTCGAGAGCGAGTACATCCTTCTGCTGGCTTTCCTGGGGCGCGAGGACTCGGAGGTCGCCCGCCGCGCGGCCCGGTACCTCTTGGAGAGGCAGCTTCCCGGCGGCGGCTGGGCCATGTATCCGGGCGGTGCCGTCGAGATCAGCGGTAGCGTCAAGGCCTACTTCGCCCTGAAGCTCACCGGCCACGACCCCGAGTCCGAGCCCATGCGGCGGGCCAAGGAGGCGATCCTCGCCCATGGCGGGGCCGACGCCGTGAACAGCTACACCCGCTACTACCTGGCCATGCTCGGGCAGGTTCCCTACGAGATCTGTCCGGCCGTGCCGCCGGAGATCATGCTCGCGCCGAAGTGGTTCCCGGTGAACCTGTACGCCGTGAGCGCCTGGTCGCGGACGATCATCGTGCCGCTTTCGATCATGTCGGCGCACCGGCCGGTGCGCCCGATCCAGCCGGAGCGGGGCGTGCGCGAGCTGTTCCACCGCGAGCCCGAGGACTGGCCGCCGCTGCGCTGCCCCGGTCTGCCCGGCGGTACGGGCCTGTTCAGTTGGGACCGCTTCTTCCGCACCGTGGACGGGCTGCTCAAGTGGTGCCAGCGCCGCAGCGTGCTGCCGCTTCGCCGCCGCGCGGTTCGCCTCGCTGAGCAGTGGATGCTGAAGCGGTTCGAGCGGAGCGACGGGCTGGGCGCGATCTTTCCGCCGATCGTGTGGAGCATCGTCGCGCTCAGGTGCCTGGGCTACTCCGACGACAGCCCCGAGGTCCGCGAGTGCCACCGCCAGCTCGAGGACCTGATGCTGTTCGATCAGGACACGCAGACGATCCGGCTCCAGCCGTGCAAGTCGCCGGTGTGGGACACGGCCATCGTCCTGCGCGCGCTGGCCGCGGCGGGGTGCGACTCGGACGATGCGGCCGTCGAGCGCGCGGCCGGCTGGCTCCTCGATCGGCAGATCACGGTCCCCGGCGACTGGTCGGAGACGGTCCGCGCTGCTCCCGGCGGGTGGTGCTTCGAGTACCACAACGACTTCTACCCGGACAACGACGACACGGCCATGGTGCTGATAGCCCTGCGCGAGCTGTACTTCTCGGCGCAGACGTCGTCCCAGACTTCCGAGGTCTCGGAGACTTCGGAAGCCTCACGGGGTGAGACGGTTGAGTGGACCGCCGCGGCGATTGAGCGGGGCCTTGCGTGGATGCTGGCCATGCAGAACCGCGATGGCGGCTGGGGGGCCTTCGATCGCGACAACGACAGCCAATTCCTCAACTACGTGCCGTTTGCCGATCACAACGCGATGATCGACCCCAGCACGCCGGACCTCACCG
>CAYSUS010000215.1:0-4844 GCA_964434165.1 uncultured Pirellulales bacterium
CTCACGGCCCTGGTGGTCAACAAGCTCCGCGGCGTGCTGAACTGCTGCGCCGTCAAGGCCCCGGGCTTCGGCGACCGGCGCAAGGCCATGCTCGAAGACATCGCGATCCTCACCGGCGGCACGATGATCAGTGAGGACCTGGGGTTGAAGCTCGAGAATCTCACGCTCGACCACCTCGGCCGGGCCAAGACGATCACCGTGGACAAGGACTCCTGCACGATCGTCGAGGGGGGCGGCAAGCAGGCCGACATCAAGAACCGTGTCGAGCAGCTCCGCCGCCAGATCGACTCGACCGATAGCGACTACGACCGCGAGAAGTACCAGGAGCGCCTGGCCAAGCTCTCCGGCGGCGTGGCCGTTATCAAGGTCGGCGCGAACACCGAGGCGGAGATGAAGCAGAAGAAGGCCCGCATCGAGGACGCGCTGCACGCCACGCGCGCGGCGGCCCAGGAGGGCATCCTGCCCGGCGGCGGCGTGGCCCTGCTTCGCTGCGTCGAGGTGGTGGAGAAGGCCCGCTCCAGCGCCCGCGGCGACGAGAAGATCGGCGTGGACATCGTGCGCGGGGCCCTGACCGCGCCGTTGAAGCAGATCGCCGACAACGGCGGCCTCGACGGCTCGGTGATCGTGGACGACGTGCTTCAGAAGCCGACGAACACGGGCTTCGACGCCAACACCGGCAAGTACGTGGACATGTACAAGGCCGGCGTGATCGACCCGCTCAAGGTGGTGCGTACCGCCCTGGAGAACGCCGCGAGCATCGCCGGGCTGATGCTGACCACCGAGACACTGGTCACCGACCTGAAGAAGGAGGACAAGGACAAGCAGCGGGTCGAGGGAAGCGTGCGTTAGCCTCCCGACCCGGGGCCTGGGGACGTCCGGGCGGAGCGAGGAGTCGATCCGAGCCGGGCCGTGTCGGTCCGAACAGCCGGCCGGCACGGCTCGGACCACGTGGTCCCTCCGCCTCGGAGCCGGCGGCGCGGCCTGGCCTCTACCGCGCGACCCCTCGCGCACGGCCCCGGCGTGATCTACGCTTGAGTACCCCTTGCGGGCAGTCCAGGCCCTTCGACCGATGACCACGATGGCCAGCAAGCGCGACTACTACGAAGTCCTCGGCGTCGCACGGACGGCGGGCGCCGCGGAGATCAGCCAGGCCTACCGCAAGCTCGCCTTCCAGTATCATCCCGACCGCAACCCGGGCGACGCGCAGGCCGTCGAGCGGTTCAAGGAGGCCGCCGAGGCCTTCGAGGTGCTCAGCAACGCCGAGAAGCGCGAGCTTTACGATCGCTACGGCCACGCCGGCCTGGAGGGCGGGGCCCCGCAGTTCCGCGACGTGGGCGACATCTTCGAGGCGTTCAGCGACATCTTCGGCGAGGGACTCTTCGGCGAGATGTTCGGCGGCGGGCGGCGCCGCGGGCGCCGTGTGCGCCGCGGCGACGACGTGCGGTGCGACGTCACGCTCGACCTGGGCGAGGCCGCGCGGGGCGTGGTCCGCTCCGTGGAGTTCGAGCGCCTGGAGACGTGCGGCAAATGCACGGGCACGGGGGCCGAGCCCGGCACCGAGCCCGAGCCGTGCCGCTACTGCGGCGGGCGCGGCCAGGTGGTGCAATCGACCGGCATCTTCTCGGTGCAGACGACGTGTCCCGCCTGCCGCGGCAAGGGCAAGGTGGTGACCGACCCGTGCGCCGCGTGCCGCGGGGCCGGCATGGTGCCCAGGAAGGTCCAGCGCGAGGTGCGCATCCCCGCGGGCGTAGACAACCACACGCGGTTGCGCCTGGAGGGCGAGGGATGCCCCGGCCCCGACGGCGGCCCCCGCGGCGACTGCTACTGCTTCATCACGGTGCGGCCGCATCCCCTGTTCCAGCGCGAGGGACAGCACTTGATCTGTCAGGTGCCCATCGGCTACTCCCAGGCGGTCCTGGGCGCGACGGTCCAGGTGCCCACGCTCGACGGCAAGGAGGACCTGAGCGTTCCGGCCGGCACGCAAAGCGGCGAGGTGTTCAAGCTCCGCGGCCGGGGCATGCCCGACCCGCGCTATCGCGGGCGCGGCGATCTGCTCGTCCAGGTGGTGGTGGAGGTTCCCAAGCGCCTCAGCGCAGAGCACGAGCGGATTCTCCGCGAGCTGGCCCAGGTGGAGCATGCGGACGTGACCCCCAAGCGCAAGAGCTTTCTGGAGTCGCTGAAGGAGTACTTCACCGGCTCGGAAACGACGGAGGAGTGATCGTGGTGCCTGAAGACAAACGCCCCACCGGCGTTCCGGACGAAGAGCCGAGGGATGTGGCCGAACGGTCGGCCGAGGACCGCGCGCCGGCGGACGAGCCGACGCCCGTCGCGCCGGAGGGCTCCGCCGAGCTGGCGCAGGTCCGAAGCGAGCTGGCCGAAGCGACCGACGCCAGGCTCCGCGCCCAGGCCGAGCTGGAGAACTTCCGCCGCCGCGCGGCGCGGCAGATGGACGAGACCCTGCGCTACGCCGAGATGACGCTGTTGCGCGATCTGCTGCCCGTGCTCGACAACATCCGCCGCGCGATCGAGGCCGCGGAGAAGACCCGGGACGCCGCGGGGCTGCTGGAGGGGTTCCGTCTGGTGGGCAAGCAACTGGAGGACGTGCTCGGCCGCCACCACTGCCGCGAGATCGAGGCCCAGGGCGCGCCGTTCGACCCGCACCTGCACGAGGCGATCTCGCAGCAGCCGTCGGCCGAAGCCCCGCCCGGCACCGTCCTGATCGTGACCCTGCCGGGCTTCCAGTTGCACGACCGCGTGGTGCGTCCGAGCCAAGTGGTCGTGTCCGCGGCACCACCTGAGGGGCAGGGCGACGGCCGTGACGAGGGGGGGTGAGGTTCGACCGGAGAGAACTCGGGGGGCAGAAGCTTGCCCTCGATGCTATAATCGGCTGCCAGCAACCCAACGGAGGAAATGACCGCATGCCCACCTACGACTACCGATGCGACGCCTGCGAGCACGAGTTCGAGACCTTTCACTCGATCACCGCCAAACCGTTGCGCAAGTGCCCGGAGTGCGGGCGGTTGAAGCTCCGCCGGATGATCGGCCCCGGCGCGGCCATCGTGTTCAAAGGGTCGGGGTTCTATAAGACGGACTACCGCAGCGAATCCTACAAGAAGGCCGCCGCGGCCGAGAGCGGGTCGGGTTCCTCGTCCAACGGCAACGGCAAGTCCGAGAGCAAGAGCAAGACCTCGGAGAAGAAGACCGACGCCTCGGCGGCCACGGCGACCTGAGGCGGCGACCCACGGGGCGGGAATTCTCAACAGGCCGCGCGGGTCGCGGCCCGCGCTGACGCTTCGGGCTTGGATGGGTGGCCGGGCGTCGGAAGTCGAACCCTTGCGGCTGACTCTTCATCCGGCATGGCCACGCCCTCCTGCCCGATCTGCGGCAAGCCCATCGACCCCGCCGGCTCGGAGGCCATGCCCTTTTGCAGCCAGCGATGCAAGCAGGTGGACCTGGGGCGATGGCTGGGCGAGCGGTACCGCGTCCCCGCGCCCCTCGACCCCGAGGAGGCGGAAGACCCCGACCTGCCGCCGCCAAGTCAAGGGCCGCCGGAAGACGCGTAGCTCAGCATCTGAGCGGCTGACAAGCGGTCGCGGCCCGCATCCGGGAAAGGGGTCTTCAGGGGCGCGAGGGCCTGTTCGTCTGGTCCTGGCCGTCGGTGAGCCAGCCGAGCGTGAAGCGGGCGAAGACGATTCCTTCGTACGGGTGCTTCTCGCCGCGCTCGTAGAGGCAGCCGATCGTGCCGTCCTTGAGCACCACCAGGTCGCTATAGGCCGCCGGACCGGGGTGAATGACCCGGGCGACCGGCCAGCTCTTCCCCTCGTCGTAGGTGAGCCGGACCGTCATGTGCGTGCGCCCCGGCCCGCCGGGGCCCGAGTAGAGGATGCGGTCCTTGCCGTTCTCCGTGGGCAAGGAGAATCGCTGGAGGCTGGCCTGGCAGGTGGGGCAATGCACCTGGGGGTGCAGCTCAGGCTCGCTCCAGGTGCGGCCGCGGTCGTTGCTCCGGGCGAAGGCCCGCTGCTTGGGGCCCCGATAGTGGCGCATGGATAGCAGCAGCGAGCCGTCGGCCAGCTCGACGGCCTCGCACTCGTTCATGCCCTGCGACGTCGTCTCCCCGAGCTGCCACGACTTGCCGTGGTCGTCGCTGAAGAAGACATGGGAGTATCCGATCTTCTTCCAGGCGCGGCGATCGGCCGACGTCTCCTTCAGCCGGCAATCGCACGGAACGAGCAGGCGCCCGTCGGTGAGCTGGATGCCGTGGCCGGGCCCGGTGGCGTACCAGCCCCACGCGGGCTTCTTGACGTGCGAGGTGATGTCCGCGGGGTCCGCCCAGGTCTTGCCGTCGTCGCGGCTGTGGGTGATCAGCACCCGGTCGTTGTTGCGGCAGAAGGGGAGCCACACGGTGCCCGTCGATCGGTCCACGACGGGGCAGGGATTGCCGATGGTGATCTTCGCGTTGCCTCCCTCCTCGTGGACCAGTTGCATGGCCTGCCAGGTCCTGCCGCCGTCGGTGCTGCGGCGAAGCACGAGGTCCAGGTCGCCGTGGTCCGCGCGGCCCGTCTTGCGGCCCTCGCAGAATGCCAGCAGGGTGCCCTGGTTGGTAACCACTATGGCCGGGATGCGGTAGGTATGGTATCCCTCCTTGCCGGACGCGAACACCTCGACCTGCTCGGGTCCCCGCGCGTCGGCGGCGAGCACGTCCCCCGCGGCCATGAGCCAGGCGAACAGGACGATCCAGCTCGAGCGGCAAGGCGGGTTCGACATGGCGGGGCTCCTTGAAGGCAGGGGCGGTCGAGGGCGCGTGTGGGGAGGGGCGGGCTGTTGCAGCGGGCCCCATCCTACCT
>CAYSUS010000216.1:0-4673 GCA_964434165.1 uncultured Pirellulales bacterium
AAGTGTTCGAGGCCCAGACGTTCTCGAACTTCTTCCGCTTCCCCATGGTTTTCCTGTGCGGGCTCTTCTTTCCTATCAAGGCACTGCCGATTGCCCTCCAGCCGTTCTCCTACGCCATCCCGCTGACCTACGGGGCCGACTTGCTGCATGGGGCAGTGAACCGGGCAGGTACGCTTCCCATTTCGCTCAGCTTCGCAGCCCTCGTAATGTTCTGCGGTGTGCTGTTTTTCATTAGCCTGCACAACGTCCGCAAACGATGGATTGTCTAGGATATCTGTGCTACGGTGACGTACCCACAACATCTGTTGGTCCCAAGCCCAATCCGCCCCGCCGCTCGATCGTCCCGGTAGAACTCGGCGTCGGGTCGCACCTTTGAAACAACGCCGATGTGCTGGCAGACGTAGGGATAGAGGAGTTGGAGCTCGAAGCCCTTGGTGCGGAGGAGCTTGCAGAGCCATTTGTCGAAGTTACGGGGCTCGTGGTCGGTCCGGTCGAACCAGGCCCGTTGGTCTTCGAATAGCTCCCGGGTGATGAGGTAGCACTGCGCCGAGCAGAACCGGACGGGCGACGTCCGGGTGATCCGCCGCTTCTGCCGGTGGTCAAGATGCATGCCGGCAACGATCCCCTGGCGGCGGCCGACCTGGATCACTCGCCCGACCTGGCCGACCAGTCGCTCGTACCAGTTCGCGGTGAAAACCACGTCGTCCTGAAGCAGGATCACGCCTGGAGCATCCGGGCAGCGGGAGAAGAGATCGCGGATGGTGAAGCAGGACGCGTTGGCGACGCCGACGGCGCGTCGGCCCACGGGCACGACCTCGACCCGATCGGCGATGCCCCGCAGCGTCGGATTGTCCGGCAGGAAGTCCAAACCGGCCGCCGTCCACGCAGCACACCGTGGCCAACGGTGCTCGACCGTGAAGGTGTCGGCCGTGTCCAGGTGGCGGCGTGCGAGGGGGTCGTCGCTGGCGTCGTCGTAAACGGCCAGCGGCGCCTCGCGGGGAATCCTCGTCGCCGAGAGGGAGCGGAGCGTGGCGTCGAGGTAGACGGCGCGATTGCGCGTCAGGATGCCGATCGGGATCATGGGGCCACCTTACGAATGAATACCTGCCGATCACGATGAAGGAGATCGCACTGTTTCATGAAAACTTGCAGAAAAGCGTCGATGGCCAGCTTGGGGCGGGCCACCTCCGGATTGACCGGCTCACCCCGTTCCCACTGCCACGAATAGTCGTCCCAGATCATCAGTCCGCCCGATTTCAAGCGTAGCCATGAGAGGACCGAGTCCGTGAGCACACTGGGCGCGTCGTGGGCGCCGTCGATGTAGATCAGGTCGTACCGCACCGACAGGCCGGGCAACACCTCCACGGCCGGCGCGTCGTGGTAGATCAGTTTTCCCGTCCGCCGGTAAGTCGCGGTGTTCCGCAGGAATCGCTTGTGAACGGCGTTCATGCGGCGCTGGTTGAAGTGCGTGCCGTCGGCATACCGATGCGGATCGACACAGGTGATCGTGCTCTCCGGGTGCCGCAACACGTGCTCGAGGAGCCACAGCGCCGAGCGGCCTTCGTAAGAACCGATTTCCAGGGCTCGGCACGGTGATTCCGCCGGCGGGGCGAACTCGCGCCAAACCGGAATGTGCTCGGAGAACCAGTCGACGGTGAACTCGGGGGATCGCATGCGTACTGCTCCTATTGTCCGTGGGCCTTCCAGCGCGAGCCGTCCGGGTGCTTGCAGCCCCAGCGACGGGTTTCCTCGTAGCGAGCAAGGTTCACCAAGGCTCGACGGCCACGGAGCCGACAGCCGCAGATGCCGCAATTGAGCTTCCGCCCCTGCCGCGTCTTGCGGACGCGGACGTAGCGACAGCGGGAGCAGATCTCGACTCGACGCCGGATGCGCTCGTCGCTCACACGGCGTCCGGTGGCCAAGGCGATCGCCAGGGAGATGGTCTTCTGGACCAGGCCGTCGCCGGGACGGCTCATCGCAACATCCCCAGGAGGCGCCCCGTGGCCCAGAGCCGTCGCCACCGGTTGGCGCCGAAATGCACGATCTTCGGCGGCGACGACATGCGTCGGGCCCGACTCCAGTTGGCGACCTCGCGCCCGAGGAACAGACCGCGATCCGCATCGGGCAACCCCAGGCTGGCCAGCCCCAGCGTGAACCCCACCTGGTCGGACCAGAGCGGCCGACCGAGGACGTGTTCGTCCGCTTCGTACAGGCGTTCGGTCCAGCGTGCGGCCAGTTCCGCCAGGCGTGCTGAGTGCCGGCCGCGGACCAGGAATGCATTGGGCACGTGGACCGCGATCCGGTCGTGGCTGGCGTCGCGGAAGAGCCGGTCGTACCGGCGGCGGTCGAAGGTCCGGGGCGCCTTGCGTGGCCGGCCCGAGAGCCGCCCCAGGAAGTCCCAGCCCTCGTGCTCGGCCCGCTGGACAATGGCGCCAATGTCGCCAAAGCACAATGAATCCGCGTCCATGGCCAAAACCCAATCGGCCGACTCGTCGATGTAGGCTTCGAACCGCGTGCCCATGTTCTGCCGATAGCCCTTGTTCTGGCAGCGGACCAGACGAATCATCGCGCCCGGGGTGTGCTGCTTGACGGAGCCGGCCGCCACGCGGGCCATGTTCTGATAGCCCCGGTTCGTGTAACCGATGCAAACCGAGATCTTCATGCGTCGGCCTCCACGCGGACGGATTGCCCGGCCCACGAGTGCAGGTTGTAGTGCACCAGGGGCACGTCGGGATGGACGTGGGTCATCCACCGGTTCCAGCGGCGTAGCGGTGTCTTGCTCTTGTTGGCCAGCCGGTACAGCAACCCCGGCCCGGTGAGGTTGATCACCGCCTTGCCGATCGGCTCACCGGCCAAAGCCCCATCGAACACGGTCGCCGTGTGCCGGTACGCGCTCCGCAGCAAGGGATGCCCCGGTTCGCAGCCGATCAGTCCGTTCCAGCACCGCTTCTGGTGCGGGGCATTGATCACGAAGACCTTCATGTTCGTCGGTAGCCGCAAGGGACTGCCGTTGGGCTCGCAATCGGCGTCGATGTAGTAGCCGCCGTGCTGGGCCAGGATGCGGTACCGCATCAGGTCGCTCAGGGCGGCGAACGGGCGAATGCCGGCGTACCGCTCGATACCCAGGCCGGCGTAGTCGGCCTCGGTCCAGATGCGATACTCCCAGCCCACGAAGGCCTTCTCGATCCGCGACATCGCCCCGGCGATCCGCTTGGGCCGGGCGTCGAGTCCACCCAGCCAGATCTGGTGAATCTTCTCAGGAATCAACGGCTGCCTCCTTCAGTGGATTGGGGAACCCGCACACCTGCTCGCTCAAGGCGGCCAGCTGCGGATGGTTGACACGCGAGACGAAATCAGGGTCGTCGACGAAGTGGCGCCAACGGTCGAGCACCGGCATCTCGCCGGCACGCCCGTCGTACTGCAGGCCGTCGAACGAGCTGCCGTCGCCGGCACGAGCGACCGCCACCGGGAGTGGCGGGCAGGAGGGCAGCGCGAGCGACTCGGCTACCTGCCGGCGGTAGTCCTCGTCGCGGAACCAGCGGTTGTAGACGCACTGCACCCAACCCTCGCCGGGCTGGGCGTGGTCCGGCCACATCGTCACCAGCCGGCTCAGCGGCATGTTCGTGTTGCCCCGCCGACGCTGCTTCTGCAGCCGGCTGGCCGTGAGGTTGTACGGGTCGCGGACGACCACCAGTCGCCGAAACTCGTCTGCCCCGATGGCGTCGATCAGGGGCGACTTGTCGATGCGGCGCAGCAGCTTGTCCTCGTAGACGATGAGGATGTGCGAGTTGCCCGACGCCGCACTCACGTAGTTCCTCGAGAACACGACGTTCTCGCTCTTGTGGTTGAAGTGCGTGAGGCGAACATTGTTCACCAGCAGATGGGGCTCGCCGGCGGCGTCCAGCGCCGTCCGTATCCAGTTCGTCACGGCGTGGATGCCGCTGCGGCGCATGCCCGCGATGATCCACATGGTCCGCATGGCGTCATCCTTTCTCGAACCGTGAAGGCTTGGGGAACAGTTCGCCGAGTGCCTGCTCAAGGGACGGGCCGACGGCGCGGTCGGTGAGGTTGAGGTACGAGGCGCGCCCGAGGCGGCGCCGCAGCCCGGCGGGGTCGTCGATCTGACGATCGAGGCGAATCCGGAGCCGCCGAGGCAGCGAGGCGTGCTGCTGGAGCCCGCAGCAGTTGAAGTACGTCGAGTCGATCGTCAGCCCGGGGAGCTTCTTGTAGGAGGCCCGAGCGAAGACCTTCAGGAACCGGTCACGCTGCATCGGCACGGGCAGGTGGCAGTCGTAGTTATAGGCCGTCAGGCCCTGGCGGCGGAGCCAACGGCCGGTGCGCTCCAGTCGCCGGTGCCAGCGGTTGCCGCGAGGGCGGCCGATCTCACCGTGGTAGTAGGGCCGCATGGCGTCGAAACGCATCGGACGTAGCAGGATCTCATCGTCGCTGGAGCGGATGAAGTCGGGCGATATGTCCTGCTGATAGCAGGCGGTCATCACCTTGGTGATCAGGTTGGCGTCCTTGTTCGACGCGAAGAAGTCGGGGATGCGAATATGGCAGACCCCGACGCACCAATCCGGCTTCTCGCCCACGATCCAGACGTTTCCCAGATCGGGGAAGTTGCGCTGCCAGGCCCGCAGGCAAAACCGCAGCTCGTTGTCGTCCCAGCGACT
>CAYSUS010000217.1:0-4515 GCA_964434165.1 uncultured Pirellulales bacterium
CCGCGCGGCCGTTGGAGAACGACCCGCCCCCGGTGGGCGGCTTGACGCCCTGGCCGACGAAGATCGGCGCGCCCACGCCGCTGAAGTCGGCCGTGCCGGGGGCGGAACCGTTCGCGCGGTTCGACGCGCTATTGACGAACCGCGGCACCAGGTCGTAGCGGTCGGTGCCCGACTCGCTCAGGCTGAGCTCGCCCGCCACGTAGTTGCCGCTGGCCGCGAAAGCGTGCGTGCAAGCACGCACCCTACCAGGCTGGTCCTCGCCTGTAGTAATATCGCACTAGTGTCGGGCCGGCGCGACGACGATCCCATCCTGCGGGCGTAGGTGTGAACACGGCAGGCGGCGGGACCGCGCGGCGGACGAGGGCCGGTTTTCGCCAACAACCGGCCTGTTCTTGCATATTCGGGCGGGGGCTGTTGGAGAAAACCGCGGTTGTGAATCGGGGTAAGCGCGGGCGAATGGGCAAGGCGAAGACGGGGCGCGGGGAGCGCGGTC
This sequence comes from uncultured Pirellulales bacterium, assembly GCA_964434165.1. GTDB lineage: Bacteria > Planctomycetota > Planctomycetia > Pirellulales > Thermoguttaceae > CAYSUS01. The sequence goes on from CAYSUS010000217.1 coordinate 494, forward strand.
CCGCGCCGATTGCGTGTTCACCCCCACGCGCGACGGTATGGAAATCGCCCATTTCGTGACCGTTTACGGGAATGAGACTGTAGGCCAGGGAAAAGGGGAAAGAGGGGAAAAGGGGAAAGAGGCACAGCGTTGTGTTGTCAGACCGTTTCTCTCTTCTCTTGCCTTCCCCATTTCCCCCTTTCCCCATTTCCCTTGCCGAATGACGCCGATCCTCGCCGAGCACCCATCCTGCCATCCAGATCGTCAACTGTCAACCCCCGCGGCCTGGGCAGGGGCGCGTGCGACTCGGCTGTCGCCTTTCGCTCCGCGAGAGCAGCGCTACTTTCGCGGAGCGAAAGGCGACACTGGCGGCCCGGAAGGTAGCAGGCAGGCTCCGCGTGCCGTCCGCTGCCCTCTTGGTTCCGTCGGCGGACGGCACACGGAGTGTGCCTGCTACGATACGCCGGCCCCGTCAACGGTCCCGGGGCGCGCGTGGAGATGCAGGTGGAATTCCTCGCGGGGCGAAAGCACCTGCCCATCGTGCGGCTGACGCGCGCCGCCTGACGAGCGCGGCGGACGCTTCCAGCCGCCCGCCGCGCTGCCCGTGCGCGCCCAGGTCACGTCGCCGGCGTTCTTCTTATCCGAATTGTCAAGGATCATCACGCCGCGGCGTCCAATTGCCGACCTGCGCGGCGTCCTCCCAGGCATTCCGCCGTGGATCTATCACTCTTCCTTGGGGTTCGTCTCACCTCCCTCCCGGTTGTATCAAGTCGGTGGACCAGCACAGCACACCCTTACGTGCGCGCTTTCACGCCCCCTTGACGGACAGAGGCAGGCGTTCCCGAGACCAAATCATTCCCGTTGTGTCTGAGCTGACGGACACGAATCGCTGTCCATCAGGAGAGAAGGACACGCATTCCACGCATCCGCGATGCGCGGGCAACTCGCCCGCCAGCATCCACGTTGCCGCACTCCAGAGCACCAGATCTCCATTGCCGCAGCCACCGACCAAGAGCTCGCCCACCGGCGAGAAGGCGAGACTGACGGGAAACCGGTTCGGTGGGACTCTCAGTGTGCGTGAAAGTCTCCTCCGCCCAATCTCCCAAACATATACCCCCTCGGTCCTGCCTCGGCCCACGCACGCGATCCAACGGCCCTGAGGGTGGAAGGCGAGCTTCGTCTCCACTGTCTCGGTCCGAAGCACGCAAACAAGCTTGCCGGAGACGGGGGCCCAAACACGGACCTCGCCGTTTTCGTTCGCGGCTGCCAGGAGAGATCCATCGCTGGAAAACGCGAGCGACGTGACCGCCGGCGGGAACTCGTCATCAGGTGGATGATAGGTCCAGCATCGCTGACGTGCATCCACATCCCACACCGAATACGTCTTGTCTGCACTCGATGTTGCCATTAGCCTTCCGTTCGGAGACCAGACCGCCCGGTGAATCGTCTCCCCGTCACGCCCCAATTGTCCAATGAGGCTGTGATGCGCGGGGTCGAAGAGGTGTACGACGCCGCGGCCATTCTCTCCACACGTCCACACCGACGCGGCCAGAAGCGCGCCATCGTTGGAGAAGGCGGTGGCCTTGACCAATGCGCGCCTCCAGCCAATCGACCACACGGGATCGCCGGTCTCTGCGTGCCATGTTCTCAGTGAGCCGTCGAAGCTCCCTGTCGCAATGACCCGTCCACAAGGCGAGTACTGGGCACACGTCACAAACGAATTGTGCCCGCTGTCGTCAAGGAGGCGTGCGCCCGCGGAGAGGTCCCATACGCTCAGCGCCGAACCCTGAACAGACACGGCTAGCCGATCCCCGTTAGGTGAGAATGCAACCGACCAGGCTGTGTCGCCGAGGAACAGTCTCTGTCTAACGATCATCCTTGGCACGTCCACGATATGGATTTCGTCCTCCACGCCTACTGCCAGCGCGGCTCGGTTTGGGGCGAACCCAAGCGCGGCTATATAGACGGTCTGATCGTAGCTCGTCGCGATCAGTTGCCCCGATGGCACTCCCCACACGTGCAGTTTCGCCCAAGTCGCGTCCCGATCCTCCATGCCCGGAATACCGAATGCCGCGGCCAGAAGGGCACCGTCACTGGAGAACGCTAAGGCGCTCGCCGGCCGGGTCGCGTGGGCGAATGCGGTAATCCGGCCCCCCGTGTCCAGGCTCCAGACCGTTATCTGTTGGTCTCGACCGCCGGATGCAATCAGGCCGCGTGGAGAGACGGTGATGACCGTAACACCCCCTTCGTGCGCGAGCCAGCGCAGGACAGTCTCTTGTGCCGCGATGTCGAACAGGTGGAGTTCGCCCGCTTCGTCGCCACAGACGACGCGCTGTCCGTCCGGCAGGAATGCAACGTCATTCAATGGTCTTCCCGTCTCCAACAGGAACACCTGCCTCTTGCCGCGCAAGTCCCAAAGCCGCATGGTGCCGTCAATGCCCACCGAGGCAGCAAGGTCATTGTCCACTGGCGAAGTCGCCACCCTGAACACCTCACCCGAGTGCCCCGACAGCCGAGACAGTTCGCGGCCGCTCGCGGCGTCCCAGACGCTCACGGTCTCATCCCAACTGCATGAGACAACCTTGTCGCCCCGGCAGGCAAACGCGACGCACGGCGCGGTGAATCCATGGCGAAGTCGAACCGTTCCAAGCCGCGCAATCGCGCCCGGAGGGAGTGGATCACCGTATCGGTCGACAAGTTGGGGCATCTACCTGCAGCCTACGCACATTCCCACGTTCATTATAGCCAAGAGCGCGCCCGTCACGCCATCGCTCGCGCATGGCCATTCCTCCGAACCGCGGGTGCGTTTCCCTGCCCCACACTTCGTCAGCGTACCATTTTCGGGAAGGTGCCGCAACGCCTCGCAAGCAGGGAGCGTAGCGGCAACCACGGCTTCACACCGTCCCTACCGGTCCACGCGCGGCAGGTGGGCGACTTGCGTGATGCACGAATGTGGTGACTCAGCCATCGCGAATCCCTACTCTGGAAACTCGCCGCCGGACCCCAACAACAACAAGTCCCTGGGTATCCCAAGGCCGACAGCGGGCGGCTCCGGAGGGTACGGAGGCTGGAAACCATCCAGGACACCTATTCGACTCTTGGTCACGGACTCGACCAGGTATCCCTTGGAGGATCCGTCTTCAAGTATCACGTCATGCACTCCCTCAACGGCGGTGTGGTAGATTCCTCTGATCTTCGTTCGGCCTATGATCTTGTCGTTCTTGTCCCGAACGTTGCACATCTTGCCCTTCCAGATCGTCCCCCCATCAGGCAGCGGCACATGTCCCTTGACTTCCGTGCCGAACCATGCAGGGTTGAGACGGATTGGCAGCCTCCCCTCCTCCAGCACTGTCTTCGCCAAGTGGTCGAGCGTGGCCTCCGAGATGCCCAATTCCTGCGCGACCGCTCCCTTCGGTCCCAGGGTGTATACGGACGCAACAGTGAGGATCGGTCCGATCCATGAGATCTTTGTCCCGAGGAATCTAGCTGTGCTCTTCAGTCCAGACAGCGCCGACTTTGCAGCCGGGTTTGACACGAGCTTCTTGAACATCGGCAACAGCACCTTGCGGTGCTTCGTGAAATCGATGCCATGATCCTGCGCCAGTTCGAAAAACTTCGCAAGTGCGAGCGCACTGTTCTTAGAATTCTGCACATTGTGAAAACGCTTCAAGTCCGTTAAGTCCAGGTCGTACTTCTTAGCCATTGTGAGCATCTTCTCGATAATTGCCTTTCCCTTCTTCTTGTCGGGCAACTTGTCGAAGTCTTTGCTGGTCAAAAACTCCTTCCATTCACTGTTCCACTGCCCTCCCTTAGAGAGCCGTAGCCCCCGCTCTTGAAGCTTCTCCGCCAGGTCGGTCCCGGCGGCTGACTTGTGTACGACGTCCTTGTCCGCCATGGTGGTGAAGTCGTCCGGGTCGAAGCCCGGCAGCCACTTCTGGAAGTTCTTCTTGAATTCCAAAGAAAACGGGTGGTGTTCGTGGGGTGATGCGTTATGCACCAGCACCGCAGTACTTCTCTTCGGGTCCGACGCCACGAAATAGGTA
>CAYSUS010000218.1:0-4248 GCA_964434165.1 uncultured Pirellulales bacterium
CTACGATGGAACAAGCACCACGCAATTGACCGATAACACCTACGATGATGTCGATGCCGAAGTGAGCGGCTCCAATGTCGTGTGGCATGGCTATGACGGAACCGACTACGAGATCTTCATGGCCACCTACAGCGACGATCCGGGTGAAGGCGCCGTGCCCGCCCCATCCGCCCTGGTCGGCCTGGCCGGCCTTGCTGCGGTGGGCGGCCTAGTCGCCCTGCGGCGGAGACTTAAGAAGGCTGCGTAGCTCGCACGACGCCACCGAATCCACAAAGCCGTCGGCCTCCCCGGCGGCTTTTCTCTTGGGCTGGAAACGGGGACAGGTCCAGTTATTGACAAGTCGGGGCATATCTGCATGCTGGGGACATGCCTGGAACAGCACGAGCCGCGCCGGGCGGGATGGTCTGCCACGTCATCCATCGTGACGTGGGGAGGCAGGCGGTGTTGTTCGGCGACGATGACGACCTTGCGACGGTAAACTGGACCTGTCCCTGTTTCCTCTGTCCGGCCGCGCGGCGGGCAAGCCCGCCGGCCAGATGGACGGCACCCCGCCGACGCCGAATCGCTTGCGGCCCGCTCGGCGCCCTGCATAATGGGGGCAACTGGCGCGGCCAGGCCGCCCGCCTGCGCCTCTTACCCAATCCATCTGGCCCTCCCCAAAGGATCACGCCATGTTCCACGGACTGAAGCCCCCGAATGGCCCGCGCAACGGCGGGCGAACTGCTCAGCCCCGTGCCGTTCTCACCGCCCTGGCCGCCGCGATCACGGTGGCGGCTGCCGCGACGGCGAGCCCCGCCGCCGAGGTCCCTCAGGCCCAGCGCGACGCGGCGGCCGAGGTCCTCAAGTCTGCCGGGCTGCATGGCGGGATGATCGTCCACGTCGGCTGCGGTGATGGAAAGCTCACCGCGGCCCTGCGCGCCAGCGAGGCTTACCTCGTCCACGGGCTGGATACCGACGCCGAGAACGTGCGGAAGGCCCGAGAGTATCTCCAGTCGCTGGGCTGCTACGGCCCGGTGGCGGTCGATCGGTTCGACGGCAAGCGCCTCCCGTACGTCGACAACCTGGTCAACGCGGTCGTGGCCGAGGACCTGGGCGACGTGCCCATGAAAGAGGTCCTGCGCGTCTTGTGCCCCGAAGGCGTCGCCTGCATCAAGCAAGACGGCCAGTGGAAGACGACGGTCAAGCCGCGCCCCGAGAGCATCGACGCCTGGACGCACTATCTCTACGACGCGACGGGCAACGCCGTGTCGCAGGACGACGTGGTCGGTCCGCCGCGCCACTTCCAATGGACGGGCAGCCCGCGCTGGTCGCGCCACCACGACCGCCGCGCCAGCGTCAGCGCCATGGTCTGTTCCGGCGACCGCCTGTTCTACATCATCGACGAAGGCTCGACGGCCTCGATCATGCTGCCCTCGAAGACGGTGCTCGTGGCCCGCGACGCCTTCAACGGCACGATCTTGTGGAAGCGTCCGATCCCCACGTGGCACACGCGCCTGTGGCCGTTCAAGAGCGGGCCCACGCAGCTCCAGCGGCGCCTGGTCGCGGTGGGAGATAAGGTGTACGTCACGCTGGGCCTGGACGCCCCCACCGTCGAGCTCTGCGCGGCCACGGGCAAGACCCTGCGGACTTACGACGGCACCTTCGCCACCGAGGAAATCCTGCTGTCCGACGGCGTGCTGTTCCTGCTGGTCACCCCCACGCCGCAGAGCTACGACGACTTCCGGCCCGAGGACGTGGGCATCGGCACCGAGCGCGACCGCGTGATGCGCGACTGGCCGTGGGATGAGAAGCCGCGGCAGATCATGGCCGTCGAGGCCGCCTCGGGCAAGGTTCTGTGGAAGAAGGAGCACCGCGTGGTGCCGCTTACCCTGGCCGCGGACGGGCGGCGCGCGTACTTCCACGACGGCGAGTGCCTGGCCGCGGTCGATCGCAGGACGGGCGAGGCGGCGTGGCGATCCAAGCCCGTGGAGCGAATGCCGAGCGTGCCGACCAACATCGTGCCCACGCTCGTGGTCCACGACGACGTCGTGCTGTTCTACGGCGTGACGCGCAAACTGTTCGGCGTGTCGGCGGAAGACGGCGAGATCCTCTGGTCCGGGCCGCATCCGAAGTCGGGGCATTACTGCCCGGAGGACGTGCTCGTGGCCGGCGGGCTGGTGTGGGGCGGGGCGATCGCCGGCGGACGCGACAGCGGCGTGTTTGTGGGCCGCGACCCCCAGACCGGCGAAGTGAAGAGCGAGTTCCCGCCCGACATCGACATCTTCTTCATGCACCAGCGGTGCTACCGGAGCAAGGCCACGGACAAGTACCTGATTCCCTCGTGGACCGGCACCGAGTACATCGACTTCCGCAACAAGCACTGGGAAACGCACCACTGGGTCCGCAGCGGGTGCATCTACGGGATCATCCCCTGCAACGGCCTGACCTACACCACGCCGCACGACTGCGCGTGCTACATGCAGGCCAAGCTATACGGGTTCTGTGCGCTGGCGCCCGAGTCGAAGTCTCGCGCCGTGCCCAAGGACGCACCCGCCGCCTCGCGCCTGGAAACGGGCCCCGCCTACAACAATCTCCCCTCTCCCGCTCGCGGGAGAGGGGCCGGGGGTGAGGGCGCCCAGGCTCCGGGCGATCTCCCCTCTCCCGCTCGCGGGAGAGGGGCCGGGGGTGAGGGCGCCTCCAAGGACTGGCCCACCTTCCGCGCCGACGTCGGCCGCAGCGGCCGCGCCAAGACCGCCGTGCCGGCCGACCTCAAGGAGTCGTGGCAGGCCGACCTGGGCGGCAAGCTGAGCACCGTGGTGGTGGCGGACGGACGGCTCTACGTGGCGGCCATCGACCGCCACACGGTCCATGCCCTGGATGCGGCCAGCGGCGAGGAGCTGTGGGGCTACACGACGGGCGGGCGCGTCGATTCTCCACCGACCGTGTGGAAGGGCCACGTGCTGTTCGGCTCGGCCGACGGCTGGATCTACTGCCTCCGCGCCAGCGACGGGGAGCTGGCCTGGCGGTTCCGCGCCGGGCCCGAGGATCGCCGCATGACCTCGTTCGAACAGGTCGAGTCGGTGTGGCCTGTCCACGGCAGCGTGCTCGTGGACGACGGCGTGGTCTACTGCGTGGCTGGGCGGTCGATGTTCGTCGACGGGGGGCTCCGCTATCTCCGTCTCGACGCCGCGACCGGCAAGCTCATCGAAGAAGTGATCTTCGACGAGCGCGATCCCGAAACGGGCGAGAACCTGCAGGTCCACGTCAAGGTCCGCAACATGCCTGTAGGTCTGCCGGACGTGCTCTCCACCGATGGCGAGCTCCTCTTCATGCGATCGCAGCAGTTCGATCGCGAGGGCAAGCGGCGGTTCCTGGCCCCGCACTCAGGCAAGGACCCCGAGCAGGGCGCGGTGCAGAAAGGCCCGGGCGTGCACCTGTTCTCGCCCACCGGCTTCCTCGATGACACGTGGTGGCATCGCTCCTACTGGGTCTATGGGCGCAGCTTTGCCGAAGGGGCGGGCGGATGGCCGCAGGCGGGCAAGTACGCGCCGGCCGGGCGGATCATGACCGTGGGCGACTCGAAGGTGTACGGCTTCGGGCGCAAGCCGGTCTATTACAAGTGGCGGACGCCATTGGAGTATCACCTGTTCGCGGCGCCCCGGGACCCGGAGATCGTGCGGACGCCGGTCGGGCCGCAGCCCGAGGCCAAGGCGAAGACGAAGCCCGCGGCCCAAGGGAAAGCCAGACCGAAGGCCAAGCGGCGCGGCCCGCCGCGCGTGGTCCACCCGCAGTACGCGTGGTCGCGGAGCCTGCCCATGATGGTCCGCGCCATGATCCTGGCCGACGGGACGCTGCTGGTGGCCGGTCCGCCCGACCTGGTGGACGAAGAGGAGGCCTTCCGCCGCGTGGGCGACGCGGAAACAGAGAAGAGGCTGGCCGCGCAGGACGCGGCGCTTCGCGGCGAGAAGGGCGCGCTGCTCTGGGTGGTCTCGGCCTCCGATGGCGAGAAGCTCAAAGAGTACCGGCTCGACTGCATGCCCGTCTTCGATGGCATGGCCGCAGCCGCGGGCCGCCTCTACATGGCCACGACTAACGGCAAGGTGCTGTGCTTCGCGGGGGAGTAGTGGTTCATTCCAGACTTCCGAAGTCTTGAAGACTTCGGAAGTCTCTTGCACAAGACCCGTACTCGACAAGGCTGACTGGAGAAACCCCATTGGCGTGCTCCCCAAAAGCTGATCCATGTGTTATGAGAGTGTCCGTAGGCCCGGA
>CAYSUS010000219.1:0-4179 GCA_964434165.1 uncultured Pirellulales bacterium
CCAAATAGGTATTGAGTAGGCGTTCCTGCATGTTTGCCAGTTCGGTCCGGCGCTTGCCGAGGGTGCGGTGCCGGTGAAGTTGGAGAAGATGGTGGTCGGCAAATGCCGCCTCCAACGCCTCGCGAAACCAGGCGGCGATCTCCGGGGATGGAAAGCGGAACTCCCCGAGTTGCTCCAGGAGAGCCGCGTCGAGATCGCATTCCCGCCAACGGATCGTCGGGTGGTCTTCGGGCGGATGGTTGTTTCCGCAGCGGTAATAGACGTGCTCCCGAACGCTGCCATCGCGTTGCTTGCGCCGGATGCGTTCCCCGGTAATCGCGAAGCCGCAAATCTCGCAGCGCAGTAGACCTCCTGAATAACTCAGGTTGGGACGGCCAGTTCTTCGGTTTCGGCCGTACAGGACGTCCTGGCAGGCGTCGAAGATCGCCCGGTCGATGACGAGTCGGTATCGGCCTTGGTAGACGTTGCCGTTGCGATGCAGCTCGCCGATGTAGAATCGGTTCCCCAGGATGCACGACAGTGCGGTGCGATGGAACCGCGGTTGGCTTCGGCGGTAGACGTGTCCCTCGGCCGCCAGCTTGTCGGCCAGAGACTGGAACGTGTACTGGCCGCTCGAGTACAGCTCGAAGATGCGCGCAAGCGTCTTCGACCGCTCCGGGTGTGGAATGACCGGTTCGTTCTTGTCGCGGACATTCAGGTATCCGAAGGGAGCCAAACCGGTCGGCCAGCCCTGCCGGACCTTCTCGTCCATCCCTTTGATGACTTCGCTCCGCAGGTTGTCGCTGTAGTACTGCGCGACGGCGGCCATCACGTTGAACGACAGGGCCCCCGCGGCGCCCGGCCCAAAGTCGTTCTCTACAAAGACCAGCTTGATGCCGTGGTCGTCCTCGAGTTCCTGGAGCCGAACCGCGTCTCGCATGTTGCGACACACCCGGTCCAGCTTATGAGCGAAAATCGCATCAATCTTCTCGCGTGATGCGTTCTGCTTGATCCACCGCAGCATGTCATTGAACGCTTTGCGGTCCGCCCCGCGCTTCGCCGACTCTGCGATGACGAACTCGCGGACGATGACCCAGCCGTGTTTGGCGGCCTTGTCACGCATCGCTCGAAGCTGAGCGTCGATGCTGTACCCCTCCTTCTGTTCGCGGGATGAAACCCGCGCCCACACGACCACCTTCATTTCTTGTCGTCCTCCCTTGCTCGCAAGAGCAATTCTCCCAGTCGTTTGATGTTCATCAGAATCTCCATCGCTTTCTGGGTCGTAATCGCCAAAACGCCCACAACTCGTTGCGGGGAATTCAACGGAGAATCCAATGCCGAGCATTTCGACGATCGACTTGAACATCCTCATCACCGAACCAGCCGAGGAGTACCACGCCAAGGCGGAGTCCTATCTGTCGAGCCATCAGTTGCTCGACTTCATGCGGTGCCCGTATCTCTATGCCAAAAAGCGGGCCGGGCTGATTGCCGCGTCCGAGTCGCCCGCCTATCTGATTGGCCGGGCGGCCCACTGCCGCATTCTCGAAGGCCGCGACGCCTACCAGACGCAGTTCGCGCTGGGCGGGCCCATCAACCCGGCGACCGGCAACCTTCGCAATGTTTCGGACATCCTCCGCGATGTAGGCCGGGCGGTCGACGGGATGCCCAACGCCAAGAGGCTGGCCATCTTCAACGAGATATTCGGCATGCGGGCAATCGCCGGCGGGGCCAAGCTGACAGCCGCCGAGTTCGATCGGTTGAATGGCGCCATCGACGGCGCGACGGGCACGGCCGCCAAGACGGCCAAGGTGATGGACAGCGGGATTGGCGGGGCCTTCCGCCGCCTCTATTCGGCCGTCGAGGGAATCGCCATCGCCATTGGCGACGCCCTATCCAAGCCGCTCTCCGACATGGCCGACTGGCTCAGCAAGGCTGCTGGCTCGATCACCGAGTGGATCAAGAACCACAAGGAGCTGATCGTCACGGCGATGAAGGTGATCTTGGTGGTGATCGGCGTGGGCGCCGCGCTGGTCGCGATGGGCCTGCTGCTGAGCACGCTGGCAACCGCCATCGGCGGCATCATCTCGGTAGTCACGGCCGCGATCGCCGTGTTCAAGATCATCGCCGCGGTGATCGCCTTCCTCGTTTCGCCCGTGGGACTGGTGATCGCGGCCATGGCCGCGCTGGGCGCCTACATCCTCTATGCCACGGGCATCGCCGGTAAAGCGATTGCCTGGTTGGGTGAGAAGTTCGGTGTGCTCAAGGACGACGCCATGAGCGCCTACCAGGGCATCGCTGACGCCCTGGCCGCCGGCGACATCTCGTTGGCCGTCAAGATCCTCTGGCTGACGATCAAGATGGAGTGGACCCGGGGCGTGAACTACCTCGAAAAGGCCTGGCTCAACTTCCGCAACTTCTTCATCCGCATCGGCTACGACGCCTGGCACGGGCTGCTGGCCGTCGTGGAAACCGTCTGGCACGCCCTGGAAGTCGGCTGGATCGAGACCACGGCGTTCTTCTCGAAGGCGTGGGCGTCATTCACGGGGTTCTTCGCCAAGACCTGGGAGCGGGTCAAGTCGGGCGCGCAGAAGGCGTGGAACTGGATCAGGAGCCTGTTCGACGACTCGGTCGACCTGGAAGCGGAGAACGCGCTCGTCGAGCGGGAGAAGCAAGCCGCGCTCAGTCGGATCGACGACGAGCAGGAGCGGAAGATCGCCGAACGCGAGGCGAAGCGGATGGCCGACCGGCAACGGGCGGCCGCGATCCACGAAGGGACGCTCGCCCAGATCGGCCAGGACAACCTCGACGCCCATCAGGCGCTCGACGACGAGTACGCGGCGAAGATGACCGAGAACGAGGCCGACCTCGCTGCGGCCCGCAAGGAGTGGCAGGACGCCCTGGCCGCGGCGCGGGCCAAGCGAAAGGCCTCGGAGAAGGACAAGGGGCCGGAGGGGCTCGAGGGGCCGGACGAGCTGATCGCCAAGGCCCAGGAGGCCGTCTCCAGCCTCGGCTCCCTTGGCGGAGTGAGCGGCGCGATTGAAGTCCAGAGCACGTTCAACGCCATGGCCGCTGCCCGCGGCATGGGCTCCGGCGGCCCGGTGGACAAGATCAAGGAGCGGGTTGCGGAGATCGACCGCAACATCGGCGTGCTGGTGCAGGAAGCCAAACGCGGCGGGATTCAGTTCGCATAGGGACCACGGATGGCAGTCAGCATCGCGGAAACCCCGACCAGTCGCAGCGCGACCGAAGGCGTCGATAACAACGCCTCGGCGACGCTGGAGTACATCGTCCAAGGGACGGATGACGACGCGGTCGTTCACGCACTGGTCCAGGCGACGATCCCCGCCTTCTACCGTGGCCTCTCGTTCCAGTCCTACAGCATCGATCCGGTCCACGTCGATGAGACCGACGCGATCGGCTACTGGGACGTCTCGGCCCAGTACGGCGTGAAGGACCCGAAGGAGTCAACCTACACGTTCGACACGGGTGGCGGAACCCAGCATATTACCCAGTCGCTTCAGACGAAGGGTAGCTATCCGGCGCCCGGTTTTGCCGCCCCCAACTTCGGCGGCGCCATCGGCGTGACGCACGAGGATGTCGAGGGCGTCGACATCACCGTGCCGGTCTACAACTTCAGCGAGACCCACTATATCGACGACGCCCTGGTCACCGACGCCTACAAGGGCACGCTCTTCCTTCTGACCGGCAAGACGAACCAGGCGGCGTTCCGCAACTTTGCTGTTGGCGAGGTCCTGTTCCTCGGCGCCTCGGGCACCAAGCGGGGCAAGGACGACTGGGAGATCACCTTCAAGTTCGCGGCGTCACCCAACGTCACGAACCTGCAGATCGGCCCGATCACGGTCGCCTCCAAACGCGGCTGGGAACTGCTCTGGGTCCGGTACACCGACGTTGAGGACCTCACGGCACGGATGCTCGTCAAACAACCGGTGGCGGCCTACGTCGAGCAGGTCTACGAGGAAGGGGACTTCTCGGGTCTGGGGATTTCTTGATGGGTGCTGCCGCACCGAGAGGAAAGTCTTCCTTTGCACAGATCACTCCGGGCGGTCATCTGAGGAAAGAACATGGACAACCTCCGCAAAGTACAGGCCGGGCAGAAGCTCGAAATCCACGCGACGACGTTCAACTCGTTCGTCGATGCGGCGCGGGATTTCAAGGAGCGCCAACGCGACCGCCGTTCGC
>CAYSUS010000220.1:0-4029 GCA_964434165.1 uncultured Pirellulales bacterium
CGGGCCTACGGACACTCTCATAACACATGGATCAGCTTTTGGGGAGCACGCCACCGGTACGCCCTTGCGATGGGAGAAGCGACAACCCGCTGCGTTTGGAATTCGCTGCCTTGCACGACACACTGGATGAGCCCCTATCGAGCGATGATGGCAAGCTGGCGAGGACAATTGATGAGGCGGAGCGTCTCCTGGCCACCGCCGAGCCTGGAGATACAATCCGAATTCGTAACGGCGATTACACGGATTGGGGAGAGTTGGAGATCGACTGCTACGGCAAGCCGGGACGCCCGATCACAATCGCGGCGGAGACGCAACATGGCGTCACCTTCCGAGGAGACGTCTGCTTCCGTGTTCGCGGGCGGTACGTGACGATCCAGGGATTCGACTTCCGGCATGTGAACGGGCGTGGGTCTCGCTTTCGTTGGGCGATCATCCATCTCGCGGCCGAACACACACGTGTTACCAGCTGCCGCTTCCTCTCGTGCTGCTATGCCGACGCGGAACGAGAAGAAGAGATGGGATGCAAGTACGCCATTCAATCGGAATGTTCGAATACCCGTGTCGATCATTGCTACTTCCATGACCGGCAGGGGACGTCCATCAACTACTGCCATACGCCAGAGATGGTCGAAAACGACGTGGTCGGGTATTACCTCGTCGACCACAATATCTTCCGCGATTCGTCCGAGATCGCCAAGCGGAAGAACAATCGCGAGGCAATATCCATCTGGGGCGGCAATCCTGCCCAGGCGGTCGTGTTCATGCGATTGTGCGCCGAGCACAACATCTTCGACAACGAAAGCGGCGATGGCAACGGCGGCGAAATCATGACGGTGAAGGCTTCCGGCACGGTCTGGCGTCACAACGTCTTCGCCAACGGACCGTGTGGTTTCAGCTTTCGGACAGGTCGGAGTTCGACAGCGTATGGAAACGTCCTGATCAACTGTCGTTTTGAGGAGGCCTTTCCGCACCGCGCCCATGCGATCCACGGCGCATACCACCTGTTTGTCAACAACTACTGCATCGGCAATACGAATGCCGGCATGGCATTGCCCATGGGCGACGTGACGATGCTGATCCCGCACGAGAGGTCAGAGACAACGCTGCTCAACTGTGAGACCGTGCGTGACGGTGTGTTCGCTCACAACGCCTTCCTGCATAATGCGCCGCTCGGTCTTGGCATTCATGGCTATGGTTGGTCCAAACCGCGTGATCAGGCCCAGTTTCCTCCGCACGGGAACACGATTGTCAATAACTTGTTTGTTCAAGATCGAGGCATGATGCTCGATTTCAAAGGTCTTGGGGGCAACACCGTCCACCATAATCTGTTCCACACAACGGGCAGCGCGGAAATCGGGAACGGCGGTTCCGACCCCGTCGTCGCCGATCCGCTACTGACCGACGATCCTCTCCCACGATTGAGGAAGAACAGCCCAGCGCGAGGCGCCGGCTTCCCAAGCGATGCGCTGCCCGAAGGATTCTATGGAGGCCGCGCGGAAGACGATGTTGATATCGGCCCGATCGACTACGGTCCTTATGGGTTCGACTACGAGCGGATTCCGCACATCCCGCCGTCCAAGCAGCACCTGCAAGCAAAACCGCTTCGCGCGATGGCCAAAGCGCTCCCCAAACGGCAAACCGCGGGGCGCCCCGTCGTCCTGGACGGAGACATATCAGCGGGACGCGTCACCAAGTACGTCTGGGACTTCGGCGACGGAAGCACGTACGAAGGCACACGAGGAGTGGCGATCCACGTGTTCGATAAGGCGGGTCGTTACCATGTTGGCTTGACGGTGATCGGCCCCAGCGGCGGACAATCGAAACATCTTCTGCCGGTGGAGATCACGAGCTCCAATGCGTCGCGTAATCGCACCCGACCCTGATGGACGCCGAGTGGCCCTTTTCCCTCCCGGGGACGTGCGTGGCCGTTTAGGGCCGCCACACCGCGGTGACCGAGGACCAGGTGGTTCCGATCCGCAGCTCGTCGAACAACTGCGGAGCCTCGCTGTTCAGATGGACGGACAGGGAGCTGAGCACGAGGTGGCTCTTGACGGGCCGGGTAGTGACCGACCAGCTTCCCGGCTCGCTCCGTCCGACCGGCTCGTCCGGCCGGTACACGCGGAGGAAGACCTGGTCCGGGCGCGTGCGCCCGGCCACGATCTTGGCCACGAGCAGGTAGGTCTCCTCGTAATCCAAGGGGAGGGCCGCGCGGCCGCCGCCACCCTCGAAGTGGGTGAAGACCACGTGGTTCGGCCGGGCCACGCCCAGCGTGAGGCGCTTCTGCGGCTCGGACTGGCGGGGATCGCGGAGGATCAGTTGCAGGCTGTTGGGCGGCTCGCCGCTGCCACCGAGCCGGCGGAAGAGGAAGCTCAGATAATAGACGGCGTCGCGGTCGAGGCGCACGGGGCGCTTGAGCCTCCTGGAGATGGTCAGCACCCCGTGCCCGTCGATCGCCCCGCCCAGCGCCCCTCCGGTGGAGTCGGCCCGGTACAGGCTGGCCACGTTCAGGGGCATGGGGTGGTTCTTGTTCATCCACCAGGGTCGTTCCCAGCCGAGGCCGCCGTCGGCGGTCCCGTCGGCCGGCATGGCCGGGGCGAGATACTCGAACCCTTCGTACGCCAGGAGGTTGGCCGTGGGGTCGGGTCGGCCGGCCGCGGGACGGGGGACCTGGCGGGCGAATCGATGCTCGCCCAAGGGCACGGCCTTGCCCCGGCGGCCCGGCCTGCCCGCATAGCGCTTCGCCTGGCCGGCGGCGACCTGCTCGGCGGGGTCGTGGCCTTGATGGCGGGTTCGGGCCGTGCGGCGGACTTCGCCGTCGAACACGTGCAGCTCCTCTCCGCCGGAGTCGATGGCCACGGCGTATTCCGTGCCGTAATCGACCAGGGTTGACGACGGCGTGTGAAGGAAGAAGGCCTCGGCCGTCTCGTCGCTCTTCAGGACCAGCTTGCCCTGGAGCACCGTGGCGGAGCTGACCGACTCGATCTGAAGCACGGCGGGACCTTCGAGCACGAGCTGCGCGCCGGAGTCGAAGCGGATCTCGGCCACGCCGCGCACGAGGTGAACGCGGCCGGGCAGGAGGCGCGAGCCCTCGCCGCGGGGCACGTCGTCGCGGCCCCAATCGCATTGCGAGGTATCGACCAGCGTGGCCACGTACTCGCCAGGCTCGGGCGGGCTCGGGTCGGCCACGGCGTGGCGCGCCGCATCGAAAAGCACCCACTGGGCGGCCAGCGACGCGACGAGGGTGATCGCGGCCACGGCGGCATAGCCCGCGTAGCGCGCCGCGCGGCCCGGCGTGGCCGTCCGTTCCCGCAGAGGCGACGCGGCGACGGTCGCCTCCTCGAAGTCGGTGATCTGGCGGGCTTCCGCGTCGCGGATCTGCCAGCGATGGAGCCCGAAGTGCACGTCCATGCAGTCGAAGTAGAGCTCGCGCGCCCGCGCGTCGGCTTCGAGCAGCGCCTCCAGGCGGCGGTGATCCTCGGGCGAGATCACCCCGTCGATCATCGCTCCTATCAGCCGCAGCAGCTCGGACTTCTCCCCCCGCTCGATCATGGACGGGTCCCCGTTTCGGCCATGGTTCTCTCGACGCACGCGAAGAGCTTGCGCCGGATGAGGTTGAGGCGGTTGTACACGGTCTGGACGGCGCGGCCGATCTCGGCGGCGAGGTCCTTGATCGACCGGTCGCCCTCATACACCTTTCGCACCAGGTCGCGATCGGCAGCACTGAGCTTGCTCACGCATTCGGCCAGGGCGGCGGTACGGCGGTCGCTTCGCTCGTGGCGCGCGCCCCGCTCGTCGGCCAGCGTCCGCAGCAGGTCGTCGTTGAACCGGAGCCGGTCGCGGCCCGCGGTGCGGAAGAAGTTGCGGACCTCGTAGAAGGCCACGCCGCACGCCCAGGCGAGGAAGTCGCGCGAGGGATCGAAGCGGTCGAACTTGCGCCAAAGGACGAGGCTGGTCTTCTGAAACACGTCGCGGGCGTCCTGCTCGTTGGGCAGCAGACTGAACACGTAGGCCAACAGCCGTTCGTGATGC
>CAYSUS010000221.1:0-3764 GCA_964434165.1 uncultured Pirellulales bacterium
CGTATCTTCGCGTACTCCCCCAATCCAGGGAAGACCAGTTTTGAGACAAAGCCTAACCTCTTGATCGGCGACGGGCATCACGACCGCAAGTGGAACGGGCTGATGGACGACGTGCGCGTGTACGACGAGGCGCTCACGCAGCAGGGAATCGAGCAGGCGATCGGGTTGAACCTGAATCCGATGCTCCAGCTCGATTTCCCCACGCCGTCCAACGGCCAGATCCCGGTGACCGATACCCTGGTGCGCGATCCGAACCTGCAGCTCGTGTCAGGGCTGTCTCTGGGGCCGGGGCTGGACGAGGTGGACGCCAATCCCCAGCCCGACGAGCTGAATCTCAACGGCTTCACCACCGGCACGCTGGCCGACGCGATGGCCGACGGCGATTACCTGTCGATCGTCGTGGACCCGGTCGGCGGGACCCACATGGAGCTGACCGACGTGGCCTTCGACCTGTGGAGGAACGGTGCCAACGCGCCGCAACAGTACGCCATCTTCAGCAGCCTGGGCGGCTTCGCCGAACCTTCCGATGCCCTGGCCCTGTTGTCGGTCTCCGACACGACCCAGCAGTCATTTCGAGCCTGGCTGCTGGAAGACGGAATCACCGAATCCGTCGAACTGCGGATCTACGGATACGGCTCCAACCACGTGACGGGCAACACGCACTTCAACGGCCTCGTGCTTCGCGGATCGGTGATCGTGCCTGAGCCTTCCTCCGCGATGCTGGTCCTGGGCGGCTTCGCGATGCTCGGGGTCGCGTGGGGCGCAACGAGGAGGAATCGACGCCGCGCCGGAGCCATGTAGACTGTCGGCGCAAAGGCCGTTCAATCGGGAGCGCTGCGTCCGCTCGCGGCACTCCCCAGGGTCGCCGTGAGCTTCTCGATGTAGTACAGATCGGCCTTGCACCAGGGCTGGTCGAGCTTGGCGGCGAGCGACTCGCGCGCCGCGTTCCGCCCGTGCGCCCAGGCGAGGAACACGCCGCGGGCGAGGTGCGGGGGCGAGATGTAGTTCTCGCCGCCGATCATCCGCTCGCCGTAGGCCTGGTACCACAGCGGCAGGGCCGCGCGCAGGCCCGTCACGTGCCGCTCCAGCGAGTCGCCGGCGAACTGCGCGAGCATCGCGCCGGTCTCCGGCACGAGATCGACGTAGCGCGGCACCTTGGCCTGGTGGATGCCGCCGCTCTCCCCCTTGGTCGGGCGCACGAGGCGGTGGTCCGATCGCTCGTGATGCACCCGCGCGGTCACCAGGCCGGCCAGGATCGCCATCGCCTTCCCGCGGCGCTCTGCGTCGCCCGCGCGGTCGAAGAGCCGCGCCGCCCCGAGCACGCCGGCGATGCGGGCGTTGAGCCGCTGCGAGGAGTCGCGCTCCATGTCGTCGGGATCGAAGCGGGGAACGTCCGCGGCGAAGGGGTCGAAGACCTCGGCGATCCGATCCTTCTGCCGGAGCACCGCGGGCCAGCGATCGGCGAAGTGGGCGTAAGCCCACAGGGCGTAGAGGTCCTCGACACCGGCCTCATGGCGCGGGCTGGCCGCGGCGAAGTCGGCCATCCTGGGCCCCAGGTCGAACGGCTCGCGCCGCGCCCCGTCGGCTGCGTGCTGCGGCTTCTCGATAGGGCAGCCCGCCTCGACGAGTCGATCGAGATACGCCACGGCCTTGTCGCGGACCTGCGGACCCAGGTGCGGAAGCGCCAGACTGACGATCTGGATCGTTTGGGCCGTGCGCCAAAAGTGCCGCTCCTCGCGCCCGATCCCGAGCTGCACCACCAGCGGCGCCCACGGCCTGCCTTGCCGTCCGCGGATCAGCTCGAGAACCTCGCTCTCCAGCCGACGGCGGAGCGTCTTCGCCCGTTCGTCGTCAGTGCAGATGTCGGTGGCCGGCAGCCCCTTGAGATACTCCCGCAGCGCTTCGGGCGCGATCTTTCCCTCGGGCAGCGACCTCTCGACCTCGCCCCGACCCCGGTTGGCGACGTTGCCGCCGGGCACGACGTCGGGCAGTCGCATCTTGAAGGGCTCGGGCGGCGTTAACCCGCCACTGGCGGCCTTGGGCACGCCGGGCCCGGCGATGCATACGACCTGCGAGCCGGCGATCCAGAACATGCGGCCCTCGCCGATGGAAAGAACCGCCCGGTCCGGTCCGTGCCATTCGTTGGGCATGCCGGCGAGGTAGCCCTCCCGGGCCATCTGCTTCGCACCTTCGAAGCCCCCCGGAAGCGCGCCGGGCCCGAAGATGCCCGCGTACGTATCGCGGGTTGGCCAGATGGGTGTCACGGTGCCGCTTCGAGGATCGAGCGCGGCGAGCACGCCCTGGTGCGTGCCCACGATCAGCCGGCCCATCATGCCCAGCGCCTGCGTCTCGTCGGGGATCATGGGAAAGTCGCGCCAGTTCTCCTCGTCCTCGCGGTCGGGCCAGAACCAGTCGGGCAGGCCTGTCTTGCGATCGATCCGCACCAGGCACGAATAGCGCCGCACGCCGCGCACGTAGTGCGTCAAGGCCGACCGCGAGAGGGTGAACAGCTCGCCCGTCTTGGGATGGAAGGTCGGTGGCGTGGGCGGATTGTGCAGCCCGGCGGTGTAGAAGACCGGCGCGATCCACGGCTCGCTTCCATCTTCAAGGCCGAAGGCGAAGAAGCACTGATCGTGGCGGTGCCCCTTCAGGTACTCGACGATGCCCGCGATCTCCGCCTTGCGGCGCGCCGGGCGCGGAGCCATAAGCAGATCGCCCCACTTGTCCAGGAGCACCTTGTCTTCGGGGGTCGCAGGGATCGCCCGCTGGATGGCCTCGAGTGTCTCGCCGTTGCGGCCCAGCACGGTGTGGAAGCCGTCGGCCGGATTGGTGCGCACGATGGCCAGGCCCCGCCAGATCGTCGGCGCTTGATCGCGGAGGCTCAGGCCGGGCAGTCTGGGCGTCTTCCACAGCAGCTTCCCCTCGCGCGAGAGGCAATAGACGTGCATGTCTTCCGCGCCGACGACGATCCGCGCTTCGTCCGGGCTCAGCGAGGCCGGCTTGAGGATCATGTAGCCGGTCGAAAGGGTCCACGCGGGCGAGCCGTCCGCGGCGCTCACGGCGTGGAACACCCCCGAGCGATCTCCCGCGTAGGCCCTGGCCCCGTCGCAAGCCGGGCTGGTCCAGATGCCGCCGGGCGTGGTGTGCTTCCAGACGACCCCGCCCGTGGCGGCCCTGAGGCAATACAGCGTGCCGCGGTCGAAGGCGTCGTCCGAGCCGAAGTAGATGTTGCCGCCGGCATAGCAGGGCGAAGCCCCGATGGGTCCGCAGCCCTTGAACTTCCAGAGGGTCTTCCCGTGCGCCACGTCCAGGGCGTAGAGGTTGCCCGCAAGAGTGCCGACGAAGACCTTGCCCTCGGCCACGATGGCCTCGCAGCGCGTGGCGATCATCTCGTCATGGAAATCGCGCCACCACTTGCGCTCATAGGGTCCCGGGACGACCTCGTCGGTGTGGCCGCTTCGCTGAAGGTCGCGGTGAAGCATGGGCCAGTCGGCGGCGGGCAGGCGCTGCCGGGGCAGAAGCAGCAAGCTGAGAAAAAGCAGTGCTGCCCCACGGCGAAGCGAGGGACGGACGGCGCGGACAGGTCGAAGCATGGGCGGCTCCCGGTCGAGATCGCGAATCACCGCGAGGGCGGCTTCCGCCCTCGCCGATCATGGTAGTCCGCCCACTCCGCCGGGTGAAGCAGAGGCTGCGCAGGCTGAGCCGCATACGTTGTGCGCTTGGGGTTGGTGTTTCGTGACCTTGGCGGAGTTTGCCAGAGGTCT
>CAYSUS010000222.1:0-2374 GCA_964434165.1 uncultured Pirellulales bacterium
GGCCACCAGGCGCTGGCTGAATAGCTCGAGGGTGACGGCCATGGAGGATGCCCCCGCGGGAGTAGTGGCCATTCTAACCACCGTTCGGGTGGCTTGGAAGAGGCGGCCTGGAGCCGCCGGGGCAGGCAATTGCGGGGGCGATTCCCCAGCCCGCGACAATCGAGCCGCGGGGAGTTAAGATAGGGATAGGGCGTTCAACTTCGTCGCGGGCGCGATCGGAAGAGGGGGTGGGGGGTATCGATGGCCGGCGGCAAGACCTCATCGCGCCAAGGCGGACGTACTGCCCGAATGCCCGCCACCCGCTTCGCCCACCTGCAGAAGAAGCTGCGCAAGGCCAAGTCGGCGGGTCGCGGCAAGTCGGGGAAGAAGAAATAGCCGGCAGCGATCGAGGTCCTCCAGACGCCGAAAGCCGGAACACTCCACGCATCATGGGCTATCGGAACCTACGCGAGTGCATCCAGGACCTGGAGGCCGCCGGGCAGTTGGTGCGGATCGAGCAGCCGGTCGATCCGTATCTGGAGGCGGCCGAGATCCAGCGGCGGGTGTTTCGCGCCGGCGGCCCGGCCGTGCTTTACCTGCGGGTGAAGGACTGCCCGTTCCCCATGGTCAGCAACCTGTTCGGCACCATGGAGCGGATGCGGTACCTGTTCCGCGACGCGCTGGAGTCGGTGGCGCGGATGGTGGAGTTGGGGGTCGATCCGACCGACCTGTTCCGGCGGCCGCGGATGTACCTGACCGCGCCGTTGACGGCCCGGTATGCCCGGCCGCGGATGGTCAAGCGGGGGCCGGTCCTTCAGTGTGAGACGACGCTCGGCCAGCTCCCGCAGTTGGTCTCGTGGCCGGACGACGGCGGAGCGTACATCACGCTGCCGCAGGTTTACACCGAGAACCCGGACGCGCCGGGCCTGGGCAGCGCCAACCTGGGGATGTACCGCGTGCAGATCTCGGGCGGGCAGTATCAGCAGGGCGTGGAAGCGGGGCTGCACTACCAGATCCACCGCGGCATCGCCGCGCACCACGCGGCCGCGATCCGCCGCGGCGAGATCCTCCGCGTGAACGTGTTCGTGGGCGGACCGCCGGCAATGACCGTGGCCGCGGTGATGCCGCTGCGCGAGGGGATGAGCGAGCTGGCCTTCGCGGGGCTGCTGGGGCGGCAGCGGATCGCGATGGTCGAGCGACCGGGGCAACTGCCGGCCCTGGCCGAGGCCGACTTCTGCCTGGCCGGCTACCTGGAGCCGGGCCGCCGCTTGCCCGAGGGCCCGTTCGGCGATCACCTGGGGTATTACAGCCTGGCGCACGAGTTTCCGGTGATGCGCGTGGAGCGCGTGTATCACCGCAAGGACGCGGTGTGGCCGTTCACGGTGGTGGGGCGGCCTCCGCAGGAGGACACGATGTTCGGCCGGCTGATCCACGAGATCGTGGGACCGGTGATGCCCAAGGCCGTGCCGGGCGTGCAGGCCGTCCACGCCGTAGACGCGGCCGGGGTGCACCCGCTGCTCCTGGCGATCGGCAGCGAGCGCTACGTCCCTTACGAGGAGCCGCGCCGTCCGCGCGAGCTGCTCACCCTGGCCAACGCGATCCTGGGCCAGGGGCAGCTCTCGCTGGCCAAGTACCTGTTGATCGTGGCCAGGGAGGACGCCCCGGACCTGGACATCCACGACCTGCCCGAGTTCCTCCGCCACGTGCTGGAGCGCGGGGACTGGCGCCGCGACCTGCACTTCCAGACGTCCACGACGATCGACACACTCGACTACACGGGCACGGGCCTGAACGAGGGCTCGAAGGTGGTGATCGCCGCGGCCGGCCCGCCGCAGCGCAAGCTGCCGGTGGCCATCGACAGCCGCATCCGGATGCCCGAGAGCCTCGGCTTCGGCGATCCGCGGGTGTGCCTGCCGGGGATCCTCGTGGTGGAGGGTCCGACCTACTCGGCCGCCGGGCAGCGCGACACGGCCATCGAGCGGTTCTGCGCCCAGTACGCCCGGGCCGACGCGATCAACAACTTTCCGCTCATCGTGGTCGTGGACGACAGCGACATGGCCGCGCGCAACCTGGAGAACTTCCTCTGGGTGACGTTCACGCGGAGCAACCCGGCCGCCGACATCGACGGCATCGAGCCGTTCACGCTTCAGAAGCACTGGGGCTGCCGCGGCGCGCTGGTGATCGACGCGCGGATCAAGCCCCATCATGCCCCCCCGCTGGCCGAGGATCCCGAGGTGACCAAGAGGGTGGATGCCCTCGGCGCCCCCTTCGGGCCGCTGCACGGGGTGATTTGACAGGTGCGTGGCGCGGGATGCGTGGCGCGGGATGCGTGGCGAGTCCGTTGAGGTGAAGGCGCCCATCTCCCCTCTCCCGCTAGCGGGAGAGGGTTGGCGCC
>CAYSUS010000222.1:2474-3750 GCA_964434165.1 uncultured Pirellulales bacterium
CATCTCCCCTCTCCCGCCAGCGGGAGAGGGGTCGGGGGTGAGGGCTTGTCGCGCGCCCTAGGTGCCATGGCACCACCGGAACGTCCCGCTGCCCATGCCGCCCTCACCCGGCCGCGACGCGGCCACCCTCTCCCGCTAGCGGGAGAGGGTTGGCGCCCATCTCCCCTCTCCCGCCAGCGGGAGAGGGGTCGGGGGTGAGGGCTTGTCGCGCGTAGGTTCCCGTGACGGGCAGGTGGCGAAAGAGCCCTTCCTGCTTCCCGAATCCCCCCTGCCAACCGCCGGCCCAACCGCCGGCCCGTTGGCCGCTTGACTGCCGACCTTCGGCTTCGCCTCCCCGCTCAGTCCACGTCCCACGCGCCGGCCCCGGTGGCGCGGTCCTGGCGTCCCCAGTCGTGGTGATGGAACCGGCGGATCATCTCCCAGGCCTCCTCGGGGGTCTCCGCGAAGCGGAACAGGTCGAGGTCCTCGTCGTCGATGCAGCCCTCGTCGGCCAGGAACTGGAAGTCGATCACGCGGTCCCAGTATTCGCGGCCGAAGAGGATGATCGGGATCTGCTGCATGCGCTGGGTCTGGCGGAGGGTGAGGGCGTCGAACAGCTCGTCGAGCGTGCCGAAGCCCCCGGGGAACACGACCAGGGCCTTCGCCCTAAGCAGGAAGTGGAACTTGCGCAGGGCGAAGTAGCGGAACTGGAAGCACAGCTCCGGGGTGATGTAGGGATTGGGGACCTGTTCTGTGGGGATGAGGATGTTCAGCCCGGCGCTCTTGGCGCCGACCTCCCAGGCCCCGCGGTTGGCCGCCTCCATGATCCCCGGCCCGCCGCCGGTGAGGATCACGTAGTCGAAGGCCTCGCCGGCCTGGCTGCGGGAGGAGACGAGCCGGCCGAAATCACGGGCCTTCTCCCAGTAATCGCTCTTGGCCAGCAGGCGCTCCGCCCGCTCCACGGCGCGTCGGCGACGAGGATCGTCCGGGGTGTCGGCCAAGAGGGCCCTGGCCTGCTCCAGCCGGTCGCGCGCGGCTTCCCGCTCGAGGATCCGTGTGCCGCCAAAAGCCACGATCGTCGAGCGGATCCCCTGCTCGGTGAATCCCAGCTCCGGCTTGAGGAACTCCAACTCGATGCGGGCCGGGCGCAGGGCCGCGCTCCGCAGCAGATCGACGTCTTCGTAGGCCAATCGGTAGCTCGACGACTGGAGAATCCTCTCCACCATCGCCTCGCGGTCGTGGTTGTCGGGCATGGAGTGGGCTCTTCGCTCAGTAAGGGACATCCGGCGGGGCGACA
>CAYSUS010000223.1:0-3651 GCA_964434165.1 uncultured Pirellulales bacterium
GGTGGAGCGGATGCCTCTTCGCTCGGTGCGCCGCGCTACCGCGAAACAGATGGCGGCGAGGGGCGCGTGGGCGAGCCGCGGGCCAAGGAAGTGCACACCGTGCGCCAGGGTCTGCGCAACAAGCCCACCGCGCTGAACAACGTGGAGACCTGGGCCAACGTGCCGGGCATCATCAACCACGGGGCCGCCTGGTTCGCCGGCAAGGGGACCTCCACGAGCAAGGGGACCAAGATCTTCGCCCTGACCGGCCAGGTGAAGAACACGGGCCTGGTCGAGGTGCCGATGGGCACCTCGCTGCGCACGATCGTGTTCGACATCGGCGGCGGACCGGCCCACGGCGCGGAGATCAAGGCCGTGCAGACCGGCGGGCCGTCGGGCGGATGCCTGCCGGTGAGCAAGTTCAACCTGCCGGTCGATTTCGAGACCCTCACCCGGGCCGGCTCCATGGTCGGCTCGGGCGGGATGGTCGTCATGGACGAGCGCACGTGCATGGTGGACGTGGCGAGGTACTTCCTCAGCTTCCTCCTCGACGAATCGTGCGGCAAGTGCGCCACCTGCCGCATCGGCATCGACCGGATGCTCGAGATCGTGACCGGCATCACCGAGGGCCGCGGCCGGCCCGAGGACCTGCACCTGCTGGAGGAGCTCGGCGAGACGGTCTCCGAGACGTGCCTGTGCGCCCTGGGCAAGACGGCCCCCAACCCGATGCTCTCCACGCTTCGCTACTTCCGCCACGAGTACGAGGCGCACATCCACGAGAAGCGCTGTCCGGCCGGCGTGTGCCGGGCGCTGATCCACTACACGATCGACGCGGAGAAGTGCTCCGGATGCGGGGTCTGCCTCCAGGCATGCCCCAGTGGCGCGATCACGGGCGAGAAGAAGGAGCCCCACACCATTCAACCCGACCTGTGCAACCGCTGCGGGATCTGCCGCGACGCCTGCCGCCAGGACGCGGTTGCCGTCGCCTAAGGGAGAACTGCCATGCAGGAATACGTGACGCTTTCGATCGATGGGGCCAAGGTCCGCGCGCCGCGCGGCACGACGGTCCTGGACGCCGCGCTGAAGATGGGCCTGTGCATCCCGCACCTTTGCCACATGCCGGGGTTCACCGGTCTGGGCGCCTGCCGGTTGTGCCTGGTCGAGCTCGTCCAGGGCGAGCGGCGCCGCGTGACGACCTCCTGCACGCTCCTGGTGCAGGAAGGGATGGTCGTCGAAGCCACCACGGAGAAGATCCAGCGCCTTCGCCGCAACGTGGCCGAGATGCTCGTGGCCGAGGCCCCCAACTCCAAGGCCATCCAGGACATCGCCGTGCGGTGCGGGGTGACCGAGGTCCGCTACCCCTTCCGCCAGAAGGACTGCGTGCTGTGCGGGCGGTGCGTGCGCGTGTGCACCGAGATGTGGCAGGCCCGGGCGATCGGCTTCGTGGGCCGCGGCAAGGCGCGGCACGTGGACTTCCCGTTCGGCACCCGGCCCGACTTCTGCAAGATGTGCAAGAGCTGCATCGACCTCTGCCCCATGATCACGCCCCCGTGCGGCGGCCTGATGGAGGAGGGCGAGGAGCAGCTCTGCGGCAAGTGCCAGTCGCAGTTGCGCCTGGCCGAGCAGATGCCCGGCTACTGCATCCGCTGCGAGCTGGGCGAGAACTTCCAGTGCACGCGCGCCGGGGCGTAGCCCGAGACGTCCGAATCGCGCGGACTTCCGAAGCGCCCAGACGCCCAGACTTCCGAAGTCTCGATGGCTTCGGAAGTCTGCGCCGGCCCGCCAAACTCGCCTCGGACATGCCCTCTTGCTGGGGATTCTCGACATGGACTACAAGGCGTTCATCGACGAACAGATCGAAAGCCTGCGTCGGACCGTGGGCCAGTCCACGGCGATCAACGCTTTGAGCGGAGGCGTGGACAGCTCGGTGGTCACCGTGCTCGGCCACCGCGCGTTGGGCGAGCGCCTGAAGACCGTGTTCATCGACAACGCCCTGATGCGCGACGGGGAGCCCGAGCATGTGGTCGGGACCTTCAACGACATCGGCATCCCGGTCGAGCGCATCGACGCACGGCGCGAGTTCCTCGATGCCCTGGCGGGGCTGACCGATCCGGAGGAGAAGCGCAATGCAGTCACCTCCACGTTCTACCGCGAGGTGTTCGGCCGGCTGGTCCGCTCCCGGGGGGCCCGATTCCTTTTGCACGGGACGATCCTCACGGACATCGAAGAGACCGTGGCAGGCATCAAGCGGCAGCACAACATCCTCGCCCAGATGGGGATCGATCCCGAGAAGGAGCTCGGATATCGGGTGCTGGAGCCGCTGGCCTCGCTTCGCAAGGACGGCGTGCGCGAGGTCGCCCGGCTGCTGGGCCTGCCGCCGCGGATCGCCCAGCGCATGCCTTTCCCCGGCCCGGCCCTGGCCACGCGGATCGTGGGCGAGGTGACCGAAGCCCGACTCGCCACGGTCCGCGCGGCCACGGCGGTTGTCGAGCAGGAGCTGGCCCATCGCGCCGCGTTCCAGTACCTGGCCGTGCTGCTGAGCGACCGGGCGACCGGCATCCGCGACGGTCGGCGGGAGTTCGGGGAGATCGTTGTGCTACGGTGCGTGGACAGCGTCGACGCGCGGACTGCCCGTCCCATCGAGCTTCCCTGGGACACGCTTCACCGGATCAGCGAACGGATCACGTCGCTTCCCGGCGTGAACCGCTGCCTGTACGACCTCACGCCCAAGCCGCCGGCGACGATTGAATACATCTAGCGGCCGAGTCGGAAGACCTGCCTCCTGTCTCTTCCCCCGCTATTCTCTCCCCCTGACCCAGAGGTCCCTGCCGTGCCCAAGCGCGACGACATCGACAAGGTGATGATCATCGGATCCGGCCCGATCGTGATCGGCCAGGCCTGCGAGTTCGACTACTCCGGCACGCAGGCGTGCAAGGCCCTTCGCAGCCTGGGCTACCGGATCGTGCTGGTCAACTCGAATCCCGCCACGATCATGACCGATCCCGGCATGGCCGACGCCACGTACGTCGAGCCGCTCAACGTGGAGCGGCTCGACGAGGTCATCGAGCAGGAGAAGCCCGACGCCCTGCTTCCCAACCTGGGCGGGCAGTCGGGGCTGAACCTGGCCTCGGAGTTGCACCGCGCGGGGGTGTTGGACAAACACGGCGTGCGCGTGATCGGCGTGGAGATCGACGCCATCCAGCGGGGCGAGGACCGCCAGGCCTTCAAGGACACGATGAACGCCCTGGGCATCGAGATGCCGCGGAGCGAGATCGCCCGAAGCCTCGACCAGGCCGAAGACATCGTGGGGCGAATCGGTCTGCCCTGCGTGGTGCGGCCGGCATACACCCTCGGCGGCACGGGCGGGGGGCTGGTCTACAACCTGGACGAGTTCCGCACCGTGGTGGCGCGCGGGCTCAGCGCCAGCCTCGTGGGGCAGGTGCTCATCGAGGAGTCGGTCGAGGGTTGGGAGGAGCTGGAGCTGGAGGTGGTCCGCGACGCCAAGAACCAGATGATCACGGTCTGCTTCATCGAGAACGTGGACGCGATGGGCGTCCACACCGGCGACTCCTTCTGCACCGCCCCCATGCTGACCATCGACCCGGCCCTCCAGCAGCGCCTGCAGAAGCACTCCTACGATATCGTCGAGGCGATCCGCGTGATCGGCGGGAC
>CAYSUS010000224.1:0-3648 GCA_964434165.1 uncultured Pirellulales bacterium
CTCACCCGGCCGCTGCGCGGCCACCCTCTCCCGCAAGCGGGAGAGGGTAAGGCACAACAACTCCCCTCTCCCGCCTGCGGGAGAGGGGCTGGGGGTGAGGGCACCTTGATACAGAACGGGGCATCCCATGCCAGCAAACCCCCGATCCAAGCATCCGATGTTGATTGACCGCGCGCGAGATTTGCGGCAAGCGTCAACTCCGCCGGAGAGGCTGCTGTGGTCGGTCCTCCGTGGCCGCCGCCTCGCCGGTTTGAAGTTTCGCCGTCAGGAACCCATCGGGGCTTATGTCGTCGACTTCTGCTGTCGGGAGTTGAGACTGATCGTCGAGTTGGACGGCATGAGTCATGACGAGAGCCAGGCATCCGATGGCGTGCGCGAGAGGTGGCTGCGCGATCAAGGCTATCGCGTGTTTCGAGTCACGAATTGGGACGTGAACGACGACTTGGAGGCGGTGGCCAGAGGCATCGCCCGCGAGGCGGGAGTGCCCTATGATGGCTAATCGCGCAATCTCCCCTCTCCCGCCTGCGGGAGAGGGTAAGGCACCACAACTCCCCTCTCCCGCCTGCGGGAGAGGGGCCGGGGGTGAGGGCATGATGGGCTTGTCTGCGCGGCTGCCTTGGTTCAAACCACGCGAGCCCCGCACGCCCTCACCCGGCCGCTGCGCGGCCACCCTCTCCCGCCTGCGGGAGAGGGGAGCATGACTACCGTAATCCACCTGCATCCATCAACACGCAACCATAAGGACCCGCCATGACCCAAACCAACAACTACCCCAAACTCCACAACGCCGCCTGGCCGGGCGTGGTCGGAAAGGGCGACGATGGCGAGCCGCCGATCGACCTGGATACGATGCTCGATCTGACCGCCGCGGCCGAGGTGGACGGGGTCAAGTTCGACGGCTTCGACCTGTTCCTCTACCTGCCGCACATCGACATCGACTCGACGGTCCAGAGCGACGACGCGATCAAGGAGCTGGCCGACAAGGCCGCCCGTCGCAACCTGCAGATCGGCACCGTGGTGGCCCCCATCTGGCCGCCCACCGGCGGCGGCTCGGCCATGGGCAGCGACGAGGAGCGGCAGAAGTTCCTCGGCCAGGTCCGCAAGGGCTGCAACGTTGCCAAGCGGCTGCGCGAGCTGGGCATTCGCCCCAACGGCAACGTTCGGCTCGACACGGGCGGCGGCGTGGAGCCCTGGCTGGCCGACCCGGAGGGCAACCAGAAGACCATCGCCGAGACCTTCCGCCAGGCGTGCGACATTGCCGAGGACGCCGGCGAGCACCTCACAGCCGAAGGCGAGATCTGCTGGGGCGGCATGCATAGCTGGAAGCGGATGATCCAGCTCCTGGAGCTCGTCGATCGGCCCGACACGCTCGGCTTCCAGGCCGACATGGCCCACACGCTGCTCTACATCCTCGGCTACAACGCCCCGGAGGACGCGATCCTGCCGGAGGACTTCGCGTGGAACGATCCTGAGGCTTTCGACGCGGCCTATCGCAAGCTCACCGATGCCTTGCGCCCCTGGACGAACGACCTGCACATCGCCCAGAACGACGCCACCGTGCACGGCGGCGGCTCGCACGACAAGACCGGCCGCCACTGCCCGGCCAACGACCCGAACGGCAAGCTCGACATCCCCCGCCACGCCGGCTTCTGGCTCCGCGACTCGGCCGGCGTGGTGACGCGGAAGATCCGCCACATCTGCTGGGACGGCTGCCTGTTCCCCAACGAAGTCATGATGCAGCCCGAGACGTGGAACGACATCCTCCGCGTGATGATCCAGGTCCGCGAGGAGCACGGCTGGGCGGAATAGGACCGGAGAGCCGGCCGCGGTGACCATTCTTCGAGAGCGAGGACTCCGATGCGAAGTCCCTTTCCCGGCATGGATCCGTACCTGGAACGCCCAGAGATTTGGCCGGGCGTTCACGCGCGGCTGATCGCGGAAGCGGCTGCAATGCTGCAGCCGCAGTTGCGGGCAAGAGGCTACTACGTGGACATCGGCGAACGAATCTGGCTTTCGCAGCCGCAACGGCCGATCTACCCCGACCTTGCGGTGGCTCGGCTGGCCCAGGAGCATCCCGCGCACGAGGCGATCGCCGTGGCCGAACCGGACGAGCCCATCCGTATCGCACGCGCCGAGGTTCAGGTTCGCGAGCCGTACTTGGTGATCTATCGCGCTGAAGGGGCTGAAGTGGTCACGGGAGTCGAGGTGCTCAGCCCTGCGAACAAGGTGGATCGGCAGGGCCGTGCCCTGTATGCACAGAAGCAGGCGGAAACACGTCAGGCCGCCATCCATCTCGTGGAGATCGACCTCTTGCGGGAAGGGCCGCGTGTTGTCGAATTCCCTGAAGTGCTCTTGGAGGAACTGCCGCGGCACGACTACCTGGTAAACGTCGCACGGCGCGGAGGTGAGGACTACGAGATCTACCCGATCCGCATCCGCGACCGGCTGCCGCGGATCCGCGTGCCGCTGAAGTCGGGCGACGAAGACGAGACGCTCGACTTGCAGGCTGCCTTGGAACGGGCCTATGAACAGGGCCCGTATCCCGAGCGCCTGGATTACTCCAACGCCCCAACACCGCCATTGGCCGACGACGATGCGCCCTGGGCGGTGCAGGTGATTCAGAGCCGAAGGAGTGGGCAATGATCCCCGAGAACTGCGCGCATACCATAGCCTCCAACGGCGGTCTCTGCCCGAGGGACGTTTTCGATAGCGGATGGCGAACACGGCTCACCGAACTGCTCAGTAACCCCTAAGTAAGGAGAGAGCAAAACACCATGCCCAAAGACCTGCGAATCGGAATGCTCGGCTGCGGCTTCATGGGCCGCGCGCACTCGAACGCCTGGCTGCAGGTGAACCACTTCTTCCCCCGCGAGCACAAGCCCGTGCTCAAGACCTGCTACGGCCGCGAGGAGGACAAGGCCAAGCTCGACGACTTCGCCGCCAAGTGGGGCTACGAGTCGGTCGAGACCGACTGGCGCAAGGTCATCGAGAGCCCGGACATCGACCTGGTCGACGTCTGCGTCCCCAACCACATGCACCACGACGTGGTGATCGCCGCGGCCGAGGCCGGCAAGATCGTCGTCTGCGAGAAGCCCCTGGCCATGACCGTCGCGGAGGGCGAGGCCATGGTCGCCGCCGTGGAGAAGGCCGGCGTGGCCAACATGGTCTCGTTCAACTACCGCCGCGTGCCCGCCATCAGCCTGTTCAAGCAGCTCATCGACGAGGACCGCGTGGGACGGCCCTTCCACTATCGGGCGACCTACAACCAGGACTACACGATCGGCGCCGACGTGCCCCAGGGGGGCATGGCTCTCTGGCGGCTCGACTCGAAGGTGGCCGGCAGCGGCGTGACCGGCGACCTGTTGGCCCACTCGATCGACACCGCCGAGTGGCTCAACGGCCCGATCCAGAAGGTCGTGGCCTACACCGAGACGTTCATCAAGGAGCGCAAGCACGCCGACACGGGCAAGGTCGAGAAGGTCGACATCGACGACGCCTGCATGTTCCTGGCCGTCTTCGCCAACGGCTCGATCGGCACGTTCGAGAGCACCCGCTACGCCCGGGGGCGAAAGAACTACAGCACCATGGAAATGAACGGCGAGAACGGGGCCCTGTACTTCGACCTCGAGGACCCGCACATCCTCCAGT
>CAYSUS010000225.1:0-3606 GCA_964434165.1 uncultured Pirellulales bacterium
AACTGGATCCGCCCGTCCTGCGGCAGCCGGCGCTCGGCGATGTCGAGATTCGACATCACCTTGATGCGCGTCGTGATGGCCAGCGCCAAGTGCCGTGGCGGGGGGACCATCTCGTACAACACGCCGTCCGCGCGAATGCGGATCTTGAACTCCGTCTCGAACGGCTCGAAGTGCAGGTCGCTGGCGTGATCGCGGATGGCCAACAGCAGCACCATGTTCAGCAGCTTGCGCACCGGGGCGCTGTCGGCCAGGGCCTCGACGCTGGTCAGGTCGAGCGGCCCCTCGCGCTCCAGGTCGGCGGCCGCCTTGGCCAGGTCCGAGTCCGCCTCCATCTCCGAGATCAGCGACTCGACGCTCTCCCCGCCCACCGCGTAGTAGCGGTCGAGGGCCTTCACCACGTCCCGCTCCGTGGCCACCACCGCGCGGATGTCGTAGCCCAGGAAGCTCCGCAGCTCGTCGATGATCGACAGCTTCTGCGGATCGCACATGGCGATGGTCAGCGTGTCCTCCTTGAAGCTGATCGGCACGATCCGGTAAAGCTGCGCCATCGGCTCGGTGATGTAGGCCAGCACCTCGGGCGGGATGCTGATGTCGGCCAGGCTCACCACGCGCATCCCCATCTGCTCGGCCAGGGCCTGGGCGAGCTGCTCCTCGTTGATCAGGCCCATGCCGATGGCGATCTGGCCCAGCAGCTCGCCCGGACGCTGCTGCTGCTCGTCCAGCAGCATCTCGAGCTGCTCGTCGCTGATGAATCCCAGATCGACCAGGATTTGACCGATGCGCCTCAGAGCCATGGACTGCCTCGCCTTTGCTGCTTGCTCGTCTTTGCTGCCTCTTGCGGCTTGCGTCCGGCGGGCAAGCGCCGGCGCCCGCCGCCGCGGGATGCTACTACTTGCTCTTCAGGGACTTGCTGTCGTCCTGCCGCATTCGGCGGCGGGCCTCGTCTTCGTCCTCCAGGATGCCGCGCTCGGCCCGGGCGATCTTGGTCGCCACCTCGTCCGGCTGGTTGGCGCGGAACAGGATGTCGCGCTTTTCGACCATCCCCGCCTGCCAGAGGCGGAACATGTGGTCGTCCAGTAGCTGCATGCCCAGCTTGTGTCCGGTCTGGATCGACGAGTTGATGCGGAACGTCTTGTTCTCGCGGATCAGGTTGGCGATGGCCGGGGTGACCACGAGCATCTCGTAGGCGGCCACGCGCCCGCCGCCGATCTTCGGCAGCAGGGCCTGCGAGAGCACGCCGATCACCGCCACCGACAACTGGGTGCGGATCTGCTCCTGCTGGTTCGTGGGAAACACGTCGATGATGCGGTTCACCGTGCCCTGGGCCCCGGTCGTGTGCAGCGTGCCGAACACGATGTGTCCGGTCTCGGCCGCGGTGATCGCCGCCTCGATCGTCTCCAGGTCGCGCATCTCCCCCACCAGGATCACGTCCGGGTCCTGACGCAGGGCGCGGCGGATGGCCTCCGCGAAGCTGGGCACATCGACCCCCAGCTCGCGCTGGTTGATCGTGGACTTGTCGTGCGAGTGATAGAATTCGATCGGGTCCTCGATCGTGATGATGTGGTGATCGACGTTGTGGTTGAGGTAATCGACCATGGCCGCCAGCGTGGTCGTCTTGCCCGACCCCGTGGGCCCGGTCACCAGAATCAAGCCGCGGGGCCGCATGATGAGGTCCTTGAGCACCGGCGGCGTGCCCAGCTCCTCAAAGCCCATCAGGCGGTTGGGGATCTGCCGGAGCACCATCCCCACGTTGCCCTTCTGCTTGAAGATGGAGACGCGGAACCGGGCGGCGTCGCCGAAGGCGAACCCGAAGTCCGCCCCGCCCACCTCCTGCAACTCCTGCTGGCACCGCTCGGGCGCGATGGCCTTCATCAAGGCCACGGTGTCTTCGGCCTCGAGAACCTTGGTTTCCAGTTTCACCAGATGCCCGTCCAGACGAAGCACCGGCGGCTGGCCCACCGCGAGGTGCAGGTCGCTGGCCTTGCGGCTGACCACCACCTGAAGCAGCTTGTCGATTAAGAGAGTGCCCATCGAATCCCAGAATCCTCGGATCTCCGGCCGCAGTCAGCAGGCCGGACAAAGAAATAAGGAGGCCCCTTCGCCTAAGCTCCATGTCATCGGCCGCACGCCCAAATGCCCTTGGTTTGGGCGGGCCGCTGTATCCTGCCAGGATTCGCCGCCAGACGAGCGGCGCAACGGACGAGCCAGTTGCTTCCCTGCGGCGCCTCGATTATTCGCTGTCCTCGCGAAATCCGCAAGCACGAGGCACCAAACGCCCCCCTAATTTGGGCCAAACGTCTCGCTAGCGAAAGCGCCCCACCTCGCCGAGAGCCCGGACCTTGCGCGGCGCGAACACGTCCTGGCAAGGTGGAGGGATCCGTTCCCGATCCCCGGGCGGGCCGGAGAACTGCGCTCCCGTGGGCCGGCCTCGACAAGTCAGCACGGGGGGAAATACACCCTGCTGCCGGGTAGCTAGTCCTCCTCCGTCATCTTGGCTACCCGCAGGACCTCCTCAAGAGTGGTCACGCCTTTGCACACCTTCGTGAGGCCATCCTGGTAAAGCGTTTTCATGCCTTCAGTAATGGCGGCGCGGCGGATCTTGCCCGTCGCAGCCTCGTTGAACGTCAGGTCGCGGATCTTGGAAGACATGATCATCAACTCGAAGATCGCCAGTCGGCCGCGGTATCCCGTGCCCTGGCAGTGGCCGCACCCTTTACCCTTCATAAAGGTGGCATTATCCACCATCTCCGCGGTGAGGCCGGAAGCCTCAATCAAGGTGTCGCTTGGCGTGACCGGGTGCTTGCATTTTTGGCAAACCACGCGCACCAGGCGCTGCGCCATGATGGCGATGACGCTGCTGGACACCAGATAGGAGGGTACGCCCATGTCGATCAGACGTGTAATGGCGCTGGGCGCATCGTTCGTGTGCAGAGTACTGAAAACCAAGTGTCCAGTCAGAGATGCCTGAATTCCCATCTGCGCCGTCTCCAGATCCCGCATCTCGCCCACCAGAATGATGTTCGGGGCCTGGCGCAACATGGCCCGAATCACCCGCGCGAAGTCCAGTCCAATGTCGTGCCGGATCTCCACCTGGTTGACCCCCGGCAGGTAGTACTCCACCGGATCCTCGGCGGTGATGATCTTGCGGTCCGGCGTGTTCAGCTCGTTCAGGGCCGCGTAGAGGCTCGTCGTCTTGCCCGAACCGGTCGGGCCCGTCACCAAGACGATGCCGTTGGGACGTCGGATCAGCGCACGGAACCGCTGGTAGTCCTCCTCCGAGAAACCCAGTTGGCGCAGCCCCACCTTGATGCTGTCTTTGTCGAGGATCCGCATCACCACGGACTGCCCATGATTGGTGGGGATGATACTCACCCGAAGGTCAAGCTCCTTATCCCCCACCGTCACTTTGATGCGGCCGTCCTGGGTGCGGCGGCGCTCGGCAATGTCCAGCTTGGAGAGGATCTTGATGCGGGAAAGCACGGCCCCCAGCAGTCGGCGCGGGGGGCTGTCGCGCTCCACGAGCACCCCGTCAATCCGGTAGCGGACCCGAATCCGCTCTTCAAAGGGCACAATGTGAATATCCGAGGCGCGAAGCTGCACCGCCTC
>CAYSUS010000226.1:0-3218 GCA_964434165.1 uncultured Pirellulales bacterium
CGCTCCTCGAACTCGCCGCGGAACTTGGTCCCCGCGATCAGGGCCCCCATGTCCAGGGCCACGACGCGCTTGTTCTTGAGGCTCTCAGGGACATCCCCCTCGACGATGCGCAGGGCGAGGCCCTCGGCGATGGCGGTCTTGCCCACGCCGGGCTCGCCGATCAGGACCGGGTTGTTCTTGGTGCGGCGTGAGAGGACCTGGATCACGCGGCGGATTTCCTGGTCGCGGCCGATGACCGGGTCGAGCTTCCCCTGGCGCGCTCGCTCCACCAGATCAATCCCGTAACGCTCCAGGGCCTGGAACTTGGCCTCCGGGTTCTGGTCCTCGACGCGGGCGCTGCCGCGGATCGCGCGGAGGGCCTGGAGGATGTCCTGCTCGCTGATCGCGTTGAGGCTGAGCACCCGGCTGGCCTTCGACTCGACGGCGGCCAGGGCGAGCATGAAGTGCTCGGTGGAGACGAACTCGTCCTTCATGGTGTCGGCCTGGCGCTGGGCGGCGTCGAGCACCTGGCCCAGCTCGCGCCCGACCTGCGGCGGGGCGCCGCCGGAGACCGACGGGAAGTGGCCCAGCTCCGACTCGACGATCCGCTCGAGCTGCTCGCGGTTGGCCCCGATCTTCTGGATCAGCGGGGCCATGACCCCCTCGCTTTCCTGAAGCAGCGCGGCCAGCAGGTGCAAGGGGTCGATTTGCGCATGGCCCCGATCGGCCGCCAAGGCCTGCGCCCGGGCAAGGGCCTCCTGGGCCTTGACGGTGAGTTTGTCCATGCGGAACGCCATAGGCATCTCCCTTCTCCCTCATGGCGAGGGGCAGGGCGAGGAATACCGTGGAAGTGAGTATGGAAAAGCCCTACCGAGAGGCCGATCGCACGATAGGCAGTTGATCTGCGGGAATCTCGCGCGCAGCCCCGTCTTCCCACACGACGAGCGGACTTCGGGCGCGTCGGGCTTGTTCGATGACCCGATCGACCGCTTGCTTCAGGGCCTTCTCCGCCTGCTCGAAGAACAACTCGCTCTCGGGCTTCATGGGTCGTGTCCTTGCGAGTCGCTGAGGATGCGTTCGTACGCGTCGCGGGCAAGCACCTCGGTCTCTCCATTCCTATGGCGGGCGACTGCAGGAGGTTCAAGCCTCAAGCGCGCCAGGAGCAAACGTCCAGCAGCGATGGCAGCCGAGCCAGGGTCGAAAGGCGAAAGCCCTGCGGCCATCAAGTCGGCGTTGAGGAACTCCCGACAATGGGCACACTCCGGCAGGTACTCCCTGGCAAAGGTTGTCTCTCCAGCGCCATTCGGTCCGGCGACGACATACGCATGCGGATCCATTCGCGATTGGCTCATCGCTAGGCTTCTTGCATTGGTCGTGCCATGTCTTGCCTCGTTGAAGAAACCCGCAGTCGGCCTGATACTGTATCAACGGTGACACGCCGGAAATCGACATGCGGCAGGAGTGCAGGGTCGAAAGGTCGAACTGGCCTTGGATGCAGGACGCCCTCGACCTTGGTGATACCGAATCGGAATAGCAGCAGCCCAGAAATCGGGAGTCGAGCGTAGTCCACATCCCTTGTCTTCTGGTCAAACTCTAGAAACGGCGCGCAGTTCGCTTCGGAATGCTCCCGAGGATGGCCGACCTGAGCCGTCTTTCTCGGATCGACCGTGTAGGTCAGTCTCGGCTCACCCGTGAGCAGCCAGTTCACGAAAGGTTCGCTGAAGCTCCACATCGCAGCCTCGGTATGCAGGGTCCCGATGGCCAAGAGCGTCGGTGCATCAAGACCTCCACACTGAGTCACCTTCCCTACACACTTGTCAAAGACGGCCTTGTTCAGGGGCCGGAAAGGCCGGGCCTCGTGGCTCCTCCCGGTCGAGATGCCCGTCTTGGCGGTCGCAGTCTCAACGCGGATGCAGGTCGCCTCTACGTAGAACTTGCTCTCGCGTACGAAGCATTGGAAGTCCGGTCGCTGGCCTTCGCCCGTGAGACTCTCGTTGGGCTGCACTGTCGTGCCCCAAGCCTCTAGAAGCGCACGCGCTCTTGCCTCCGTGAAAGCCGCCTCCTCATCGTTACGGAGAAGCCTCTCCCAGTCGACAAGGTACTGCCGGTCAAACGCGGACAGCCAGGCGCGGTGATCCGCTTCGAGTTGGTCGAAGAACGCATTCCCTTCCAGTGCTCGGCCCACGACAAATCTCCACGGTCGGTCGAGCCTCCTCAGCTCGACTGCCCTCACCCTGACCCTCTCCCACAGGGAGAGGGGATTTACTCCTTCACCTCGAACTCCGCGTCGATGGCGTCGTCGTCGGCCGAGGCGGCGGCCTCGCCGCCTGGGGCGGCATCGGTCTCGGGGGCCTCGCCGGGCTTCCCGCCCGTGGCTTCGTAGAGGCTCTTGCTCAGGGCGTGGGCCGCCTGCTCCAGCTCGGTAATCGCCGACTTGATCCGCTCCGGATCGTCGCCCTTGGCCACCTCGCGGGTCTTGTCCATGGCCGCGCGCACGGCCTCCTTGTCGGCCGGCTTGAGCTTCTCGTCGTGCTCCTTGAGGAGCTTCTCGAGCTGGAAGCAGCGCGCGTCGGCCTCGTTGCGGAGCTCGGCGCGCTGGCGCTTGCGCTTGTCCTCCTCGGCGTGCATCTCGCCCTCCTTGCGCATCGACTCGATCTCGGTCTCGCTCAGACCGGCCGACTGCTTGACCTGGATCCGCTGCTCCTTGCCGGTGCCGAGGTCTTTGGCCGAGACGTTGAGGATGCCGTTGGCGTCCATGTCGAAGCTGACCTCGATCTGGGGCACGCCGCGCGGGGCGGGAGGGATCCCTTCCAGGTTGAACTGGCCCAGCAGCCGGTTGTCGGCGGCCATCTCGCGCTCGCCCTGATAGACCTTCACCGTGACGGCGGTCTGGTTGTCCTCGGCCGTGCTGAAGACCTGCTTCTTCTCGGTGGGGATCGTCGTGTTACGATCGACCAGGCGGGTCATGATGCCGCCTAGCGTCTCGATGCCCAGCGACAGCGGCGTGACGTCCAATAGCAGCACGTCCTGGACCTCGCCCGCCAGCACCCCGCCCTGAATGGCGGCGCCTACGGCGACGACCTCGTCCGGGTTGACTTCCTTGTTGGGGTCTTTGCCGAAGACCTCGCGTACCAGCTCCTGGACCTTGGGGATGCGGGTGGAGCCTCCGACCAGCACGATCTCGTCGATCTCGTTGGCCCGCATCTTGGCGTCCTTCAGGGCCTGGATGACCGGGCCGC
>CAYSUS010000227.1:0-3108 GCA_964434165.1 uncultured Pirellulales bacterium
CTCGATCTTCCTCATGCTCGCCACCCAGGGCGTGCTGGTGATCTGCTTCCAGTGAATGGCCGGCAACCAGTACCTCCTGTACCTCGGTGCGGCGTTGATCGGGTTCAACTTCGGCGGGAACTTCGCCCTGTTCCCCACGATCACGGCCGACACCTTCGGCACGAAGTACATCGGCCAGAACTACGGCTGGGTCTTCCTCTCCTACGGGATCGGCGGGATCTTCGGGCCCATGCTCGGCGGCACGCTGGGCGACTGGGGCAACTTTCCCTTGGCCTTCACCATTTGCGGCGTCCTGGTCCTCGTGGCCGCGGGCATCATTGCCATGGTCAAGCCGCCCCAGCCGATCGAAGAACCGTTGGCCGGACCCCAGGCCGTGTGAGTCGAGGCATCCGCGTCCGCGGCGCCAGCGCGTACGGTTCGCGCCGCCAGCGCGGGCGGTTATAATAGGCACGCTGGGGGTGCCCTAGTGCCCCAACCGTCGCTTTCCCGCCGTCCTTGCCGCGCGCGTGGCTCGTTCCACGCGTGGTTCCCTCCAAACTAGGACGAGGTGCTCGCATGCATTCCGCGTGGAACAAGGTCGTTCTCGTGGGGCTGGCCGTAGGCCTCTTCGCCTCCCTCCTCGAGGGCCTCGCCCGGTCGGAAGAGGTGGGCCCGGCCGTGGCCAGGCTGGTCGAGGCCGACTGGATCGACCAGGATCGCCGCTTCGGCTCGGACGGTGCGGTGAAGGCCCCGCCGGCCGTCACCACGGCGCAGGACGCCGCCGGGGCTTGCGACGGCGTGAAGAACGGCCTCTGGGGCTTTCACGTGAACAGCGGCCAGAAGGACCCCTGGTGGCAGGTCGATTTGGGGAAAGCCCGCCAGCTCGACCGCGTGGTGATCTACAACCGCTGCGACACGCGCAAGTCGCGCTCGCCCAGGATCCAGATCCTCGTGGCCGGGGCCGACGGCGACCCGGAGTGCAAGGATCTCCGCAAGGTCCACGAGCACGATGGCTCCCCGTTCGGCGGCGTGGAAGGCGAGCCGCTGGTGGTCCGCCTGGCCGGCAAGAACGTTTCCGCCCAGGTCGTGCGGCTGGCGGTCGCGGGCAAGCTGTCGTTCGCCCTGGACGAGGTCGAGGTCTATGGCACGGACGATCCGCAGAAGAACCTCGCCCTGGGTCGGCCGGCGGACCAGGTCAGCACGAGCCCCTATTCCCATGCGGGCACGATGAGCGACCGGGCCTTCCAGAAGCTCGGCTACAAGCCCCTGGTCGCCCGGGCCGAGGCCGCCGCGGCTTCCACGGGGGAGAAGACGCCGCCGGAGTCGGCCGACTCCGGCGCCTTCTCGCTCGCCCACACGCGCGATCAACTCACGCGGGCTCGCAAGCTCGCAGCGCGGCTGGCGCCGAAGACGCGCGATAGAAGACTGGCCCCGCTGACCGCCGAGCTGGACGAGCTCGACGCCCGGCTCGAAGAGATGGAAGAGGCCGAGACGGTGTCCGAGTCCGTCCGGCGCGAGATCCACCTGCAGGTTCGCCGGGTGAAGCGCCGGATCGCCCTGGCCAACCCGCTGCTGCAAGGGATCGACAAGCTACTGTTCCTCAAGCGGCACGACTCGGCGGGCGTGTTCCACATGTGCGACCAGTTCTACGGCTGTAACGCCGTGCCCGGCGGCGGGCTGTATGTGCTGGAGGACCCCTTCGGCGAAAGCCCCAAGATGAGCAGCCTGCTGGCCGACTCGGTCGTCGAGAACGGGCGCCTCGAGGGTCAGAAGCTCCAGGGCGGCTCGTTCCTCTCGCCCGAGGTCTCCTTCGACGGGAGCACGATCCTCTTCGCCTACACCCAGGCCAGGGCCTACGAGAAGTCCCAGGGCAAGACCTGCTACCTGTGGTCCCCGGAGATCAGCTTCCACATCTTCAGGTGCAACGCCGACGGCTCGGGCCTGGTGCAGCTTACCGACGGCGACTGGAACGACTTCGACCCCTGCTTCCTGCCCTCGGGGCGGATCGCCTTCGTCTCCGAGCGCCGCGGCGGCTACCTGCGCTGCGGCCGGCACTGCCCGGTCTATACCATTTTCTCGATGGAACCGGACGGGAGCGACATCGTCTGCCTGAGCTTCCACGAGACGCACGAGTGGCAGCCGAGCGTCACCAACGGCGGCATGCTCGTCTACTCCCGGTGGGACTACGTGGACCGCGATACGAACGTGGCCCATCACATCTGGACCAGTTACCCGGACGGGCGCGACCCGCGCTCGTTCCACGGCAACTACCCCGAGAAGCGCGAGAGTCGCCCGTGGATGGAGATGGACATTCGGGCGATCCCGGGCTCCAACAGGTTCGTGGCCGTGACGGGAGCGCATCACGGGCACGCGTTCGGCTCGCTGGTGCTGATCGACCACCGCGAGGAGGACGACGGGGCCATGTCGCAGCTTGCGCGTCTGACGCCCGAGGTCCCCTTTCCCGAGGCCGAGGGCCGGCCCATCCGGCCGTACATGATCTACGGCACGCCGTGGCCCCTGAGTGAGGATGACTACCTGTGCGTGTACGATGCGAAAGCCAGCAACCGCGGCATCTACTGGATCGACCGCGACGGCAACAAGGAGCTGATCTACCGCGACGAGAGCATCTCGTGCTTAAGCCCCATGCCGCTCGGCGCGCGGCCCGCGCCGCCGGTGATTCCCGACGCCACGCTTCAGACCGCCCGCGCGAGGGCCGCGGCCGGCGAGGAGTCGCGCCCCGCCACCGTGGCCGTGATGAACGTCTATGACAGCGACTTCCAGTGGCCAGAAGACACCAGGATCACGCACCTGCGCGTGATCCAGCTTCTGCCCAAATCGACGGCCCCGCCCAACCGGCCGCGGATCGGCGTGGCCAACCAGACGAACGCCCGGGCGGTGCTCGGCACGGTGCCGGTCGAGCCGGACGGGAGCGCGCACTTCGAGGCCCCGGATTCGGTGCCGATCTACTTCCAGGCCCTGGACGAGCGGGGGATGGCCGTGCAGTCGATGCGGTCGGTCACGTACCTGCACCCGGGCGAGCGGCTCACGTGCCAGGGCTGCCACGAGCGCAAGCACCGCCCGCCCTCCTCGACAATGATCTCGACCGCATCTGAGGCGCCGCCCGAGTAG
>CAYSUS010000228.1:0-3032 GCA_964434165.1 uncultured Pirellulales bacterium
CGATCGAGGCGGTCATCTCCTCGACGCTCGACGACTGGGTCTGGGCGCCCGAGGCCAGCGACTGCGAGCTCTCGGCGATCACGCGCGAGCCCTCGGCGAACTGGTTGGCGCTCTCGGTGATCTGTTCCAGGGCCGCGCGGATCGCCTCGACGACCATGTTCACGTTGTCGCGAAGCTCGCCGTACGCGCCGGGGTACTCCGTCTCCACGCCCTGCGAGAAGTCCTTCTGCGCCAGGCGCTGCAGGACCTCTCCGATGTCGCGCATGGGAGCCGCGAACGCCTCCAGCGTCTGGTTCATGCCCCGGACGCTGTCGCGCCATGCCCCGGTGTACTTGGCCTCGTCGGCCCGGGCATCCAGTTTGCCCTCGACGGCGGCCTTCGCCAGGGCCTGGACGTCGCTCGCCATGTTCTTCGCCGCCGTCTGATCGGTGACGATCTCCAGGGCGCCGATGACCTTGCCGTCGCGATCCTTGACCGGGACGCCGGTGTAGCTGATCTCGAGGTCGTGCTGGCCGGGATGGGCGTCGGTCTCGCTCGTCGCCGGTCGGCCGTCGCGCATGGCGCGGGCGCACGCACACCTCTCCGTGTTGCAGTCGGACGTCTTGAAGTGGTTGAAGCACTTCGTGCCGATGATCTTCTCCTTGGGAAGACCGATCACGTCGGCCCCCACCTGGTTCATGTAGCGGACGTTCATCTCGTTGTCGACGATCATCGCCGGTGCGGGCATGGCGTCGATGTGTCCCACCAGAGACGCGATGGTCTGGTTCACGCCTTCGACGATCTTGCGGAAGTCGCCCTGGTGCTTGGACGCGTCGGCGCGGGTTTGGAGCCGGCCCTCGATGGCCGCCTCCGCCAGGGCGTTCGCGTCTTCGACGAGGGAGTTGACCGCGTCGATGCACTGGTTGAGGTTGTTCTTGATCTCGTTGAAGTCGCCTCGGTACGTGTCGGTGATCTTCTCGGGGACGTCTCCCTTGGAGACCCGATCAATGTACTCCGCGGCCACCATCAGCGGGCCGATCACCGCGTCGAGGGTGGCGTTGACGCCCTCGACGATGGGGCGGAACTCGTGGCTCACCAGGTCGGGGTCGCCGCGGGTCTCCAGCTTGCCCTCGACGGCCGCCTCGCTCAGTCGCCTGGACTCGCCGATCAGGGCGCTGAGCGTCTTGCTCACGATGCGCGCCAGGAACACGCCCAGCAGGATCATCACCACGGCGCCCACGCCGATCGCCGTGAACATCATGATCGCCGAGGACGTTCCGTCGGTCTGGGCCTGGGCCACGGCCGCGGCGCCCACGTCCTCGTTGATCTTGATGATCTGATCCAGCAGGTGGGCCGCCTCCGACTGACGGTCGCGGCACACCTGCATGGCCTGCTGCTCGGCCGCCGAGGCCACTTCGACGGCCTCGTCGGCCAGCCCGCGCGCCACGCGGAGCTGCTCGAAGGTCTTCTCGGCAGCGGGAACCATCTCCTCCTGATAGACCTTCCGGGCCTCCTCCGGCTTGCCGGACTTGACGAGCTGCTTGATCTTCTTCACCGACGCGTGGAACCGATGGTGCGGCTCGTGCGTGGCTTCGATGGTCGCGGCGAGCTGTGGGTTTTCCTGCTTCTGCGAGGTGCACCACTTGCCGAAGGCGCACTGGTGATGGTCCTCGCCCCCCTCGAAGGTCTTTCCGTCCTCGATCATCTGCAGGACGTTGGCCTGGAGCTTGTAGTGGTCGCCGCGGAACCCTTCGAGCGCCTGCTTGAGCCGGAAGGGGTTGCCCAGCTTCATGGCGTCGAGCTGCTTCGCCAGCTTCGTCCAGTCGGCGGTCGCGTTCTGCCATGCCTCCCAGGCGGGGACGAACTCCTGCCAGAGCTGGGCCTCCTCGGGCGTCTGGGGGAGCGGCTCGTAGATCTTCCAGGCCGCGGTGTTCGCTTCGCCGGCCTTGGCGATGTTCTCGTACTGCCGCTGCCTGCTGGCCTCGTCCAGGTCGAGGTTCAACAGGGTGCGCTGCGCCGCCTTGATCCGCTCGGTGCCCACCTTCAGGGCCTTCAGCGAGGAGACGCTGGGCAGCCGCACCACGCCGATCTCCTCCACGTGGCCGGACAGGGCGGAGATGCCTCGGTACCCGACCACGCCGACGGCCACGGCGATCACCACGGCGAAGCCGAACCCGGCCAGCACCTTGGTGCCGGTCTTCATGTTGGCGAAGAACCTTCTCATACTTCGTTTCTCCCTTTCCGAAAGACTGGATCGAGCCTTGTTTGGTAACTTCGCGGCGAATCGTGGAGCGAAAGTCGGCCGGGCCGCCCCTCCGCCGCTTCGGAGCGCCCGGGCACCTCGGACCTCAGGGACCGGCCGCCGCCTGCCGGAGGATGCGCCCGCGCGGACTCCGCGCGGCATGCAGCGACCCGACGCCGTGCTTGCGGAACACCTGGACATGGGGCGCCGCCTGGTGGAAATGGGCGGCGAGCTCCCGGGGCATCTTCTGGGTGTGCTCCATGGCGAGCATCCCGTCGTGCCGCAGCGCCGCATGGAACATCCGCAAGACCTCCGCGCGCTGGCCTTCTTCGAAGTGCAAAAGGACGTTCTTGCACACGATCAACGACAACTCGTGCCGAATGGGTACGAGTGAGAGCAGGTCGTGCCGCGAGAATTCGACACGGCC
Source organism: uncultured Pirellulales bacterium (assembly GCA_964434165.1). GTDB lineage: Bacteria > Planctomycetota > Planctomycetia > Pirellulales > Thermoguttaceae > CAYSUS01. The sequence goes on from CAYSUS010000228.1 coordinate 2,649, forward strand.
GCGGATCTCCTCCGTGACCTGCACGTGGCCCGGAAGGCCGGCCGGCCGGAAGTAACGCGCGAGCAGCTCCGGCGGAATCCGCTGAACCTGCCGATCGGGGAAGACGCCTTGCGCCACGCGGCCGGCGAATGTTGCATCGATGTCCGTCGCGTGGATCCGCACGTTGCGGAACAGGAACGGCGACATCCGCTCGCGGAGCAGGATCGCCAGGGTGTACGGCTCGGGGCCGTACGCGCATCCGGCGTCCCACACGTGGATGAACGCCTGCCCGCGAAGGGCCGGCAAGGCCGCCTCGACGAGGGCTTCCAGAGTCTGCGCGTCGCGGAAGAAGAACGTGAAGGCCACGGGGCGACAGGGGGTAGCGGGCAGGGGCAGGGGGGGTGG
>CAYSUS010000229.1:0-2700 GCA_964434165.1 uncultured Pirellulales bacterium
GAGCGCGAGCTGGTCAAGCTCAAGCTGCTGGCCTATTTGAGCGACCGCATCGGCGAGGAGATGGACGCCGTGGTGACCGGCGTGGAGAGCTTCGGCCTGTTCGTCCAGGGCGTCGAGCTGCCGGCCGAGGGGCTCGTCCACATCGACTCGCTGCTGGACGACTACTACCACTACGACCGGACCGCGCACACGCTGTCGGGGCGGCGCTCGGGCAACCAGTTCCGGCTGGGCGACCTGTTGCGCGTCGCCGTCGCGCGGGTCGATCTGGATCGCCGCGAGCTCGACTTCCGCATCGTGGGCCGGCGTGGGGCCAAGGCCGGCGAGTACCGGTCGGAACGGCGCGGCAAGCGCTCCGAGAAGCCGTCGCGCAAGCGGCCGGGCAAAGGGCCGGCCCCCCGCAAGGGACGCGGCAAGCGCTGACTCGCGGGGGACCAATCCACGCAAGCTGCGGGCTGGCCCGCCGCGCTTGTTGGCGCACCACCCAACACAACCGGCCCGGGGACGACGGGCGACCCCGGGCCGGTTCTCGCCGCGCGACCGCGTGAGGACGGCTACGGCTCGATCAGGTACGCCTCGCCGTCGAGGTTCACCAGTACCGGGTCGTCGAATACGAGGTACTGCGACATGGTGCGTCCGTAACGCCGGGCCAGGGCGAAGTACTCGTCGCTGAACTGCTTGACGCGCCGGGCGCTCTGCTGCTGCTTCTCATCCAGCGTGGAATCGACCCACTGGCCTTTGCGGCGGTAGAACGCGCGGTTGCCCACGTTGCGGATCGTCTCGGCGGCCTGGCGGAGTTCGCCCTCGGCCTTCTCGGTCTCGGCCGCCCATGGGCCGCCCCCGGGCTCTGCCGCGGCCTGAATTCCGCGGGCAGCATCCATCGCGCCTTCGGCCATCTTCATCGGCGCGGCCGCCGGGGCCTGGGCCGCCCGCTGGAAGCGGCCCTTCAGCTCCCGCTGCGCCACGCCGCCGTAGCCCGAGACGCTGTCGAGCGCTTCCAGACGGCGATCGGCCCGCCGTGCGTTGCCGGCCACGTCGCCCAGTGGCGTGTTCTCGTCGGCCAGGAACGACGTGTAAGGCGTAAGCACTCCGTGCCGCGTGGCCAGCTTGACCAGCTCCTCCACCAGCTCGTCGTTCTTGCCCTTGAGGTCCAGCTCGTCGAGGATCTCGCCGATCCGCCGCATGGCCCACAGTTTCTCGACGAACGCGCTGCTCTCGTCGTTGGACTTCTCGACGAGCCTGGCGGGGAAGTCCAGCTTCTGCGTCTTGCCGCCGACCGCGCCCTCGACAACCACCTTGGCCGCGCCCGGCTTCTTGTACCGTCCCACCACCACGAGCTGCTCGCCGGCGAACAGGTCGAACGAGCCCTCGGGGTAGACGCGATTGACGGCCTTGCCCTCCTCGGCCTTGGCGTCGTCCACGGTAATGCGGAGCTTGACGTCGGTCATCACCGGCGACTCGATGCGGCGGTACAGCCCCGCCACGTGCTCCTCGATGTCCTCGTCCGGCTTGACGTACGCGCTCTGCCCGTGGTTGGCGCGCACGAGCCGGTCGAGCAGCCGCGCGTTCACGTCGTAACCCACGCCGAAAGCGAAGACGCGTGCCCGCACCTTGTTGTTCTCCCTGGCGTTCTCCACGATCTGCATCTCGCTGGTCACGCCGGTGGTCGGCAGGCCGTCGGTGAGGAACACCACGTAGGCCGGCCGCTTCGAGTCGGTGAGCTGGGCCAGGGCCGTCTTCAGGGCCCCGTCGATGTTCGTGCTCCCCCCCGCGTAAATCCCCTCGATGAAGCCCAGCGCGGCCTTGCGGGTCTTGTCGTCGTAACGCTGGATCTCCGGGCGGAAGGCCTCCACCTCGCTGTCGTAGGCGATCATGTTGAACGTGTCGCCGTCGCGGAGGTTGTTCAGCACGAACCGCGCCGCGGCGCGGGCCTGCTCGATCTTCTTGCCGCTCATGCTGCCCGACCGATCGACCACGAACATCACGGTCTTCTTGGGTCGCTCGGCCCGGGCCTCGATCTTGGGGCTGGCCAGGAGCAGGAAGTAGCCGTCCTCCTTCTTGTTGGGGCGGTAGCTGATCACGCGCGTGCTCACCGTCCCCTTGCCCACGTCATACAGCAGCCGGAAGTCGCTGGCGGGCACCTCGTCCTTCATCGCGTAGGTGACCGTGGCGTGCTTCCCGTCCGGCCGCTTGATGTCGACCGAGTGCGTGGGGCTGTACACGTTCTTGATGTCCTCCTCGCTCTCGATCGCGACGCGGAAGCTCACCTTCTCGACGGCCTTCGACGTGTACTTGGCCGTGCTCAGCGGGAACAGGAAGTCGGTCAGGCCCTCCTGCTTGCGAAGCAACTGGGAGTAGCGCAGCGTTACCGTGCGGCTCGCGCCGGCCGGCACCGGGAATACGCTGGTCTTGAACAGCCCCGTGCCCATCCACTCCAGGAGGGCCGGGTCCTTGTTCTTGCGCACGATGTCCTCGTAGAGCTTCCGGGCTTCGTCCTTCTCCAGCAGCTTGGCCGGGAATTCCTTGCCGTCAACCATCAGAGTCAGCCGATCCACGGCCCCGTCGTAGGGCAGCGGAAACACGAACGAGACCTCCATCTGGCGGCTGCCCGTGTTGACGAACTCCTGCGAGACCTGGACCTGCGCGACCTGGTCCATGAGGCGGGCGTTGACGGCCAACTCCTTGATCTTGTAGGTCGCCTCG
>CAYSUS010000230.1:0-2685 GCA_964434165.1 uncultured Pirellulales bacterium
GCTTCCATCGCCTACTTCAAACACCTGTCCGCCACTAAAATCCCTGAATCCCCACAAAATGTCAATCACAAGCATGGTTGCTTCTCCTTTACCAACGCGGCCTCCCCACGGTCCCTCCCGAGACCCCGTGAAGAGCCTCCCCCACGATGTCGTCGAATTCGGGGTCCTTCAAAGCCTCCCCTGCCTCGGCTGCCGCGGACGATTCCGCGGAGCCTGTCGCCGGACTGGGCGAGGAAGGCGCTGTGGCCGGCCGGTTGGGGCCGTTGTGCAACTCCTGCCCGGCGTCGGGCTCGTCCGCCGACTTGATGGACGCCTCCACGATCTTGGCGATGCGCACCGCTTCGCGGATCGAGCGCTGCATCCAACTCCCGTTTTCGCCGTCCTTCACTAGACCTTGGCTGATATAGGCGGCATAGATGTGAGCGGCCATTTGCGATATCACGCCGTTGCTGGGCTCGAGGGTCACGCCGGTCTTCGCCATGGCAAATCCTCCGATTTGGCTTTAGTTCTCAGACACGGAATGGTTCTTGACCACAGAGACTGTCGTGTCTCGCCACGGCGCGTCGATCCCTCGGAATCGAGCGCCCAGATCAGGCTCTCAAGGCCGTCTCGCATTGCTCCGGTCGGAAGTCCTCCTCCGCGTCTGCCTCTTTGGTGTGCTACCGCCGCGCCGGGGCCCCGACCGGGAACCGGCACAACACACCGCCGGCCGCGGGCAGATAGCAGTGCTCCGCGTAGTCCACCACCATCCGCTGCGAGGTGATCTTCCTTCCAAGCGACCTGATGGCGTGCTTCTGCCGCTTGATCCACCCGCGGGGCAGGCTCTGCTCGTCGCGGTCGTAGAAGAGCGGGATCACCTCGTCCTCCAGGGTCTCGTAGAGGCTCAGGGCGTCATTCTCGTCCTGGTGCTCGTCGTCGGCGTGCTCGGCGCCGCGGCCGATGGCCGAGCCGTTGTTGCCGTCGTAGGCCTCGGCCCACCAGCCGTCGCGCGTCGAGAGGTTCAAGCCGCCGTTGAGCACGACCTTCTGGCCGCTCGTGCCGCAGGCCTCCAGCGGGCGACGCGGGGTGTTCAGCCACACGTCGATCCCCTGCACGAGGTGCCGGCAGACGTGGATGTCGTAGCCCTCGACGAACACGATCTTGCCGGCGAATCGCGGGTCGCGGCTGAACTCCATGATGCTCTGGATGAGCCGCTTGCCTGGCTCGTCCTCGGGATGGGCCATGCCCGCGTAGATGAACCGCACGGGCCGCTGCGGATCGTTGATGATCCGATCCAGCCGGTCCGGGTCGCGGATCAACAGGTCGGCCCGCTTGTACGGGGCGAAGCGCCGGGCAAAGCCGATCACCAGCGTGCCCGGGTCGAGGGCCAGCGGCGGATCGTCCTGCTTGGCGCCTCCCACGCGCCGGTCGCGCTGCCGCGAGACCCGCTGCTCGACGAAGTCGATCATGTGGGCCTTGAGGATCTGGTGCTGCTCCCAGAACTCGGCCTCGTCGATCTCGTCGACCGGGGCCCAGGTCTCCAGCTCGTGCATCTTGTCCTGCCAGTCCTGCCCAAGGTAGCGGCGGTAGAGGTGGACCATGGGCGTCCCCAGCCAGGACCCCACGTGGATGCCGTTGGTCACGTGGCCGATGGGCACGTCGCTCTCCTCGCAGTCGGGCCACAGCCCGCGCCACATGGCGCGGCTCACGCCCCCGTGCCGCGCGGAGACCCCGTTGCGCCACCGCGACATCTTCAACCCCAGCACGGTCATGCAGAACGGCTCGCTCGGGTCCTCCGGATCGACCCGTCCCAGGGCCATCAGCTCCTCGTGCGACAGGCCGAGCTGCCCGCGCAGCGTCCCCAACGCCTCCTCGACCAGTTCGGGAGCGAAGCGGTCGTGCCCGGCCTCGACGGGCGTGTGCGTGGTGAACACGGTGCCGCCGGCCACCTGCTCCTCGACCTCGGCGAAGGCGCGGCCGTCGCGGTGCATCACCTCGCGGGCCAGCTCCAGGATGGCAAAGGCGCTATGTCCTTCGTTGAGGTGGAGCACGCCGGGCGAGATGCCCATCGCCGCCAGGGCGCGCATGCCCCCGACCCCGAGCACCAGTTCCTGAAGGACGCGCGTGCGCTCGCCGCCCCCGTAGAGCTGGGCCGTGAGCTTGCGGCACTCCGCGGAGTTGCCCTCCACGTCGGTGTCGAGCAGGATCAGCCGGCTGCGTCCCACGGCGGCGCTCCACACGCCCGCGGCGATCTCGCCGTCGCCGGTCTGCACCCTGATCTCCACCTGGCGCCCGCCGTCGTCCTTGACCCGCTCGATGGGCAGCATGTCCACGCTGGTGGCCAGGTAGCTCTCGTGCTGCCAGCCCTGGGGGTCGAGCCGCTGGTTGAAATACCCCAGGGCATAGAACAGCCCCACGCCGACCAGGGGGACATCGAGGTCCGAGGCGGCCTTCAAGTGATCGCCGGCCAGGATGCCCAGGCCGCCGGAGTAGATCGGCAGCGACTCGTGCAGTCCGAACTCCGCGGAGAAGTACGCCACCGGCGAGGTCCGCAGCGGCCCGGTATGCCAGATGCCCCAGGTGTCGTCGGCGTCGAGGTAGTTCTGCATCTGGTGGAAGGCCTGGCTGATGCGGGCCTCGAGGGCCAGTTCGAGTGCATTCTCTTCGACGATTTCGGCGGGAATGCGCGAGAGCATCTCCACCGGG
>CAYSUS010000231.1:0-2632 GCA_964434165.1 uncultured Pirellulales bacterium
CGGGGTTGCAGCGCGAGCTGGTGGAGAAGCGGTTGGCGGAGTTGGGGTGGAAGCCATATCTGCCCCTCACGAGAGTACGCACCCTCTTTGGGCTCGACGCGAAGGTCTGGACGATTGAGGACGGCGTTCTGTCTGGCCGCGTCGGCGACGTGAACCGCACGGGCCAAGGGCGCTTGCTCACTCGCGCCAATGTGCGTGCTTCACAGTTGACGTTTGAATACGAAATCCGGTCGCCGCGCGCCCATTTGGCTCTACTCGAAGTGGATGGCACGCAGTTCTGGTGTTCCAAGGGGCATTGGAACAACCAGGGGGTGATGGTGGCTCGCGGCTCTACGCCGATCAACGCTGACAAAGGTGGGGACGGCGTTCGGGCACCACGCGAGTGGCACAAAGTCACGACTCAGTTTGCCCACGGCAAAGTCCGATTCTTGTTTGACGGGAACTTGCTCTGGGAGGGCGAAGCCTCAGGCAGTGGCCCCTTTGATCTGCGTCCGGGCATCGGTGGACACCAGTCAACGATCGCCGTGCGGCACGTCATCCTCCTCAGTACCCCATGAACTCTTCGCCATCGTGAACCACTCCTCGCGGGCTCTTTCTCGCCTCGCGTAATGGTCTGGACGGTGCACCAAGCCGACGCCGTGCTGGGGCAACTCGCGCAGCCTGCCGCGAAACACGGCCGATAGCAGATGGGGCCGCTCGCGCCCTGAGGCCAATGCGCCGCAGAGCGCAATGTCATCTTCGTCGTCGGCGCTGGCGCACGATACGCACGTAAAGGCGCGGCGCAGTACCGAAGCTCGCATCACCAGCACTCTTCCCTTGACGATGTCTACGGGGGTGTCAATGGGCGGCTCCGACACATGCTCACACCCTCGATAGGCGACCCCATGGCGCAGCCTGACGCCGAACGCCCCCATGGCAACCTGAGGGCCGACGGCGCTTGCTGAATCGACCACATCAGCTAGGAGCTTGTCGTCAGCCGGGAGCAGATCGTCGTCCCAGCTTGCTACGAACTCTGTCGTGGATCTGGCGGCCATCCACCATCTCGGCCAACAGCCAATGTTCGCAGTTGAGTCAACCTGCCAGTCTGCCAAACGCTCCATCGCCGCGCCGTTGTTCCAGAGGAACACGGTCGGTCCGCAGCTTTGGCGGCGGAGACGTCCGACAATACGCCGTAGATTCCCGGGCCGACGCCAATTAAGAAGACACACAGTTAGAGAACCACTCATTTTCGAGCGCATCCCACTCGTCTTCGGACATGCGATAGAGCCGCTTCGTATTCAGAGCGTGGCCAGCAAAGCACATGACCTCACTTGGCGCAAACATCTCCCCCAAGTGCCGCTCCACAGCATAGCGACTGGGGCCGAGCTGCATCGCGCTCGGATGGCTGAAGTACATGGCGTGGTTGATCCAGAAGAACGTGCCCGCGAAGATCCACCAACTTCGCGGGCGCCCCGGTTCCTTCCTTATCCATGGAGTGAACTGCAAACAGCCGGCGGCAGCCCTACGTCGCAGCACGAAGTCCAAGTCTTCGGGTGGCTGCTCAAGGCAGCCTCGATACAGCACGTTGCGCCATCGTCGGACGCTCGACAGCTGTCCGCTGCGATCCGCGAAAACCTTGGAGACACCCTTTGCGTGGGCATAGAAGGTCGCATGGCAGCCCGACAGGCTTTCGAGCCGCCGACAACCCTCGACGAAGGTAGGCGTTTCCCCTCGTATCGGATCGTTGTCGTGAATGATCCATTCGATCGCGGGGTCGTCTGGGAAAGCCGCACGAACGCGTTCGGGCGATTCCGTCTCGGCGTCGAGTGCGATTCCGATGACCTTCCTACCAGTGAAGAGGGGCCAGGAACGTGTCAAGCGCGCCACATTGAGGAGCCACTCTTCGTTAGCGGATCTAGGGTAGATGTGGTAGAGGAGATTGCGCACGACTGGGACTGTATCGACAGGTCTGCCGTGGGCGGGATAGAGCGCGATGACATCCGACGCCCAGACTTCCGAGCCGGCCGACCACTTGCGCAACGTGGTGACCGCGAACGCGAAGTCGCTTCCCTGGTAGTTCCCCCAGACACCGAGCTTCGCGGGGAGATTGGGGACCACGATGATTTGCGTGCTGATGTTGCCTCGTTGGAGCCCCGGGGTGCGCCATAGGGTCTCGCGCGATAACGCCAGGACGCGAAAGAAGGTCGGCCTCCCCGGCCGGCGGACGAGCTGTGCCCGGATGGCGTTGAAAGCGCCTTGTGTATAGACATCATCGTCATCCATGAAGGCAAGGTAATCGCCCTTGGCGACCGCCATCCCGCGATTGCGCGGCGTCGCGCCGAAGTCCGCGTAGCGGCGATCAAGCCCGAAGTACCTGCCCGGCAGGCCGGACTCCTCGAACACGCGCCGCACGTCCTCGCGCTCGGGACCGTCCTGGACGAGGATCACCTCGTCGCCCTCGATGAGGGTCTGCCCGCGGATGCTCTCCAGCGTGCGACGGAGCGTGTCGCGCCCGAGCGTGGGGACGATCACCGAGAGCGTCGGGGCGGGCTTGTGCTGCACGACCGGTACTGTCGGCGGGGCCTCCTGGAAGCCCCGCTCGAAGCGGCATTTCTCGCGGAATATCCGGCCGAGCAATCCCCGCAGCTCCGGC
>CAYSUS010000232.1:0-2613 GCA_964434165.1 uncultured Pirellulales bacterium
ATGAAACCCCACAACCCTCCATAGGTTCCGCTAACTCTGAATCAGAACACTAGCTGGCGGGCTTGCCCGCCGTTTCCTCCAACCTATCCGTGCCGCAGCCGACAGGCCTCTCCCGCTACCCCTGCGCCCCGAATGCCGGATGGTGCGTGATCTCGCCGGCGGCGTGGCGCTGGCCCAGGGCGAGCGACATGACGTTTTCCTGCGGCACGCCGTGCATCGTGCAGTCGGGTCGGCTGCGAAAGCCGAAGCGCTCGTAGTAGCCGGGATCGCCTACCAGCACGCAGCCCTCGGCTCCCAGCGCCCGCAGCGCGTCCAGGCCGGCATGGACCAGCGCCTGGCCGATACCCTGCCTTTGCAGCTCCGGCGCCACCGAGATAGGGCCCAGGGCGTACCAGTTCGCCGTCCCGTCAGAGAACTCCACCGGCGAGAAAGCAACATGGCCGACCACCTCGCCCTCGACCTCGGCCACGAGCGACACGGAGAGCGCGCCGGCGCGGCGGAGTGCCTCGATGATGAACTGCTCGGTCTGGTTGCTGTGCGGGTGGAAGCGAAACGCCAACTCCGTAATGCGGGAGATGGCCGCGATGTCACCGGGGCGCTCGGGTCGGATCGTCGGATTCTCGATCATGGGTTGCTCTTCGTGCCCGTCGTTCAGCCCGCCCAGCCCGGCGTGCTCGGCAGCACAACACGATCATATCCAGGGACGGGCGACTGCGGTCGAGTCCTCTCATCCGCTTTCGGCGGGCTCGTGCCCGTGCAGCGTCCGGGTATCGCGGTCCCCGATTCCCCGACCGATCGGCCGCCGGGCCGATGGCCACCGTTGCCAGCATTCACCTCGCGCGTGCAAGCCGTCCCATTCTCGATGTTCCGCGCGGAGCGTCATGAGTCGATCCGAAGGGTATGGCCTCTTTCCATCGGTGATTCGCGACCAGGAAACGCACGCCCCCCCTCGCCGGCACGGCTAGACCAGCGGCACCAGCGTGGCCAGGAGCATGCTCACGGCCAGCCCGGTTACGGCAATGACAATCAACAGGATGGTCCAGGTCCGAAGCGACTCGCTCTCGGTTAGGCCGCCCATGCGCGTGAAGATCCAGAACCCGCTGTCGTTCATCCACGAGCCGACCAGCGAGCCGCAGGCGATCACGGCAGCGAGGTAAACGAGGTTGAACCCGACCATCTCGGGCGAGACGCCCATCGCGGCCATCATCGACGAGGTGGTCATGATGGCCACGGTGCTCGACCCCTGGGCGACCTTCAGCACGGCGGCCACGGTAAAGGCCATGGCGAGGATGCCCAGCGCGGAGACCTGGCCGCCGCTAGCGAACATCTCCTGCACCGAGTCCCGGATGCCGGCCTGGCGGAGCATGCCGCCGAACGCCCCGCCCGCGGCCGTGATGAGGATGATCACGCCAGCGCTCATCAGAGCGTCCTCGGTGGTGGCGCTTAGCTGGCGAAGCGAGAGGCCCCGCTTGAACCGGAGCGTGGCCATGGCGATCACGGCCGAGATCAACAGGGCCAGGTTGGCGTCGCCCAGCACGGCCGTGACCTGCGCGACCTGGCGGCGGGGCGTCTCCCAGGTGTGCCCGGCGACCAACCCCGGCGCGCCGGTCTCGAGCAGCAGGCGGTTGAACCGCTCGACCTCAGCCAGGCGCACCCGGTCCAGGCCCCGGCCGAGCAGCGGCTCGGCCAGCTTGGGCAGATCGACATTGCGGAACGCCTTGTGGTTGAAGAACGTCCGGCTCTCCAGCACGTGCTGGTTGATGGCGGCCCGAACTTCGGCGCGGAGCGTTTCCTGCTCCGGGCCGAGGCCCTGCGTGGTGATCTGTTGGCGGAGGTCCTCCGGAAGCCTCTGCCACAGCGCGCCGAGAGTCTCCCGGGCCGCCGGCACGTCGCCGTCGGCCGGCGCGCGCACGAGCGACCAGTCCTTGATGTCCCCGGCCCGGAGGCGCGCGGCGTGCTCGGCGTCGGCCACCATGGTCGTGATCGTGTTGATGGAGATGAGCACGACCGGCAACAGGACCGGTGCCAGCGAAAGCCAGAAGGCCGGGAGCTGGTCGTCGGGAAGGGGCTCGGGGTCGGGCTTGCCGCCCAACGGGCGCATGGGGATGTCCATCAGCCGGTTCATGATCCGGCAGGTGACAAGGCCCGCCACGGCCATGGGAATGCCGATGAAGGCCCCGACCACGATCATCACGCCCATGTCGATCCCCAGGCGCTCGGCCATGAACAGCGGCCCCGGGGTGGGCGGGACGAGCGTGTGGGTGATCGCCCCGCCGGCGGCAATCGCCGTCAGGTAGAGCACGTAGTTCCTGCGGGTTCTCAGCCACAGGGACCGGGCCAGCGGCACGAGCAGATAGAAGACCGTGTCGAAGAAGACCGGAACGGCCAGCACGAAGCCGCTACCCGTCAGAGCCGTGGCCGCGCGCTTCTCGCCGAGCACGCGGAGGAACGACCGCACGATGCGGTCGGCCGCGCCGCTTTCCATCAGGCACTTGCCGATCACCGCCGCCAGGGCGATGACGATGCCGATCTTTCCGGCGGTGTCGCCGAAGGCCCGGGCCGCCACCCCCCGCGCGGCCATGCGGCCCAGGCCGCTGGCCATGTCGGCCAGCA
>CAYSUS010000233.1:0-2480 GCA_964434165.1 uncultured Pirellulales bacterium
TCTATCACTCCGTTATCGCCTACCTCACCGACCAACCATTCCCGCCACTCCTGCCGCTACCTCCGTGACCGGATACGAAAAGCTCTTTGGCACTGTCCTTGTCTGGGCGGAGTACGCAGACTAGCATAAAGGGCGAGGGGCTCGGGTAGTACGATGACTTTCTCTCGTGGGGGGGTCTTCCGTGGATCCATTCCGTTCCGGTCGTAGTCGCGCTCGCCGTTTCACGACGATCGCAGCCATCGCCTCTCTGCTGGCTGCCACTCACGCCCCTGCGGCTGAACCCATCGATGGATCCATCCCTTGGATCGATACGATCGTGGCCTCGAACCATCTCGTGGCGGGCAGCCCGTCGGGCGTCATCAGTTCACCAGTGATGACCTTCACGCTGGACGTAGCCGACTTCCTGGGTGCCGATCGGTTCTATGCGGCCGGGTTCGACGGCACAGGCGCCGTGGTGGCGAACGTCGAGGCAGGCCATGCTTGGTCGGGGCACGAGTCCCTTTCGAACGTCACGCAGTTCGTGGAGAGCGCAACTCCGGCCCCGCAACTCGGCGAGACTGATCGCCACGCCACGTGGGTCGCGTCCATGATCGCGGGCTCCAACGGCGGGCCAGTTACCGGCGCATGGCAGACCGGCATCGCCCCAGGCGCGGAACTATGGTCTGGCGCGATCGCTACCCAGTGGAACGGGGCACCCTACGCCCTGAGCTTCACAGTCACCGGCGACAGCTTTGTCGACGCCTACGTCGAAGTGTTCCAGACTGGCATCTCCGGACGAACGGCCGACGTGGTAAACAGTAGTTGGGGCTTCACCCAGCCTTCGGGGTTTAACTTCATCGCGGGGGCGCTCGATGCCTTGAGCGTCGCCAATCCGCAAACCACCTTTGTGGCCTCGGCGGGGAATGAGGGCCCAGGCGTCAATACGGTGGGCGGCCCCGGCGCACAACACAACGTGATCACCGTCGCCGCCCTGACCGGCTCCGGTGGTGCGAACCCGTACAGCGCCGTTGCCAGCTTTAGCAGCCGTGGCCCGAACGACTACGAGGACCCGAATGGAGTCGTTGAGGGGGTCCGAGCCGTGGTCGACATCGCCGCGCCGGGCACCAGTCTGACGGGAGCCTTCTACGGCGGCACCACGGGCGGCAACACGGGGGGCACTGCCTCAGGCGATGCGGACGACTACTCCGGTAACCTGCAAGGCACGAGTTTCTCGTCGCCCACCGTGGCCGGTGGGGTCACGCTCATGGTCGATTCGGCGTACACGGCCTTTCCATCCAATCCAAACGCTCGCGATGCCCGAGTGACCAAGGCGGTGCTGTTGAACGCGGCGGACAAAGAAGGCATTCCCGGATGGGACAACGGCCAGGCGCTCGACAGTGGCGTAATCCGTACGACGCAGTCGCTCGACTACGCCACCGGCGCGGGGCGGATGGACCTCGACCGCACATTTGATCAGTACCTGCCGGAATTCCTCGGCGGCTTGGCGGGCACCACGGACCTGGTCGGAATGGGCGGGGGCACCGTCGCCGCGATAGGCTGGGACTTCGGCGAGGTGGGCGAGAACAGCCCCACGGATTATCTCATCGGCGAGGCGTTGGAAGGCGGGACCAATCTGACCGTAACGCTCGACTGGTTCCGCGACCGGACGCTCGTGAGCAGCAATTTGGTCACCGACGACAGCTTCGATAATCTGGACCTTGAGGTGTGGCTTGCCCAGAACGGCCTGCCCAACCAGCTCGTCGCCGAATCGGCCAGCATCTACAACAACGTCGAGCACCTCTACTTCGAGCTGCCTGAGGACGGCGCTTACCTCATTCGCGTCGATTGGGCCGGCGAGGTCTTCGACCTGGTCGACGACCCCAACGTCGAGCAGTACGGCCTGGCCTGGTTTGGCACCGCCCTCGACGCCCCGCTTCCCGAGGTGATCCCCGAGCCTCCTACGCTCGCGCTGCTGCTCATTGGAGCAGCGGCACTGCTGTTGCGTCTGCGGCGGCGCTAGCCCTCGTCCGCTGAGGACAGCGTGGCCGTCTGCTTGCCGCTGACGTCTCCTCGGATCATTCTGGGGTCGCCCACTTATTCGCAAGTAGGCTTGCCCGCTCGCCCGCCCGCCGCGATGCAGCATCCAGCGGACTTTGGCGGTCGGCAAAAAACGGGGGGCAACTCCCATGCCGACCAACACAGACGGCATCAGATGGGTCGCAAGGGCTTGTCTGGAAACACGTTGCGGAGTCGGTCCGGCTACGTTGTCCTTAGCTGCGGGGCCATGAGCCTGCCAAGTCGGCAGGATGATTCCCGTCCAAAGGCAGCTTGGGCAGGCTCGGTTGCCACCAGCTGCCACCCGCCGCGGTCGATTGTCTCGTGCCCGCCATCACAGAAGCCTGCCCATTTCCAGCGACGCTTTCCAGCCCCTCAACCTACAGCCGACTCCTCACTCCATCTCCCGCATGATCTGGATGGCCCTCTCGAAGACGGTTTCCGCG
>CAYSUS010000234.1:0-2473 GCA_964434165.1 uncultured Pirellulales bacterium
CCTACCGCCAGCTCTCGCTGCTGATGCGCCGCCCGCCCGGGCGCGAGGCCTACCCCGGCGACATCTTCTATGCCCATAGCCGCCTCCTGGAACGGTCGGCCAAGCTCAGCGACGAGCTGGGCGCGGGGTCGCTGACCGCGCTTCCCATCGTGGAAACTTTGGAGGGCGAGGTCTCGGCCTACATTCCCACCAACGTGATCTCCATCACCGACGGCCAGATCTACCTCCAGCCCGACCTGTTCTTCGCAGGCCAGCGCCCGGCCATGAACGCGGGCATCTCGGTGTCGCGCGTCGGCGGCAAGGCCCAGGTGCCGGCCATGAAGAAGGTGGCCGGCGGGCTGCGACTTCAGTTGGCCGCCTTCCGCGAGCTGGAGGCCTTCGCCCAGTTGGGCACCGAGCTCGACCCGGCCACCCAGGCCCGGCTCGACCGCGGTTACCGCATGCAGGAGCTACTCAAGCAGGGGCTTTACCATCCCATGCCCGTCACCGACCAGGTGTTCAGTATTTACGCCGGCACACGCGGGCACCTGGACGAGGTCCCGGTCCACGAGGTGTCCGCGTGGGAGAAGGCCTTCCTCCAGTACGTCCACGAGCACGCCGGGGATTACTGGCAGCAGGTGACCGAGTCGCGGGTCCTGGAGCTGGGCAAGGACAACCGCAACCCGCAACTCGAGGAGATCCTCGCCGACTTTCAGAAGCACCACGCCGAGCAACAGACCTCCGCCGCCACCGTGACCGTTTAGACCAGAAGACTCTCGAAGTCTGAGACCCCGCGAAGCCTCTTCCGATGGCCAAAGCCCGAGCCCTGGACAAGCGCCGCAAGGCGATCCGCAACATCCGCAAGATCACGCGGACCATGGAGCTGATTGCCACCGCCCGATTCAAGAGGGCCATGGACCGCGCCTCCTCGGCCACGGCCTTCACGCGGAGGATCACGCAGCTCGTCGGCCACTTGGCGCACCGCGGGCTGGAAGTGACGCATCCGCTCCTGGAGCCCCGCGACGAGGTTCGCCGGGCCACGCTGCTGGTGCTCTCGGCGAACCGGGGTCTGTGCGGCGGGTACAACGCCAGCGTCCTGCGTCAGGCCTACGCCCGGCTCCGGGAGCTGCACAACGAGGTGCCGGAGGTCCGCATCGAGGTGACGGGCAAGCGGGGCATCTCGGCCTTCCGTTTTCGTCGCATCGCGATCGACGAGGCCTTCACCCACTTCGAGGACCGCCCCCAGTTCCACGAGGTCGAGCTGATCGCCGACCGCTACCTCGACGCGTTCCGAAGCGGAACGCTGGACCGACTCGACGTGGCTTACACTCAGTTCCAGAGCGCCAGCCGCCAGGAGGCCGTGGTCGAGACCCTGTTGCCGCTGGCCGGACTGGAGGGGACCGAGGAGAACCACGAAGTGCAAGGCGAGACCCCGTACGAGTTCCTTCCGTCCGCGGAGAGCATCCTCGACGAGGTCGTACCGACGAGCTTCAAGGTCAAGCTCTTCAAATGCTTCCTCGACGCGGCCGTGAGCGAGCAGATCGCGCGGATGGTAGCCATGAAGGCCGCCACGGACAACGCCGACCAGATGATCTCGCACCTTTCCATGTCGTACAATCGCGCCCGGCAGACCCAGATCACTTCCGAGCTGTTGGAGATCCTGGGCGGGGCCGAGGCGCTGCGCAAGTAACCCACCCTCGTTCCCATGCTCCGCGTGGGAACCACGACCTCGGTTCCCACGCAGAGCATGGGAACCAGGAGAGTCTGAGCGGGAACCAGGAGCATAACCCAGCATGTCCACAGCCACCGAAACGGCCGCTTCGGCCACCGCCGGTCAGGGCGCGATCGGCCACGTCACGCAGGTCATCGGCTCGACCTTCGACGTCGAATACCCCGAGGACCGGCTCCCTGCCATCTACAACGCCGTGGCCATCAAGGCTCGACACAAAGGGATCGACCTCGACCTGGTGGGCGAGGTCCAGCAGCACCTGGGCGGCGGACGGGTCCGCTGCGTGGCGCTGGGCAGCACCGACGGGCTGGTCCGCGGCATGGACTGCCTCGACACCGGCGCCCCGGTGAGCGTCCCGGTGGGCAAGTGCGTGCTGGGCCGCGTGTTCAACCTGCTGGGCGATCCGATCGACGGGCGCGGTCCGGTCGAGGCCGACGAGCGCTGGCCCATCCACCGCGAGGCCCCGGACGTCAACGAGCTCTCGACCGAGACCGAGGTCTTCGAGACCGGCATCAAGGTCGTCGATCTTCTCACACCGTTCGTGCGCGGCGGCAAGGCGGGACTGTTCGGCGGGGCCGGACTGGGCAAGACGGTCATCCTCACTGAGCTCATCGCGAGGATCGCCTCCAGCCACGGCGGGTATTCCGTGTTCGCCGGCGTGGGCGAGCGGACCCGCGAGGGCAACGACCTGTGGCTGGAGATGCAGGAGACCGAGATCGGCCAGACGGGGCGCAAGGTGATCGAGCAGACCTGCATGGTCTTCGG
>CAYSUS010000235.1:0-2458 GCA_964434165.1 uncultured Pirellulales bacterium
AGGCACGCGCAGCCCTCGATAAAGCACCAACAGCCTGAAACACTACACTAGCGCGGCCCGCCGTCCCCATTCCCCGGAAACCGGTCCTGCACGGCTTGCACGGTCATCTCTTCCTCGCGCATGGCTTCCATCGCGCGGACGGCGGCCTCGACGGCCTGGAAGGTGGTGATGCAGGGGATGCCGTGGGTGACCGCCGCGGCGCGGATGCGGCCCTCGTCGGTCATCGCCCCTTTGCCGCTGGGCGTGTTCATCACGAGCTGCAGGTCGCCGTTGAGCATATAGTCGATCAGGTTGGGATGCCCCTCCTGGAGCTTCTTCACCTGCCGGACCTCGATGCCGGCCGCCTCCAGCAGCGCGGCCGTGCCTCGCGTGGCCAGAAGGCCGAAGCCCAGATTCGCCAGGCGCCGGGCGAGATCGACCACCGGCGGCTTGTCGCGGTCGGCCACGCTGATGAAGATCCGTCCGCTCTCCGGCAGCAGCGTGCCCGCGGCCAACTGGCTCTTGGCAAAGGCGATCGAGAACCGCTCGCTGACGCCCATCACCTCGCCGGTGGACTTCATCTCCGGGCCCAGCACCACGTCCACGCCGGTGAACTTGGCGAACGGCAGCACGCTCTCCTTGATCGACACGTGCGCGGGGATCGGCTCCTTGACCAGCCCCTGCTCGGCCAGCGTCACCCCGACCATGACCTTGGCCGCCATCTTGGCCAGCGGTACGCCCGTGGCCTTGGACACGAAAGGCACGGTGCGGCTGGCGCGGGGATTCACCTCCAGCACGTAGAGCACGGGCCGGCCGCCCTCCTCCTTTACCGCGTACTGGATGTTCATCAGGCCCTTCACGCCCAGGTGCCGGGCCAGGGCGACCGTCGCCTCGCGGATCTCGCTCACCACCGGGCCGGGCAGGCTGTAGGGCGGGATCGCGCAGGCCGAGTCGCCCGAGTGCACGCCCGCCGCCTCGATGTGCTCCATCACCCCGGCCACGATGGCGTCGGTGCCGTCGGCGATGGCGTCCACGTCCACCTCGGTGGCGTCCTCGAGGAACCGGTCGATGAGCACGGGCTGGCCTTCGGCGGCAAGGAAGGCCTCGGTCATGAACCGCTCGAACTGGTTGGCGTCGTAGCAGATCTCCATGGCCCGGCCGCCGAGCACGAAGCTCGGGCGCACGAGCACGGGATAGCCCACCTCGGCCACCTCGAGCCGCGCCTGCGACATGGTGCGCGCGATGGCGTTGGCCGGCTGCTTGAGGTCCAGGGCGTCGAGCACGTTCTTGAACTTCTCCCGGTCCTCGGCGTCCTCGATCGTATCGACGCTGGTGCCGATGATCGGCACGCCCGCCGTGGCCAGGGCCCGGGCGAGGTTCAGCGGCGTCTGCCCCCCGAACTGCACGATCACGCCGTCGGGCTGCACACGATCACAGATGTTCAGCACGTCCTCGGTGGTCAGCGGCTCGAAGAACAGGATGTCGCTGGTGTCGTAGTCCGTGGAGACCGTCTCGGGGTTCGAGTTGACCATGATCGACTCGATGCCCAGCTCGCGGAGGGCGAAGCTGGCGTGGCAGCAGCAGTAGTCGAACTCGATCCCCTGGCCGATGCGGTTGGGGCCGCCGCCGAGGATCATCACGCGCCTGACATCCGGCTTCTTCGGCGGGGTCTCGTCCTCGTCCTCGTACGTGGAATAGTAGTACGGGGTGTAGGCCTCGAATTCGGCGGCGCAGGTATCGACGGCCTTGTACGTGGCGCGGATGCCGCGGCGGATCCGCTCGGCGCGGACGTCCAGCTCGGTCGTGCTCCACAGCGTGGCCAACTGCCGATCGGAGAAGCCGAACTGCTTGGCGCTCCGGAGCACGGCGTCGCCGGCCGCGTCGAGGCGGCCCACCCGGCGGAGCTCCTCTTCCATCTCGACGATCTCGGCCAGGTTGTCGAGGAACCACGGATCGATGGCCGTCAGCTCGTGGATCTCCTCGACGGTCATGCCGTGCTTCAGGGCGTAGCGGAGGAACCACGCCCGCTGGGCGTTGGGCGTAGCCAGGTTGCGGCGCACGTCGTCGATGCCGGGCTGCTCGACCGTGCCCCACAGGTCCTTGCCGTCGCATCCGAAGCCGAAGCTGCCCACCTCCAGTCCGCGGAGGGCCTTTTGAAACGCTTCCTTGAACGTCCGGCCGATGGCCATGGTCTCGCCCACGCTCTTCATCTGCGTCGTGAGCGTGGGATCGGCCTCGGGGAACTTCTCGAAGGCGAACCGCGGCACCTTGACCACCACGTAGTCGATGGTGGGCTCGAAGCAGGCCATGGTCTCGCGCTTGATGTCGTTGGGTAGCTCGTGCAGCCGGTAGCCCACCGCCAGCTTGGCGGCGATCTTGGCGATGGGAAACCCCGTCGCCTTGGAGGCCAGCGCGCTGGAGCGGCTCACGCGGGGGTTCATCTCAATGACCACCATGCGCCCGTTGTCCGGGTGGATGG
>CAYSUS010000236.1:0-1403 GCA_964434165.1 uncultured Pirellulales bacterium
GCTGGAGCATCCGCTTCTCGTTGCGGATGATGACCTCGGGCGCGTTCAGATCGACCAGCTTCTTCAGCCGGTTGTTGCGGTTGATGATGCGGCGGTAGAGGTCGTTCAGGTCGCTGGTGGCGAAGTTGCCCGAGTCGAGCAGCACCAGGGGGCGGAGATCCGGCGGGATCACCGGGATCACGTCCAGGACCATCCATTCCGGCCGGTTGTCGCTGTCGCGAATGGACTCGATCAGCTTCAGCCGGTTGATCAGGTCCTTGCGCTTCTGCTTGGAGTTGGTCTCGGCCAGCTCGGTGCGGAGGTCCTGCGCGAGCTTGACCAGGTCGAGGTCGATGAGCAGCTTGCGGATCGCCTCGGCGCCCATGTCGGCCTTGAAGGCCCCCTCGGGGTACTCCTGTCGGGCGGCGCGGAACTCGTCCTCGGTCAGCAGTTGCTGGCTTTTCAGCGGGGTCTCGCCCGGGTCGGTGATCACGTAGTCCTGGAAGTAGATCACCTTCTCCAGGCTGGTGGTCTTCATGTTCAGAAGGGTTCCCAGGCGGCTGGGCATGGCCTTGAAGAACCAGATGTGGACGACCGGCGCGGCCAGCTCGATATGCCCCATCCGCTTGCGGCGGACGCGGCTGTGGGTGATCTTCACGCCGCAGCGGTCGCAGATCATCCCCTTGTACTTCATCCCGCGGTACTTGCCGCAGGCGCATTCCCAGTCCTTTTCCGGGCCGAAGATCCGTTCGCAGAACAGGCCGTCCTTCTCGGGGCGGTACGTGCGGTAGTTGATCGTTTCCGGCTTCTTGACTTCGCCGAAGGACCAGCTTCGGATGTCGTGGGGACGCGCGAGGCTGATCTTCACCGAGGCGTAGTCGTTGATCCGGTCGTAAGAGCTTTCGCCGATACTCACTGCTGGCACTCCTTTTCCGGTGGTTCGGAAGGAAGTGAGGGAATGCGAAGGGGGCTTCGTGTTCACGCTCCGCGCGGAAACGGGGGTCTCGAACGGGCCTGCACGACACCGGAGGTCTTCGGCGCCCGCGCCTTGCGAAAGGCGACGCGCGACCGGGGTCCGAGATCACGCAGGCGCGCCTGCGGGCCCGCGGCGGGAGGGCGCGTCCCCTCGCCACCGCGGCGGTTGATCGGTCCCGGCTCCGTTCCGGGACGCCGCCCCAAAACGAGGCGGCAAAATGGGAGTCTTCTCAGACGCGCGCTTTCTCCAACTGCATATTGAGGGCCAGTCCGCGAATCTCGTTGGTCAGCACGTCGAAGCTCGCCGGCGTGCCGGCCTCCAGGGTGTTCTCTCCCTTGACCATCGCCTCGTAGATCTTCGTCCGTCCTTCCACGTCGTCGCTCTTGACGGTCAGCAGCTCCTGGAGAATGTAGGCCGCGCCGTAAGCCTCCAGGGCCCAGACCTCCAT
>CAYSUS010000236.1:1413-2439 GCA_964434165.1 uncultured Pirellulales bacterium
CTCCCCGAACCGCTGGCCGCCGAAGCGGGCCTTTCCGCCCAGCGGCTGCTGCGTGATCAGCGAGTAGGGGCCCGTGGAGCGGGCGTGCACCTTGTCGTCCACCAGGTGGTGCAGCTTGAGCATGTAGATGTAGCCCACCGTGGAGGTCTGCTCGAACGGCTCGCCGGTCCGCCCGTCGTGGAGCTGGGCCTTGCCGTTCCTTGGCAGCCCGGCCTCTTCCAGGCACTTGGCCAGGTCCTCCTCGCTGGCCCCGTCGAACACGGGCGTGACCGCCTGGAACCCCAGCAAGGCCCCGGCCCAGCCCAGGTGGGTCTCCAGGATCTGACCGACGTTCATGCGGCTGGGCACGCCCAGCGGATTGAGCAGAATCTGCACGGGCGTCCCGTCGGCCAGGAACGGCATGTCCTCCTTGGGAAGGATCTTGGCGATCACGCCCTTGTTGCCGTGGCGGCCCGCCATCTTGTCCCCCACCGAGATCACCCGCTTCGCCGCGATGTACACCTTGACCATCTGAAGCACGCCGCTGCGCAGCTCGTCGCCGCGCTTCAGGGAGTTGAGCCTCCGGTCGCGGGCGTCGACGGCCGCCTCCACGTTCGGCCAGCACTGCTTGTAGATCCGCTCCACCTCGGCGCGGCGCTGCGGGCTGCGGATGTCGAGGTTGTCGAGGGTGAAGTTGTGCGCCTGCTCGGCCACGTAGCGATGCTCCTGGTCGGCCACCAGGGGGTTGCCGTCCTCGTCCGTGAGCTTGCGGTCAAGCACGCCCTCAATCTGGCCGATCATGTCGCCGAACACGCTGGCGATCGACGCGTTGCCCTCCGCCTCCGCGTCCTTCAGCGCCTTCTCGAACTCCTTGCGCTCCTCCTCGCCGAGGCTCATCCGGCGGGAGAACTTCTGCGTGGCGATGACGATCCCTTCCACCCCGGAGGGAACCTCCAGGGAGTCGTTCTTCACGTCCTCACCGGCGCGGCCGAAGATCGCGTGCAGCAGCTTCTCCTCCGGCGTCAGCTCCGTCTTGCTCTTGGGCGA
>CAYSUS010000237.1:0-2422 GCA_964434165.1 uncultured Pirellulales bacterium
AAGCTGGAGAAGACCGGGAAGGAGTTGCGCGCGGGCCTCGGGGAATCGACGCGGGGCGCCACGGCAAGATCGCGCACGACCCCGGCCACCTGATCGACATCATGGCCACCTGTGTGGACGTGGCTGGGGCGGAATACCCGGAGCAAGTCGCCGGCCTAGGGATCCGGCCCATGGAGGGCGTCAGCCTGCGGCCGGCTATGCAGGGCGAGCCCCTGGACCGTCCCCAGCCGCTTTTCTGGGAGCACGAGGGCAACCGCGCGGTCCGTGACGGAAAGTGGAAGCTGGTGGCCAAGGGGCCGGGCGGCAAGTGGGAGCTGTACGACATGGAGGCCGACCGCACCGAGACCCGCGACCTGGCCGCCGCGAAGCCCGAGCTGGTCGAGAAGCTCCAAGCCGAGTGGGAGGCCTACGCCAGGTGTGCCCGGGTGCTCCCCTGGATCTGGAAGGTGCCGTACGGGGACAAGGCGGAACCGAAGCCTCGACCAAAGCGCGTCAAGAATCGGAACCGCGACCGTTAGGGAGCGGCCGATGCAGCGGGCCGCTGAACGAGGGGGACAGGCACCGTTTGTGCAAAGCACCCTTCGGGCCGCTGCGCGGCAAACGGTGCCAGCCCCCTCCCTACAGCCGCTTGATGCGGATGTTGCGATACCACACGGGCCGGCCGTGGTCCTGAAGGCCGAGGTAGCCGTTGCGAGCGAACTCCTTTAACGGGCGCGTGAACTTGTTCGTCGTGCCATCGGGGTTCTTGCCCGTCTCGGTCCACCGGTCGAGGTCCATGCGCGTGACCGTCTTGCCGTTCAGGGCAACCGAGATCAGGTTGCCCCGGCAGGTGACGCGGCAGGTGTTCCAGTCGCCCGGGGGCTTGACGGCGTTGGCCGTGGGGGCCACGCAGTCGTAGATCGCCCCGGCCGTGCCGCCGCGCGTGATCTCGTCGCGCCCGTGCGAGTTGCTCACCTGGACCTCGATGCCGGTGAACACCGGGTCCTCGAGGTTGGCCGTGCGGAGGAACACGCCGCTGTTGCAGTAGCCCTCGCAGACTCTGAATTCCAGGTCGAGGACGAAGTCGCCGTACTTCTCCCTGGTCCACAGGTAGTCGCCGTTGCGGAGCTTGCCGTCGGTGCGGTCCTTGAGCGTGAGCAGGCCGTCCGCGATTGTCCAGGCTGCGGTGTCGGACATCTGCCAGGCGTCGAGGTTGCTCCCGTCGAAGAGCGTGACGCAGCGGTCTTCCTCGCTGGCCGGTGCCGAGGTGAGCGCGAAATCGTCGAGGAAGAACGCGGTCTTGTCCGTGGCCAGGCTGGTCAGGCCGACCCAGGTGAGCTGCTCGAAGTCGTCTCGGGCGTACGGTAGGTCGCCGAACACTTGCGGCTCGCGCCCGGGTACCGAGACCTTCAGCGACCAGCGACCGGTCCCGCCAGCGCCGAGCGTTGAGACTACCTCGAAGCCGATCCACTGCCCCGCGGGCAGATCGACGTGCCGGCCCGAATCGAGGCGCAGCCGGCAGTCGCGAATCAGGAAGTGCGGCCCGGTGCGGTAGGCCCCGCCGCTGTAGTCGCGCCACTCATAGTGCGTGTAGGTAGCCGGCTCGATGCGGAGCTGGAAGGCGTTGGTGATGCGCCCCTCGCGGTGGTTGAGGTGGCTGAAGACCAGGTGCGGGTTGTAGGTGTGCGTGAGGCCCGGGGCGTCGAGGATCTTCACGCACTGCTTGCCCGTGGCGGCCAACTCGTCGGTTACGACAATGGCGTCGCCGCGGTTCTCCACGTGGGCCTCGACCCCGCCTGGGGTCTGCCCGGCGAGCTGGCACTCGAAGTCGTCGTTGATGGTCAACGGCGGCGGATCGGGAGCCACGCGCAGGGGCGGGAAGGTCGCCTCCCGGGCCTTGCGCATCCAGGCCTCGTCGCCGTACACGCCCGCCTTCGTGTAATCGAAGGGCTTGAAGCCGAGCCTGATCGCCGGCGAGTCGGGGGCGAGGGTGAAGTCGCCCTTCTTGGGATCGGCCAGCTTGGGATCGGCCACGAGCGAGCCCTGCTCGTGGCCCATCTTCTGCCACTCGGCCAGCGAGCGGCCGGCAAAGTCGACCGGTTTGCCCTCGGCCTGCCAGTAGCAGTTGTTGCGGCTCTCGAAGCGGACCTTGTCCCAGCGGCCGGACAGAAGCTCGCCCGTGTCCCAGTAGACGATGTTGTTTTCCAGGATGAACGAAAGGTGGTCCTCGACGCGCGTGGCCTGGAGCTGGTGCAGCAGGCTGAAGGCGAGGATGTTGTTGCGGACCACGTTGTCCTTGCCGTAGTGCTGGTGGAAGCCGCCGGTCTTGGTGCCATAGACGAGGTTGTTCTCGAACACGATGCCGGTGCTGCCCTCGTCGGTGTACAGGCCCCAGCCGCCGTAGGTGTAGGCGTAGATGTCGTGGAACACGTTGTCGTGGACG
>CAYSUS010000238.1:0-2213 GCA_964434165.1 uncultured Pirellulales bacterium
ATGCGGGCCGGCAGCCTGGTCAACCGCGCGGCGTCGATCGCCTCAGGCCCTGACCACCCACGCACGCCGGCCGCCGCCAGAGCCCGAAGACCCTCCCACCCTGGCCGATTACGAAATCGCTGCCCGCGTCTCTTCCGGGCTGGAATG
The DNA here is from genome assembly GCA_964434165.1 of uncultured Pirellulales bacterium. Classification (GTDB taxonomy): domain Bacteria; phylum Planctomycetota; class Planctomycetia; order Pirellulales; family Thermoguttaceae; genus CAYSUS01. The sequence continues at coordinate 148 of CAYSUS010000238.1, forward strand.
CCCCCGCTGCGGCCCCCAGCAGTTCTTCGTCTATACCCGGCACAAAGTGGGCCGGATCGAGCGTTGCCGGGTGTGCCGGCACTGCGGCCGGAGGATCACGACGTGGGTAAGGGAGGTGGGGCGGTGAGGGGGCCAAAACACCTCGTCCCAGAAATACTCCGGGGGGTTCCCCGGATCTGACCAACCCCGTCGCTATCCTGGGGTTTGGACGGCCAGCACCCGCGTTGCCCCTTCTTCGCTATCTTGCGGGGCCGAGCAAGTCCGAAACAGGTCGCGAATCGGGAGACTTTTCCTTGCCCGCCCACACAGGTGTGTTTGTGTCAGGAACGGCTGTGACAAAACCCCGGGACTCATGAATAGGGAGCATCACGTGCCCGCCCCCATTTTCAGCCGTTCGCCGAGGGAGTATGTTCGGGTTCTCGCCCGTCGCCCGTTCATGCCGGAGGGTTCCATGGCCGACCAGCCCCCCCTGGTCCGTCAGTGGCTGCTGCTGCGGATTCTCTCCGCTCGGCACTACGGGGTCACGGTGAAGGACCTGGCAGCCGAGCTGGGCGTGAGCCTCAAAACGGTCCGTCGGGACCTGGAAACGCTGCAGGCCGCAGCGTTTCCCTTGGAAGAGACGGTCGGCGAGTACGGGCGCAAGAAGTGGCGGATCGACGCCAAGCGAACCTCGCCCGGGCTGGGCTTCGCGCTCGACGAGGCGATCGCGCTTTATCTGGCCAGAAATCTCTTGGAGCCGCTGGCCGGCACGCCCTTTTGGGACGCGGCGCAGCGGGCGTTTCGCAAGATCAAGGCCACGCTCGGGCCCGAGACCTTGAAGTTCTGCGAGCGGTTCGGCCAGGTCTTCTACCAGACCATGGTCGGCGTGAGCGACTACTCCAAGAAGGCGGAGATCGTGGACCAGCTCGTCGCGGGCATCGAGGATCGCCAGGCGGTGTTTATCACCTACCAGTCCCTCCAGGCAACCGAGCCGGTCACGTACGACATCTTCCCCTACGGGATGGTCTATCACCGCGGGTCGCTCTACGTGGTCGGCTGGGGTCGCGACCAGGACGGGATTCGCCACTGGAAGGTCGACCGCATCTCCGAGGCCGGCGTCACCGGCATTCCCTTCCAGCGGCCGGACGCGTTCGACCTCCGCGAGCACCTCTCGAAGTCCTTCGGCGTGTACCACGCCGGCGGCCAGGAGCCGGTCTGTGTGAAAGTCCGCTTCGCCCCTGAGGTCGCCCGGTACGTCAGCGAATCGAAGTGGCACCCGAGCCAGGAGCTCACGCCCCAAGCCGACGGCAGCCTGATCGCGGAATTCGAGCTGGGGGACACCGAGGAGATCAAGCGGTGGGTGTTGAGCTTTGGGCGGAACGCGGAGGTGGTCGCCCCGGCCACGCTGCGCCGCGAACTTGCCGAGGAAGCAGGGGCGATGCTGCGATCCAACCGGGAGTCGGCGGAGTTGGCGGGGCATAGGAGTCAGGAGGGAGTCGATCGTCGGGCCGTTGACTCCGCAACGTCATGAGCCTGATAACGTCGCGCCAACCGTGAGGACCGCCGTGAGAGTGTATTATGCCCACAGCGTGGAAGGCCGGCCCAAATCGGAGTGGGAGAAGCTCGAGGAGCACGAGGAGGCAGTTGCCCGATACTGTCGCGGGTTCCTTCGACGGATCGATCCCGCCCTGGAAGTCTGGGCCGAACCGCTCGCTCGATGGCACGATCTGGGCAAACGCCAGGAGGATTTCCAGGACAAGCTTGAGGGAGAGGCGGTCATGGTTGACCACGCGAGCGTGGGCGCGGCGTTCGCGGCCGATCACGCCGGACCTCAGCTCGGGCTTGCGATGGCATTCGTCATCGCCGGCCATCATGCAGGACTGGCCAACATCGCCACGACCAGCCCCAGCGTGTCACGAACGCCTCTCAAGACGCGGCTGAGAGAGGGCACCAAGCTGCTTGGACCTTTGGTTTCGCAACTCCCCGAGTCGATCACGGCTATTCCCCGGGCGATCTTCCCGCCTTGGCTCGCTGACGTGCCCCCGTTTTCTGTACCAGGGGTTATGGGAGTACGGTCTGGGTTAAGG
>CAYSUS010000239.1:0-2105 GCA_964434165.1 uncultured Pirellulales bacterium
CTCCGCCGGTCGCCCACGATGAGAGGCCGCAGACCGCGAGGCTGCGGAGCGGGCAGCACAGAACGCTCCGGTTTCTCTTCGCCCTCTCTAGGCGCAGGAGCCTTCAGCCGGGGCAGCCGGTGAAGTCCGTTTGCTACCCTCTCACCGCGGGCGACCGGCGGGGCCAGTGAACCCAACCGGCCCCTCACGACAGGCCGCAGACCGCGAGGCTGCGGAGCGGGCAGCACAGAACGCTCCGGTTTCTCTTCGCCCTCTCTAGGCGCAGGAGCCTTCAGCCGGGGCAGCCGGTGAGCCCGTTTTCTACCCTGTCGGGAGAGGCCGGCTGGATTCACTGGGCCAGTGAGATCGCCGACCACAAAATCTGGTGGGCCCCGCCTCTTTGCGCCATCCGAGGCCCAATATGTTGTGGCCGCTGGCGCGGCCGGGGGTCGGTGTACGCGCGTCCAGCGTTGACGATCGCCCTCGGCGCGCGCTAGACTCCGCGACGCTGACGGAACCGCCTGTAGCAAGGCGGCACCGGCGGCGAGGTGAAGAACGCTTGACCAGTTCTGCCACTCTTCTGGCCTCCCTCAGGGAGCCTCGAAGGGCCGCGGCCTGGCCGAAGCGTTAAGGCCGGCTGGGGTTCAAGCGACCTTTCACCGGCCGCGCATCGAAGGCTCCTTGTTCCTGGCTCCACGGTCTCGGCACCGCCGCGCTCGCGTTGCGCGCCGGCGGTGGCCGGGCGTGGATCCATGGGGGTTCGGAATGCGGAGACGAAGCCGCACTCACACGGACGTCACGAGCAGCAGCGGGAGGACCCCCACGAGGGCCTCACGCCATCTCGCCTCCGGACGCCAACGGGCGGTCGTATGCACGGAGGCCGGTTCCCCTGCTGCTCTCCTTCCAGGAGCCTCCGATGTCCACCGTCCCATCGCGGCGCGGGCCCCGACCGCCGGCTGGCCCGCCCACCCTGCGCGTGTTCACCCCTGCCACATCCGAGCCCGACGAGCCGGCCGATCCGCCCGAGCCCCCGGAGCCGAAGCATCCCCACGGCCTCGGCCCCGATATGACCTGGCCCCAGCTGTTCGATCGCTTCGCCTCCTCGCTCTACGCCACGGCGCGGCCGGCCCACCTGGAGAAGGTCCGCATTGCCCTGGATCGCTTCGCCGAGTACGCCGGACGCCTCTCGATCCGCGCGACCACGGATCGCGTGATCCAGCGCCTGCAGGCCAAACACGCGCGGCGCAAATGGCGGGGCAAACTCGTCAGCGCCAATACGCGGCGGGGCGACCAGGATATCTGGCGGCGCCTGTTGCTCTACGCCGCGCCGCGGGACCGGTACCACAACGCGCAGGCGGCCAGCGAGGCGGGCCTGTACGGCTGGGAGCAGGACGCGTTCGGCCGGTGGCGGCGGCGCGAGGCCCCGGCCATCGTACTGCCGGCCAAGGAGGAGACCGAGCCGCGCCCGCTGGAGCTGTCCGAGATCGTCCGCTGGCTCGACGCGGTGGGGCGCGCACGCGTGCCGCCCAAGGTCACGCCGGCGTGGATCCAGTCCGTGATCCTCTTTGGCCACAACACGGGGATGCGGATCGAAACCGTCTTCGGGTTGCGGTGGTCGATGATCTCGGCCGATGGCCTGTGGGCCGACTGTCCCGCCGAGATCATGAAGCGCCGCCGGCCGCACCGGTTCTACCTGAACGCGGCGGCCCGGCGGGCAATGGGCCCGCGCGGCCGGCGCGACGACCGCGTCTTCGATTGGCCCTACGACCGCAAGACCCAGGACGGCAAGTACAACTACTGGCACGCGGTACAGCGGCGGATCCTCAAGGCGGCCGGCTTGGAGGGCGCCCCGCAGCTCCACGGGCTGCGCAAGGGCTTGAACGACTGGCTCGTCGAGCACCGCTACACCCAGGCGGCCAAGCTGCAACTCGGCCACTCGCTGGGCAGCGACGTGAACCTGAAGCACTACACGTCGCGCCGCATCCTGCCGCGGGCCATGGAGAAGGTGCCCCAGCCGCCCGGCTACGAGCTGGCCGACGAGACCCCGCCCGACCCACAGCTCCGCCTGTTTTAATTGGGTGCTACCGCACCCGGGCGGGAAGGCGCTCCCGTGGGTCGCTCGATCG
>CAYSUS010000240.1:0-2081 GCA_964434165.1 uncultured Pirellulales bacterium
GCGCCGCAATACCCGCTATCCAGAGGGGTGCGCCGTGCCATGATGCTGGTTCCCGCGCTTTGGCTTGGGAGCCTGCGCCCAGTGTGGAGACGAGGGCCCCGAGAGACGCGGATCGTCGTGCCGGGGGCGTTCCCGCGCACAGCGCGGCAACGAGGGGTATAGTGCGGAAGCATTGGACTGGCGCGCGGCGCTGCCGCCCGGCCGGGCGGGCTCAGCCCTTGCTCTCGGAAGCTTCGGCGTCGGGCTTCTTCTCGGCCGGGCCGAAGATCTTCTCCAGCTCCTTGCGGAGGATCGGGCCCCGGGCGTTGAGCGAGAGGACCTTGCCGTCGGTGCCCACGAGGATCATCGTGGGGATGCCCAGCACGCCGAACTTGCTGGCCATGGGGTTTTCCATCCCCGTGGCCTCGGGATCGTCGCTGAACAGGATCGGCCAGGGGAGCTGGCGGTCCTTGACGAACTGCTCCAGGGTCTCGCGGCTGTCGTCGCAACTGATGGCGACCACGTCAAAACCCTTGTCGTGATACGCTTCGTAGAGCGCCTGGACGTTGGGCAGCTCGGCCTTGCACGGGCCGCACCACGTGGCCCAGAACATCACCAGGACGGCCTTGTCCTTGACGAACGTGGCCCAGTCGAGCGGCTCGCCGCCGAGCTTCTTGCCTTCGATTTGCATGGCGCTGCCCAACAGGCCGATTCGACGGGCGGCCCCCTCCATCTTCTCGCCAAGGCCGGCGACGGCCTCGTCATCGCTGGCCTTGAGGGCCTTTCCGAACGAGGCGTAGGCCTCCACGGCCATCTCCTGCTTGCCGGTCTGTTCGAGCATCATCGCCGTCTGCATGGCCAGGTTCACGTCGCCGCGCCCTACCGGGCCCTCGGCGAGAAACTTGCCGATCTGCTCGACGACCTGCTCGACTTCCGCGTCGCCGGACTTCATGGCCCCGGCGAGGTTGCGCTGAAGCAGCACTGCGGCCACGCCGCGGGAATGCTCGGGAAAGCCGGCCGCCGTGATCTCCGCGGGGAAGCCCTCGAGCTGCCTGGCGGCGTCGGCGTCGCCGAGTTGTCCCAGGCCGGCCAGTCCGCTGAGCTTGGCCCGAATCGCGCGCAGGGCCTGCTCCTCGGTCGGTTTGGCGGCGAGGACCTTGCCGCCCGCCTCCACCATGGCCTTCAGTCGTCTGGCGATCTCGGCCTTGGCCTCCTCCTCGCCGATTCCCTGCGGCAACTCCTGCTCGGCGACCTGGTCGATAAACTTCAGCAACTCCTCGGGCGTGCCGTCGGGCACGGCAATCGGCCCCGGCTCTGCGGCCGGCTCCTTCTCCACCAGGGGCTGCAGCGGGATTGGCTGCGGCTTCGCCTGCTGCGCGCGAGAAGCCCCGACGGCAAGCCAGAACACGCAGGCGACCGCACCGCACGACAACCCCACACAAGCGAACCAATAGCGTCTCATAAAGGACTCCTGGAAAGAAGGCACGGGCCGATCCGACGCCGCGGGGACCGGGGACTCCAGAATTGTAAGACCGGGTCGCGGGCGCTGGCAAATCGGCTGGCCCATTCGCCCAAGGGGGCAGGGAGGCCCCAGGCGTTCGTGGTCTGCACGAGACTTCCCAACCCCGGCAGACTTCGGGAGGTCCTTATGGACGCCGTCGATTCCGGCCCTTTCGCCGTCCGTCGAGGCGCCCTGGTTTCGGCAGAGAACGTCGTGAAACGGGCGTCAACGATCGTGGGCGAGGGACACACGCCCTCTTGCCGCCGCCTGGAGCGGCTGGGCGAGGCGGGCCATGCCGTCGCGGCCGTGAAGCTGGGCCGGGGGTTCCTCGCACGGGGGATGGAGCAGGTCGGCCCGTCAGACGATGGGAGCGCAACCGCAATGGAGCAGGCGGACTGCCTCTCGGCCGTGTCCCGAGCCCTGGAGCGATCGGGGCTTCCCGGCACCGCGAAGCTGCTAATCCCGATCGGCGCCAAGCCGGTAGGCGGGCACGCGAACAGATGTCGGCATGATATGCGGGCTCCACAGCACGCCAGAAGCAGTACCGGCTTTGTCTCAAAACACGAGATCGACGTCGTATCGTAGGTACTGCTGGATGAAC
>CAYSUS010000241.1:0-2080 GCA_964434165.1 uncultured Pirellulales bacterium
CCCCTCTCCCGCGGGCGGGAGAGGGGAGCGTCGCGCCTGGTGTGACGTGCCCTCACCCCCGGCCCCTCTCCCGCGGGCGGGAGCGGGGGGGCTACCGATTGGCCCAGTCCACGCCCGACATCGAGGCCAGGGCGAGCTGGAGGGCGTGCGTGCCGTCGCGGCCGTGGCCGAGGGCCGCTAGCGACAGGTAGAGCTGATGGGCAAGGGCCAGCCCCGGCACGCTGATGCCCATGCGCCTGGATTCCTCCAGGGCGATGCCCATGTCCTTGATGAAGTGCTCGACGAAGAAGCCGGGCTCGAAGCTGCCCGCGATGATCCGCGGTCCGAGGTTCGAAAGCGACCAGCTTCCGGCCGCGCCGGAGGCCACGGACCGCATCACCGTCTCCAGGTCGAGCCCCGCCTTGTAGGCGTAGAGCAGGGCCTCGCACACGCCGACCATGCCGGAGGCGATGAGCGTCTGGTTGACCATCTTCGTGTGCTGGCCGGCGCCGGGCGGGCCCTGGTGGACGATGGTCCGGCCCATCGCCTCCAGGCAGGGCATGACAGCCGCGACCGCGGCGGCTTCGCCGCCGACCATGATGGAAAGCCGGGCCTCGCGCGCCCCCACGTCGCCGCCCGAGACCGGGGCGTCGATACCGGCGGTCCCCTTCTCCGTGGCGGCCTCGGCGATCTCCGCGGCCAGCGAGGGCTCGCTGGTGGTCATGTCCACGAGGATCGAGCCGGGCCGGCAGCCGGCCAGGACGCCCTCGACGCCCAGCACCACCGCGCGCACGTCGCGGGGATAGCCCACGATGGTGAACACGACGTCCGAGGCCGCGGCCACGGCCTTGGGGCTTTCAGCCCAAGCGGCCCCCGCGTCGATCAGCGGCTGGGCCTTGGCGCGCGTGCGGTTGAACACGGTGGCCGAGTAGCCGGCGTTGAGCAGGTGGCCGCACATGCTCGCGCCCATCACGCCGGTGCCGATCCAGCCGATGCGGGTCTTGCCGGGCTGGGCCTTGGGGAAGCTCACGCTGTGGGCTCCTTGGAGGGCAGTCGCTCGAGGATCGGATCAAGGGGTCGGGGGTATCTTCTCCACAGCGTTTCCCATGAAATCCAAGGTCCGTCCGAGAGAAGACTCGGACCCCTTTTCCCTCCCAGGACCGGGCAAGGCGACTCGGCAATCAGGACCAGCGCTCGGTGGGGCGGTGGAGGATCTCGTTGAGCACGACCGCGTTGCGCAGCGACTGGGCGTCGCTGAGCAGGGCGGCGAATCCGGCGGCCGCGGTCTCGGGCAGCGGCTCGGGCTCCGCGCCCGACATATCGACCGGCACGGGGAAGGGCTCGCTGTCCGGGAACAGGTCTTCCGCCTGGTGCGAGAGCCCTCCTAGCTGATGGTCGAACCGCGTGTGGAGCCTGGCCTCCAGGCGCTCGTCGGTCTGGCTCAAATCGTAACCCAGTTGCGAGGCGTGCTCGCTGAGCCGGTCGGCCTCCATGTACTTCTTGACGTGCTCGGAGACGCGGTCGGGGAAGCCGGCGGGCTCCGCCACCACCTCGACCTCCACCGGGGCCACCTCGGGCGCGGGCGGGGGGCCGATGGGGCGCCGGGCAGGCGCGGGGGGCGCGGGCCGGGGCGGACGGGCCGGGCGCTGGGGCGGCCTGGGAGGTTCGGCGGGCCTGGCCTGCCCCCCCCGGCGCTCGGCGGCCCGACGCAGGAACTCGCCGATCTCGTCCTCGACCGCCTCGCGTCCGCGGCGCGGCCGCTGCTGGGCGTGGCCGCCTGCCATGCCGCCGCCGCGGTTCTGCTGCTCCGCCTTCTTGGCCGCCTGCTGCTGGGCTTCGCGCATCCAGGAGAACAACTGCCCGATCAGCGGGACGAGGATCACCGCCAGGACGATCAGCACCTGGATGACTTCCTCGGCCCCGGCGGCCAGGAGTGGGCCGAACGGGTTCATGCCGCGGTCCCTCCTCCGCGTCGGGCGCCGGGGCCTGAGCGGGCGATCGACGACCGCATGTCCGTGTCGGCCTGGACGTTGCGGAGCCGGTAGTATTCCATGATCCCCAGGCGTCGCGTGCGGAACGCCTCGGCGATGGCCTTGGGCAC
>CAYSUS010000242.1:0-1969 GCA_964434165.1 uncultured Pirellulales bacterium
ACGATCTCCTCGTGGCCGACGATCACGCGGGCGATCTGCTCGCGCACGGCCTCGTATCGTTGGCGGAACTCGGCCGCGCGCTTCTCCATCGATGCAGCTACACTCATCAAGGCTGTTCCTGGGTTTCTGGGTTGCTGGGGTGATTATGTCAAGACTGGCAAGGTTCGTCATTCCTCATTCATCATTCGCCATTTCACTTCTTGTCGCGCTCCTCCCAGACCTTCTTCTTGGCCTTCAGCAGGCGGCTGGTGTAGGTGTCTTCCTCGGGCTTCTTCTCGGGCGTGATCGACGGGGCGGCCGCCGGAGGCTTCGACGCCGCCTGGCCCGACCGGCCCGCCGCCTCGTCGAGCACCTGGGCGTCGACCGGCGCGTCGGCCGGGGCCTCGTAGCGCGACCCCTCGCGCAGATGCTCCAGGCGCTCGGAGACCTCGGCCTTGCGGCTGCGGAGCCGGTCCATGTACTCGCTGGGAGGCGCCTGGGGCTCGCGGCGGAGGACGAGGTCGCGCACGCGCCCGGCCACGACCGGCACCCACGCGAAGCGCACCTGCACGCGCCGCACGAAGACGTCGAAGAAGAACAGGCAGCCGGCCACGAGCACCAGGTAGTGCCAGGCGTCCTGGCTGCTGGTGGCCTTGGGCAGGTCGTGGCGGAAGCTGTCCAGCTCGAGCATCCCTTCCAGCTCTTCCCGGCCCGGCGGAACCTCGATGAGCTTGCCGGGCGCGCCGCCCGACGGCTTCAGATCGGCCAGGAGCGACAGCATCGACTCGTTGGTGGCGCGGTCGCGGAACTCGGCCGAGTAGGGCACGTTCACGCCCGCGGTCAACAGCGGCTCGTCCGGCCCGGGCCGGATCGCCACGAAGTAGCTGCCCGACTCGGTCGCCTCGAAGCTTCCCTCGTAGCGCCCGGGCGCGGTCTGCTGGAACTTCAGGTCCGGGGGCTTGTCCAAATCGGGCGCGCTGACGCGGGCGGCGAGGTCGAGGAAGTTGAGGAACTCGTTCGACTTGTCCAGGGCGTTGACCACGACCTTGACGCGCCCGTCCTCGTACTCGGTGGCCACGGTGAAGTTGCGGTCGCTGGCCACGGGGCGCATGGCCCAGCGGATGACCTGTCCGAAGAACTTGTCGTAGTTCTCCCAGTCGAGCCACTGTCGGTTCCACCGCCCGGCGGCGTCGCTGGTGAAGGCCACGGTCTTGCCCAGCCCGTAGCTCCACCCAGCCAGCAGCGTGTTGTTCTGGTCGCCCGGCGGAAGCGGGGCCACGAGCACGACCTCGGCCAGGGCCCCGCTCTCCTTGCGGCTGGTCATGACGTAGCCGTTGATGGGCGGGAAGCGACCCTCGATGCCGCGGACCATCTCGTGGTCGGCCGTCAGCCGCGGCACCATGCCCGTCGCGCTCTCCTTGATCAGCGGCCGGGCCACGCGGCGCGCTTCTTTGATGAAGATCCTCGGAAGCGCCTTCGGGTTCTTGACCCGGTAGAACTTGCCGCCGCCGACCCTCGCCACCTTGTCGAGCAGTTGCACGTCGGCGTCCAGGCCGACCGCGACCGTGGAGATCGTGATGTTGCTGCGCCGCACCATGGCGGCCAGACGTTCGTAGTCGGTGCCCTCCGTTCGACCGTCGGTCAAAACGATCATGTGCTTGACCGCCGCGTCCGCGCCCCGAAGCGCCTTGTGCCCCGCCACCATTCCGGGACGCATGTTGGTCCCGCCTCCCCCGGCCAGTCGGCGGATCTGCCGGGCGAAAGCCGGCACCGATTCGACCGCCGATAGGGGAACGATCCACCTCGCCGCTGAATCAAACGCGACGACTCCCACGTAATCCCGTTTGCCGAGAGTACGCGCGCTGGCGAAGGCAGCCGCCTTGGAAAGCTCGATCTTCTGACCTGCCATCGACCCGGAGGAGTCGATCACAAGCACCAGGGCCCCGCGCGGCACGACCTTGGCGCTTTTGATCTGGAAGTCGATAGGCAT
>CAYSUS010000243.1:0-1716 GCA_964434165.1 uncultured Pirellulales bacterium
GCGAGCACCGGCACCCCAGCGAACGCCTCTGGGAGCTGCACGCTAACCGGCTTGTCGGTCTTGTTGGTGATCAGTACGGTGCATTCGGTTGCGTCCTTGGGGATCAATTTGACCTCGAGCTGGCCCGAATTGATGCCCTGGAACATCTCGATTTGATCATGCTGCGGCGCGGCCGAGCGCGAAGAGGCAGTCCGCTGCTCGGCGGCCAAGACCAAGGTGGGTAGCAGCGCAACGGCCACAGCAAGCGCGAGCCATCGATGGCGAGTGATCGACCCCATGACCTCATTCCTCCGATAAGGGATTGTTCCGAATCGCGAGCGCAGCAGACCTGCCGCGGTCCTCCCTACAGCCTAATCAGGGGACGCGATGATTCCAAGTGGGAAACCCGCACCCAGGCACGATTTTCCGGGTTGTAAGGGCTTCGGATCGAGGCCGTCGGCGGCCTCGTCCTGTAACCCTAACGGGTGGATGTGTTCCGCCGTCCCCGGTGGGTGGCCGGGCCGGCAATCGCGGCCGGTGGGGAGTGCTCCGACGCATGTTCCGCCGGCCCCGGCGTGACGGCAGGTCAAAGGCAGGCGGCGGGCGATCCAAACCCGACTGTTAGCAGGCGGTTCGGAGTTCTGCGGCGCCCGCGGAGGTTCACCCGATCGAGGTGCCCAGTCTTCCGAGTTTGCGCACGTGCTATGGTTGACAGTCTGGGAAGCCATTCATTACATTCCGTGGTTTCAAGGATGCCAGCCCGCGAACAGTAGGGCGCCTGCGCGTGGATGCGAGCGGAATCTCCGGTGCGCCGGGCAAGATAGGGAGGGGTCGGTGGTCTTCGTCTCCGCGACGGGTCCGCAGAGGCGGAAGCACCGCGGCGCGAGACTACTTGCCGCCGTCCGTTACCCCACCCGGCGGAAGCGGTTGCCCATTTCCACAATCTTCGAAGCAAGAGAGAAGGACTGACATGAAAGCCTCTCGCATCGTTTGGGGCACGTTGAAGAAGCGGTGGTGGCTGGCCCTGCTGTTCGTGGCCGCCGCCATGATGAGCCTGGCCCACAGCCAGCCGGGCGCCGTGGCCGAGGACGCCCCGGCCGTCACGGCCGATGCACCGGCCGACGATGCACCGGCCGACGCCGACCCCGCGCCTGCCGAGGGCGACGAGCCCTCCGATCCCGCGCCCGACTCCGAAGGCCCCGGGGAGCCGACGTCCGGCGAGGAAGACACCAAAGGCGCCGTGGCTGGGGACGAGTCGCAGGGAGCCAGCGAGCTCGGCTTCATCATCGCCTGGATCGTGGCCTTCGCCAGTGCGATCGCGGCCCTCTACTTCGCCTACGTCTTCTTCAACAAGATGATGGAGGCCGACCCGGGCAACGAGGAGATGCAGAGCATCGCCGAGGCCGTGCGCAAGGGGGCCAACGCCTATCTTCACCAGCAATACAAGGTGGTGGCCATGTTCTTCGTGGTCATTGTCATTCTGCTGGCGATCATGGCCTTCGGTCTGAACGTGCAGAGCAAGTGGGTGCCGTTCGCCTTCCTGACCGGCGGTTTCTTCTCCGGTCTGGCCGGCTGGTGCGGCATGAAGACCGCCACCTGGGCCTCCAGCCGCACCTCGGCCGGCGCGCAGCGGTCGCTCAACCAGGGCCTCCAGGTCGCTTTCCGCTCCGGGGCCGTGATGGGCCTGACCGTGGTCGGCCTGGGCCTGTTGGATATCACCCTGTGGTTCCTGATCCT